>NZ_RXPG01000016.1:0-293926 GCF_023757665.1 Rhizobium skierniewicense Ch11
GGCCCAGCGTTCCGCAAACGCAGCCAAGGACATCAAGGCGCTGATCACGACATCGAACGGCCAGGTCCAGCAGGGCGTGCAGCTGGTGGGTGAAACGGGTCGTGCGCTAGAAACCATCGTTGCCGAAGTTCAGGAAATCAACCGTCACGTCCTGGCGATCGTGGATGGCGCGCAGGAACAGTCCTCCGGTCTCCAGCAGATCAACACGGCTGTGAACCAGATGGACCAGGACACGCAGAAGAACGCAGCCATGGTGGAAGAGCAGACGGCAGCCAGTCATACGCTGGCCCGCGAGGCGGCCTCGCTCAACCATCTGCTGGGCCAGTTCAAGCTGGGCGGCGGTTACGAAGCGCCGGTGCGCCAGGCCACGCAGGCAGAACGTCCCGTCCAGTCTCCGGCGCGTGCGCTGGGCCGCAAGGTGGCGTCTGCCTTCAACGGCAATGCCGCGGTGAAATCGGACTGGGAAGAGTTTTGAGCCTGATGGCTTGAACGACCCGATGATAAGGTGAAGATCAAAACCGCCCGCGCGTGTCGCGGGCGGTTTCCTGTATGGGGATTTCGTTATCGCGTTGAATGTCGTAAACGAAAATATCAATATGGTTGCAGGATGCGGGTGCAGATGAATACGAACGACAGGGTTGACGACAAGGAGCGGCAGGCGCCCCGTCGCGGTTTCGGTGTCTCCACCGTTTATGAGACGCTTCGTAATGAAATCATCGAGCTCAAGCTTGCACCGGGTAGCCCCATTGACGAGGTGCAGCTTTCCGACCGGTTCGAGTTGTCTCGCACGCCGATCCGCGAGGCGCTGGTCAAACTGTCTGCCGAAGGGCTGATCACGACCCTGACGAACCGCGCAACCATCGTGTCGCAGATCGACTTTCTCGGTTTGCCGGAATTTTTCGACGCGCTGACGCTGATGTACCGCGTTACCACGCGGCTTGCGGCGGCAAACCATACGGCGGATAATATCGTCACCATCAGGGCATTTCAGACGTCGTTCGAAAGGGCGGTCGATGAGCGCGACGTGCTGGCGATGATTTCCACCAACCGCGATTTTCATCTTGCTATCGCCTATGCGGGCGGCAACCGCCACTATTGCGAGCTGTTCACCCGGCTTCTGGACGAGGGGCGTCGCATCGTCCGCCTCTATTACTCCTCCTTCAATGATGTGCTCCCGCGTGATTACGTCAGCGAGCATGAGGACATGATCCAGACGATCATCTCGCGGGACGTCGAACGGGCCGATAAGGTGGCGCTTGTTCATGCCGACCAGATCGTTCAGCAAATCCGGTCCTATATTACGGCCGATACGAGACAGAGCGTCGATATCCGGCTCTGAGATTGGGTGGGAAGCGATATCCCGAGGCTTCGAAATACGAGTGTTAGGGTTTGTATTTTATTTGTCGACAGTAACGCGTTTCCTTGGTAGTGAATGTCTTATGTTTGATTGGAACGAGGCGACGACAATGGCAGATACGATTTTCACTGGCTGCATTCCTGCTCTCATGACGCCTTGCAAGGCGGATCGGACCCCCGATTTCGACGCCCTGGTCAAGACGGGCAAGGATCTGATCGCCGCCGGCATGTCGGCTGTCGTCTATTGCGGTTCCATGGGTGATTGGCCGCTTCTGACCGATGCGGAGCGCCAGGAAGGTGTGCGTCGGCTGGCCGAAGCGGGTATCCCGGTGATCGTCGGCACGGGCGCCATCAACACGAAATCGGCCGTCAGCCACGCAGCCCATGCGGCGCAGGTCGGTGCCAAGGGGTTGATGGTCATTCCCCGTGTCTTGTCGCGCGGTTCGTCTTCATCCGCGCAGAAGGCACATTTTTCGGCCATTCTGGAAGCGGCGAATGGCCTGCCAGCCGTGATTTACAACAGCCCCTATTATGGCTTTGCCACCCGTGCGGACCTGTTCTTCGATCTGCGCTCGCGTTACGCCAACCTGATTGGTTTCAAGGAGTTCGGCGGCAAGGCGGACATGACCTATGCGGCTGAAAACATCACCGCTGGCGATGACGACCTGACCCTGATGGTGGGTGTCGACACCGGCGTCTATCACGGCTTCGTCAATTGTGGCGCGGGTGGTGCCATCACCGGCATCGGTAACGCGCTGCCAAAGGAAGTCCTTCATCTCGTGTCTTTGTGCCAGAAGGCGGCAAAGGGCGACGCGACAGCGCGTCGTGATGCGCTGGAACTCGAGGAAGCACTGACCATTCTGTCGACCTACGATGAGGGTCCGGATCTCGTGCTGCACTACAAATATCTGATGGTGTTGAACGGTGACACGGAATACGCGTTGCACTTCAATGAGAGCGACGAATTGAGCGCTTCCCAGCGGCGTCAGCTCGAAACGCAATATACACTCTTCAAGTCCTGGTACGCTTCGCGTTACGCAGGCTGATCTGCAGCTTTAGCCATGATCTTGTGTTGAAAAATGCGCCCCGAAAGGGCGCATTTTGCTGTTCACCGTTCAGGCAACCTGCTTTTCAGTCATGTCGGTTGAGATGTGTTCGCGAGCCGTCAGGTAATCGACCAGATCCTTGATCGTTACGACGGGCAGGCCGTGACGTTTCGCAAAGACGAGCAGTTGTGGCAGCCGTGCCATGGTCCCATCGTCATTTGCGATTTCGCAGATCGTGCCGCTGGGGAATTTGCCGGCCAGACGGCAAAGATCGACTGCGGCCTCGGTATGGCCCGTGCGCCCGAGAACGCCAAGCGGATGGGCGCGCAACGGGAAGATGTGCCCCGGACGGGCAAAATCATCCGGCTTGGTTTCAGGCGATACCAGCGCGCGAATGGTGGTTGCGCGATCGCTGGCGGAAATGCCGGTCGTGGTACCCGGAATATAGTCCACCGATACGGTGAATGCGGTTTTGTGAAACTCGGTGTTGCGCGGCACCATCAGCGGAATATCGAGTTCGTCCAGCCGTTCGCCCGGAACGGCCACGCAGATGAGGCCGCGAGCATGGTTCATCATGAACGCAATCTGCTGTGGCGTGATACTGTCGGATGCGACGATAATATCACCTTCGTTTTCACGATCCTCGTCATCCACGACGATGATCATCTCACCGTGCGCAATGGCTGCTATCGCATCGTCTATTGTCGAAATGGTCATGTCTTGCCTTTCAAGGGTTCTGCCGTTTCCGGCACTTTCGCGTTTTTGGAAAAACGCCAAGTCTCCCTTGGGCGAACAACGCAGCATAGCCCGCTGTTTGCGGGTTTCTGCCACCTCGTTCTCTTCCATCCGGACTATACCGTCGGCTCCGGCATCTCACCGGATCTGCTGACCTTTCGGTAAAACCGAAAGCGCTCGCGGGCTGCGGGTAAACCCGATACCGCCGGTGGGGAATTGCGCCCCGCCCTGAGAACAGGTGAAGCATAGAATAGGGACGTGCAGTCAAGCAAGATGAAAATTATCCTTCACAATGCCAATTTGGGAAAAGAATTTGCGCTGTGAGCCGTCTCGCAACAGTGGTGATCATCTACCGTCCTGATGGATGCCATCCTCATCAAACGCGGTCTTGGAGCTGAGCTTCTTGGCCTATCCAGTCAATCGAGATTGAGAATGACCAAGGCCAGCTTCTCCACGACCTGATGGTCCGCCGTGAGGGCGGGGCCAGAGGACACAAGGGGCCTGTCATGCACCTTCAACCAGATGACGCCTTATTTGACCAATCGAGCTGCGGTTTTCGCTCCGCTGTCGCCGCCGTCGTAGGATTTCAGCGTCCAGTTGGCGGAATTGATGATCATGGTGTTGACCACCAACGAAATCTTGTTGGCCTGATTGGTGGTTGAATTATAGGTCACATCGCGGTTGGGAAGATAGATGATACCCTCCAGCGTCTCGCCGTTCGATCCGTTGAAGATGTATTGGCGGGTGTTCGATCCAACGGTCATGTTGCTTGTTTTCTCAAACATCAACACGCCCTTGTAGGTGCCGCTCGTTGGTGGCGAGGCTTTGAAGGTGAGGCCCCCATTGGCGCGGATTTCGCTGTCGATGTCGGGAAAATAGAACGTCACACCATTTGCGATGACCGTCGAATTGCTGTTGATGATCATGCGTCCCTTGACGATGTGAAGACCTGGTTCGAAGGTGACGGTTGGACTGCCGTTGAATGTCAGATCGCAATGCATGCCCGGCTTGATCGACTGCGTTTGCCCGTCCTTCGTGCCGCTTTCGGTGCAGGTGCTCGGGAGTTTCGGCTCGGCTATTTTACCGGCATATGGATCGGTGGCCGCGTTGCAGCCGACCTGCAGGTTGCTCAGCGTGCCGCCATTCTTGATGTACTGCGTGCCCTTTACACAAAACCGTGTGGTGTCGATCGTCGAGCCACTGTTCATGATGAATGCCGGATTGCTGACGGACTGGACGTCTATTCCGCAGTCTTCGCTCTTTACCCGGGCACCGGAGTTGACCAGAACCGCCTGATTTTGATTTCCGAGAACGTAAAGACAGGCACCGGCCGATTTCGCCTTCGGCGCAAAAGCCGTGGCCGACACCGAAATAAGCATCGTGTTCATGCCGATCAGCGGCAGAAATGACGGTTTGAAGTCTGCCCTATAGTCACCTGTGACACTTCCATCCGGATTGGACGCCACCGACACGGCATTCTTTAAATCAATGGTCTGACCGTCTTGGGAGACCAGATCGCCTAAAAAATTCTCGATTTCGCTTCTTTGTGCCTGGGGCGTTGCCTTCGTTGCAGCGGCCAGAACGCCGGCGTCAAGCTTTTCCTGCAAGTGCCTTTTTTCGGTCATGGCATTCATGACATCAACCGCCCCCCCGGCTGAGACCAGCAAGATTGGCGCCATCAGGGCTGCAAGCATCCCAAAATTTCCACCGCTGTCACCGATCAAATGTCTATGTTTCGCCCATAGCGCGTAAACTTTCGAACCTATTGTCACGATGTGAAGCCCCATAAAAATACATACTGTATATTCAATAATTTCAATTATTTAAAAATATAAGAATATGTAGGATAACTGTTATATTAAGAATTCGATATCGTTTTTAAGAATGTGGAATCAGTTCTATTCTGCCCGCTGCCGTCGCCGGCCTAACCAGCGGGAGACGAAGGCCGCCGCTTGGGTTGAGCGCGCAAGATCCATCGAAATCTCATTATATTAGGGAACCGTCAGGGGCGGTGAACATTCTCTCTGGTGAGCAGCCCAGCCATCGGCAATCCAACGCCAGGACATGCGCTTCGGGTTATCTTCCCCTCAATCCTTTAAAAGGGAAATTCCATGACAGAGCGCAATGATAGCGAAAATTCGCCCAGCACTGAAAACGCATTGAGGGCTCAGCCTCCCGGCAGCGGACAGTTTACGCCTGAACAGCATCACGCTGAAGGTGGCGAGCTGCACCAGAAGGTTCCCGGCGACGATGCTGACGATGGCGCGTTTCTGACCGATAACTTCGGACATCGGATTTCCGATAACCAGAACAGTCTGAAGGCGGGGAGCCGAGGCCCCACGCTTCTTGAGGACTTCGTTCTAAGAGAAAAAATCTTCCATTTCGACCATGAGCGGATCCCCGAGCGGATCGTACATGCGCGCGGATCGGGCGCTCATGGCGTTTTTGAATGCACCAAGAGCATTCCCGGCCTGACGAAAGCCTCCATTTTTCAAAAGGTCGGCAACGCCTGTCCGGTCTTCGTCCGCTTCTCCACAGTTGCTGGCGGTGCAGGGTCGGTCGACACCCCCCGTGACGTCAGGGGCTTTGCCGTCAAGTTCTACACCGAGACCGGTAACTGGGATTTGGTCGGCAACAATATCCCGGTCTTCTTCATCCAGGACGCGATCAAGTTCCCTGACCTCATTCACAGTGTCAAGATGGAGGCAGACCGAGGCTATCCGCAGGCAGCATCAGCCCATGATACCTTTTGGGATTTCGTTAGCCTGATGCCGGAATCCATGCACATGATCATGTGGGCTATGTCTGATCGCACGATACCGCGTTCTTTCCGAATGATGGAAGGCTTCGGCGTTCACACCTTCAGGTTCGTGAATGAGAAAGGCGAAGGCAAGTTCGTGAAGTTCCACTGGAAGCCTCACCTCGGTCTGGCATCTACGACATGGGACGAAGCGGTCAAAATTGCAGGCGCAGATCCGGATTTCCAACGCCGTGACCTGTTTGAATCCATCGATAAGGGCGACTTCCCCGCCTGGGATCTCGGCATACAGATCTTCGATGAAGAGTGGGCAATGAAGCAGCCCTACGACGTGCTGGATGCAACGAAACTCATTCCTGAAGAAGACATTCCCGTCGAGATTATCGGGAAAATGACCCTGAACCGCAACGTCGATAACTTCTTTGCCGAGACGGAACAGGTCGCGTTCCTCCCAAGCAACGTCATCCCTGGTATCGATTTCAGCAACGATCCTCTGTTACAGGGACGACTGTTCTCGTATCTCGATACGCAGAAGTCTCGCTTGGGAACTACGAATTTCCACCAGATCCCGGTCAACGCTCCCAAGTGTCCGTTTCATAATTTCCAGCGCGATGGCCTTATGCAGACGCTTGTTCCGAAAGGACGGGCGAACTACGAGCCCAACAGCTTGTCTGAAGCCGGCGAAGACAGCGGGCCTCGTGCATCCGCGACGAGTGGTTTTGCGACCTTTCGTGAGAACGCTGAACGGAATGACCCAACGCAGAAGCTGCGCCAGCGCGACGCACTGTTTGCGGACCACTACAGCCAGGCCCGCATGTTCTTCAACTCGCAAACGAATAACGAGAAAGCCCATATCGTTTCGGCACTCGTTTTTGAACTTTCCAAAGTTCAGATGCCGCACGTCAGAACAAACGTCGTTTCCAATCTCCGCAACATCGATGAGGGGCTAGCCCAAAGAGTAGCGGATGGTTTGGGGATAGACTTGCCGGAAAAATCGACGCCCGCAAAACAACCGATCGACATGGCGACGTCGGACGCATTGTCCATTCAGAAGAACGACCTCAAAACGCTGCAGGGCCGTAAAGTCGGCATCCTCTTCGACGAAGGATCTAACAAGGCGTCCATCGACACGCTAGTGGCCGATATTGAAAAAGCAGGCGGAACCGCTTTCCTTGTTGCAAGAAAAGTTGGCGGCTTGAAAGTCGATGGCGGGGAACTGAAGGCCGATGGACAATTGGCTGGCTCACCATCGTTCATTTTCGATGCCGTCGCTTCGGTCCTGGCGCCTGAGGCCGCTGAAAAGCTCAAAAAGGAAGCCGCCGCGGTACAATGGTTCATGGATGCCTACGGGCATTGCAAAACCATCGGCTATTGCAAGGCGACCAAGCTGCTGCTTGATCGAGCCAATGTCGAAATCGATGACGGCGTTGTCCCCATCGAGCAGTTCATGAGCGTTGCGGCACAAAGGCACTGGGACAGAGAGCCTTCCGTCCGAGAGCTTCCATAAAGTCCCTGTGACGACTGTAGCGGCACCTAGTGCCGCTACAGTCCCGCTTAGCAAGGGCAGAGCAACGGGCTTTGTTTTGTGTCACGTTCTTGGTGTCAAAAGGTGAAAATCATCTTGTCCGACCCGACCATCAAGCCTGCGGCTGCTTCGTCTTGCGCAAATATGGCAGCACCGTTTCGAATGATCCAAACCGCGTTATCGCATCCTCATTGGAGACCGCAGCCGTAATGATCACGTCGTCCCCCTGTTTCCAGTTGGCAGGCGTGGCGACTTGATGTTTTGCCGTCAGCTGGATCGAGTCGATGGTGCGCAGGATCTCATCGAAGTTACGGCCTGTCGTCATCGGATAGGTGAGGATCAGCTTGATCTTCTTATCAGGGCCGATGACATAGACGGAACGCACAGTGGCGTTATCGGCAGGTGTGCGTCCTTCGGAGCTTTCGCCCGCATCATCCGGCAGCATGTCATAGAGCTTGGCGATCTTGAGGTCCTTGTCGCCGATTAGCGGGTAGCCAACCTCAAAGCCGGTTGCCGTCTGGATGTCCTGCTTCCATTTCGAGTGGCTTTCCACCGGATCGACCGAGATACCGATGACCTTCACATTGCGTGCCTTGAACTCCCCATCGAGACCGGCCATCGCGCCGAGCTCCGTGGTGCAGACGGGCGTGAAATTCTTGGGGTGGGAAAACAGAACAGCCCAGCTGTCTCCGATCCACTCGTGGAAACTGATCGATCCCTGTGTTGTGTCTGCTGTAAAGTCGGGGGCAGTCTGATTGATCCGCAACGTCATGGCATGCTCCAGCATAAGTTATGGGCCGATATTCACCTTTTACCCAACAGAAGTCGCCAAATAATCATCCAGAATAGTGCCGATATCGAGGAGAAATATTCGCTTGCTAACATCTGCCGGCAATCATTTTGCGCGTCCCACCCTGTTGCAACTCTGCCGCACCTTAAGGTTTAGTGACGCCTGATGCATGAAACGGGGTTGGCGTTTCGATAAACGCCGCGTATTCTGCTTCCAGCAACCTGAACGAGGGAGGTATTCGATGGCATATTTTTCAAACTCCCCGGTGGCTTCAGCCTCAAAGAGCTGACGCTCTCTTTCTTTTTTCTTCAAGAGATCGCCACACGACAACCGGTAAGCCCGGTTCCTTCTGTCTTTTTCTGAATTTCTTTCGCGCAGCGACATAGCGCGGATTCCCTTTTCATTCTTTTCATGGGACCGGCCGCTGCCGGGTGCTTATCATGTCATTTGGTTTGAAATTACGCCGAAGTCAGGCGTTCCGCAGCGTTTTTCGCTTCTGTTGGCAGCATTGGCGCAGGCAGCCCGGTCGTGTTGCTTTCATGCTTGTCGCCGTCTTGTTTTCAACGCTGGCCGACGTGCTGACGCCGATGTTTGCCGGTCAGCTGGTCGACGCCGTCGTATCGGGTACGGCAAACGATCCTGATGTGTGGAACAATGCGCTCACTGCATTTTCATGGCTTATGGGCCTCGCCGTTCTGGCGGTCATCCTGCGTCATGCGACCTTCATGACGATCATCAGCTTCACGCTGCGATCGATGACGGATATTGCCGCCGACTCGTTTCACCGCATCCAGCGCTTTTCCTCCGATTGGCACGCCAACAGCTTCGCAGGCTCTACCGTGCGTAAGGTGACACGCGGCATGTGGGCGCTCGATCTGTTGAACGACACGGTATTCGTCGCGCTGTTTCCTTCCATCGTCATGCTGATCGGCTCCACCGTTCTGATGACATGGTACTGGCCAATGATGGGTCTGCTCGTCGGGCTCGGTTCCGTGCTGTTTGTGGTCATCACCGTCTGCATGGCGCTTGGCTACGTTGCGCCGATGGCCAGTCTTGCCAATGCCTGGGATACCCGGCTTGGCGGATCGTTGGCCGATGCCGTGACCTGCAATGCGGTGGTCAAGGCATTCGGTGCCGAGGAACGTGAGGACCTGCGCCTGACACGTGTCATGGGCAAGTGGCAGGACAGAACAAAGCGCACATGGACGCGTGGCACCATCAACGGCACCCTGCAGGCGGGCCTGCTCAGCATCATGCGGGCAGGGGTGATCGGTCTTGCGCTTTTACTGTGGGCCAGTGGGAATGCCAATGCCGGTGATATCACCTTCGTTCTGACGGCCTTCTTCATCCTCCAGGGCTACCTGCGTGAGATCGGTATGCATATTCGCAACCTGCAACGCTCGGTCAACGATATGGAGGAACTGGTGTCTATCCATTCGCAGCCGCTTGGCATCGATGATGTCGCCCATGCAAAAACGCTTGTCATCGATGAGGGGAAAATCGAATTCGAGCGGGTGAGCTTCCACTATGGCAAACATCTCGCACCCCTCTACAAGGACTTTTCGGTCACCATCAAGCCGGGTGAGCGGGTGGGTCTTGTGGGTCATTCCGGTTCGGGCAAGACGACCTTCATCAAGCTGATCCAGCGGCTGCATGACGTCAGCGATGGCACTGTCAGCATCGACGGGCAGGATATTTCGCAAGTGTCGCAGGCATCGCTGCGCCAGCAGATCGCCATCGTGCAGCAGGAACCGATCCTGTTTCATCGCTCACTTGCGGAAAACATCGCCTATGCGCGGCCGAACGCCACGCAGCTCGAGATCGAGAACGCCGCAAAGCTGGCAAGCGCCCACGGCTTCATCACAGCGCTGCCGAAGGGTTATGGCACGCTGGTGGGTGAGCGCGGTGTCAAGCTTTCAGGTGGGGAGCGCCAGCGGATTGCAATCGCAAGAGCGTTTCTCGCCGATGCCCCGATCCTCATTCTCGACGAGGCGACGTCCAGCCTGGATTCGGAATCGGAAATGCTGATTCAGACCGCGATGGAACGGTTGATGCTGGGGCGGACGACACTGGTTGTCGCGCACCGTCTATCGACGGTCCGCTCGCTCGATCGGTTGCTGGTGTTCAGCCACGGAACGATTGCCGAAGAGGGCACGCATGTCAGCCTCATCCAGAAGAAGGGTGGCATTTATCGCGGTCTCTTCGAGCGTCAGGCACTGGAACTGACGAAGGGACTGGTTCTGGATGTCGCCGAATAGACGGCGCTGGTCCACGGCCTTCATGGATGCCGTGGACCCTGTACCATCAACGCAGGCCAGTTCTGGCGCGACGTGTTTCAAAATCGAATCGAGAACAGGGACGCTGTCATCGACGCCCTGCTGGTTCGGGATCGTCAACAGCAGGGCGTCGGCCTCAGCGACGGCTTCATCTCACGTCAAGTTTTCCCTTTCGAATAGTGCGCGGCTACGCGATATCTGCAGGCAAAAGACGGTTTCGGCCGGAAAATTGCCGCCTTGAAAATTCGACGAAATCGAGCACGGCTTTCGATTTTTCATTGGCCTGCCAGCCCACGACGAGTTCCACCTCGTCCGGTATCTCCGTCAGCGCACGGTAGACCAGATGTGGGCTAAGATTATGGGCGAGCCAGGAGGGTGCGATTGCGATACCGACGCCCGCAGCGACAAGCGTCGCGATTGCGAGGGTGTGGGACACTTCCTGAACCACCATCGGATAAATGCCGGCACGACGAAATGCGTCCATGATGACATGGTGATAACTTGCGCCGACCGTTGGCGCGTAGGTGATGATGGGTTCTCCAGCAAAATCCTTGACGCCGATACTGGTTTGTTCCGCAAGCCTGTGATGCTTTGGCAAGACGGCGACGAAACCCTCTCGCAGCAAATGTTCTGTCTTCAAAAAACCGGCAGGGTTTGTCGGCCGAATGAAAGCGACTTGCACATTGCCGTTCTGAAGCATCTCCAGTTGGCTCGCAGTTCCCAGGAGTTGGACGTCCACCTGTATCGCCGGATATTTCGTGTGAAACTGAGCAATGACGCCTGGTAATACGTGGGACAAGGCGACATGGACGCCGCTGACGGAGATCGTTCCACTATCGTCGCCAGAAATAGAACGGGTGTGCGTGACCGCCCGATCTATCCCCCCTAGGATTTCCATGGCGTGCCGCAGGAAGATTTCTCCCGCTGGTGTCAGTTTCACGCTTCGCGTCGTTCGAAGAAAAAGGGGGGTTCCAATGCGGTCTTCAAGCTGACGGATCTGCTGGCTGAGAGGCGCCTGGGCCATGCCAAGCCTGTCTGCCGCACGACTGAAGTGCAGTTCCTCCGCAACGCAGGCGAAATAATGAAGGTGACGAAATTCGATGCCATATTTCATATCCTGTAGATATCAATACCCGGCTTATTTTGTAATAGATAATAATCTATTCCCGTGATTATCTTAAAAAAAATATAGAAAAAACGGGAATAGCTGAAACATCAGTTCCAGAAAACGGAGCCCAATGACACGCTTCTGGTTGCTAAAGATATTGCGCACGGCGTTGACGCTGTGGTTTGTCGTTACCTTCACATTCGTCGTTCTGAGAACGTCCGGCGACCCGGTGGTGGCTTTGGTCGGAGCCGACGCCACCCCCGTTGAAATCGAGCAGTTTCGTGCGCTCTGGCGTCTCGATGACTCGCTGTGGGTCCAATATCTGCGTTATGTCGGGCAGATGGCAACCGGCCAGTTCGGTATCTCTTACCGCGACGGTCGCGCGGTGATCGACATCATTGCAGAACGGGTACCCTGGACGATCATGCTCGGCCTGTTCGCCTATGCCGGGGCAATTCTCATCGGTATCCCGGCGGGCATCGTCGCGGCGATCAAACGCGGATCTCCGTTTGACAACCTCATCATGGCCACTGCCGTCTTCGGTTTTGCCATTCCGAACTTCTTTCTCGGAATTCTTTTGATCCTTCTGTTTTCACTGGGTTTGCAGTGGCTACCGAGTTCTGGAACCGGCACCGTCTGGCACATCCTGATGCCCGCTCTCACCCTTGCGACGTTCACGGCTGGCACACTTGCCCGCTTCACCCGATCGGCAATGCTGGAGGTGCTCGACAAGCTTTATATCCGCGCTGCGGCCGCCAAGGGGGTCAGCTATTGGAAGCGTATCGTGTTCCACGCCCTTCCTAATGCAGGCATTCCCATCATCACAATCGTGGGGCTCAATCTCGGCGAACTGATCGGTGGTGCGATTGTGGTCGAAACCGTGTTTGCGTGGCCGGGCGTCGGCAGACTGCTTGTCACTGCGGTTTCATCTCGCGATCTCGCAGTCGTGCAGGGCCTTGTCCTTGTCATGGCGGTGACAATGGTGACGGCAAACCTCATTGTAGACCTGCTTTACGGTTTGCTTGACCCGCGCATTCGCGTCTCGAACTAGGACGAACACGATGAAGCGCACGTCTCCCATTCTCATATTTGCTGTGATCGTGCTTTTGCTCGCAGCATTTGTCGCAATTGTCGGTAACATCTTCACATCGCACGGCGTCACGCAGCAAAACCTGCTGGCGCGCCTGAAACCGCCAGCATTTCTGGGCGGGAATCCCGATTTCCCCCTTGGTACCGATCGTATTGGTCGCGACATGGTGGCCCGCGTTATCGCCGGTCTGCAAATGTCTCTGACGGTGGCAGTCGCAGGCACCATTATCGGAGCCGTGTTCGGCTCCCTCATCGGCTTTGTTGCCGCACATTTTCGGGGCTGGGTCGATGAAGTGCTGATGATGCTGGTCGATTTTCAGGCATCGCTGCCGTTTATCCTGATTACGCTGACCTTGCTGGCATTCTTCGGTAACAGCCTCACCCTGTTTATCCTGTTGATGGGACTGTTCGGATGGGAAAAATATGCCCGTCTTGCCAGAGGTGTGGTGCTTTCGGCGGTCAATCAACCCTATGCCAAGGCAATCGTCGCGCTTGGAGCGGGAAACAGCAGGCTGTACTTGCGACATGTGCTGCCAAATGTCGCCAGCGCGCTGATCGTGCAGGTCACGCTGACCTTTCCGCAGATCATTCTGCTTGAGACGTCACTGAGCTTTTTGGGCCTTGGCATTCAGGCGCCTCAGACAAGCCTCGGCCAGATCCTTGGCGACGGCCGTGACTATCTCTCGACCGCCTGGTGGATTTCGGTTTGGCCCGGCACGGTCATTTTCCTCGTAACACTGTCAATGAGCATTGTCGGCGACTGGCTGCGTGACCGGCTTGATCCGATGCTACAGGGCCGAAACGCATAAATAGAACGCGACCAAGGAGCGTAGAATATGTTTACCAGGCGTGAAGTTGGAAGTCTTTTTCTCGCAGCGGGCGCGGTTACCCTCGCGGGCCGTGTGCCATTGGCGCAGGCCCGGCAGCGACCAACCCTCAACATCGCAGTTGATAATCTATGGGCCACGATGGCGCCCATCAACGGCATCTCCACGACATCGCGTCGCATTTTCCCCAATTTCTACGACACGCTGGTCGAGCGCGATTACATCAATGATGAGAACGGTCTGATCTTCGCTCCCAAGCTTGCGACAAAATGGGAGCAGAAGGGAAATATCTGGTCATTCACGCTGCGCGAAGGCGTGAAATTCCACGATGGCAGTGAAATGACAGCCGAAGATGCGGTCTTTACCCTGTCACCTGAGCGCCTTTGGGGCGAAAAACCGTTCGAACCGCGCGGTAAGACGTTTACGGCGGGATTCAAACGTGTCGAAGCGACCGGAAAATATACGTTCGAGATCGAGACCGTGGCACCTGACCCCAATATCCCGGCCAAACTGACGGGTTACGTCGGTTTCGTCGTTCCGAAAAAATACTATCTGGAAGTGGGCGTCGATGCCTTTGGCCAGAAGCCCATCGGGACAGGACCTTACAAGGTTACGACGTTTCGGTCCGGCGAGATCATGGTGCTGGAGGCGTTTGACGACTATTGGGCGGGGCCACCGCCGGCTCAGACAATCAACTGGAAAATCATTCCGGAATTTGCCGCCCGCATGGCAGGTCTCGTGTCCAAGGAATTCGACTTCATCGTCAACATTCCCACCGATCAGGAAGCCTCTCTTGAGAGCTATGACGGTGTGACGCTGAAGCGTGTCCTGGCGGATAATTATCCCGCACTTGCATTCAATACACGGCCCGATCCGGTCGACAATCCGCTTGTCGATCCCAACCTTCGCTATGCGATGGTGCAGGCGATCGACATGAACGCCATCGTGCAGGCGCTGTTCAATGGAACGACCGAGCACCCGGCGGTGCCGTTCAACTTCAAGGAATATGGCAAGTTTTACGACCCGAATTTGCCGGTCAAGCTGCCCTATGATGTGGAAGCTGCCAAGGCGCTGGTCGCAAAGACAAAATACAAAGGGGAACCTTTGCTCTGGCACATCACGCGCCAGTTCTATCCGAACTACGAAGCTGCAGCCGAAATCATGATTGAGCAATGGCGTGAAATCGGCGTCAATGTTCAGGCTCAGGTGTTGGACAATTTCGAGCTGGTTTATCGCAGGCCGTACCACATGATGAACATGTCGATGAGCTCGGACTTCATTCCGGGTGATCCCTATCAGCCACTCTGGCTCGATTGGGGCCCAACGGCGTCCCGTTCGACGGCGACCTGGAAGACCTGGGATCCAACCCCCGAGTTCATCGAACTCGGCAAGAAATTCGATGCCACGACGGAGTTCGAAGACCGGAAAAAGGCCTATCTGGCGCTTTCGGATGAATGGCAGCGGGTAACGCCCGGGTACTATTTCTGGAAGAGCGTCTATAATTGTGCGCATCGGGACGGGATAGAGTTCCGCCTCAAGCCCAATGGCGAAATGCGCATCTACGGCGATTACTTCAAGTTCGTATGATGGCAACCGTGCAGAAAAATGCCCTCAAGGACATGACGTTCGCGGAGTTTCGCGAACGCCTTCCTGAAAAGCCCGTCATGCTGCTTCCTTTCGGGAGCCAGGAAGAGCAAGGGCCTCATGCTCCGATGGGGGATTTCATGCTGACTGAGGCCATCGCGCTCAAGGTCGCCGAACTGTCAGGCGCTGTCGCTGCTCCGACCATTCCCTTTGGTTATGCGGATTTTTTCAAAACGATCCCGGGTGGCATCCAGTTGAGGCCATCGACATTTTCGGCTGTCGTTGAGGATATGGTCAACGCCTTCCTGGACCACGGTATAGAGCATATCTTGATCCTTAACGGTCACACGACGAATGCATCGCTGATCGATCAGGCGGTGCGCCGCATTCGGGCAGAGCGTGGCGTGTCAGTGGCGTCTATCAATCTGTGGCAGTCCATACCGGACACCTTGTGGAAAGATCTTTATGGTCCTGCGGTGGCCGAGGCACGCGGTCACGGCGGCGAACCTCTAACCTCGGTGTACATGCACCTGTTCCCGGATTTGCTGCGAATGGACCTCAGAAAACCGGCAGGTCGTGCCAAGGCATTCGGACTTCCCACCGGCGGCGTCAACACTGTGCAGTTCGAGGGCATGCCGGTTCATGTGCCGCTCAACTGCCATGAAGTGAACGCCGACGGCATGCTGGGTGGGGACCCCGAACTGGCAAGCGCCGAAAACGGCCAGCGGATCGTCGAACATCTCGTCGGTTTCTGCAGCCGGTTTGTCGACCATATGCGCGCGTGGGATATGCGCTCCCCTTCCCACCAGACACAAAAGGCGATGTGACCATGAGTGACGTAAGGTTATCGATCGATCATCTGAGCGTTCCCTTGCCTCAAGGCGCGGACCGTGGTTTTGCCGTCGAAGATTTGTCTCTCAGCGTCGCCAAGGGCGAGATTCTGTGCATCGTCGGAGAATCCGGGTCGGGAAAATCCCTGACGGCATTGGCGACCATGGGGTTATTGCCCAGCAATCTCGGCAAACCGATCGGTCAGGTGATGTTCGAAAACAAGAACCTCCTGACGATAGACGACGCGGCGCGGCGCGGCATCACCGGCCGCAGCATTGCCATGATTTTTCAGGAACCAACGGCGGCACTCAATCCCATCTTCAGGATTGGCGAACAGGTGTCCGAGGCGTTTCGCGTTCACACATCACTGTCGAAATCCCAGATCAAGGAACGGGTCATCAAGCTGTTTGAGGAAGTGCATCTGCCCAACCCGGAGCAGATCTTCCATTCCTATCCGCACCAATTATCCGGTGGGCAGTGCCAGCGTGTGATGATTGCCACGGCACTGGCGCTCAATCCGTCGGTCCTGATTGCCGATGAACCGACGACGGCACTCGATGTCACCACGCAAGCGCAAATCCTGAAGCTGATGCTTGAATTGCGGGAGCGGCATGAAACGGGCATCATTTTCATCACGCATGATTTTGGCGTGGTGGCGGAGATTGCGGATCGCGTGGCCGTGATGCAAAAGGGAAAACTCGTCGAGATCGGTACCCGTGATGATGTGCTTAATCATCCGCGACAGGATTATACAAAACGATTATTGGCAGCGGTTCCGACACTGACGCCGCGAAAAGAACGCGAAGGGTTGGGCACGCCTGTTCTGATTGCCAAAAACATCATCAAGACGTTTTCGATGTCGGGCGTGTTTGGCTCAGGTCGTGTCGTCAAGGCTGTGGACAATGTCGACATCACCATTCGCAGAGGTGAAACGCTTGGACTGGTCGGTGAATCCGGCTCAGGAAAATCGACGCTGGCGCAATGCGTGATCCGGCTCGTCCAGCCTGAAAGCGGCGATATCGTCATTTCCGATGGTGATTTCTCCGGCCTGCGCGGCAAATCGCTGCGCGAGGCTCGGCGCAAGGTCCAGATCGTTTTCCAGGACCCTTATACGGCGCTCGATCCTCGTCAACGGATCGGTGACGCCATCGCCGAAGGGCCGATCGTCCACGGGCTCGCCGCAAAGGCGGCCATGCACCGGGCGCTTGATTTGCTGGAGGCCTGTGGTCTTGACCGCGCTTCGGCGACACGGTTTCCGCATGAGTTTTCCGGCGGACAAAGGCAGCGCATCTGCATTGCCCGTGCGCTCGCGGTAGAACCGGAACTGCTGATCGCCGACGAATCCGTCTCTGCTCTCGACGTATCCGTACAGGCGCAGGTTCTGGAACTGCTGGCAACGATGCAGGCTCGGCTCGGCTTCGGCATTCTGTTCATCACGCATGATCTGAGAGTAGCAAGCCAGATCTGCGACAACATCGCCGTCATGCGCCATGGCCGCATCGTCGAGCGCGGCGATCCCGCGTCGTTGTTTGGAGCGCCGAAAGAGGCTTACACCAAAGAACTGCTTGCAGCGGTTCCGGGCAAAGGCTGGCAGCACAACCAAGCGATGCCGGATGCCCGCATACCCGCAGAGGACATATCATGAAAAAATATCATATTGGCAACCAACCGAAGCAAGTCGATCCAGATCTTGTTGCACGATTTGAGAGTGTCGAGGTCGCCACGATCGGCCATTTCCGTCACCGTGGTTTCGTTCACCACGCCATCAGCCCCGTGGTCGAGGTGGGGCGCACATGGGTTGGTACGGCTGTCACCGTTGCCATTCCCGCGACGGACTCGACGCTGCTTCACCATGCGGTGTCCTTCATACGGCCTGGTGACTTTTTGTTCGTTGACCGGTTGGGAGATGATCGGCACGCCTGCATCGGCGGCGGCGTTGCATTTGCTATCAAAACCGCGGGCGCAATCGGCGTCGTCATTGACGGGCCGTGTACGGATGTCGAAGAAATAATCGAACTTGGTATGCCGCTATGGTCTCGTGGCGTCTCGGGCATAACAACCCGGCTGAATGACCTGGGTGGCTCGCTCAACCTTCCCGTCTCCTGCGGCAATGTTCCGGTCATGCCCGGTGATATCGTCGTTGCGGATGCCAGTGGTATTGTTGTCATCCCAATCGATGAGGCCGAGGAGGTCGTCGCCGAGGCGATGATCAGGCAAGCGCGCGCCGGTCGCAACAAGGGCAAGATCGAAGCTGGTGAAAAGCTGGGTGACCTTTCGGGTGCCAGCCGAATGGTGGCGACAGCGCTGGAGACGAGGTAATGGAAAATCCGCAGTTCGATCACCTGCGCGTAGAGCGCAGTACAACCCGCAAGTCTGCCGGCGTTAGCGAACGCGGTGTGGTGACCTCACAGCATTTTGTCGCAGCAGAAGCCGGGGCCGCTGTGCTGCGCGCAGGTGGAAATGCTGTCGATGCGGCGGTGACAGCAGCGTTCACTCTCCAGACGGTCGAGCCTTGGATGACCAGTCTTGCAGCATGCGGTTACATGCTGGTGGCGCAACCGGATGGCACGGTTGATACAATCGAATTTACTGGGCGCGTTCCATCATCCTTCGACGCCGCCTTCTACAAACCAGACCCCAGCATAAAGACGTTCATCGGACATCCAGCGTCCGTGGAGAACCGCAACGTCGACGGCTTTACTGCGGCTGTTATTCCGGGATGCGTGCGCGGTTTCGCGCAGGCGCTGAAGCGCTACGGCACAATCGGTTTTGATGCAGCGCTTGCACCAGCCATCGAAAGAGCGCGAAAGGGCCTTGTGGTGGACTGGCATACGACACTGGCTATCGCTATCGCCGCATCCGGTCTCGCAAAAGACGAAGGTGCGCGTTCGGTGTTCCTGCCGGATGGTTATCCACCGGAACCTGGAACGGTTCTGCCGTTGAAAGCGCTTGTCGGAACACTGGAAACGCTGGCGAGTGAAGGCCCGGATGCGCTTTATGGAGGATCTGTCGGGCAACAGCTGATCGCCGATATGCGCGCGGGTGGAAGCTTCATGACACTTGAGGATCTGGTGGCTTACGAACCATTGATCTACCCTGCGCGGAAGATGTCGTTACAGGGCAAGACCCTTCATGTGGCGGGAGACACGAGTGCGGGACAGCGTCTGTTCGAAGCCTTGTCGTTCTTTGACGAAAAGCGTGGGGCCGGCCCTGTTGATGCGCGTTTCTTCACGACGATGTCGTACGCCTTGTGGGAGGCCTTTGGCGCCCATCGCCGCAGGCTCAATCCGGCAGAAACAACCAACAAGACCAGCACGACCCAGGTGAATGCCGTGGATTCCGAAGGGCGGATGGTCGCGATCACCTTCACGCTGCTCAACCGGTTCGGTGCAAGGGCAATGTCTCCCTCCACCGGCATTCTCCTCAATAATGGCATGTCTTGGTTTGACCCCACGCCGGGCCGCGCCAATTCCCTAACCCCCAATGCCTATGCGTCCAGCAATATGTGCCCTGTCGTCGTTACGGACCCGAACGGCACCTTCGCCGCCTATGGCGCCGCAGGGGGCAACCAGATTGTCCCATCGCTCGCGCAACTGACGGGAATGATTGTTCACGCCGGCATGGATATTGAAGACGCGATGAACATGCCGCGCATGACCACCGGTCCGCACAGTGACATCATCGTCAACGTGGATATGCCCGCCACCTACATCGCAGCGCTGTCGGAGATCGCCAGCGTCAGACCCGCCGCGCAGGTTGTTTTCCCCAGACCGTTTGCTGCACCAGGTATGATTGGTCGTCGCGGCGAAAGATTTATCGGAATGGCTGATACGAGCTATCCAGCCGCTTTCGCCGCTGTCGCATAGATGGAAGATCATATGACGGAATTTTCTATTTCGCCTCTCGAAATGGACGGCGTACTTTCCATAATCCCGGCGACAGCGCCCGCCATACCGATGGTCTTTGACTCACCCCACAGCGGCTTGGCCATCCCGAAGCATTTTGAAAAAATAGCGTCGGACGACTTAGTGCTCGTTGCGTCCGATACCTATGTCGATGACCTCTTCGACTTTGCACCTGCGATCGGGGCGCCGATGCTTCTGGCGCATTTCCCCCGGAGTTTTCTCGATCTCAATCGGTCCCTGGAAGACGTCGATCTGGAGCTGGTCGATGGAACATGGCCGCACGCCGTGCGAGAAAGCGCGTCTGCCCGACGCGGCATGGGACTGATCTGGCGTTTCGCCTGGGGTGATCAACCCATGTATGACCGCAAGCTCAGCGTGGCTGAGCTGGAAAACCGTATCGACACCTACTGGCGTCCATACCACCGGGCGCTGGTTCACCTCCTGGACACGACATATGACACTTTCGACCGTGTCTATCACGTGAATTGTCACTCCATGCCAGCCTTCGGTCATGTCCTGTCTCCCGATCCCGCCGGGACAATCCGCAAGGACATCGTCATTGGCGACTACGATGGCACAAGCAGTGAACCGGACTTTGTGCAACTGGTGATCAAAACACTGGAAAGCTTCGGCTATTCCGTTTCTCTGAACGTTCCGTTCCGCGGCGCCGAGCTGGTCTCAGCCTACAACACGCCTGCGAAAAACCGCCACAGCATTCAGATCGAACTCAATCGGAGCCTCTACATGGATGAGGTGACCCGAGAGAAAAATGCCGGTTATTCGGAGCTTAAGGAAAACCTTGCCAGGCTGGGTACGGTTTTGAAAGACTATGTAAAGTCCGGAGAGCCATAGCGCGTCCATTTCACTCGCGGCCTTTTCGATTGATGGTGTGGATGGCTCCTGCTTCCGCCAGCGTATTCCAGATCCATGGTGTAGACGAGAACGGTCTGGTTCTTGTGAACCGCTAGCTCCGTCGCAGCCAGTTGCTACGGCAAGCCGGCCCGCGTTCAAGCGTCCGGCTCAGCGCCATCTCAGCATCGTCAGATGCTTCCCCCGAAATGTCTGGAAAGTGTCGTTTTTTGTGCCGATTATCAATGGCATGGAAAAGGCGAGACGAGGAGCCTCGCCTTTTCAATCAGTGTCAGACGACCTGGACGACCACTTTTTCACGCGCCGATTTCAATGCAGCATCGGCAAGTTTCAGCGCGATCAAGCCATCATGGGCAGATGGCGAGGGTGCGACATTGGTTTCGATGGCGTCGATGAACGCTGCGATTTCGGCAGCATAGGCCGCCGTGTACCGCGTCATGAAGAAATCGTGGAGCGGCGGGCGCGTATAGCCGTCCTTGGTGGCGACTTCGATGGACACCGGCCGCTGGTTTTCGGCCGCGACAGAGCCGAGTGAACCGTGAACCTCAATACGCTGGTCATAGCCATAGGTTGCGCGCCGGGAGTTCGAGATCATTGCCTGACGACCGCTGGCAGTGGTCAATATGATGCTCGCACTGTCATAGTCGCCGAGTTCACCGATTTTGGGATCGACCAGAACCGAGCCTGTCGCGAAAACGCTGACAATATCTTCGCCCAACAGGAAGCGGGCGATGTCGAAGTCGTGGATCGTCATATCGCGGAAAATGCCGCCGGAAACCTTGATATATTCCGGGGGCGGCGCGCCGGGATCGCGGCTTGTGATGGTCACCATTTCGACCTTGCCGATCTGGCCGTCATCGATGGCCTTGCGAACAGCGCGGAAATGCGGATCGAAGCGGCGGTTGAACCCAAGCATGATCTTTGCGCCGGTTTCCTTGACCACATCGATACAGGCCTGCGCACGCGCGACATCCAGATCGATCGGTTTTTCGCAGAAGATCGCCTTGCCAGCCCGCGCAAAACGCTCGATCAGGTCGGCATGGGTGTTGGTCGGCGTGCAGATGATGACGGCGTCGATATCGGGATCTGTCAACACGGCGTCGATCGTGCTGATCGCGCAGCCTGTTTCATCGGCAATGGCCAGTGCGGCCTCCTCAAAGGCATCGACCACAGCGACCAGTTTTGCGCGTTTGTCGGAAGCGATCGCTTTCGCATGCACTTTTCCGATGCGACCCGCGCCCAGCAAAGCCAATCTCGTAACCATCGTTTCCTCCCGATTTCAGTATCTTGGCGTGGAACGCAAATGCGGACACACGCCTGTTTTGGAATATATGTTCCATCTTGCTAGAACGACAGTTCACACCTGTCAAGGCGACAAGATGGCTCGCGCTCTTCGTAACAGCGACAGGTGATGCCACTGCGAGAGGTGTTCTGATCAGCCAGCTTTGGCGGGCATTCCCGGTATCTGGTTTACACTCACCATCTGCTGGATCGTCCGCTCTGCCACACGCTCTGCACGGGCCTTGGACTGCTCCTTATCCTCTGGAAATGTGTAGGTCATGTAAGACAGCGACGTTTCGAGGTCGTTGTTGTTGTGGCCGAGGATAGCCGCGAAATAGCTGTTTTTGGTGACGCTGGACGGGGCGAAATTACGAAACGCGATTTCTGCATAAAGATGGCGCAGGCCATAGGGTTTCGGCGGCTCTTCCTTCGGCCAGATGTCTTCAAATTTGCTGATGACCGCGTCACGCAGCGGCAACCGGACCTCCGACGTGAAATCGTCCACGCTCAGCCCGAACCAAAGCTTGCCATCGCTGCTCTCCCGCAGGCGGCGATAGGCGTCCAGCACAATTTTCGACTGTTCCAGCACAGGGATTTCGTATGTGACACCGAATTTGGTGCCTTCACCCTGTTTGGTCTTCGCCTGTCCGTTGAACAGGACACTCCATTTCGAAACACCTTTTCCGTAGGGTGCGGGCGTCAGTTCGGCTTGCGTGAAAATCTCATAAGGGCGGCGGCCCGTGGTGCCCATCAGGCCGATGGCAACAGTCATGATGTCGAACGATTGCAGGTAGCGACGGCACCGTTTCATGACCTCTGCATGGTTCTCGAAGGTAATGAGCGACCCGTGCTTGTTGGCGATTTTCGCCATCTTGATTTTGCGTGCTTCGTCGTAAATCTGGGGCGTTCCGGCGGCGATGCGCAGCATGGGGTGATCGTCGCCAAACGCTTCACGAAGCGCGTTGCGATATTTGGTGATGTAGGAGATGACCGTTGCCTGCGCCTTGTCTGCCATCGATGCCATTTCCGCATCCCACAGGGCCTGCATGTCAGGCTTTGTGGTCACGCCGTTCGTGGCGGCGATGAAATCAGACACACGCAACAGAAACCGTGGTTTGCGTCCGGCCATATTGGCGCCCGCGCGTTCCAGCTTCTCCTCGATGGAGGTCGCTACGCCCTTTACGGGATACTCGACGGTCTTGATATAGGCATCCAGCCGTTCCCGCAGCTTCTTCATGTTGCAGATCGCAAGGGGGGTCGTTTTCGGGCCGAACGCATCCTTGAGCGCATATCTATATTTTACGATGTAGAGCTCAAGCGTCTTTTCCGTACGACCATTGTCGAAATGAAAGCGCACTTCCTCGTTCCACAAAGCACCGATTTTCTTTGTATCGAAAGTGCCATCCGCCTTCTGGGTGGCTTTTATTGTCTCGATAAAATCCGCGATCCGATCGACCAGAACAGGCGTTTTTGTTTTTCTTTTTTCGGCAACGGACATCAAAAGCTCCAGCGGTGTGATTCGCGCTTAAAAAGTATATATTATGTGCGATAGCAATGGGTATATTTCATTGCGCAGTCAGGAAAACGGTATCGTTGGAGAGGCCGCAGGTTGGGTAAACCAGCGGGCGCCTTCGCTGTCCATATAAATATGATCCTCCAGACGAATACCGAACTGATCGGGATAGACCAGCATCGGCTCATTGGAGAAGCACATGCCTTGCGCCAGCGGCGTGGAATTTCCACGGACGATATAGGGTGCCTCGTGAATTTCCAGCCCGAGACCATGGCCAGCGCGATGCGGCAGGCCCGGCAGCGCATAATCCGGTCCCAAGCCGTGCCTTGCCATGACGGTGCGTGCAGCATCATCCAAACTGCTGCAGGGCGCACCCAGTTTCGCGGCATCATAGACCGCCTGTTGAGCTTCGCGCTCGATGCCCCAGGCCTTCGCAAATTCCGGTGTTGGTTCGTCGAGAACATAGGTCCGGGTGATATCGGAATGGTAACCGTCGATGCGTGTGCCGGTGTCCACCAGAATGACGTCGCCCTGCTGCAAGGTCTGATCACCATCTGCTCCGTGCGGAAGCGATGTGGCAGCACCGAAGGAAACGATACAGAATGACGAGCCGCCTTCACCGCCAAGCTCCAGATGCTGCTCGTTGATGAAGCGAACGACCTCCGATGCGCGGATACCGGGTTTCATCAGACCATGCGCTCGCTTCTGCACCTCCAGTGTCAAATTCATCGCATATTGAAGTATCGCGATTTCGCAGGGTGATTTGCGCGCGCGCAATGTGCTGATCAAAAGGCCCCCATCGATGAGGCGGTCCTGTTCGAGTTGTTTCGCGAGACCGTTGTAGACGAAAAGCGGTAGCGCATCATCCAGAGCGACACGTCCCGCAGGTCCGACGATGGAAGCAACCAGCGATGCGGGATTGTGCTCTTCCTGCCAGATGTGGATTTCGCCACCGATATGCGGGAGCGTTTCAACGCGACTTTTTTCAAAGCCCGGAACGATATAGTGGAGGTCGGTCGCGGTGACCACGGCTCCCAGAAGGCGCTCGCTCTGGTGCCACACCAAACCTGTGAAGTAGCGCAGGCTTTCCGTGGAGCCGAGGAGCAAAGCGCCGATACCTTGCTCCTCCATGCGGCTGCGGAGGCGTGTCAGTCTTTCCAGTCGCTCGGCATTTTCGATAAAGGCTGGTTTGGAACCGGGAAACATGGCGTGATCTTTCGTTGACGACATCACACGGAATACAGAGTTGAAGTTATGTATTCAATATGTCGACAACGAAATGCCTCGTTATCTATTGCCCCAGACGTTTTTTGAGAGACGCGATAAGGCGCTTGGTGAGAGCTTCATAATCTTCGTCAAAATGATGCCCGCCATCGATACCGATGATTTCCGCGCCCTTGTCTTTCAGGGCCGGGCAGGCGGCGTCTTCGTCATCTGTTCCGTAAACGCACTGGACGATCTTTGGGTCGATTTTATCGAGGTCCTTGACCGGATCCTGCTCGCCCGAGCCAGAGACGCCCAGCCATCCCCCCACGGAGATTTCGTAGGAGACCTCGTGGGATAGAGACAACAGGCTCATCTGCACGACGCGGCTTTTGTCCTTGGCAGGCAGAAGGTTGAAGGTGACGGGTATGACATCCGCGCCGAACGAGTAACCGATCAACATGACGTTCTTGACCTTCCACTCCTTGCGATAGGTGTCGATGATACGCGAGAGGTCGTCGGCAATATCCTGCGGCTTTTTCTCGGACCAGAAGTAGCGCAGGGAATCGATGCCTATGGTCGGTATGCCGTCCTGCTGCAAGAAGCCTCCGACATCCTTATCCAGATCGCGCCAGCCGCCGTCACCGGAATAGATGATGGCCATGGTATCCATGGTTGGCTTGGCTTCCAGAACCGTCAATGGCAGTCCCAGCGGGTTGTCGCCATTGCCAGCTGCGTCGATACGATCTTGCAGTGCCTGGCCGAGGGCCGCCTGCGCGTCGTCGTCCACGTCCTTCACGTCAATATCGGAATGGGATTTCAGCAGGTCTTCGACATGCGTGCGACCCTTGGCGTCTGCCTTCGCTGTGAAGACCACGCTGACGGGGGCGGGAAGCGGGCCATCGGTCAGGCCGTAAATGGTCCGGTCGTTGTCAGGCTCTTTCGTGGCCGGTGTGCACAGGATCTTCTTGTCCAAAGGAACGCTGGCAACAGGATCGACCGCGACCGCTTCGCCAATCGTTGCCGCCGGGCTCTGCGCGATCATCGCCAGGGCAAGCGTCGCGCCGTCACCGATGCCGGCAACGATGGGCGGGCGATAGTTTGAAACATTCGCCTTGCGCTGAATTTCCTGCGCCAATTCCTCGATGTCGGAAATCATATAGATGCAGTCTTCATCATCGGCTTTGAGAGCTTCGATGTATTTCGGAAAATCGATACCGACGACAGCCGCACCTTTTTCGACCAAGGCTTCGGCTTGCGTCTGTTCGGCTTCACCCCAGCCGTTTGGGCCGGATATCAGGAAGATGTTGGCTGCCATGTCGCCATCCGGCAACATGATGTGATTGGGTGGGATCATGCCTGTCTCAAAGCCGTTGGCGTCTTGTGCCGACACATGAAGTGGAACGGAAAGTGCGGCTGCGACCAATGCGGCTTTCAGATAATTCAGGCCTGTCATTTACCAATCACTCCTCTGACGCCGCCGCTGATGAGAACGGTTGCGTCCATTAGCGCCAACGCGGCACTGGTACCGTTGGAAACCGCGACATAACGGGGCTCCCACTTCGGGTGAAACTTCGATTTGAAGGCTCGCAATCCCTTGAAGTTATAAAAACGCTCACCGTGTTCGAATAATGTCCCGCCGATCCGGTCCCAAACCGGAGCAGCCTCGCGTTTCGACATCCCCGAAAGCGGCGCCATGCCCAGATTGAAGTTGGAGTAACCCTGATCGCGCATATATTCAATAATGCTGACGAACAGGAAGTCCATGGCACCGCGCGGCGCGTCTGGCGAAAAGCGCATGAGATCGACGGTGACTTCCTTTTTGGTTTCCGTCATCAGCAGGTTGGCAAACGCGGTGATCTGCCCATCCTTGTACAACACGGCAACGGGCTGCGAGAGAATGTAGTCTTTCTCGAAAGAGCCGAGCGAAAAAGTCTTTTCGCGCGTGTTGTGATGCTCAAGCCAAGAGTCTGAAACGCGCTTCAGATCATCGTAGATTTCTGGAACCTGAGGTGTGTCGATGACCGAAAAGGTCAGCCCGTCGCGTGCGCCACGGCTGAGCGATTGCCGAAGGTTGGCCAGCTTGCCGCCCTTCAACTCGAAGCGGGTGAGATCGACCATGGCGAGTTCACCCAGCTTGAAAGCGCGCAGGCCCGCATCCGCGCAATGGGTGAGAATGGCCGGTGAAATCTGATAGAATACTGCGCGTCCGCCCGACGCACGCGCGGTCTCCACGAATTGCCAGACGAGATCGGCGAAATCGTTCTCGTCGCCAACCGGATCCGCCAGTGCAATCCATGAGCGGCCGCGAATGCCATACATGATGAAGGCGTTGCCGCTCTCCGACAGCATGACGTGCTTGTCACCCATGCGCACGAGATTGGCGTCCGCCACGTCCTGTCTTTTGACGATCTCGGTCGCTTTCCCGATATCTTCGGGATGAACCTCCTCGGGGCGGTACATGACCGGCCGCAGCAGGCTGAAGATTGCGACAGTCGAGGAGGCGAGCACCAGACCCAGCAACGCTCGCAAGCTACGCGGAGCTTCCTCCGAAAACTCGAACTGCCACCAAAGCGTTTGGCTGTAGTCTGTGTCACGGTAGACAAAGAACAGGATCGTCGCCGCACCGGCAACGATGACAGCCATGGCGGCAAGCCATGTCGGTCCCAGCGCCTGTCGCAAAAGCGAGGCGTGTCTGGTAAAGCTGCGGACGTTGAAAAACAGCGCAACGATGAAAATTCCAAGGAATATCGCCTCGAAAACGGCGATCGCCTTGATGAGCGACAGGAACAGACCCCCTGCGGCGGCAACGAGGGCGACCCACCATGCGCCATCGAGCCGCTGGCTCAGGCCTCGCGAGGCCACGACCAGAACGAGGCCAAGGATACTCGACAGAAAGTGCGCCGCTTCGATGATCGGCAGCGGCACGAAGCCGGACAGGAAATCGAGATTGCTGTCCGGCGTCGGTGTCACGCTCGAAAAAATCAGCATGGTGCCGAGAATGAGCGCATAGGCCGAGAGCAGGGACGGTGCCAGTCGCCCGGCAAGATGGCCGATATCCGCCATCACGGGCTTTGAGGCAAACTGCTTCATTTCAGTTGCCAGCATCAGGATAATGGCAACGATTAGCGGCAGAACATGATAGATCATGCGGTAGAGAACAAGGCCGCCGAGCAACTGATCGAGGCTGATGGCATTGCCGAGGCCCGCGACCATGACCGTTTCGAAGACGCCGAGA
Organism: Rhizobium skierniewicense Ch11; assembly: GCF_023757665.1. NCBI lineage: Bacteria > Pseudomonadati > Pseudomonadota > Alphaproteobacteria > Hyphomicrobiales > Rhizobiaceae > Rhizobium > Rhizobium skierniewicense. Next base: position 27,936 of record NZ_RXPG01000016.1, read on the forward strand.
CCTGCGGGTACGTGGCTGAGAACGCCAAGGCCGACAGCGGTTGCGTAAATGGCGAAAAAGCTGGGCCAGCCGACGTTCGTTTCCGGCAGAAGAACATAGAGCACCGATGCTGAAGCAGCGATATCGAGAGCGGACACCAGAAACTGGCGCGATGAGGTGCGGCTATCGGGCAGACGCAGCTTCAGCCGCTTGATCTGAAGAACGCGACCGTTACGGCCCAGAAACAGCAGGGCCGTCATGATAACGATGACGGCGAGCGCGCCGCTCCGGAGCCACATGGAATCGACATCGATGATGGCCGCGATGCGGGGAGCGACGATCAGCGTCGACAAGGCGCTGACGGCAAGCAGGCCGAGGCCGAATGAGAGCGTTACGAAGGCAATGATGCGTGCAATATCGGATGGGCTCAGCCCCATGCGGGAATAGGCGCGAAAACGAATTGCACCGCCGCTTAAAGGTCCGAAACCTGCCGTGTTTCCCACGGCATACGCGATGAATGCGGTGGCAATGACGGAAGGGGTCGGCAATTTTTTGCCGATATATTCGATGGCGTTCAAATCGTAACAGATCAAAGCTGCAAAGCTCAGACCCGTAAAGAGCACCGCAAGCGCCGCAGCCTTCCAGCTTGTGTCGGCCAGCGCCTCGACGATATCGTCGTAACGGACTTCAGAGGTCAGCTTATAGATGGTGAAGGTCATCATCACGAAGACGACCGTTACCGCGACCGAGGTGATATGCGTCCTGTATCGCTCAAAAAAGCCTTCGAGACCTGCCTCGGCCTCTTCGATCTGCGCGACGTCGTTCTTCTCAGTCATATGCTTTTCCACGAGACCAGATTGGTTCTGGCGAACCATACGATTGTGACGCTAGTTCGGTATCGTCTCAGTCATACGAAGATTTAATTTTTATTTTCTAAATTGCGACGGCCCGACGTTTAAGAAACGTCAATCATGACAAAGGCCGAGGGTCGCGGCAGACCGGATTGCCTCTTCGGACTATGATTGGCTCCAGGTCGCGTCCAGAACCCTGATCCAGTTGCCGTGGCAGATTTTTTCAAGCGTTGCTTGATCGTATCCGGCGTTCCGCAAGGCATCGACAAGAAGTTGCAGATCAGATGCATCCTTCATCGCCGCGGGAATCGTGGTGCCATCGAAGTCCGATCCAAACGCAACATGGTCGATGCCCATGCGCTCGACCATGTAATCGACATGGCGGACCAGTTCTCCCAAATCAGTGTCCGGGTTCTTGGTGCCGTCCTGGCGCACGAACAGCACGCCGAAATTGAGACCGGCCAACCCGCCCGTGTCCCGAATGGCGTCCAGCTGCCGGTCTGTGAGGTTGCGGCTGTGGTTGCAAAGGGTATGTGCATTGGAATGGGATGCGACCAGTGGCGCGTCGGAAATCCGGGCGATATCCCAGAAGCCTTGCTCATTCATGTGAGAAAGATCGACCATGACCTTCAGCTCATTGCAGGTCTTGACCAGCCTCTGTCCGGCTTCGGTGAGGCCAGGCCCGATATCGGGCGTAGACGGGAAGCGGAAAGGAACACCATGCGCGAACATGTTGGGGCGGCTCCAGACCGGACCTAATGTCCTTAGCCCCGCCTGATGAAGCGTATAAAGCGCATCGAGATCCGCATCAAACGCTTCCACACCCTCGATATGCAGCACTGAAGCGAACGCGCCACTTGCCATCGCCTCCCGGATATCGGCGCCGTTGCGACAGATCTTGAGTTTGCCATCCGATGCCGCTTCGATGCGAAACAGCAGGCTTGCCATGCCCAGCGTGGTGGCCAAGGCGTCGGGCTGGTTTGGGGGGATGAAATTGCGATCGGCATCGAAGCCTGACGGTGAAGGAACGAAAATCGCACAAAGCCCGCCCGCCAGACCGCCCTGTTTGGCGCGTGGCAGGTCGATATGCCCGACCGTATCGCCGTCGATAAACTGCTTTTCCGGCCCAGAATTTCCCGAGAGTTTGAGACGCAAAAGGACGTCATTATGGCCATCGAATACGGGTACAGCGTTGGGATTGGTCATATCGTGGTCACTTTCGGAGGGTCTGACAGGGCATTGCTGTACGCGTCAGATAGGTGCAAATGCAGCGTCTGAACAGGGTCCTTCGCGTTGTGGGGACGATTTTGAATGGAAAAAACATGCTGGACAATCAGGACTGGACCGCTGCTTCGAACGTGGCCGAAGACTTCGTGTCGCAATGGAGCAACAACGAGCCCGGAGGTTCTGTTGTCGGCTTTGACCTGTCGGGCCTGCGGTTTGCCTGTTCAGGCGGCGTGGAAAGTCTAGCGACCTACACACCTTTTTCACCCAAAAGCGTTGTGCGCTACGCGTCGGTCACCAAGCATGTGTTTTGTGCCATGGTGCTGGAAAACAACCATCTGATCGCGCTTGATGATCCGCTCGGAAAACACGTTGCAGAACTGCAATCGCCGCTTCGCGATGTCACGGTGGGGCAGGCGCTGGATATGAGCGGTGGCCTGCCGGATGTGCGCGAATGTCTCTCGCTGCTTGGCCTTTCGGTCTACACGGAAACGCATGCTGCGCCGCTGCTGGACTATGTTTCGCGGTTGACACGCCTTAATTTCCCAGTGGGCAGCGAGGTATCCTACACCAACACGGGCTATCGTCTGGTGGAAGCCGCACTTGAGCGAAAAGGGATTCGTTTCGACGATTTCGTCCGGGAGAAGATCGCCGCACCGTTCGGCGTCGTTCTCAAGGCACCGGATGTGTGGGGCGACCCGGTGGCTGGACTTGTGCCTGGATATTGGCAGGCCGAACAGGGCTGGCAGCTATCATCCGCAGGCTTGCACATTTCTGCATCCGGGAGTTTGGCGGGAAGTGCCGAGGCGTTGGTCCGCTGGTTGCAGGCGCTTTTGAACGGCGAACCTGGCTTCGAGAGCGTATTGAAAGCATTGTCTGCTGAACGTCCTTTGGCGGATGGTCGGATGAGCGAATACGGGCTTGGCTTGCGCTGGTCGCATTTGGGCACGCGTCGCTTCCTCGGGCACGGCGGTTCGCATCCCGGTTATAAGACTTACTTTCTGCTCGATCCGGAAAACGGCACGGGTTTCGTCGTCGTCTCCAATAGAGAGGACACCAACGGTTTCAAGATAGCGCTGGAAAGTATGGCGGCGCTGACCGGTCTGCCATTGCCCCAGCCTACAAGCAGCCTGCCGGATGGTCTCTACATCACAGAAACGGGTCCGTGGTGGCTGGAGATCAAAGGAAGCACCTGCACGTTCATCGATGCCGACGACACGCTCTATGACGATGGCGATGGCTGGGTTTCCTCCCGATCGGCCTCATCGCCGGTGCGTCTTCGCGTGGAGGGAGACGCCTTGGTGGGGGAGGCTGGACACGCACAACGCCGCTTTTTGCCGGTCGGATCGCATGACGTGCCGACCGCGCTGACCGGTCGCTGGATTTGCGAGGAGGGTGCCGAATTCTCGATAGAGAATAACATGCTTTCCATGGGTGTCGGGCCGACGCGGCAAACCATGCCGTTGACGGCCCTCGGCGCTGGCCGCTTTCTGTTTACGCTGAACGATGGCCCATGGACAAAACGCGTCTGCCTGCACGCGTTGGGTCACGATCGGCTGGAACTGGTTACCAGCCGTGCGCGCATGGTCGAGTATCGGCGCTCGGTCCGGTAAGGACGAACGCCGTTCTCACTCAAATGGCGGTGCGCATCGCGTTTTCGAGGTAAAGCTCACGCAGGCGCTTCACAAGTGGGCCGGGCTTTCCATCGCCGACAGGTTTTCCGTCGATGCTTGTGACGGGCATCACGAAGTTGCCCGCACTGGTGAGCACCGCTTCCTGCGCTTTCAAAGCCTCATCGAGCGTAAAGGGGCGCTCTTCCAAGGTCAGACCCGCTTCTTCGATCAACTGCAAAGCCGCTTGGCGTGTGCAGCCGGGCAGGGTTTTGTTGCTGTTGCCGCGTGTCACCAGCTTCTTGTCTGCAGTGATGATATAGGCCGTCGAAGAGGCGCCCTCGGTCACGAAACCGTCCTCGATCATCCATGCCTCATCGCAGCCCTCAGCCTTGGCGATGCGCTTGGCCATGACCTGCGGCAGCAGGCAGACGGATTTGATATCGCGGCGAGCCCAGCGTTGATCGGGAACAGATTTGACCGAGAGCCCGGTCGCCTCCTGCGGGGTTCCGACGAGCTTTTTCACCTGCGGAAACATTACGAGCGTGGGTGCGAGATCATCCGAAAATAGAAAATTGCGGTCTTCAGCGCCACGCGTTAATTGCAGGTAGATCAAACCTTCCGTCAGACTGTTTTCGCTGATCAGGCGTCGTTCCGCTTCGACCACCTGCTGGGTGGTGATGGGCAGAGGAATGTCGATCTCACCTGCACTTCGCTCCAGCCGCGCCATGTGTAGATCGCTGTCGATCAGCTTGCCATCGATAACGGACGTGACCTCGTAGATGCCGTCCCCAAATAGAAAGCCGCGGTCGAAAATGGAGAGTTTCGCCTCGGATTCAGGAAGAAATTTACCGTTGAGATAGACGATGCGATCGGTCGCGCTGGGCATAGTAGGTCCTTTGGTGTCAGGCTGAAAAGCACCGTCTGTTTAAAACGATCCGGCCGCCTATTCAAACTCCAAAATCACCTCATCGACCGCGAGACTATCGCCTGCACTGACCGACACCTTGCTAACGCGACCGTGCCGCTCTGCCCGAAGAATGTTTTCCATCTTCATCGCTTCAACGGTTGCCAGCGCCTGGCCCGCCTCCACATGATCGCCCTCCTGCACGGAAATGGATGTAACCACCCCTGGCATGGGGCACAGCAGAAGTTTCGACGTGTCCGGCGGTAGCTTGTCTGGCATCAGTTTGGCAAGCTCGGCGATGCGCGGGGTGCGAACCAGCACTTTTACGTCCAGTCCTCGCCAGCGGAGACGAATTGCAGATGGCGAAAGATCAATCTTCACGGCCATGGACTGCCCACCGAGCGTAAACATTTGCAACGTCTGCCCCGGTTGCCAAGACGTCTCGATTGGTAAAACGGTGCCGTCCTCGAAGGTTGCCGAGGTTTTGGTCTCATCCCCGATGAGGGAAATCCGGTGGTCCGTCTTTGCCAAACGGACAACCCAATCGTTGCCCACAATGCGGCGGTGGTTGCCGATCGTCCCGGAAATCTGCGTGGCACGTGTCTGCACCCGGTGATGAATGATGGCCGCAACAGCGGCCAGCTTCCTTGCAGTCTCAATCTCGGGTTCGATGCCCGCAAAGCCCTCGGGAAACTCTTCGGCGATAAAGCCAGTCGTCAGATTTCCGCTGCGGAAGCGCTGATTTTGCATGACGGCAGAGAGGAAGGGCAGGTTGTGGCCGATGCCCTCGACCTCGAAACTGTCCAGCGCATCTCCCATGGCATCTATGGCTTCTGTCCTGTCTTTGCCAAAGGTGCAGAGCTTGGCGATCATCGGATCATAATACATCGAGATTTCACCGCCTTCGAAAACGCCCGTGTCGTTCCGAATCACGGTGCCGTTGGGCTGTGTCCCCTCTGTCGGGGGGCGATATCGCGAGAGACGACCGATTGAAGGCAGGAAGTTTCGATATGGATCCTCCGCGTAGAGGCGACTTTCGATAGCCCAGCCGTTCAGCTTGATATCGCTCTGTCCGAACGCCAATGGCTCGCCGGATGCAACGCGGATCATCTGCTCCACGAGATCGATGCCTGTGACGAGTTCCGTCACCGGATGTTCCACTTGCAGACGGGTGTTCATTTCCAGGAAATAGAAATTGCGATCGCCATCCACGATGAATTCCACCGTCCCGGCAGAGTGATAGCCAACCGCCTTGGAAAGGGCAACGGCCTGTTCACCCATCGCATTGCGTGTGGCCTCGTCAAGGAAAGGCGACGGAGCCTCTTCGATGACTTTCTGGTTGCGGCGCTGGATGGAGCACTCGCGCTCTCCCAGATAAAGTACGTTGCCATGCGTGTCGCCCAGCACCTGAATTTCGATGTGCCGAGGCTGATTGACGAATTTTTCGATGAAGATGCGGTCATCGCCGAAGGAGGATTTCGCTTCGTTTTTGGAGGATTGGAAGCCTTCGCGTGCTTCGGCGTCGTTCCAGGCGATTCGCATGCCCTTGCCCCCGCCGCCCGCCGATGCCTTGATCATGACGGGGTAACCGATAGACGAGGCTATCGTCACAGCTTCGTCTGCGTTTTCGATCAGTCCCATGTGGCCGGGTACGGTGGAGACGCCAGCCTCCTGGGCCAGCCTCTTGGAGGTGATCTTGTCGCCCATCGCCTCGATTGCCTTCACCGGCGGGCCGATGAAGATGATGCCTGCTTTTTCCAGAGCAGCAGCAAAGGCCGGGTTTTCCGACAGGAATCCATAGCCGGGATGCACCGCATCGGCACCCGTCCGGCGGATGGCTTCCAGAATTTTCTCGATCACGATATAGGACTGGTTGGAAGGCGCTGGGCCGATATGCACTGCCTCGTCCGCTTCGCGCACATGCAGAGCATTGGCATCGGCATCAGAATAGACGGCCACCGTCTTTATGCCCATGGCTTTTGCCGTCCGGATAACGCGGCAAGCGATTTCGCCTCTGTTGGCGATGAGGATTTTGGAGATCATTGCGGTACCCTCACAGCGGAATCGTATCGTGTTTCTTCCAATGCGTCGTCACCTGCTTGTTGCGTAGCGAGGCGAACGCGCGGGCGATGCGGCGACGGGAGGAGTGCGGCATGATGACCTCATCAATGAAGCCCCGCTCTGCCGCCACAAAGGGGTTGGCGAAACGCTCTTCGTACTCCTTGGTCCGTGCCGCAATCTTCGCAGGATCGGAAAGCTCTGAACGATAGAGGATTTCCGCCGCCCCTTTGGTACCCATCACGGCGATCTCCGCCGTTGGCCAGGCATAGTTGATGTCAGCACCGATATGTTTGGAGGCCATCACGTCATAGGCGCCGCCGTATGCCTTGCGGGTGATCAGCGTCACCATCGGCACGGTCGCTTCCGAATAGGCAAAAAGCAATTTTGCCCCATGCTTGATGACACCGCCATACTCCTGAGCCACACCGGGCAAAAATCCGGGCACATCCACGAGCGACAGAATGGGAATGTTGAAGGCATCGCAGAAACGCACGAAACGGGCGGCCTTGCGCGAGCTGTCAATGTCAAGGCAACCGGCCAGTACCATGGGCTGGTTGGCGACAACGCCAACGGTCTGGCCTTCGATGCGTATGAAGCCGGTGATGATGTTTTTGGCAAAAGCTTCCTGTATCTCGAAGAAGTCGCCTTCGTCGGCCAGGGCGTGGATCAGCTCTTTCATGTCGTAGGGTTTGGCGGAGCTGTCTGGTATCAGCGTGTCCAGCCTTTGCTCCAACCGCGCCGGGTCATCGTGAAACGGTCGGCTCGGTGCTTTCTCACGATTGTTGAGCGGAAGGAAATCGAACAGCGCGCGCACGGCCTCCAGCGCTTCGACATCGTTTTCATAGGCGCCATCGGCAACGGAGGATTTTCTGGTGTGGGTGGAAGCGCCACCCAGTTCTTCCGCTGTCACGATCTCGTTGGTGACGGTTTTGACCACATCCGGTCCGGTGACGAACATGTAGGACGTGTCGCGCACCATGAAGATGAAATCGGTCATGGCGGGGGAATAGACCGCACCGCCCGCACACGGGCCCATAATCACGGAGATCTGTGGGATAACGCCGGAGACTTCGGCATTGCGGCGGAAAACCTCTGCATAACCGGCGAGCGACGATACGCCCTCCTGGATACGCGCGCCGCCACTGTCATTGAGACCGATGACAGGTGCTCCCACCCGCGCGGCCATATCCATGACCTTGCAGATTTTCTGCGCATGGGTTTCGGAAAGCGAACCGCCCAGAACGGTAAAGTCCTGGCTGAAGACGTAGACCTGTCTGCCATTTATGGTGCCCCATCCGGTGACGACGCCATCGCCAGCGACCTTCTGCTCGGCCATGCCGAAATCCACGGCGCGGTGGGTGACATACATGTCGTATTCTTCGAAGGAGCCCTCATCCAGCAATACGTCGAGACGCTCCCGGGCCGTCAGCTTGCCTTTGGCATGTTGTGCATCGATGCGTTTCTGACCGCCACCGAGCCTTGCCTGCGCGCGGCGCGTCTCCACCTCTTCAAGAACCGTCGACATGCAAACTCCCAGATACGACTATTGCGATTCCAGACTTAAGGGTGAAATCCCGAATTGCAAATAGTCCATTGGTGGCAAGTTTAAGCATTTGGCGAAGTGCTCGCTGTTTGCTCCCGGCAGGTCCTGCTCGATCAGGATCATATCCAACAGCCCTGATGTTTTTGGCATTCTGTTGGCGTGAAGCCGGGCACCGGTTTGCCGACGGCGCATCGGAGCAGCGACACCGGGTGGCCGCGCTGGCTGTCGCCGAGATCGGCAACCATGCTTTCAGGCCCGGGTTCGCGCCAGTCGTTGCAGTGATCGTACCAATCGCTTCTCTGTCACTCCCCTTTCTTCCAGAACGGACCGAGCAGATCCAGCAGCAACTTGCGGGACCGGGATGGCAAGGCGCCGAAGAATTCTCGTTCATGCTCCAGCATGACCTGTTCGGCCTCAGCGGCCGCCCGTCTGCCATCTGCGGTCACGGTCAGCCCGAAGGATTTTCCGCCGATATGTTCCCGTTCGATCAAGTGGCGTCTTTCAAGCGATGCCGTCAACGGCACCATGTTTGCCCGTTGGATGCCAAGAATCCGGCCGATCTCGCTTTGAATGATGCGGTCGTTGCCAGCGATCAGGATCATGACGGATGCTTCGCTTGGGGTCAGGTCGATCTGCGCCAGCCTTTGGGCTAGCACGCCCATCAGAGAACTCGATGCCCGCCGAAGCTGGTAGCCGAGATGGTCGTCGAGGGGATTGGTGACCGTCGTGAGGGAGGGCTTGGCGTTGGTTGACGCGTCTTCTGACGACAAGGGGGCGGTTTCGATCCTGTTCATGTCCGACCCTAGAAAATTTCGCTTGCCAATTCAAATCAAAATGTCATGTTATATAACATATCATGAGGCGGGAGGCTCAATGGTGGTGAATATCGCTCGAAGACTAGCTCAATCAGATCGTAACGCCTCGTTCCAGCGGGTCATCGTGATGGATGACGTGACGCCTGCCATGCGACTGTTTCGTCATGGGAGCTTCGGTCCGTTTGCCGCCGTCGTCAGGGCGTGGGGCAAGGACTACGCTGTCGATCCGGCAAACGACGCCGCACGTGGCCTGCGTGTCGCCCGCCGGAGGATATCTGCCATCTCCCGCATCCATGAACCGACCGTCCACGACGAGGCGCAGACGCGGTTCGGTGGCGTCAAAAGCGCAGGCTACGACCGCTTCGGCGGCAAGGCCGACCTCGATCCACTTATAAAGTTGTGTTGCATCACGCTGGACACCAGCGGCGAGCATTTCCCGATGTGAGGCCATCCGGGAAACGCACAATACACAAGCCAAACAACACGGCGTCCAGGGGCGTGGACCGATGCGAGGCGGCCAGCCTTGAGGAGGTCGGCTGTCTTCAAGAGCGTTCACCCAACAACCGCCGTTCGTCACATAAGGAGAAATGCCGTGGATTTACATCGCGATGAACAGAACACCGTTACTTTCGAAATCGTTGATCGGGTCGCCTGGGTCAGCTTCAATCGTCCGGATAAGCGCAACGCCATGAACCCGGCACTCAATCGCCGGATGATGGACGTTCTGGACGAGCTCGAATTTTCCGAGGACGTTGGCGTCCTCGTCCTCACCGGTGAGGGGACAGCATGGTCCGCCGGCATGGATCTCAAGGAATACTTCCGCGAGACCGAGAGCCAGGGACTGCGCGGTACACGCAGGGCGCAGCGGGAAAGTTACGGTTGGTGGCGCCGGCTGCGGTGGTACCAGAAACCGACCATCGCCATGGTCAATGGCTGGTGCTTCGGTGGCGGATACGGCCCGCTGTTCGCTTGCGATCTGGCCTTTGCTGCGGAAGAGGCGAAATTCGGCCTCTCCGAAATCAACTGGGGCATCCTGCCGGGAGGGGGAGCCACCAAGGTCGCGCTGGAGCTGACCGGTTTCCGCAACGCGATGTACCATGCGCTCACGGGCGAGAACATCGATGGCCGGAAGGCCGCCGAATGGGGCTTCGTCAACGAGGCCCTGCCGCTTGAACAGTTGAAAGCCCGCGTCGGCGAGGTCGCGCAGGTGCTTCTCAAGAAAAACCCCGTTGCCCTCAAGGCCACCAAGGATGTGGTGCGACGGGTCGGCACGATGACCTACGATGAAGCGGAAGATTATCTCGTCCGCGCTCAAGAGGCCGCCAACAGCTACGACAACGAGGGACGGAAGGAGGGTATCCGGCAGTTCATCGATGAGAAGAGCTACAAGCCGGGTCTCGGTGCCTACGACCGGTCGAAGTCGAAAGCATAGACAGAGTGGGTCCGTATCGTAAGGGGAGACGATGCGGACCTGTCAACAGATGGGATGAAAGCCGTCGCTTCCATGGACGCGCGGCCCTGTGGAGGAGAGACGACTGTGGATCAAGATATCCGGTTCATGCCTGCAAACGCGATTGGCCGCCTGCTTCGTCCGGCTTCCGTGGCGATTATCGGTGCATCCGACAAACCTGGCGCCCTGGGCGCGTCGGTCCTTGCCAATCTCGACCGTTTACGATTTCCTGGCAAAATATTTCTCGTCAACCCCAACCGGGAGGAAATCGGCGGTCGCGCGTGTCTGAAGGCCATCGGCGATCTGCCGGAGGGCGTCGATGTCGCGATCTTAGCCATTCCGCGTGCTTCCGTCCTGGAAGCCGTTAAGGCGCTGGCGCTGCGCAAAACCGGTGCAGTGGTGATCTTCTCCGCCGGCTTCGCCGAGGGTGGGGCCGAGGGATTGGCCGAACAGCGCGAGATCGCCGCCATTGCGGCTCAAAGCGGCATGATGGTCGAGGGGCCGAATTGCCTCGGCCTCGTCAACTTCGTCGACGGCATCCCTCTGACATTCATCGAGACGCCCGACATCAGACTTGACGGCCGTCCGGGCATCGGCATCGTTTCCCAGTCGGGTGCGATCGCCGCAGTCGTGGATAGCACCCTGCTTGCGCGCGGGCTTGGCCTGTCATTCTCGATATCGACCGGAAACGAAGCGGCAAGTGGCGTCGAGGATTACGTCGACTATCTGATCGATGATCCCCATACCCACGTCATCGGTCTGGTGGTGGAGCAGTTCCGCAAACCGGCGCGCTTCCTGCAAGCCGCGCGGCGCTGCATCGCGGCGGGAAAGCCGATCATTCTGCTGCATCCCGGCCGCAGCAGTGCAGCGCGGGAATCAGCCGCCACCCACACCGGCGCCATGGCCGGCGACTTCCAGGTTATGAAGACCAGTGTCGAGCGGGTGGGCGTCACGCTGGTGGAGACGCTCGAGGAGTTCGGCGACTGCCTGGAACTGACCGCCCGCTACGGCAGGATCGGGGGTGGCGGCGTGGCGGTCGTTGGCGAGTCCGGCGCTTTCAAGGCGTTGACGCTCGATCTGGCCGAAGCATTGGCCCTTCCTCTACCGCAGATGACCGACGAGGACAGTGCCGCCCTTCGCGCCGCCCTGCCGCCCTTCGTGCCCGTCAGTAACCCCGTCGACCTCACGGCGCAATCTCTGGTCGATCCGGACCTGTACCGGCGTACGCTCGCCGCCCTTCTAACCGACGATCGTGTCGAGACCATCGTGCTCGGTATCATCCAGACGGACGCCAAGACCTGCACCCTGAAGTTCCCCTCCATCCTCAGCGCAATTCAGGACCTGAAACCCGCCAAGCCCATCATCGTTGCCGGTCTGGACGAGGGCGCGCCGATCCAATCCGCCTATGTCGATGGCCTTCGCGCTCTGGGTATCGCCTATTTCCCATCCACCGACCGGGTGATGCGGGCCGTGTCCCGGCTTTCCGAGCGCGCTCGCCGCACACTCGTCGTGACCGACGCCGAGCCGACGCGTCTGGCGGCCTTGCCGGCCGGTCCGGCAGTCATTCCTGAATATCAGGCTAAGGACCTTTTGCGGCAGGGGGGGTTCGTCTTACCGCAAGGGATGCTCGCCACGACGCCGGAAGAGGCCTGCCGGCACGCGCGCGCGATCGGCTATCCCGTTGTCCTCAAGGCGCAATCTGCCGATCTCTCGCACAAGAGCGACGCCGGCGGGGTTGTCGTCGGTCTCTCGGATGACACAGCCGTGTTGAAGGGCTGGGCAGAGCTCTCGGCAAACATCGCCCGCCATAGGCCTGGCCTCTTGCTGGACGGGGTCCTTGTGGAGACGATGAGCCCGCGCGGAATCGAACTGATCGTCGGAGCACGCAACGATCCGGAATGGGGTCCTGTCATTCTCGTGGGTTTCGGAGGCGTCCAGGCCGAGATCCTGAAGGACGTCCGCCTGCTCTCGGCGGACCTGACAGACGAGGCAATCATTGAGGAGATCGGACGGCTGAAATGCGCCGCGCTTCTCGACGGATTTCGCGGGGCCGCTCCCTGCGATGTCGGTGCTGTGGCCGCAATCGTCAGCCGCCTCGGCCGTCTTCTTCGAGCAGAACCGTCTATCCGGGAAATCGATCTCAATCCCGTCGTCGTCTACCCCGGAGGCAAGGGTGCCGTCATCCTCGACGCGCTGATGACACTGGGCGACTGAGACCGATAGCGCATGAGGGCTTTGCATCCGCGAAGCGCGGACAGGGTCCCTGATTCCATTTCAACCTTGAGGGAGGAACAGCCATGATCGAGGATCCGCAACACAGTCTCGCGCGGACGCCAATGAGCCCGATGCAGATATGGGCCGTCAGTCTGTGCGTTCTGTTGAACGCGCTCGACGGGTTCGATGTCCTGTCGATCAGCTTTGCGTCGCCCGGCATCGCCAAGGAATGGGGTGTCGACCGTGCCGCGCTTGGTATCGTCCTGTCGATGGAACTCATCGGCATGGCCATCGGCTCCGTGTGGCTCGGAGGCCTCTGCGACCGGATCGGCAGGCGCGCCGCCGTCCTCGTCAGCCTCGTGCTGATGGCCAGTGGAATGGCGCTGGCGGCAACGGCTTCCGGCATCCTGCCGCTGTCAGCCTGGCGGCTCCTGACCGGTCTCGGGATCGGCGGTATGTTGGCGGCAACCAACGCGCTCGCAGCTGAACATGCCAACGCGAAACGCCGAAGTTTCGCAGTCGCACTGATGGCGACAGGCTATCCCGTCGGTGCCGTGATCGGTGGCGCCCTCGTGTCGCATTTCCTGGTCGATTACAGCTGGAGAGCGGTGTTTGCCAGCGGTGCCATCGTGACGGCCTGCTGCATACCCCTGGTCTATTTTACCCTCCCGGAATCCGTGCCATGGCTCATTCAGCGGCGTCCCAAGGGCGCGCTCGAACGGCTCAACGCTGTCCTGAAACGCATGGGCCGTGCAAGCGTCTCCGCTTTGCCGGAACCGGCCGGGATACGCCTGAAACCCGGCATCGGGCAGCTATTTTCCCCAACATTGCTCGTTGCTACCCTGTGCCTGACTTTTGCCTATTTCTTCCACATCATGACCTTCTACTTCATCCTGAAATGGGCGCCGAAAATCGTCGCGGATATGGGCTTCCTGCCATCTGCCGCCGGTAATGTCCTTGTCTGGGCGAATATTGGCGGCATCGTCGGTTCGATCATCGTCAGCATCCTTGCTCAACGTTTTCCCGTGAAGAGCCTGACGATCGGCGTCATGGTGATCGCGACGGTTCTTGTCGCTCTGTTCGGGCGCAGCGCTCCAGATCTCGTGCAGCTCTCCATTCTCGCGGCTCTTGCGGGATGCGCCACCAATGCGGGCGTTGTCGGGATGTATGCGATCGTTGCCGAGACCTTTCCCACCGAGGTCCGCGCAAGCGGCACCGGCTTTGTCATCGGTATCGGCCGAGGCGGCGCGGCCCTTAGTCCCATCATTGCCGGCATGCTGTTTGCAAACGGAGCCACCCTTCCGACAGTCGCCCTTGCGATGGGCCTCGGCTCGACAATCGCTGCCCTCACCATACTGTTGCTCGGTCTTCGACGCGTCGGGTCAAAGGGATCGCGGCCGACGCTTCAATAGGAAATGTAAAGCAAAGGCTTTGACCCGGATTGGCTGCTGTTACCGACGGCTCGCTTTGGTCGCCGTGAAGGGCTCGGTCAATCGAGTTGCCCGAGTTTCCTAAGCCGATATTCCAGTTTGGCGCGTGTTATTCCCAGCTGGCGCGCTGCGGCGGAAACGTTTCCACCTGCGGCGGCCAGCCACGAAACGTAAAGCTCTGTCTCGGCCCGTTTGAGTGCGTCGGGTGTCGTTATCGGATGGCCTGGATCCTCGCGGTGCTCGGCCGATTGTGATGCCGTAGAAATCCGACCGCCTTCGGTCAGTTTGAGCGCGGGCGACGGCATCATCTCGAAGCCTGTAAACATATGCTGCAGGTCGATCAATGAGCCGCTTTCGGAAAGAATGACGCCGCGCTCGACGAGGTTCTGGAGTTCGCGGATATTGCCAGGGAAATCGTAAGCCAGAAGCGCGTCCATAGCCCGGCGGGTGAAACCGGCGGTGTCACGCCGATGTCGATCTCGGAAGAACGTCAGAAAATGCGCGGCGAGGAGTGGGATATCGTCGCGACGGTCGCGAAGCGGCGGGATGACGATCGGGAACACGCAGAGCCGAAAATACAGGTCCTGCCGGAAGCGTCCGCCCCTGACCTCTGCAGCAAGGTCGACATTCGACGCGGTGACGACACGAACGTCCACCGGTATCGTCCTTGTGCCGCCGACGCGTTCGATCTTCCGCTCCTGGATAGCTCGAAGGACCTTGCCTTGCGCCGAATAGGTAAGAGAGGCAATCTCGTCGAGGAACAGCGTGCCACCGTGGGCGCGTTCGAAATATCCGGCGCGCGACTGGACAGCGCCGGTAAAGGCACCTTTTTCAACGCCGAACAGCTCGGACTCGACCAGTGCTTCCGGGATGGCGGCGCAATTGATCGGCACGAAGGGCTTGTCCTGACGCGGGCTGAGCCTGTGTAACTCGTTCGAGAAAAGCTCCTTTCCCACACCGGATTCGCCGATGAAGAGCACCGTCGCGTCTGTGTCGGCCACCTTTTCGAGCATTAGCCTCGTTCGCAGGAAGCTGGCCGAAACGCCAACGACCTGGCCGTCTGGTACGGTGGGTGATTTTGCCGCCGATGTCGGCACCCCCGGGTTCACCGCTACGGGGCGGCGGCCGCTCCAGTCGAGGCCGAGATACTGGCGTTCGGGCGCACCGTCACCCCAGGCATCGGCATGTTGACCGACGACGAAGCAGCGCGGTGCGCCCATGGCTGCGCATTCGATTTCGCGGAACACCACCGGCTTGCCGAAGAGCGTGCTGGTATAGCCTGAGGGATACCCGATCTGCATCCAGCAGACGGGCTCGCTGGCAATACCATAGCTTGAGAGATGCTCGGCGGCCTCCGAGGAATCGTCCCAGTAGAATTCGCCGAAATAGGTCCCTTTGCGGAGATCAAACTGGAACTGCTTGGTCGTGACCTTGACGAAGCCTTCAAGCGTATGGACACGGGGACCTGCGGCGAGTGCATGGGTTAGATCCTCCTGCGCGAACCGCTTCTGGATCAGCTCCGCATCCCGAACGCCCTGCATGTAGCCGACACGCATGAACAGACCCTTGGCTGTCTCTATCCCGAAGGCATCGATGATCTCCTGCCGAAGCCGGCCGAGAACGAGCGACTGGATCAGGAGCATGCGCTGGTCGTTGAGCCAGATGCGGCCGTCGCCAAGCGCAAAATTCAGGGCCTCGGCGAGGTCTGCAAGAGTTGGGGTAGCCCCCGTGTCGAGTTCGCTGAAGGCGCCACGCGTCAAAATCCTCCCTGTCTTGCGGGAGGCTTCGGCAAGGGAGATAAGGTGATCCGGCGCCTGCGGGTCTTTCATGATCACATCGACATGTTATGAATTTAATGAAGTGTATTTCATTATTTTATGAAGCGCAATGAGTTGTATGGCGTCAGGATCAAACGCACTAGCTGTGCGCAAAATCTCAAATACTTTCAATTTCTTACGAGGAGGCGCCACGGTTCATCCCCGTGTTTTGGGGAACTGGCACAGGCCTTGCAACACAGTGAATAGCCGCTGGAGGAAGCGGCAGGAGGCTTTAAACCAAGGGTACGCGACGTCGGTCGAAGAGACAGTCAATCTCGTGACGGCGGAGCTATGCCTTTGATTTCGAGCACGTGCGAGTTTGAGGAGGAACACGATGAACATCGAAAACCAGAATTTTCTCGATCGTGAGCGCTGGCAGGGTCGCGCCCTGTTTGGCGACTGGCAGACGACTGCGGCTGGCGTCATGGATGTGACGGATCCGGCGACCGGAGCGGTCATTGCCTCAGTCGGTGTTGGCGGGCCGTCCGATATCGCCCGTGCCGCTGCCGAAGCGCGCTCGGCTCAGAAGGCTTGGGCAAAGACCCTGCCCACCGAGCGGGCGCGCATCCTGTCCAGGGCCGCCGACCTTCTCGAAGAGAACCGTTCGGAGCTGATCCCCTGGATCATGCGGGAATCCGGCTCGATCTATCCGAAGGCTGGCATCGAGATCGGGGATGGTGCGCTCTTCATTCGGCATGCGGCGACACTGGCGACCCAGCCGATGGGCCTGTTGATCCCGTCGATCGATGAGCGAACCAGCTACGCCAAGCGCGTGCCGCACGGCGTCGTTGGCGTGATCTCGCCGTTTAATTTCCCTCTCGTGCTGTCGGTCCGCTCGATCGCGGCGGCTCTGGCCTTCGGCAATGCAGTGGTTCACAAGCCTGATCCGCGCACGCCGATCTCGGGTGGCATCATCATTGCTCGGATTTTCGAGGAAGCAGGCCTGCCCAAGGGCGTCCTTCAGGTCGTTCCCGGCGGTGCCGATGCCGGCGAGGCGATGTGTATCGATCCCAATATTGCGATGATCTCGTTTACGGGTTCGGCACGCGGCGGCTCCAAGGTGGCGGAGATCGCGGGCAAGCATTTCAAGAAGGTCCAGCTCGAACTTGGCGGCAAGAACTCGCTCATCGTTCTCGACGACGCCGATCTTGATATCGCGGCATCAAACTCGGCCTGGGGTGCCTTTCTGCACCAGGGCCAGATCTGCATGGCGACCGGCCTTATTCTGGCCGATGAGACGATCGTTGAAGCCTTGACGGAGAAGCTCGTCGCCAAGGCATCCGATATGCCAGCAGGCGACCCTTTGAGCCATCAGGTGACGCTCGGCCCCGTCATCTCGGATGAGCAGGTGGCGGCCATACAGGCGATCGTCGACGACGCCGTCGCCAAGGGCGCCCGCCTTCTGGCCGGTGGCACCTATGAAGGCCGATATTATGCAGCGACGGTGTTGGCGGATGTCCGGCCAGGCATGCGTGCCTTCGAGGAGGAAATCTTCGGACCGGTCGCCTGCATCGCAAGCTTCAAGACGGATGCGGAAGCGATCTCCTTGACCAATGACAGCGACTACGGGCTCGCTGCCGGCGTCATCTCGTCCGACACGGCCCGTGCGCTGAGGATCGCGGATGAGCTCGATGTCGGCATGGTCCATGTCAACGACCAGACGGTCAATGGCGGCCCTTTCGCGCCGTTCGGCGGTCCACGCAAATCCGGGAACGGCACCCGCATCGGCGGCCCGGCCGACGTGGAGGAGTTTACCACCTGGAAGTGGATCTCGGTCAAGCACGCTGCCACGCCCTATCCCTATTGACGCCTGCCAACAGCAGGATGCGGGGCCATGGGCGCCCGCATCCTGCGCCAGCTACACCCTTTCCGGAGACCTGCCATGCAGATCAAAGCCGCCGTCGCCCGCGCTGAGGGCGCTCAACTGAGCTTAGAAACCATCGACATCGAAGAGCCGAGAGACAATGAAATTCTCGTCAAGGTCGTTGCGACCGGCGTTTGCCATACCGATATCGTCGTGCGCGACGGCATGATGCCGACACCGCTGCCCGTCGTGCTCGGTCACGAAGGGGCAGGCGTGGTCGAAAAGGTCGGCCGCGCCGTCTCAAAAGTGAAAGCCGGCGATCGGGTGGTGATGACGTTCAACTCCTGTGGCCATTGCCCGACGTGCCAGGACCAACATGCCAGCTATTGCCACGAGTTCTTTCCACGCAATTTCTTCGCCACGCGGACGGATGGTTCAAGCGCGCTGTCGGTTGGCGACGAGCGCATCAATGGCAATTTCTTCGGACAATCGTCTTTCGCCACCCATGCCATCTGCCATGAAGTGAACGTCGTCAAGGTGCCCGAGACGGCGCCGCTTGAACTGCTCGGGCCGCTTGCCTGCGGTATCCAGACAGGGGCGGGTGCCGTGATGAACGCGCTCAAGGTCTCGGCTGGAAAGTCATTTGCCGTGTTCGGCTCGGGTTCGGTCGGGCTTTCCGCCATCATGGCGGCCAAGGCCGTCGGCGCGACGACGATTATCGCGGTCGACATGAACGATGAGCGGCTGGCCATGGCGCGCGAACTTGGCGCCACGCATGTGATCAATCCCGGCAACGTCGATGCAACGACGGAAATTCTGGCGATCACGGGATATGGTCTTCATTTCGCGCTCGATACGACGGGGATTTCCAGCGTCATTCGCGGCGCGGTGATGGCACTGGCGCCCATGGGCACCTGTGGCGTTCTCGGCGTATCCGCCGTGGGAAGCGAAATCCATCTCGACGAGGTCCATTTCATGAGCGGTGGCCGACGCCTCATGGGCATCGTAGAGGGTGAATCCAACCCCGATACCTTCATTCCCATTCTGGTCGAACTCTATGCTCAGGGCCTGTTTCCCTTCGACAGGCTGGTGAAGTTTTACAACTTCGCGGACATCAACCAGGCGATCAACGATTCCGAGAGCGGGCGAACCGTCAAGGCGATCGTGAGGATGCAATAGTCTAGGAGGCACGCATCCGAAATAATGTCACGCCACAGGGCATGGATTTGCAATGTAGGGGTGGTCCGGGACGATACCGATAGCGAGCAGCCAAATCTCAGGATCGAATGTTGCGCTGGGCTATTGGGGGAAACGGGTGGGGGACGTCGACCCGAACCGTTGCTTTGTCAGCTTCGGCCCGCGCGAGGGCTCCCGCCCAAACGCGTGCCGGGCAGGCCACGGCCCGGAGGCTCGGCATCTCCAGCAATATCGCGCTCGCCAAGAACAGCTTGGAGGAGGTGTGCGCCGACCATCCGTTTCTAGGCGAGCCAAATCGACCGGGGCTGAGATCGCCCGGTCGATTGCTGACCGAAGTTGGTCTGAAAAGTCATCCATCGATAGGCCTGAGCTCAGGCAACGCCGCCCTCTCGATGATGAGGCCAAAAAAATCCTAGAAAGGATAGTGCTGGTTCGGATCCTCGATTGTGATCCAGCGCAGTTCCGTGAACTCGGCGATGCCGGATTTGCCGCCGAAGCGGCCGTAGCCACTGCCTTTCACACCGCCAAAGGGCATCTGGGCCTCGTCGGAGACGGTCGGGCCGTTGATGTGGCAGATGCCGGATTCGATACGGCCAGCAACCGAAAGGGCGCGCTTGATATCGCGGCTGAACACGGCGCTCGACAGCCCGTATTCCGTATCGTTAGCGATGCGGATGGCTTCATCCTCGCTCGAAACCCTGATCACGGGCTTCACGGGACCAAAACTTTCTTCGGAATAGAGGCGCATGTCGGGCGTAACGCCGTCGAGCAGCGTCGCTTCCACGACGCTTCCCTCGCGCTTGCCGCCGGCCACGAGTTTCGCACCCTTGGAGATGGCGTCGGCGGTCAGCTCGTCCATCTTGGCGGCGGCCTGCGCGCTGATCATCGATCCCAGCACCACATGGCCGCGCGGATCGCCTGCCGGAAGGCTTCTCGCCTTCGCCGTGAGCTTCGCGACGAACTCATCTGCCACCGCCTCATGCACGATGAGGCGTTCGGTCGACATGCAGATCTGCCCCATATTGGCGAAGGCGCCAAAGGCTGCGGCATTGACGGCACCGTCGATATCGGCGTCGTCGAGCACGATCAGCGGCGCCTTGCCGCCGAGCTCCAGGAGGGCCGGTTTCAGATGCCGTCCGCACAGTTCGGCGATGATCCTGCCGACCTTGGTCGAACCGGTGAAATTCACCCGGCGGACCCTCTCGTCGGAAATCAGATGTTCGACAATCCCAGGCGCGTCTTCCGGCGCGTTGGTAATCACGTTGATGACACCCGCCGGCAGTCCTGCATCAACCAGGCACTGAGCGATCAGACGGTGCGTGCCCGGGCACTGCTCTGAGGCTTTAAGGATGACGGTGTTGCCGCAAGCCAGCGGCATGGCGATGGCCCGAGTGCCCAAAATGACCGGCGCGTTCCAGGGTGCGATGCCGAGACATACTCCGGCCGCCTGACGCATGCCCATGGACAGGGAGCCCGGCTTGTCCGAGGGAATGACCTCGCCGGAAATCTGCGTTGTCATGGCCGCAGATTCCCGCAGGATGCTTGCGGCGAACATGACGTTGAAAGCACCCCAGGGGCCGGTTGCGCCCGTCTCCGCAGTCACCAGCTCGGAAAACTCCTCGACCTTGGATTCCATGATATCTGCGGCCTTCAGGAGGATCTTGCGCCTTTCGCCGGGTCCCGTCTTCGACCAGGCAGGAAATGCGGTGGCGGCTGCCTCGATCGCTCGCCGGGCATCGCCGAGGCTCGCTGCAGCGGCCGTCGTTGCGACGTCACCGGTATAGGGATTAATCCGGTCGTAGGTACGCCCGCTTTCGGCGGCCCGTTCGGAGCCGTTGATCAGCAGGGGGATGGTCGTCGTCATGGGTGTCTTCTCCGTTGAGGAATGGGCTGGTTTTGATAGGAATTCGGGAGGGGTCGAAAAAGCGGTGGCTCACGGCGCAGGCGCACGTCGCCCCGGTGCGCGCCGTGCTGACCTCCCACATCGCACGACCACATCCGTTTTCAGGCTCGATAGCCGATATCGATCACCGCGCGTCCCCCGGTAAATCGGGAGACGCAGGCACACATCTGCTCGTTGCTGTTCTTTTCCGCGTCGTTGAAGAAAACGTCGCGGTGATCGACGTCGCTGTCGGTTTCAACGATGCGGACAGCGCAGAGGCCGCATTCTCCCCGCTGGCAATCGTAGATCATATCAACCCCCGCACCGATCAACGCATCCAGCAGCGATTGGTCAGGCCGGACCGTCGTTTGGATGCCGCGATTGAGCACGGACACCTCGAAGGCGGTCTCGGTGAATTTTCCATTGTCGCCAAACACCTCGTAGCGCAGGCGGCTGACAGGGCGACCGCTTTCGAGCCAGACGTGCTTGACGGCCTGTAGCAGTCCGAGCGGACCGCAGACATAGGCTTCTCCATTCTCAGGAAGAGCAGCGATTTCTTTGGCGAGGTCCAAATTCCGGCCTTCGTCTGCCGGAAATACCTCGAGCCTGTTGGCCAGAAGGTCGGAGAGGTCATCGATGAACGGCATGACGCTGCGCGAGGCGCCGCCATAGATCATGCGCAGATCCTGATCCGCTGCCGCCAGCGTGCGCGCCATACCGTAGATGGGGGTGACGCCGATGCCGCCTGCGATCAGAAGATAACGACTGGCGCGCCAGGACAGCTCGAAGCGGTTCTCCGGTGCCGTCACATCGACCGCATCGCCTGGTTTGAGCGATGCGATGAAACGCGATCCGCCGCGGCTGTTGGGATGCAGCTTGGCCGCGATCGCCAGACAGCCGGGCGGTGCCGGCAGACATGTGTAGGTACGGATGGCGCGGGCGCCGTCAATGAGAACAGCGATATTGGTGTGTGAGCCCGGATCGAAGGGGGGAAGCGTGCCCTGCACGTCAAACTCCACCCGATGAACTCCCTCGGCGATTTCTGCGGTCGAACGGACGCTCGCCCGCCGCCACTCCATGTTCATGCGCATTATTTCTCCTCCCAGAGTTTTTACGCGACAATCAGTGCGAGGCCCGGCACTTTCGGTATCAGGCTGCGATCCTCGCTCATGATAAATTCGAGATTTCTGCGCGCCAGCCGCGCATGTTCGCGACCCAGGAATTCGGCACGCGCCCCTTCTCGGCCCTCCAGTGCATTCACCATGTCGCGATGTTGCGTCTGCGCAAAAACCAGCGACTGGCGAAAAGCCGGAACGTCCTCCTGCTTTTCCAGAAAGGCGCTGGGGGAGGCAAAGGGCAGTTGCACGATCCGTTCCAGCTCCCGCCGCATGGTCTCGCTGCCCGGTAGCAGGGCCAGGGCCGCATGGAACTCCGCATTGAGCTCGACATACCGCTCGAAATGCATGTTTTCGGGACGGTCGGTAAAGGCGTCGTCGAGCGCACGGACCAGCGCCCGCAGATGCCCAAGTCGCGCCGCCGGCACACCGCGTTCCGCCGCCAGCCGCAGCGCCGTTCCCTCCATGAGCCCGCGCAGTTCGATAGCATCGAAGACATCTGCCGTGGTGAAGCTACGGATGGCGTAACCGCCCGAAGGGATCAGCTCCAGTAACCCCTCCTGCTCCAGTCGCGAAAGCGCAGCTCTCAGCGGCGTGCGGGAAACGCCGAGCATCTCGGAGAGGGCGACTTCGGAAAGGCGCTCACCCGCAGCCATGCCGCCACCGAGAACGATGTCACGCACACCGAGTAGGGCTTTAAGCGTCTGCGTGTCCCGCTTTGTCTCCATGTGTCTACTCCGCAGCCAGTCGGACGGCCTGTTCACCATCGATCATGCGGTCGGTCAACTTGCGCGCCCACATCGATCCGGCATCGATATTGAGATTGTAGAACACGTGGTCGGGATTTGCCTCAATGGCTTTCTGCTGGGCTTCGAGAATGTCTTCATCCTCGCGGAAGACACCTGCGACAGCCTCGCGCAGCTTGTGCGTCCAGGCCTGGTTGCCGATGTCCCAGTTGCGTGCGAAAGCCCAGAAATAGTGACAGGTCGAATCTGTCTCGGGGGTCATCGTGTTGAGCACGAAACCGTTGACGCCCTGGCTCCTGTCGCCCTGCGGCGCACCCGTGCCGGCAACCGCGACGCCGACATCGATGGCAACGGTCGAAGGGGCCTGGAAGTGGATAATCTGCCAGCGATCGACCTTGCCGGGCTTGCGCAGTTGATCGGACCAGAAGGGCGGTGGATCAATCCCCTCCATCCAGCGTGTCACTGTCGCCGTCGTGTCGGAATGCGTGACCGTGAAGGGGGCTTCCGCAACGGCGCGGTTGCCGATCGACGAACCGTGCACGAATGTCTCATGGGTGAGATCCATGAGATTGTCGACAACGAGCCTATAGTCACATTTCACATGAATGACCTTGCCGTCGCTGGCCCATTCCGGATCGTCGTTCCAGTGCAGGTCGGGTATTTTGGTCGGATCGGCGAGAGCCGGATCCCCCATCCATATCCATAGAAACCGATGACGCTCCTCCAGTGGGTAGCTCTTGACGCAAGCCGAAGGGTTGATGGTTTCCTGCGACGGCATATAGACGCAGCGGCCTGTCTCGTCGAACTCGAGCCCGTGATACCCGCAAATGACATTGTCGCCATGCAACTCCCCTTTGGAGAGCGGCAGCAGCCTGTGCCAACAGGTGTCGGCCAGCGCGGCGGCCTTTCCGTTCTGCTTGCGAAACAGGACCACGGGCGTGCCGCAGATGGTTCGAGGCAACAGAGCCCGCTTCACCTCTACGTCGTAGGCGGCAGCGTACCAGGCATTAATAGGAAAAGTCCGGGGTTTCATCGCATCACTCCTCCAAGTGCTCAATAATGAATACCATTCGTATACAGAAAATGTCAAATACTTAGATAAATGGCGCAACAAATTATAATATTATCATTTTTGTATACATGGGGATGGTTATGGTGGGCCTTTGGTTACAGGGGTGACGGAGGATACTCTGACTGGCGATCCAGTTTCCAGCGATCAAGCATGCGCAAAAGCTCGATCCTGCGCTCTTGCCAAACGGGTTCGGGTGTTTCCGAGAGAATCCCCTCTATACCCGTTTCGACCTTGTTTTGCAGGTCCGCATTCAGGAGGGGCGCGCCAAGATCAGCCCACATTGCGCGCAGTGCGCCGCCAAGATTGGCGAAAGCTGCAGCTGCCCCGCCTGGTCCGCCGGCCAGGTGCTGGCTGATGAACGGACCGGTTGCGGCCCATCGTTGCCCGGGGCCTTCCGTCAACGCAAGATCAATGTCACCTGCCGAGGCGACGCCTTGTTCGAGAAGGAAGAACGCCTCGCGCATGAGCGCTGCCTGAAGGCGATTGGCGATGTGGCCGGACAGCTCCCGACGCACGTGGATGGGGACTTTCCCAATCGCTGTGTAAAAGCGCATCGCTGCCAGGATCGTGGCCTCCGATGTGCGCGCGCCGCCCACGACTTCCACAAGCGCAATCAGCGGTACGGGGATGAAGGGATGCCCCGCAATGATGCGTTCGGGGTGTAAAGCCTTTGCCTGAAGGAGGCTCGGCATGATGCTCGATGTGCTGGACGCGATCACCGCATGCGACGGCGCGGCAGCCTCGATGGCAGCAATAACCTTGCGCTTCACCTCAAGATCTTCGGGCGAATTCTCCTGGACCCAGTCGCAATTGGTCACGGCCTGCTCGATTGTCGGAACGAAGGTCAGTCGGTCGATCGCGGCCGTGATGCCGACCGCGTCAAGTCCCAGCAGTCTGAGGTCCCGCGCGACGGCCATGCGCAGACGCTCTTCCGCGCCCAGGGCAGGGTCGGCGCAAGTGACGCTCAAGCCGCGCGCCAGAAGATGGGTTGCCCATCCCGCGCCGATATTGCCGCAGCCAACGACAGCAATTTTTTCCGGCACAGTCATTTTGCCTTCTCCGGAAACGAAGGGAGCGTCAGGAGTGAGACTGCGGCAATCAGGAGGATTGCACAGGAAAACCAGAGCGCGGTGTCATAGGAGTTCGCCATAGCCTGAAGTCGAGAGATCACGAGCGGGCTGAGGCCAAGGCCAAACGCGAAGATCCCGTACAATATGCCATAGATACGGCCATAGACGGCGAGGCCGAAGTAACGGGCTGTGAGATAACCGATAACATCACCTTCAGCACCCAGCGCGAGGCCAATCAGCAGGGCGCCAGGCGCGGCGGCGGCCACACCGAACAGCGCGATGATCGCAAGGCCAAGCGCGGCCAGCAACACGGCGCTCGCCGCTATATAGGGAGCAAAAATCCGGTCCATAAGAGCGCCTGCGCCAAGCCTGCCGACAAGTAAGGCAACACCGATCAAGCTCTGGATCTGTGCGGCTGACGACAGGTCCATGCCAGCGTCTGTGAGCATCGGCACCATATGGAACGTGAAGCCGCCGACGCCCAGCGCCACAAGCAGAAAGGTAAAGGCGAGACGCCAGAGGAACGGCGATGACAGGTCTGGTGTGCGGTAGTGTGCGTCTGTGGATTCCTCTGCCTTCGTCGCAGTCGGGACCGAAACACTCGATCGAAGCCGTGGCACGAGAAGTGCCAGCGACAGGGTTGAGCACACCAACACGAGCGCGGCGACTGCAAGATAGCCTTCCCGCCAGCTATTCTGCGCGATCAGGGAGGCGATAATGGGCGGGGCGATGATGGCCATGACACCGCCGCCAGCCAACGTGGCGCCAAGCGCAAATCCGCGCGCTGCGACAAAGTTCTCGCTGACGATCCGCGTGAATGAAACCGGTCCGGTCGCGGATCCGACGCCGATCAACAGCAACTGAACCAGAAGGAACAGCGCGAAGCTGCCGCCGATCCTGCTCAAGACCAGATAACCCACGATCATCGCGCAGAAGGATACCAGCAAAGGCCGGACCACGCCGAACCGATCGACCAGAGTGCCCACAAACGGCGAGAGAATAGCCAGCAGCATGCCGCCTGCCAGCGTTACCAGCGACATCTGTTCGCGCGACCAGCCAAAGGTTTGGGTCAACGGCCCGACAAACAAGCCTTGCGAATAATAGGCGATGGACGAAACGCCGCCCGCCAGACCGAGAAACGCACCGAGTAAAACGGGCCACTTTCTTGATAATTCCTGCCATGCGGTTTCGCGCATCTGTCATCCTCCTCCCCAGGACATCGCCGACAGACAGCCGACGACTTCAGCCAATATTCCTCAAAGAAATGGATCGGTCAATCTTTCTTTCTTAAAGAAGAAGTTTTTGTCAGTGTGTATCACGGGTTGATCTTCTGTGAGCTTTCAGCGAAGATTCAGTTCTATAAGATGATGAGGTAAGAAGATCTTTTGACGATGCGCAGACGCCAAGCCGACAGACGGCAGGAATCGATGACCCTCATCCTAGACGTTGCCGAGGCAGAATTCGCGTGGAAGGGTTTTGACGGCACGAGCTTGACGAACGTCGCCAAGGCCGCCGGCATCGATACGGCCCTCATGCGCTATTATTTCGGCGACAAGAAAAACCTGTTCGAAGCTGTGTTTCGGCGGCGCGGCCCTTTTTTGAATGAACTGCGGCGCGAGGCCTTTGAAGCCTATGAGGCTGAGGTCGGCGAGGCGATGACACTTGAAGGCGTGATTGATGCGTTCATCCGACCGGGACTTCAGCTCAGCATAACGGACGATGGCTGGCGCAATTACGATGCGGTCGTGGGCTTCGTTAACAGTTCCGGTGGCGAGCTGCGCCGTTTGATGTCGGAGGTGTTCGACGACACCTCGCAAATGCTTCTTAGATATATGCGCCGTGTCCTGCCAGACGCGTCTGAGGAGGAGATTTACTGGAGCTATCACTTCCTCAGCGGCAGTTTGACCTTTTCCCTCAGTCAGACGGGCCGCATCGATGTGATCTCGAACGGATTGGTCTCCTCGCGCGACCTGGGTGCGATCCTCGACCGCCTCCCAATCCTGTTCGGCGCCGGTATCCGGGCGATGTGCGCGCAGCCGCAAAGCGCCCCGAAAGGGCCGCAGACATAGGAAAGCTTTCGGCAAAGAGGCGATCCCGCTACGACCGACATTCCGCTAGAGCGTTTCCTTGTTAAATGGAAACAGTTCTGTTGGTTCAAACGGGATCGACTGCTTGTCCGGAGGGCGCGTGGCGTAGCCTTAGCATACGGCCAAGCCGTCCGGGCAGGCAGATGGCCCGTTTCAACCAACCCGGAGGGCCGGGCATATTTCCGCCAGGACAAAGGCGATCGGCTCGACCGTACCTTAGGGTATGCCCTTCGCCAATCGCCTTTGTCCTGACGAAAATCTGCTCCGGCAGAACGTTTCCATTTAACAAGGAAACGCTCTAGGCCATGTAATGGAGATCGTTGTCGATGCCGATGGCCTGGCCACTGATCGCCCCGCCTTCTCGTGACGCCAGAAAAACCGCCAGCGCGGCGACCTCCTCGGCAGAGACGAGGCGTTTGATTGAAGTCCCGGCCAGTCCTTTCCGGATGATATCTGCCGGATGGACTTGCGCGACCGCAGCTTTGGCCGAGACCACGGCCTGGAGTCTGGGGCCATCGACCATTCCCGGCAGAATCGCATTCGCACGAATATCGTAGGATCCCAGTTCGGCGGCGATTGTTTTCATAAAGCCGATAACGGCCCACTTCGCTGCCGCGTAGGGACTGCGGTTGGGGTAGGCCATCCGTCCTGCCGCCGACGACATGCACAGGATCGAAGCACAGTCGCTTTTCCTGAGTTCCGCGACGGCGAGGCGGACAAGATTGTACTGCCCTGTCAGATTGACGGCCAAGGTTCGGTCCCAGTCTTCCGGCATGATCTCGTCCACGCGGCCGGTCGGGCCGGATATTCCAGCATTGTTCACCAGCGTATCGAGCCCGCCAAGCGCGCCGATGGCCGCAGTGAACATGGTGTCAACGGCGGTGCGATCCGTCACATCACACACGGCGCTTCCAGCAGACGGAAGAACCACCGCGAGCGCCTCAACCGCCTCCGCGCTGGAATCGCAGACGAACACAGCCGCGCCCGATGCGACGAAGGCGCGCGCGATTTCCAGGCCGATGCCGCTCGCACCCGCTGTCACCAGAACACGAAGGCCTTTTACTGTCGGCATTCCATCTCTCCCGGACGTCATTTATGTGGGACCCGGGTGGTCATCCACCACCCCGTAGTCGAGTTCCTTATGCGATCTGATCAGAGCCATGATCGCGCGCACTCGGGCACGCGCTGAGTTCAAGGCCTTCCCGGCTCAATCAGATACTTCGCACCTGTTGCCGGTACGCAAAGCCGTGCAATCGTTTCCGGCTCGACCAACGCGGTCAGCGGCACGGCATTCGTGTAACTGGATGCGAAGACGGTCGTGATTTGCTCGGCAATCTGTTGTCGAAGTCGGGTTCTCTCCAGCGGTCCGATCCGCTCCAGAAAGGGCGTCAGAAGCCAGCCACCGACAGACCACTGCATGCCCCAATCGCGATCGAGCACGATGGGTCTGCTATCGAGACCACCATAGATGTAGATCTGCTTGTGGACGCTGGACCCGTAGCGGCTGAAATGCGGCATGTCACGGCGAAAGACCCGATCCATCGCGCTGAGAATCTCACCGGCCAAACCACCACCACCGACGGCATCAAAGGCGATCGTCGCACGCGTTTCCTCGATGGCATTCATCAACTGCCCAGCGAAATCGGGTTCATCTGATCTGACGATCCATCGCGCATCGAGAGCCCGCAACATGTCCGCCTGCGCAGCGTTTCGCACGATATTGACAAGCGCTATGCCGTCTCTCGCGCAGAGGCGGTTGAGGATCTGGCCCAGACTGGACGCCGCCGCGGTGTGAACGATCGCGGTGTGTCCTTCGGACCGCATCGTATGGACCATTCCGGAAGCGGTCATTGGGTTGACCCAAGCAGAAGCAGCCTGCTGCGGCGTGACGTCTTCGGGTAGCAGGATGCAGTCATCTGCCGTCACTGTGCGATACTGCGCGTACATTCCGCCCCCCAGGACGGCGACGGTTCGCCCAAGCATATGGCGCACGGAAGAGCCAGCGTCGATGACGACGCCGGCGCCCTCGTTGCCGACGGGCAAAGGATGACCGATGCGCCCCGCCATCAGGTCCAGGGCCTGCGCTGGCAGGCGCGCGACCAAGACTGCCGTGCCGTCCGCGTCATTTGATCGCTGGAACTCCGATGGCTTCGCGCCGGCCAGCATCAGGCCGATATCCGACGGATTGACGGGGGCGGCATCGACCCGCACGATAACCTGATCAGGTTGAGGCTTGCCGACGGGCGTTTCCACTAAGCGCAGCGTCACCAGTCCGTCTGCTGTCACTTCAGATACGAGTTTAAGTCCTATCATGATGCCTCACCAATTCCTCCCCCAGCAACCAGTCGTCATCTGGTCTTCGTTTCTCCGCAGCGCAGACCGCCGAGTGCTCCTCAGAAGGCGACTTCGCTGCCGCCCTTTAGGGCCAGCATCTGACGTGCCTCGTCTGGGGTTGCGATCTCCCTGCCAGCCTCTTCCAGAATACGACGGATCTTGCGGACCTGCTCTGCATTGGTCTGGGCAAGCTGCCCACGGCCAATCATCAAGCTGTCCTCGAGGCCCACACGAACATTGCCTCCCATGGCCGCGCTCATCGTCGCGAAAGGTATCTGGTGTTTGCCCGCACCGAGGACCGATAAATGCCAGTCGTTGCCGAACAGCTTGTCCGCGATCGTCACCATATGCGTGAGGTTTTCGTGATCACCGCCCATGCCGCCCAGTATCCCGAAGATGCACTGGATGAAGAAGGGGGGCTTGATAATGCCCTTGTCGGCAAAATAGGCGAGGTTGTAGAGGTGGCTTGTGTCGTAGCATTCGTACTCGAAGCGCGTGCCATAGCCGGAAAGCTCAGTCGCAATGGCTTCGATCTGTGCAAAGCTGTTGCTCATCGCGGTATGCCGGGTGGATTCGAGAAATGGCTGCTCCCAGTCATGTTTCCATGTTCGCGATTGCTCGGCCGCGACGAAGACCCCGAAATTCATGGTTCCCATGTTGAGGGACGTCAATTCAGGCCGCGCCGCGCGCGCCGCGCCAAGTCGTTGATCAAGTGACATGCCGACAGCTCCGCCGGTCGTCAGGTTCACGACGGCATCGCACTGCTGCTTTATCCGAGGCAGGAACTGCATGAAGATCGCCGGATCCGCACTCGGCCGTCCATCGTTCGGATCGCGGGCGTGCAGATGCAGAATGGCGGCTCCCGCTTCGGCAGCCTCGACCGATTGCTGAGCAATCTCGTCCGGCGTAATCGGCAGGTACTCGGACATGGTCGGCGTGTGGACCGAACCGGTCACGGCACATGAAATAATCGCTTTTCTAACTTTGATCATAAACTATCCTCCCAGACAAATATCCGAAGCCCAAAGCGACGAAGTTCGCTCAGGCGGCCTCCGATCGCCAGCTATGATGCCGGACCGGCGACGACCGGCGAAGGCAACGGCACACTCGGTTGCCGCATCCTCCTCCCATCGACTTTCTGACGATCATCAGAACCGCGCTCCTCAACGCTCTAACGGTTCAATCTTGCGCCCGCGTCGACTTTGCGTCAATATTTCTTTTCTAGAAAAGCAATAAATGATAAGAGAGTGTACCGATAGCTCACATAGCGGTGTCGATGGCTTGCAGAGACGAAGCAGCGCCGTCGCATGAGGAGGAGAGTTTGATGAAGCCGATGGACATTTGCGTTCGCGCTCAACCACAAGCGAAGAGCGGGCGGTTTGCATGACCACACGTGCCGAACTACCCGTAGCCGATCTCACCCCGATCCTCCACACACTGGCCCGCCTACCGGAATTGCAGCGGTTGCGTGACATCCAGAGCCGCTTCGCAATGGCCGACGATGCGCTGATCCAAACGATCGTTGAAGAGGCAGATCGCCTCGCCGTAAAGGTCATCGCGCCGCTCAATGCAGAGGGAGAGCGCAATCCTCCCCGTTACCAGGAGGGTCGCGTGCGGACCTCGGACATGCATAAGGACGCATGGAACCACTACGCGGCTGGCGGCTGGCTGTCGCTCGACATCGATCCGGATTTCGACGGACAGGGCCTCCCGCTCGTGTTGGCGGTCGCCGTCCAGGAGGTATTCGACCGCGCGTCACCCGCCTTCGGCATGCTGCCGGTGCCGATGCGCTCCGCCGCCAGGATGATCTCGATGTTCGGCGATGACGAGACCCGCGCACGCTGGCTGCCACTTCTGGCTTCCGGCGAAATCGGTGCGACCATCTGTATTTCCGAGGTTGAGGCAGGCTCCGATGTTGCCCGGCTGCGGACAATCGCAGAGCCTGCCGGCGACCTTTTCCGGATTACCGGCGAAAAGCAGTGGATCAGCTTCGGCGACCATGACCTAACCAAGACGATTCTCCATTGTGTTCTTGCACGCGATGATGAAGCGGGAGGCTTCTCGCTCTTTCTCGTACCCTGCGGGCCCGATGAGGCTAGTAAGACAGTGGTGACGAGACGGCTTGAAGAAAAGCTCGGCCTGCATCTTTCGCCCACCTGCGCGCTTGGTTTCGAGGGTGCTCTCGGCGAGCGACTGGGCGCGCCGGGTCGCGGCCTGGCCACGATTTTCGGTATGATCACGCGGATGAGACTTGCGGTGGGCGCGATGGGGCTCGGAATCGCTGTCAGCGCTCTCGACGTGGCCGATGCCTATGCCGCAGAACGGCGCCAGGGTGGCAAGGCCGCACAGCCGGTGCGGATCGACACGCATCCTGATGTTCAGCGCATGCTGAAACGCATGAGGGCGACAGTGACCGCGTTCCGAAACCTGCTTTACACGGTGGCGGCACATGCGGAACTCGCAGAGTTCGAGCCCGATAAAGAGGCCGCTGAAACAAGCCAGCATCTGGTGCAGTGGCTGTTGCCGGTGATCAAGACGCTTGGCGGCGAAATCGCCTTCGATTGCGCCAGCGACGCAATCCAGGTTCTGGGCGGTGCGGGTTACACTGCCGACTGGCCTGTCGAACAGGCGCTTCGTGACGCGCGGGTTCTGACGATCTTCGAAGGTACGACGGGTATCCAGGCAGCCGATCTGGTGCAACGCGGGATATGGCGCGGCGGTAGCGCTGGTCTAGGCGTCTTTCTCAAGCTGATCGGCGATGATCTCGGTCATATGGCGTCCGACGACCGGTATTCGATCGAGGCGGCGCTCGATATTCTAAAACAAGCGACGCAACTCGTGACCCCGCAGGATCGTGGCAGTGAGGCGGCCTCCGTTGCCTATCTCCACCTTGTCGGACATTGCGCGCTTGCCTGGGCGACGATCCGTCAGAAATCCTCAGGCGCTGTGAACGAAGCGGAGAGCGAAGCCCTTGATATCGAGCTGGGTACTCTGCGCGCGAGATGCGAGCTGGAGGCGGCGCGGATCGCCGCGTTGTCGAAACATTATCGCACGGCAAATCTACAAACGGAGTCGGCCTAATTCCCAGAGACAAGTCCACAACGGCTGTACCTGCGGCGACCGTTTTTGGGATGTTACGGTTTGATACGGCTACAGTCATTCCTGTCAGCGCTTGCCAGGTCATTGCGGGCGGCTTTCATGAGCCCCAGCCATGGCTGAAGCACGTCTGTATCCAGCGGAGCCCTTCGTCAGACGTCCCGGGCCGGGAAGATAGTCTTCCGCATTGTCTTGCCGTGACCTCAGCACATCATTCTAGCGAGAGAACAAAATCGACATCATCATTCAGTCTTTCAGGATTTCATGTTTCAGAAACGGATTTTCATCATTTCGTGAAATTTTCAGAAGGTTGGGTGCATCTACGTCGCGACACGTTTTATCGCCTACCTTGAGCTTGCCCTGTATCTGCGAAAGTTATTAGGGGAATCTAATAGAAATAATGATTCTGGCATGCCTTTTGCTTCGCCATAATCATGCCGTTGGAGGACGGCTTGGAGGGAAAGCGAAAGTACCATCGTTGACGGCGTGGAGCCCATCCGCGCCGAATGGCGGAGCCTTGTTTTCTCTAAGGAAAGCGCTGAGGAGGGCGTGAATGGTTCATCGTAATTGTCCCGCCCCAGCTCATGGAGGCCAACCCTCCCATCAAGGTCAGTGGTGTCGCATTTGGCCTCTCGGATCTCCACCCGTCGCGAACGTGTGGCGGGTCACGATCATCATCAGTTCCGCACATTTAGGGAGATTTCCATGCATGACAAATACATCGCCGTCGATGGCGCCCGGATCCGCTACCGCGATACGGGGGGGACCGGCACTCCGATTCTCCTGACCCATGGGATCGGCGGCTCGCTGGAAATGTTTCTGAAACAACTCGAGACAATGGGGGGATCGTTTCGTCTCATTGCATGGGATCTTCCTGGACATGGTTTATCGGATCTCGGCGATCAACCCTATGAACCCGGTAAATTCAGTGTTGTCGCATGGCGCTTTCTGGATGCGCTGGACATCGACACGGTCATTCTCGTCGGCAACTCGCTTGGAGGTCTGATCTCGTTACGGATGGGCGACGCGCGTCCAGAGCGTGTCGGAGGGCTGCTTCTGGCCAGCAGTGCGGGGTTTGCACGAAATACGCCTCTCGCATTCCGGCTCATGACGCTCCCGATCCTTGGAGATCTCATGACGCGGCCAAGCCCGATGGCAGTTGCGCAGCAACTCAAAGCGATCTTCCATAATCCTGCTGTCGTTTCCGACGCCATTCGAACGGTGGTGAGCCGGAACGTGTACAAGCCGGGTGGTGCAAAGGCCTTCGTCAAAACCTTGCGGCTGATGTCTTTGCTTGGTGCTCAACATCCGCAGTTGATCCGCACATCCCGCGCAATCCTCCAGAAACTCAGCCAGCCCATCGTATTTGTTCATGGGCGCGAGGACGCCGTACTGCCCTGTTCGCATTCCATCGAAGCGGTGAAACTGGCCAAGAACGGCGAGCTCATCGTTCTGGAATCCTGCGGACACACGCCTCAGTTCGAACGACCCGATGCTTTCAACCAGATCCTGATCGACCTCGTTAAGCAAGCAGATAGCCATGTCCACGGCCAGCTCGATGCATCACCGTCCGGCAATGCGGCAGACGGTGCCAACGCGCCTTCGAAACCGGAGACAAGCCAGAAGACAGCGTGAGCCTGCCCGGCGGACCCGCGTTCGCGGAATTGCGCGGCTGATCATCCGAACGGGCTGAACATGCGCGGAATGCGGCGGCGGGAACAGCGAGCGGATCGAACTTTATCCAAACGGACGACTGGCGGAATTTCTGGTTCGTCAATTCAAGAGGGGAAGCAGCATGAATGTGCGCATTTTAGGTCTGGCAGTTACGCTCACTGTGGCAGGATCCGCCGCCTATGGCCGTGAGCCCGGAACCCCAACGGCCATGCCGCCCGGCGGAACCGTGGGTGTGCCGGTCGGGGCCAATCCGCCGCCCGGGTTGTATTATTCCATGCGGACCGATTTTACATTCGCCGATGTCTACAACGGTGATTCAAAGGTGCCCATCGAAGTCAACGTCAAAGCCAGCGCGCAACAATTCCACTGGGTGCCGGGCGATACAGTTTTGGGCGGGACCTACCGCGCTATGCTGAGTGTTCCGCTGGTAGAGGTTAATCAGCGTGCGTTCGGTATTGAGGGGAGCGAGTTCGATATCGGCGACATCGTCGTCTCTCCGCTCAACCTTTCCTGGATGATCGCGCCCGGTGTCTTTGTGCAGACAGGGGTCGGCTTTACCTTCCCGACCGGTAAATTCAGCGCCACACCCGGTTCCATCAACACGGGCTCTAACGCCTTCACGACATCCGCCGACATCGGTCTCAGTTATCTCGCCAATGGCTGGAACCTCTCAGCTCACGCTAACTATTTCGTCCATGCAGAAAACCCGGACACGGATTATCGGTCCGGCGACGAATTTATTCTCAACTGGACAGCCATGAAGGAGGTAAACGGCTTCAGTATCGGGCCAGTCGGCTACTTCCGCCAGCAGGTTACAGATGACCGCAACAATGGTCGCTTTTACGGTGGAACCACGAACGGGAAAGGAAAGGAATTCGGCATCGGCATTGGCTTTACAAAAAAGCTAGGTCCAGTTGAGGTCAACCTCGACTACCTCCACGACTTTGAGGTGAAAAATACCGCTGGTGGAGATCGCTTTCTCGTCAACCTCACCATGCCGATTCCGTTTTAGACTTTTCCACAACAACACGACCATACCTTCAATCAAGAGCGCTTCCGGACATCTCTGGCTCGCGGGAAGCGCTCTGGGTTCCAAAACATCGTCTATCGTCAGCCCCGTCCTTGTCGAGATTGTTTGCGAACGCGTTGCCGCTAGCGCGAGGTCGATTTGGGCGATTAACGACAGAGTTGTTGTTGGGCCGCCCATCTTGCAGGTAAACCTCAGACCAGCGGAAAATGGCAGGCGACCGAGCGCTCCGAGGAAATTGCTGAAAGCGTCGGACGCGTCTGGTGGCAGATGGCTTGTGCCTTGGGACAGCGCGTGGAAAACTTGCAGCCTGCGGGCGGGTTGAGCGGGCTTGGGATTTCGCCTGACAGCAGAATCCGACCTCTCTGACCCCGATTGTGCGGCTGCGGGATCGCCGACAGGAGCGCTTGCGTGTAGGGATGGCTCGGCCTTGCGTAAAGCGCGTCAGTCTCCCCGACCTCCACAATCGAGCCGAGATACATGACGGCGACACGGGTGGATACTTGGCGCACGACCGCGAGATCATGTGCAATGAAGACGTAGGTGAGGTTGAGCTGTTCCTGTAGATCGCTGAAAAGATTGACGATCTGCGCCTGCACCGACACGTCGAGCGCAGAGACCGGTTCGTCTGCAACGATCAGTTTCGGTTCGACCGCCAGTGCGCGGGCGATACCGATACGCTGACGCTGACCGCCGGAGAATTCGTGCGGGTAGCGATCGAGATAGTCACGGCGAAGTCCGACCAGGTCCATGAGTTCGCCCAGCCTTGCATCGATGGCGCCGCCCTCGCGGATGCGATGGACTTTTAGCACTTCTGCCAGAATATCGCGCACCCGACGGCGAGGGTTAAGGGAGGCGGAAGGGTCTTGAAAGATCATCTGCATCTTGCGTCGCACGGGCTTCAATGCGCGCGTGTCAGCTTTGGTAATGTCGGAACCGTCGAATGTCAGCGTGCCTCCATTGATGTCATAGAGCCGGGTCAGACACCGTCCAAGCGTCGACTTGCCGCTTCCCGACTCTCCCACAAGACCAAGCGTCTCGCCGGTGAAAACCTCGAGACTGACGTTGTCTACCGCATGAAGGATGCGACCGGAGCCCGGCCTGATGGTCTTGCCGACGGTGAATGTCTTGACGATCGATCTGGCTGACATCAGAGGAGCGTCTTCCCGTGAATTTCCAGGGGGTGTCATGCGAATTCCTCCGGCGTCAGGACAGATTGGCGCAGCAGACCACGTTCTGGCTCTTCCAAGACACAAAGTGCTGCCTGTTCCCCGGAATGTCGGAGTGGAGGCCGTTGCAGACATTGAGGCTGGGCAAAGGCGCAGCGCGGCGCAAAGCCGCAGCCCTCGCCGATTGTTTCCGGTGTCGGCGGCATGCCGGGAATGGATTTGAGGCGATTGAGCCGCGCCCCTGTGAGCGGCGGGATGGAGGCCATCAGGCCCCAGCTATAGGGATGGAGCGGGCTTGCAAACATCGCCTCCGTTTCGCCGCGCTCTACGATGCGACCGGCGTACATGACGGCGACGCGGTCGGCGATTTCAGACACGACGCCCATATCATGGGTAACGAGAATGATGGCGGAACCAAAATCCTTTCGGAGGCGTAAGAGAAGATCGAGGACCTGAGCCTGAACCGTAACATCAAGCGCCGTGGTCGGTTCATCAGCCACGAGCAGTGCGGGATTGCACGATAGCGCCATGGCGATGACGGCGCGCTGGCGCATGCCGCCGGACAGCTGATGGGGATAGCGATCTACGGCCTCTCCTGGATTGGACAGGCCCACCTCTCCCAGAAGCTCGATGGCCCGTTTCCTGGCCACGCGTGCGGACACCGGTTCATGAGTACGGATTTGCTCTGCGATCTGCCAGCCAATTGTGTAGACGGGCGTCAGCGCTGTCATGGGGTCCTGCGAAATAAGGCCTATTTCCTTACCTCGGATGCGCCGCAGGTCGTTGGCGGCTAGCTCCAGCATGCGGCGACCCCTGAAGGCAACCATGCCGTCGACGCGGGTGGTCTTTCGGTCATGGAGGCCGAGCAGGGACAGCAGTGTCACGGATTTTCCAGAGCCGGATTCGCCGACGATGGACAGGATTTCGCCTTCGCGGACATTGAAAGACACATCGCGCACGGCCGAGACCATCCCGCGATCGGTCGCAAACGAAACCGTAAGGCCGTTCACGTCGAGAAGAACAGGTTTTTCTGGATTGGCCATGGCCTCAGTTCTCCCGGACGCGCGGATCGATAAGGACATAGACGACGTCCACAAGGGCATTGGCAAGAACGACGAAGAAAGATGCGTACATCACCGTTCCCAGCACCATTGGCAGATCAAGATTGAGCAGCGCCTGATAGGTGAGCCTGCCAACGCCGTTCAACCCGAATACAACCTCTGTCAACAGCGCCGAACCTCCAACCAGAACGCCGAAATCAAGCCCGAACATGGTTACGAACGGAATGAGTGAGGTACGAAGGGCATGGCGCATCATAACGCGGGCAGGGGTCAGCCCTTTGGCGCGGGCAGTGCGGATGAAGTCCTCCTGATAGGCCTCGACCAGGTTAGCCCGCAGGACGCGGCCATAAATGCCGATGTAAAGGGCGGCCAGCGTGAACCAGGGGATGATGAGCGTCTTGAACCAGCCGATAGGGTCCGTCATCAAGGGCTTGTACCCCAGCGCTGGAACCCATGAGAAAAAGACGGTGTCGTGAAAGCGGCTTTGCGTGATGAGGTTCATCACCTCGCCCAGCCAGTAGACCGGCATGGACACGCCAATCAGCGACAGCGCCATCAGCCCACGGTCGAGCAGCGTATCGCGCGCCAAAGCAGCGACGACACCCACGAAAATGCCACCGATCACCCACAGAATGGCAGCACCCGCCACCAGTGACAGCGTCACGGGAGCGGCTGAAGCAACGGCTGGTACGACGCGCATTCCGCGATTGACGAAGGAGGTCAGATCCTGCGTCACGAACAGGCGCTTCATCATGATCACATATTGGACGGGCAACGCGCGATCAAAGCCGAAGTCCTTGCGGATGGACTCCACTGTTTCTGGCGAGGCATTGCGCCCTGCAAGGCGTGCAGCCGGATCGGAGCCGGGCGTCGCAAAGAAGATCAAAAAGACCAATGCCGAAATACCGATCATGACGAACAGCATCTGGACGACGCGCTGGATGACAGCAAGAATCATGGCCGTCTCCTCATGCCAGTTTCGTTCTTGGGTCGAGCGCATCGCGAATGCTGTCGCCAAGCACGTTCAGCGACAGCACGGTGAGAGCGATGGCGATCCCTGGAGACAAGGCGACTGCCGGCCTTGTATAGAGCAGCGTCTGGCCGTCCTGAATAATGGTTCCCCAGCTTGCATCCGGTGCCTGGACCCCGATCGAGAGGAAGGAGAGCGAGCTTTCCGTGATGATATTCAGCGCCATCATGAGCGGCACAAAGACGATCAGCATCGTCGAGACGTTGGGTAGGATGTCGTTGAGAAGAATGCGCCACGCGGGAATGCCGAGACCGGTTGCCGCCAGAACGAACTCGCTTTTCTTCAGTGCCATCACCCGTCCACGCACGGGTCGCGCTACATAAGGCACATAGATGATACCGATGATAAAAATCGGCAGAGCCAAGCTATCCCCTCTGATCTCGACAGGACCTATGACGATCCCTTGGGAGAGAAGCACGATAGAAAGCGATATGGCGAGCAGATAGACGGGAAAGGCCCAGAGAATATCGAGAATGCGCGACAGGATCTGGTCGGTCAGCCCGCCGAAGAAGCCTGCTGAAATGCCGATAAGAGCGGCAAGTACGAGACAGATCGCAGTGGAGGCTGTTGCGATCAGCAGTGAATTGCGACCGCCATAAAGAAGCCGCGCCGCCACATCGCGCCCTTGAGTGTCGGCACCGAGAAAATATTGCGCGCCCCATGTCGGGCCGATCGGCGTCACGCCAAGCCCGAGGCCTTCTGTCGACGCCTGCATCACCTTGGTTCGCTGGCCGTCGATGGTGATGCGAGCCGAAAGATTGGAGCGAAACGGATCGCTGCCCGCCACATAGGCAGCGTAAAGCGGCGCGGATAGGCTCGACAGGATGATCAGCACCAGAACAAAGGCGGCTATAACGGTTGGTTTGTCACGTTTCAGCAGATGCCAGGCGCGTTTCCAAGGCCCGGCACCCATATGTTTTACCACAGGCTCGGGCAATCCGGGGTTGGAGATGCCTATTTCGGAAGAGGTGGTCATAACGTTTCCTGCTGCGCATCTCGGTCTGGCGGAAGGGGGTGACGGCGAAGCCTTGGCCGCGCCGTCTTCCATGTTTGAAGCAGTGTTATCGGACTGGCCGCAACATCATCTCACTGCAGGTTACTTGACCCATGCCTGAGACGTAATCCAACGGTTCTGCTTGTTGAACAGGTAGTTGCCCAGCCGCGCGGAGGTGAAGTTGACGCTTTTCGGCGTGATGAGCGGGACCATGGGTGCCTGCTCCATGAAAGCCTGGTCAACTTTAGCCCAGATCGCGTTGGCGGCGTCCTGATCCGTAAGGGCGGTGGTCATCGCCGTCTTCATCTGGGCGTCAAGATCCTTATTGCAGTAGCCGGCGATGTTGATGGACGAATCGCTGCCCTTGTTGATGGAGCCGCAAGACAACAGCACGTTCAGGAAGTTCGATGCGGCAGGATAGTCCTGATACCATTGCGACACGCTGATCTGGACATTGTTGTTGGTGTTCTGGATGTAGGTGAACTGGATGTTGGGCGAAATCGCCTTCATCGACGCATCATAACCGAGCTCAGTGAGAACGCTGGCAATATAGGTGCCGATGCCGCGCGAGGCTGCGTTATCCTCAGCAATCACCGTGATCTTCTGGCCCTTGGTGCCGGACTCGTCCACCAGCGCCTGCGCTTTTTCCATGTCGGGCTCGCTCCAGGTCGGGCCAGGGTTTTTGGTGTAGATGCAATTGTCGACATGACCGGGGAAGTCCGGCGGCAGGATCTGGCAGACCGGCTGTCCAAGTGCCTCACCGCCAAAGAGGCCGACGACGGCATCGCGGTCGACCGCATAGTTCAGCGCCTGACGCACTTTCACATTGTCGAAGGGAGCAAGGTTGGTGTTCATCGGTGCGTACCAGAAGGCAGCCAGCGGATCGATATGGATCTGGCTGGCGTATTTCGTGCCGATTTGGGGCAGGCGATCCGCTGGCGGCGTGTCGAACAGCCAGTCGATCTGACCATTGATGATGGCGTTGATCGCCGCTTCCTCGGTCAGGCCGAACTTGTAGACGACCTCGTCGGCATAGCCGTCAGGCTGGGCGTCGACGCTCCATTCCTTGAAATTCGGATTGCGTTTCAGCACCATTTCGGAATTTGGATCGTAGCTTGTAATCATGTAGGCCCCCGTCCCTGCGATCGGCGTCGTGCCCGCGTCGGCCGTTGGCGCATCGGCAGGCAGGATCGAAGCATGGGGTACGGCAAGCTTTGAGAAGATTTCGGCGTCGGGTGCGATAAGGTTGAGCGTCACCGTGCCGGCCGCATCATCTCCGGTAACGCCGCCTTCAAGCGTGCATGTCGCAGAATCCGCGATGCATTTATCAGCCCCGACAATGCCGTTGTAGAAGCTGCCAGTTGTCGGGCCTTTCACCTTGAAGATGCGCTGAAAAGAGGCGACGACATCGGATGGCATCACTTCGCGACCGTTGGAAAACTTGATACCCTTCCGGATTTTGAAGACATAGGTCTTCCCATCATTGGTAGGCTCCGGAATGGCCTCCGCAAGGGCCGGAACGATGTCGAAGCCACCGGTGCCAGCGACCTGCTTGAACTTCACAAGGCCGTCATAGGTCATCTGGAAAAGCTGCCAGAACTGAGCGGTATAGTTGATCATCGGATCGACCGTACCAGCGGCGGAAACCGCAGCCATCGTGATGGTGCCGCCACGATGGAGTTTCATCAGGGCCGCCCGGTCTTCGGCTTGCGCAACGCCGGAAAAAGCGGTCTGG
The DNA here is from genome assembly GCF_023757665.1 of Rhizobium skierniewicense Ch11. NCBI lineage: Bacteria > Pseudomonadati > Pseudomonadota > Alphaproteobacteria > Hyphomicrobiales > Rhizobiaceae > Rhizobium > Rhizobium skierniewicense. Next base: position 68,930 of record NZ_RXPG01000016.1, read on the forward strand.
GCGACAAGGCAGGTTGCCAGAAGCGCTCCAGTGTGCCGGAAGAGATGTCTCGGAAGAATGCTCATGGTTCGTTTCCCTCTCTTGTTTTGTTTGTTCAGGCTGTTCGTGTTGAATGATCGCGTTCAGATGTCCGTTTCGTCCAGAAAAGCCCCGACCACGGCCATGCATGCGTCGCGTTCTTCCACATGCGGCATGTGACTGGATTGCTCAAAAATGGTCCAGCGGACATTCGGAATCTCGTCCGCATAGGGCTGTACGCAAGCTTCGGTCGCCTCGTCGAAACGGCCAGAAATGAGAAGGGTCGGCACGTCGATGGTGGCGAGCCTGCCGACGATCGACCAGTTCTTCATGGTGCCGATGACGTGGAATTCATTGGGACCATTCATCGTGTGGTACACGGTCGGGTCTGCGCCGATGGCGTCAAAGGTGCGTTGCACTTCCGGCGGCATGGGGACGATGCGACAGACGTGGCGCTGATTGAACACATCAGTCGCCGCCATGTATTCCGCACTATCCGTGGTCCCGGTCTCTTCGTGACGCAGGAGGGTTTCCTGAACGTCCTGCGGAAGCTCCCGGCGGAGGCGGTTGGCTTCGGAAATCCAGGTGGACATCGCTGCTGGCGAATTGGCAATGATGAGCGCCTTCAGGCCAACGGGCCGATCGACGGCGAATTCCGCTCCCAGCATACCGCCCCATGACTGTCCCAGCAGGCAATACGCATTGCGGATGCCGAGGTGGTCGATAAGGTTGTGCAGCTCCGCCTTGAAGAAAGCGACAGTCCAGAAGTCACCACCCTTGTCGGGGAGGTGGGTCGATTGACCGTTGCCAACCTGATCATAGTGGATAACGGCCCGGCCAGTCGCTGCTATGTCCTTGAAGCTATCGACGTAATCATGGGTGCAGCCAGGCCCGCCATGCGCGACGATCAGCGGCGGCTTGGAAGATGAAATGTCGCCTGTAATCCGGTACCATGTCTTGTACTCGCCATAAGACGCAAATCCTTCAGTGATCTCCATGGGCCTTACTCCTGTCTTTACGGACCCTTGCGGGTATGCTTGTCGTTGCGACAAATTGCTTCCGCGGCATCTTCGATGGTCATGCCCCAGTCCATAGACACCGAGCGCAAACGCTTCCAGGCCGCCGCTTCGCCGCCGCCTTCGTTCTGAAGCAAATGCAGAATGGCCCGAACGACGATGGGTCGCTGGCGCAGCCTGTCTTCCAGCGCTCGAATATCATCGGCCTGCGCCTGCACCTTCGCGTAGGCATCGGCTGCGATCAAAAGCGCACTATAAGCTCCGGTGGAGCCGATGGGCTTCAGCAGGTGGGCGTTAGAACCCTGATCCAGCGCCCATTCGATCCGGCCTGGCGCTTCGGAGCCGATCAGGGCAATCATCGGCATGGGTGCGTATCCTCGCGGCCACGGAAATTGATCGTCATGGCCCATATCCGCGTCAAAGAAGACGACGTCTGCCCCCACTTCGTTCAGATGCGGCCAACAGAGCGTGACACGGATATGCAGGAGTTCGAGCTGACGCCGGAGCGCATCAACGGAGGGATGATCGCGGTGCAGGATAACGGCATGCCATTGGGCAAGAAGGGGTCTGTCCCGGCGCGTCATTTGATCACCTTCAGTATCGGTGGATGAGACACGGACGCTGGCTTTTGCAGGGAGCGCACGAGATAGGGATCGGCAGGGATCGCCTCATCGGCGCTTTCAAGAAGGGTGAATCCACCCTCTTCGTCCGACAGCCCCAGATGCGGCTTCAGGGCAGCGTGATGTGTACGCGGATCAATCCCGACAGATCCTACCGGCGTGTCGAACAGCCGGGCGGTTGCGACTTTGCGGACAGCTTCCGGTGCATCTGTCCCGGCGTCGGCAATGGACCGGGCGAGGATGGACATCGCCATGTAAGCCGACATGAACGGCGTGGTGATGCATCGTCTGGCGCCATAACGTGTTGTCATGCGTGCCTTGAAGGCGCGATTTTCCGGCGTATCGAGCCGGTCGAAATAGATCGATGTCGAGATGTGGCCACGCCGGGCATCGTGGCTAAGGCCATCCAAGTCGGTTTCCGACATGTTGCAGGCAACGATCGGTGGGGCATCCTGATGGTGTTTGCGAAATGCACCATAAGCTTCGATGAAGGCCGTTGCGGATTGGCCGACCAGGTTGCTCAAAATGAAGTCGGGTTTCTTGTCCCGGATTTCGCTGATGAGGTGATCGACCTCGGTTGAGCCAAGCGGAACGTACCGATCCGCAACGACCTGCCCGCCATACGCCTCTGCTATCTCACGGGCGATACGACTGATCTCCCAGCCCCAGATATAATTCGAGCCGACAATGAAGGGTTGGTGACCGTGGCGCGGCAGGACGTAATCGAACAAAGGCAGGAGATGCTGGTTAGGACAAGCGCCGAGATAGACGGCGCTATCGCTCGCCTCATATCCTTCATAGGGAAAGGCGTACCACAAAAGCGCGCCGTGGCGCTCCACGATCGGCAGGACGTCTTTGCGGCTCCAGGACGTAATCGTGCCGATGATGTGCTGACAACCACCGTCGCGGATGGCGGACCGGGCCAAAGCTGCATATCCTTCCGCCCTGCCGCAGGGATCGTCGATCTTGGCAGCGATATTGAAACCATAAGCATGATCTGCATTGATCTCGGCAACAGCCGCCATTGCTCCGTCAACAGCCTCACGCCCCAAGGCGGCATACGGGCCCGTGGTGGAATAAAGGATGGAGACGGGCACACGATCACGCATCATTTCCCAGGCTGCTCCTTTGTATCATCACGCCGTTCGATGTTCATCCTGATCCATCCAATTCCGGTTGCGCAATCAGTGATGCCAGCGTTTAAAACAAAAAAAGCCCCGAACCGCTTGAAGCAGTATCCGGGGCTCAATTGCCTTCGGCGTCTAACGCCATGTGTTAACCTCAGGCTATGATAAGCACTGATTTCAGTCAATCGTAATTTTTGCTCAATTTTTGCTCAACGGTCGTTCAGGACATTTGGATAGACTGCTGTTCGGGTGACATACCACCCTGTTTCGTCCAGACTGTTTTGCGCAATAAAGATGGTGATCGGCACGTTCCAGGACCACTTCCGCATTGGGCGCGTCATTGGAAATGGCCACGCCGATACTGATGGTCACGGTCAGTTCCGCCGATATCCTTGACCAGTCGTATCTGGCAATTGTCAGACGCATCTGTTCGCAGGCTTTTTTGGCGCGCGCCATTGTCGCACCGGGCATCATGACGATGAATTCTTCACCGCCAAAGCGGACCGCAAGGTCGCCCTCCTGGACCGAGTTTTTGATCAGTGAGCCGATTTGCGCGAGAACCCGATCACCCGTGATGTGTGAGAAGGTGTCGTTGATTGTCTTGAAGTGGTCGACGTCCAGCATCGCCAGCGCATATGGGCTGCGCGACAGATCGATATCACTCAAGATGGCCTCGAGACGCCGACGGTTGGCAAGTCCTGTCAGCGGGTCCGTGTTTGCCGCCTCCGTCAGGAGAGTGGTCTGTTGCTGAAGGGCTGCAAGCGACCGCGCCAGTTGCGCCGAGCTTTCGGCTTCTGTGTCCAGCGATGTCTTCAGCTTTTTGGTTTCATAGCGGATTTCAACCAAGCGGGCATTTTGCTGGGTTCTTTCCGCCGTGAACTGCTGATGCAAAGAATGGTACCGTTTGTAAAAATGCAATGCGGGTTCAAAGGCCCGCAGATGTTCATGTGCCCGGGACAGATAGAGGCAGGCATTCATCAGTGTTTCGACATTGCTGCTTTCTTTTGCGAGCGCGTACGCCTCGTTCAACGGAACCAGTGCCTCCTCGTAACGTGTCAGAGAAATCAGCGTACGGCCGAGAATATCCAGGTAATGCCCTTTGCCTCTGTCGTCGTCGTTACCCGGTACCGCGCGGTACTGTGCGAGATACGCTTCGGCCATGACGAATTCATCGAGTGCATTGAAATATTCCGCCAGATTTCCGAGACACAGTCTTTCCGCCCATGCGTCTTTCAGTGTTGCGGCGATATCATATGCCTGCCTTGTTGTGTCGATTGCCGTTCTCATCGAGCTTTCGAAGGACGTCCTGTCGTCCCTCTCCAAGGCCAGATAGGCCACTTCCGAGTGAGCGCCGCCCAGGTTGATCAACCACCAGCATTCGAAAGTGACATCGCATGCCTCTCGGGCAAGTTCTACCGCGCGACCGCAATAATCGAGGGCTTGCGTCGGTTGTCGGGTCATCCAGAAAATCACGCCGACGACATTGATGGCCAGGGATCGAGACCTGAGGTTGCCACTGTGGTCGGCAATGTTCAGTGCTTCTGCGGCGAATTCTATGGCACTCTCCAAATTGCCGAGTTCCAGCTGGAGCCAAGCTTTTATGCTGAGTGCCTCGGCCTCAAACGCTGGTTCCTCCAGTTGCCTCCAAAGGACAACGGCCTTCTCCGCAAAATCCAAACCTTGCTCGGTTTTGCCAAGCTGGAAACAATACCAGGCACTTTGTTGTGAACTGCGTGCAATGAGGCATTGATCCCCGCGCTGTTCGGCGGATGCCAGAATAGAGCCCGCTATCGAAAGAGCCTGGATCGAAAGACCGGTACATGCAAAATGCCAAGCCTCATCCAGCGCGTTTGCGGCGACATCGGCATCGAAGATTTTTTCAGCGACTGTCAAACTGGTGATCCAACTCCCGGCTCGCTCTTGCGTCACAACAAAGCCGATCTTGACTATGACGGTACTTCCTAATTTTCTTAAGTTTGACATTCAAATCTGAATCGAGCGCTAATAGGTGCCGATGTTCTAAAATTCTGATGCGTCAACAGGCATTTTTTCGTTCAACTGCATAACAATTTATGACTTACGTGGAGGGCTTTTTAGGCGCCGTTCCAAGAACGATAACAACGCGTTGATTTTTGGGGGAGGCGGGGCTTGGCGCACGCGCTGATGTGTGCCCATCACGCGGGAAACTGACACAGCGAACCGCAGACTGTCGGCATGGCTATGCGCCATTCAACCCGCTTGTCGAAGACGCCGACATTTTCGAACCGTCGCCACAAAAGTTTCTAACCGTTTGACTTTTCAACCACCTGAAAGAAGGTTGGAGCGAACGACGCTGACGATTGAAGAAAGAGCAAGTCATGGCCGCACAGATACCCACATTGGACATGTTGAAGATCGAGGAGGATACGCTCCAACTGGAACGCTTCGACTATGATTTCGCCTGGATTTTGGGTAGCCATATCAGGAAGAAAGCGGTGTCGCGGAACCTCCCCGTTGCCGTTGAAGTTCGCCACGGTGCAGATGTCGTTTTTGCAAGCCTGCTGCCTGGCGCAACGGTTGACAACTTCGGCTGGACAAGCCGCAAGTGCGCGGTCGTCCATCGTTTCCATCGCAGTTCGCTTCGGGTCCGGTTGCAAGCCGAAAAAGGAGGCTATGATTTCAATGTGAAGTTCGGCCTACCCTCTGCAAATTTTGTTGCAAGCGGAGGCGGATTTCCCCTGACATTGCGGGGAGGGACCCTGATAGGCTGTGTTGCGGTCAGTGGCCTTCCCGATGTCGAGGATCATGCGTTGATCACCACGTCGTTGAGGGAATTGCTGTAACGGCGGATCACTTCGCGCGCTGTCTCCTCGTCAGATATATCTCGACCCCCGCTCGCGTTAGGAAGGATGCCAGTCCAAGGATGATCGCCACCAACTGGATGCGGAATTCGTCGGAGTCCACCTCTGCCTGTCTGGTTTCCAAAAGGTTGCGCTCACGGACAGTGATGTCGCCGATGATATCGCGGATGCGATCCATTGTGGCTGTGGCCATGTAAGTGCTCTCTTGAGCCCTTGCAGCGTCAGCACTGTTCTGGTCGTGGAGCGTTATGGAGTGGCTGAGTTCTTTCAGTTTGGTATCGATAAGCCCATTGAGCGTCGTGACCCGAGCAACCTGATGCTCGTTGTCGGATATTCTTTTCAGCAAATCGGCTTGCAGTGTGTGCAATCTGCCCAGAGCTTTGTCGTAAGGATCAAGGTATCGCCGGTCGCTGCTGACGAGGTAACCTCTTTGTCCCGTTTCTGCATCGTCGAGCGCGATCAGCACGTCCTTGGTGGTATCAATCGCTTCGTAGGTATGAACGACCATATCTTGGTGGTCGCTGAGAAGGGTATGGGTCCAAGTCGTGGCGACGACCCCAGCGGCGATGACAACGCCCACAGGTATGGAGCGTAACAGCGTGGGCGTCGTCAGGTAGTCTTGTCGAAGCAACTCCCAAGACCACCGGCTCGTTTCACGCATGTTACCTGACCATTTCAAGAATGTTGGTACGTAATCGCGATTGAACCATGCTGGTTCCTTGGCATCGACTCTTGCATCGAAAATATGTGATGACGTGCAAGATCAGGTATAACACATGATAAAACGCCGTCGCGCGTGCCGAAGGGACAAACATGCCTAAGAAAGAAAAACTGGAGCATTCTGAATTTTCGGGTGAATTCGAAGACGATGGCATCACTGTCCTTGTCGACATTTTCCGTCCGGCCGGAACAAACAATGACTGGCAGATGGAGGTCGTCAGTGAGGAGGAGGATGTCACATCATGGGACGAACCCTTTGCGACCGACAAGGACGCGTGGGAAGAGTTTCTGGCGACCTGTGAAAAGGATGGCATTCGCAGCTTTCTCGACGGGGGAGAGCCGATCCACTGATCGGCGGCCATCAGGGTTCGAGATCCAATCTCAGCCGGTGATTCTTCGACCATTTGGTGCATCGCAAAACACTGTGGAACCAAATGCGTTTCTTCCGTGTTGTTGAGGAACAAAAGCTCAATACATTCAGGAGATTGTCGATGAAACGGGTTGCCGTGGGCGCTGGCGTGGGCGCCGTTCTGTGTCTTGTAACTGCCGCTATGGCTCAGGATATCGAGGTGAGCAGCCTTGAAGTTCCGAACACGGATATTGAAAATCTCAGCGTTCCCAGCAAAGCTAAAGACCACGATGGCCGCTACATCGTTGATGTCAGCGGCAAGCGAGTGAGGCTTGTCGGTCCAAGGTTCTTCCCAGACTCCTCCAGAGAGATAGAATTATCCGGCCGGGCCCAGTCACTCGCAAGGGAAAACGCGCGTGCGCAACTGGCTTCGAAGTGAAGACCATGATCGCGGCAAGGGGGCGGGACGCGAATGATGAAGTCGACAGCTTCTGACACCGAAGACAAAGAGAAATCAAACCTCATCCGGCAGGAGGATGCCGACGCTAGCAAAGCCACTTTTCCGGAGCTGTTCTTCGATCTCGTTTTCGTCTTTGCGCTCATCCAGCTATCGCACACCCTTGCGAAGGATTTCGGGTCTACCGCCCTTGTGGAAGCGGCCATCATTATTCTGTCACTCTGGTGGCTGTGGGTGCAGATCACCTGGCTAACGAATATGCTGAACACGGAGGCTGGGCCCGTCAGGCTGTTTTTGTTTGCGATGATGTTTACAGGCGTGCTCCTTGCCATCGCGCTGCCGAAGGCATTCTCCGATCAGGCACTGGCGTTTGCGGCGATCTACAGCGTTATGCAAATCGGCCGTTCGCTTTTTGCGCTATACGTTTTCAAGGGCGTAGACCACGAAAACGCGCTCACATTCTCTCGCATGGCCATATGGCTCGCCGCCTCAAGCGTGTTTTGGATCGCTGGCGGACTTTCCTCGACACTCGGATGGCAGATCGCGCTATGGGGTGTTGCAATAGGAATCGAATATGTGGGCCCATTGGTGAAGTACTACGCCCCGGGATTGAAAACAGGGAAAGACGAGCGACTTCATCTTTCAGGAGAGCACCTCGCCGAACGCTGCGCGCTTTTCGTCATCATATGTCTTGGCGAAACCATCCTGACGACCGGTCGCACAGCCACTGAGTATATGAATTCCGGTCTCACGTTTGTCGTGTTCTGCTCAGCTTTCGCAACCACGATTCTCATGTGGTGGATCTACTTCCACCACGGGCAGGAAAAGGTTTCCGAGAAAGCGGACGACACTGGCGAACCTGAAAAGATCGCTCAAAATCTGTTCAATTATGGTCATCTGCCCATCGTCACGGGAATTATTCTGACGGCCGTTGGAGAAGACTTCAGCCTATCGCACAGTCAAGATCCCTCAACGTGGCGAGAGGCGCTTGCCATAGCCGGCGGACCAATTCTGTTTCTGGCAGGCAATATCGGTGTAAAGGTGGCATCCTCCTATATCAGACCCGTCTCCCATTTTGTCGGTATTGGCGTTCTCCTCGTGTTGCTGCTCTTGCAAGGCATGCCGCTTTACGCGTTACAGATCGGATGTGCGAGTGTCCTTGGGATTGTCGCGGCATGGGAATATGTGGCGCTCAGAAACAACGCGACAAATTCTGCGTAGCCATCATGAAAAATTGGGGGCTTAGAGCGTTTCCATTTAACAAGGAAGCGCTCTAAAAAGAGAGCCCGGTTGCAATGGTGGACTTCACCGCACGGTCACGACGTATGATGTACGCCTGTCACACACAGAAGATACCGCAGGCAAAGCGCGTGGATTTACCACAAATCCACCCAGGACTTGGCTATTAGCGTCTTCACGGCTCCCAGGCGATGTCATCTCTGACGATTTTCGCAGGATTGCCGGCGACAACGGAACGCGGTGGAACATCTTTTGTCACCACGGCTCCGGCTGCAATCACAGCGCCGTCACCGATGGTCACGCCTTTAAGGATCATCGCACGCATCCCGATCCATACATGATTGCCTATTCTGATGGGGGCCTTGTTGGGGCGACCGACAAGGTTGTGGCCGTCCCAATCGCGGATGATCGCTTGATCTGCAATAAACACTTCCTCGCCAATCGTGATTTCGCAACCGCAGGATATCCAGCTTTGGCGATTGCAAAATCCACTTCCCAGCGTCAATTTTGCACCGCTTTGAATGCCAATCGTGCTGCCGCTATAGGCATGAAACTGTCCAGCGAGATGCAATTCACCCCGCTCTTTTATAACAAGCTGGGCAGGCTCTGGAACAAGACCCTTCCATGCTTGACCCAGGGAAAGATTGCCACTGCCGGTGATCGTCCCTTCGATGTGGGCCTGCCCTTTTTGCATCAACGTGATGGCTTTGTTTGTTCGTAATCTCGCTATTCTCAGTCTTATTCTGTCTATCATAAAATTAGCCGCCTCATGGGTTCTGGCAGACTCGAGGAGGCTACCTGATTAGAGAGTTGAGTTTTTATCGATCTGTGTTCCCCGGTTCAATCTTTTCGCTTGAAAGGTTTGCTGAGTAGATGCGAGGGACTGCCCACCTCAAGTTTTATTTGTTATTTATTTTAAAGTTTCCGCTAATTTATAATATAGATAAATATAAATATCGTATATTACAGTTAAGTCAGATTTATTTTAAATCTATGATGGAGCTGTATAAGCTTTCAAAGCAATCAATAAGGAATTCCATATTTTGAATACTGCTTTAGCATCCAGATAATTTTCTTTGCACTGCAAAATTTTACGTATTTACTGTGGATCGAAACCGGGCAATTTTCAGTGTGTGGATCGAGTTTCAGTCGTGAGCTGTCGGATCAGGGCGCGCCTGAACAGCATTCGAGGTTAATACCGGAGAATAGACATGAAGCGCTGTTTCGGTGTCCGGATTATCCGGTCCGGCGCTCCTTTGAGGAATTGGCGACAAAATGCTCTCTCATATCAATCGACGGCACTTTATTGCCGGTAGCGCCCTGCTGTTCGCCCCAAAGCTGGCATTCGCCTCGGAGCAGCGTGCCGATATCGTTATTTATGGAATGACCAGCGGCGCGGTAACAGCGGCAATCCAGGCTCGGACAATGGGTCTTTCACCTGTGATCGTTGGGGGCTGGCGGGACAAACACATCGGCGGCATGATGTCTGGCGGGTTGGGCGGCACCGATATCAGTTCGGGCAATGCCTATGGCGGGCTGAGCCGTCATGTTATCAGTCTCATCAATGCTGCTGGTAAGCAATCCGATGATCAATTTCATTTCGAGCCGCGCTTTGCCGAAAGCGTCTTCAATGATCTGGTGAAAACCTATGACATTCCCGTTATTCCCAGTCTCGGACTTCGGCGAGTGAAAAAAACCGGCTCGCGACTGGAATCGCTGGAGACCGTGGACGGGCAGGTTTTTCGCGGCCGTGTGTTTATCGATGCCAGCTATGAGGGAGACCTGATTTCGGCGGCTGGGGTCAGCACGATTGTTGGGCGGGAAGCGCGCAATGGCGACAACGTTCTGAACGGTTATCGAGGGACTGACCACGCAGCCCTGGGAACCAACCATAATTTCTACAGCTGGCGACATCTGGAAAAAATCATTGGTCCGGTTTCCGTGGATCCATACGTCGTTTCCGGCAACCCGGGGAGCGGTATACTTCCGTGTATCCGCTCCTATCCGCAACCCGAAAACGGTGCAGCGGATCGTGCCGTGCAGGCCTATAACTTCCGCATGACGATGACGCGTGACGAAGCGCGCAGGGTGGATCTATCCGCAACCGCACCTGAGGGTTTCGACCCCGCACGCTACGAACTTCTGTATCGCTGGATCGACGTGCTCAACCGTGGCGGACTATTGGAAAATCCGGCGGAGGCGGTAAAGCTCTTCCTGCTGCACAATGATCTGGGCAATGGTGTCTACGACATCAACAATTTCGGCCCCGTCTCCACCGATCTCCTTGGCGTATCATGGGGGTATCCGCAAGCCGACTATGCCGTGCGTGAAAAACTTTGGAAGGCGCACGAAAAATGGATACGGGGACTTTTCTACGCGCTTCAGCATCATCCGGATGCCCGGATGCCGGTCGATATGCGCGATGCCTTCAGGCAGTATGGGCTGGACGAAGCGCATTATAAAGATCCGCATGAGAATGATGAGCGTCACTGGCCCTACCAGCTCTACGTGCGCGAGGCGCGCCGCATGGTCTCTGATTACCAGATGAGCGGCCGTGAAGTCGCTGCCAACGACGACATGGATCCCCTTGATCCACGCACAATTGGCACGGGATCCTACAATCGCGACAGTCACCATACACAGCGCATTCTTCGCGCCGATTCCAATATTCTCGGCCTCTCCAAAGTGTCGGTCTGGAATGAGGGCAACTTCGAGGCTCCGTCCGGAGGAGCTGACCTGATGTTCCCTATCCCTTATGGTGCCATCGTACCGCGTCGTGCTGAATGCACCAACCTGCTCTCCATATTTGCAATCAGCGCAACGCACGAAGCATTCGGCGCGACACGAATGGAAATGTCGCTGATGCAGCTTGGACAATCAGCCGCCGCCGCCGCCGGGTTGGCGGTGAAAAGCGAGGCCGATATACAGGAGATCCCCTGTGACGAGCTGGTATCCGCCCTGTTTGTTCCCACCGGAGCACCACCGCCCGTATTGCCAGAAAGAGCCCACCCAAAAGCACTGGCCCAGAATTGAGCCTGAAGCAGTTGAAAATCGGCGATCGTGAAGATCTGTGACAGCTGAACGGATCGCCGAGGCGGTTATACATCGTGAGCGTAGACCCAAGTGGGATCGTGGGGTCACGCATCATGATCTATATCAACATTGAGGCTGTCCCACTGAGCGGCTTGTCGACAGTCGGAGATGACATTCCCTAAACAGGTAGTTTCTCGGATGCCGATGATCGACAACCGCGTCTTCAGTTCCGCCGATTGCACTGTGCGGTCAGATGAGGACCCGTTCGAACGGTTCACGTCCTTGCTGGAAGCGGTGACGGGTCATCTGAGGCCTTAAAATCAAGGCCTCAGCGAACCAAACATTGGAATGTTCTACTGCAATCCCATCGCTCAATGCCATTTATGCAGCTGACGCACTTCAAGCGACGCGCTGAGCGACTGACGGAGTGTTCCGATACCCGCTTGTCTTGCCGGATTCTGTGAGCTGGAACTGCATGACGGATTGGCGTAGCCTGCCGCTCTCACTCGCGAGTGTAACACCTGCGGCGCTCATCTCCTCGACCATAGCTGCGTTCTGTTGGGTCACCTGATCCATTTGATTAACCGCTGTATTAACTTCACTCAGCCCAACCGATTGCTCTTTTGCTGATGATGCGATTGAGCGCATGTGGTCGTTTATGATGGCGACATAGCTCTCGATCGTCTTCAACGCGGTTCCAGTTTCACTCACGAGTTTCACGCCATCCTGTACCTCAACGGAGGAATTTCGGATCAGATCTTTAATTTCCTTCGCGGCCTTTGCAGAACGTTGCGCCAATTCCCGCACTTCCTGTGCGACAACTGCGAACCCCTTTCCAGCTTCACCAGCTCTGGCGGCCTCCACACCCGCATTCAGAGCGAGAAGGTTGGTCTGAAATGCGATTTCGTCAATGACGCCGATGATGTTGGAAATCTGACCGGAAGACTGTTCGATCCGTTGCATCGCATCAACAGCATTGCTGACAACACGTCCAGAGTCTGTCGCACTTTCGTTCGCCTGAAGCGCGATCCGACGGGCTTCATCGGCGCGTTTTGAGGAGTTGGAAACATTGACGGTAATCTGGTCAAGCGCAGCCGCAGTTTCTTCGAGTGACGCTGCCTGCCGTTCTGTTCTTTTGGAGAGATTTTCAGCGCTGGAGCTGACCTCACGAGTGCCATTGTCCAGGCCATCCGTGGCTTCGGAGACCGCGCGTAGGGTTTGAGCAAGTTGCGAGACTGCGACGTTGAAGTCGTTTCTCAACGTTTCAAAATCAGGAGCGAAAGGCTTCAATAGCTGGAAGGCCAGGTTTCCGCCGGCAAGGTGGCGTAACCCTTCGCCAAGTCCAGACGTTGCCTGCTCCATCTCTTCGGAGCGAATGCGATCTTGTTCAGCACTTTGTATGCGTTGCCGTTCCGAGATGTCTCGCTGAGATTGGGCCTCTCGTTCCAAGCGGAGATTGGCGACGGCATTCGAACGGAAAATCTCCACAGTGTTTGCCATTGCGCCGATCTCGTCCTTACGACCTATGGCCGGCACGATGATTTCCGTATTTCCGTTCGCAAGTTCAACCATCGCCGACGTCATGGAAACAACCGGTTTGCCGATCGCTTTTGATAGAAGGATGCCCATGGAGAGCGCGACCAGTGCAGCAGTTGCTCCCCCAATAGCCAGGGTTGCGATTGCCGTATTGAACGTTGATGCCAAAGCCTCTGCTCGTTTTGCAGAAGCCTCTTGCTTGCTAATGGTCAATTTTCCGATGACATCGCGTATTTTCGTCAGGCGTGCTGTTTTGGCGATGTTCTGGCGTGTTTCCTCAAGACGGTTGCCGGATTGGACGGCAGCCGTGGTCGCTGCCATTTCAACGTTGAAATTGTCGATCGCCTCTTGCAAAGGTCCTATGACACCATTGGCTTCGTCCGGCCCCAACTGTTTTGCAAGTTGCGTCACCAAGGGCGGAATTGAGGCGGTCTGTTTGTTGATGCGCTCAATGAATTCACCGTTCGTGCTCGCCACGTATCCGCGCATGGCATTCTGATTTTCAACGAGGTTGGCAAGAATGGCATCTGCAGTTTTCAGGACGTCTTGCGTCTCGCGATTTTGGGCTGTGGCCTTTTCAATATGGGCCAGCGAAAAATAAACAATTCCGCAGAGAACAAGCACAACGGCGAATATCGAAGCAAAAGCTACCAGTAATTTCCGAGAGATATTCCAATTCGCAAGCATTTTTACCTCTTTGGCTGAAGGTCAGAATAATCATGGATTTTATGGTCTGCAGCCAATTCATTTACTGGAGACGTTAAAGCTGCAGCAGTTCCTGATCATTCTGCGAATAAGCCAAATCTGGTGGCTGAACTGAAAGCGGAATATCCTACAGAATATTACATTTATTTATATTTGATATTTCTTTAGTTTGAATTAATTTCAGAATATTCGATAATATTTTTGAAACATAAGTGATTTTTAATATATTTAAATCAACTAAAAATTAAATTTAAGACATATTTATTGATAATAAACGCATAGATTGATTTATTAATCAGCATTAATTATTTTTTATTCCGAATTTATTCTTGTTTTACAAATTTTGTACTTTGGATTGAAAATTACTTTTTTGAACGCGTGATAATCCCCCGTTTTTTATGGACGCTCCGCATTGGAATTCTGGGAGCTATCGATATTTCGAGGTCGGAGACCGAACTGTGGCATCGGATCTTGACGCATTACCTACCATTGTAGTTCTCTGAAGTAGTCTGATTCCATCGCGGTTATCGCAGCGACTGGTTCTTTGCGTTTGTCGAACTGTTCCCTTCGACTGGCCAACTACCATATGCCAACTTTACGTGAACCTCGTTGGCCTAGAAATTACAGTGTCATCACCTCGAGGTTTACGTTGGCCTCGACGGTTAATGTGCCCGGCTGAGGAATATGACAATAAATCCCAAAATTTCGGGCGTTGCGACGAACAAGGGTTCGCAAAATCTCGGGCTGTTCTGTTAATTCAGGCTGAGCGATCAAGGTCATTCCGCACCTTTTGGCTTTTTCCGAAACTTGAACTCTTTGCGCACCAAGCCGAAGCGTAGCCCCCAGCCAGCTTTCTTCGATAAAACCGGATTCTTCAGGGTCTGGCGAACCTGTCTCGATCAAGACCGCGGGACGAAACCGGCGCTGGTTCATCTCGTCTAAGGAGGCAAGGCGAGCAAGTGTTCTCAACGACTGCGTGGTGATAATGTGAAGAGGGCTTGGATCGTAGCGATTTGAGATGATCGGAAGACCCGCAGCCTCAGGCAGATTGGTGCGCGCGTATCGTCCTATGCCGACATCAAAGCCGAAGTGGTTTGACAGACGAAAGAGCACCGTCTTGTCAATAACAGAGACAGCCGCACCATCAGGGAAATGAATGCGCGGCAATCCGTTTTCGTCCAGTGTGCTACGTAGAAACAAAGCGGATCGCCAGCGGACGTCTTTTTCTGGTGCTGCAGCAAGCCCGGTAGAGGTGTCAAAAATGCCGAACTCGCGATCTCCCACGATACCATTCATATCGACATTGACGGTATGGCACGTCTCTCCCCCCAAAGAACTCACCGGATAGCGCCACAATTCGGCTATGCGTCCCACCTGTTTCATGGTGCGACGCTGCGACGCGGTGACAGTTCCTGCGCTCATATCATTCATGCGGAGAGCAACTCGGTGAACTGTGTATGGCTCAGGTCTTCGATGATGGCGTGTGCGACGATCTCGCCGGTTTCTGCCGCGCTCGTGATGCCCTGAACAAAAGGGTTCTTGTGCAAAAGAAACGGAATCGCAGCGCAGTAAAGGCGGTTGGAGACGGTTCCCGCTGTGATCGTACGGTAATGGTCATCCACGTCGATGCCGCCCAAACGCACGCTCGACACGGCTGCATCGCCCACCAGGAAGCCCGAAGGCTCGGCTGTGGGCGCTTTTCGTACGGTTTCCTGGCTGACCAGTGTCGGAAACGGAAGTTCACGGGCGGAAAGTGCACTTTGGCCTGTAGCATCTATGAAGTTATCAAACCGCTCCGTCCTGTCACCCAACGCAACGTACGCCCCACGCGCCGAGTCTGGCTTTGTGATCTCATAGTCGCTACCGAGCTTGAAGATGTCCAGCCGTGCCGCGTTTCGCAGTGCCAACAGACGCTCGATCGAGAGGTGTGGCACCGTTGCGTATTCATCGATGAAGATGCCCTTGAACGATGCGTTGAAACGCGCAAAGTCTTCTGTGTCGAGATGCGGAACGACTTTGGCGATGATCTCGTGTGTAATCATTATGGCGTAACGCCATGGCACCGTAAATTCTGCTGCCGCATTCTGTTTGGCTTCGGCAAGGTTGGCAGCGGCCCACACAAAGGGATCGATGTTTGAGCGGCGGGCATAATACGCGTTGGCAAACGTATCTACAGTCAGCTGGCTCAGCCCGATCTCAGCGGCATAATCCGGATCAGCAAGACTGATTTCGTTTCTGAAAAGCTCGAATACCTTGTCCAAAAGTCCGTTCGATCCCTGAGAAATCAAAGCCTCGATCGCTTCCGGAGTGCAAATGCGCGGGCGCATGTAAGGCAGCGGACAATAGAAGTCCGCTTCCGGAAGAAGTCCCTTTCGAGACATCAGGACCGCATGAAAATCTTCACTGCCGGTCGATGGCTGGTACTGGAGATTTCCGGTCCCGTCATACACGAATGATCCACACGACGTCGCCACCGTCATAAGCGCGTCGATTGCACTCAGTGACGTACCCAATATGCCCAACCGCCCGCCTTCGATCGACTGAAGTGCGGATGCGGGCCACGCCGACATGAAATATCCGGGGTGAGTTTCGGTATTTTCCGGCCAGTTGTGACCGGTCGCCATCACAACGTGGTCGTATAGCGCATCGAAGGTTTCACCCGCGGCCTCGACTTTCAGGCGAATTTCGCGCGTTTCGAGGGCAATGTCCCTCACGCGGTGTTGCACACGGATGTCCACCTTGTGACCATTTTTTTCCGCCTGCGCTTTCAGATACAAAAACTGGTCGTGGAAATAATCGCCCAAGACCAAGCGAGGGTAAAACTCGCGCTCGCTGATTTGGGTGCGGACAATCCCGAATGTAGAGAGATATTCGTCATCACGACCACGAAGCCAATCCGCCAAGGTTTGTCCCAGCGGTGGGATTTCAATACTCGGAATATTCGACAGCATGGCCGGATCATTAATTGTGGGAAGATACGGCGTGCCTTTCCCTGCATAGTTTTCAGCTTCGTATATGGTGATGGAGAGGTGCTTAGGCGAATGGGACAAATGCTGGAACGTATAAATACCTGTCGGGCCAGATCCAATGATACAAACTCTATCCGTCATAAAAACTTTCTCCAGCGGTACCTAATATACCTATCCCCCTAAACACCATCTGGACCATATCCGTTCCACGCGTCGGTGCTATGTCCGCTTTCGGACGGATGGGGGTGCCTGGCCTCGTGGAATGCGCGGGTTTGAGGCCTAGCCGTTGCGCTCATCGAAACATTTTGCACCTTAGCCGAATAAATACCGCAAAGTCCGCCTTTGCATAAGCGATGTAAACGCGCGTTATGAGAATGTCGTTCGCCAAGGGCCATGGCCCGTTTAGGGGAAAGGGGGCAGCATGGGACGGTTTGACTTCACGATGCGGCTGATCGCGGCCTTCGCGGTTCTCGCGGTGTTGATCGTGTCTCAAGGCCTTCTCAACCGTCATATTGCCACAGAAGCCGAACAACAAGTTATTCGCGGCCGATATGCGGGTGATATTTTGTCAGGGCTGCTTGAGCTATCTGCCACCAAACAGAGACTGCGGGCCTGGTCCTTGCGCGCTTTGATTGGCGCGGACCACGCGCCTGGCGATGGTGAGATGCTTCGCGCCCAGATGGCTGCCACCATCGAGCAGATTCAGCGGATCAGCGAAAAATCACGGGAGATGGATCATCTCGCCGGCGCTTCAGCGGACGATGATGACGCACGCGACGAGGCTCTTCAGCTTATCTCGGGCAGTGTCATCGCACTGAAACCCGCTATCGAGGACATCAGGTCCCATACGGGGGCAGATGATGTGCGAAGCGCCTGGGCATCCATCGAGACGATCTTCGATCAGGGGGCGGGAAGGGATCTTCGCGAAGTTCTCAACAACACCATCTCCGAGGAGAAGTCGCAGCTCGTCATTTCGCGGGCCAACGCGAATGCAGCACTTTTGCAACTCAATCGCGTGCTTGCCGTTCTGACCTTCATCATCGCAATCATCGGGATGGGGCTGGCCTATGTCATCGCCAAAGCCATCCGTCGCCCGCTACAGCAGATGTCCGAAGGGGCGAGAGCTTACGAATCCGGCCACCTCGAGCATCGTATTCCCGTGACGACGACTGACGAGTTCGGCCGTTTCGCAAGAAGCATCAATCGCATGGCGTCGGAACTTTTGCTTCGCCGAAACGAAGAAGCCAATCACCGCGTTGTCCTTGAGCAACAGGTTAGGGAGCGGACGTCTGCCTTGGAAGATGCTCTATCGCGACTGAGGGCATCCGAGGGTCGTCGGCGCAGTTTGCTGGCCGACATCAGCCACGAATTGCGGACACCCACCACTGCAATTCGCGGTGAAGCGGAGATCGCGTTGCGCGGGCAAAAAACAGATGGCGAGTATCGCGCCTCGCTTGAGCGGATCGGGCAGGCCGCCAGTCAGATGGGCAGTCTGATCGACGACTTGCTGATGATGTCGCGCGGTGAAGACGAGACACTGGCGCTCAATAGCGAGCAGATTGATATCGCAGGTCCGCTCGAAGAAGCGCTGTTAAGCGCGGGAACACTCGCAAATCAGCGAGGTATCAAGATTGCCACCGATATCGAGGACGCAGAGACGATTGTGGCGGGCGACCCATTTCGCCTGCGTCAGGTCATCGCCATTCTTCTCGACAACGCCATTCGCTATTCGCCGCAGAATTCACACATAGATGTCAGTTCCAGTATTACCTCAAACGCTTGGGAACTTGTCGTTCGAGACTGTGGGATCGGGATCGAAGCTGATGCGCTTCCCCATGTTTTCGAACGTAATTTCCGGGGCAACAATGCACGAGTTCACCGTCCCGATGGCACAGGCCTGGGATTGTCGATCGCCAAACATTTGACGTCTGCCCATAATGGAACGATCACGCTTCATAGCGAGAGCGACCGGGGAACGACGGCTACCCTTCGCTTGCCGTTGTTGGGAGCTAGTCGCGCTGCTGAAGCCATCATGGAGACGACGAAGTGAACATACTGATCATAGAAGACGATCCAAGGGTGGCAGACTTTCTGGAACGCGGCCTGCGTGCCGAGGGCTACAGCGTCACCGTTGCCCGAGACGGCCCCACCGGGATCGAACAGGCGCACACCCTGTGGCAGGAATGGCGCTCGACGGGCGCAAGCGGTGCCATTTTACTTGATGTGATGCTGCCGATCATAAACGGGTCGGATGTCTGCCAGACGCTTCGCGCCAGCGGTATTTCTGCGCCAATCTTGATGCTGACCGCACTGGGTTCGGTGAGTGACCGCATTTCTGGATTGAAAATGGGTGCTGACGACTATCTGGTCAAACCATTCTCATTCGAGGAGTTGTTGGCACGAATAGAAGCACTGATGCGTCGTCCCATCGAACTGCGTCCGCTTGGGACAAAAACGTTGTGTGTCGGGGTGCTGGAACTGGATCGTGAGTCCATGCGCGTTACGGTCGATGGCGAAGAGATATCGATGACCGCAAAGGAACTTGCGCTTCTGGAGCTGTTCATGTCCGCCCCGGGACGGGTACTCAGCCGAGAACGTATTTTGGCAAATATCTGGGGCGCGGGTGAAGATCCCTTGACCAATGTCGTTGACGTCTATGTTCGCCGACTGCGCGCAAAGATCGATCGCTCATCGGACAGCCGCTCATGTATCACGACTGTCCGAGGCATTGGTTATCGTCTGGAGCAAGATCGGTAGACGATTGCTTATTTTGCCGAATAAGGCAGTGAAGAATGATGCTGAACGATGCGAATCGTCCCTTCGTCATCCTTCTTGAAGGTCCATGACTTGTCGACCGTTGTCACTTTGCCATCCTTATCGGTGAAAGAGACGTTTCCAAGTGTGGTTGCGTATTCTCCATCTAGAAGAATGGCAGCGTTTTTGACCTCGACTTCACGCCATCCCTTCAGGGCAAAGCCTGTATCGGAAGGGTATTTTGGGTTCTGACCCACAAAATAGGACAGTGCGCCTTCGCGGTCCGTTCGGAATGTCTGCGGCTCTTGCGTCAGCGTGGGCTTGAAGAGGACCGGCCCAAACTGGTAGCCATAGGCTGCATCAATAACTTTTGCAGCCATCTCCTGGGCCGGCTTTACGCCTTTCTCTTCATACTCCCGCGAAATGGCAACGAGCGCTTCGCCCCAGGCTTTCTGCGACTGAAGGACTTCAGACTCGCTGATGGCCCGATTTTTGGTTTCGACGGCGTTCACGCCACCGGCAGTCATGAGCAGAGCAGTTCCGGTCACGGCAGTCGCCTTGGCTATCCAGCGCATAAGTTTTGATCTCCTGTTTGATGGCTCGTTTTGAGCGACAACAGGAATATGGGTGTCTTCTCTGAAGCAGGCGTGGCTGCTGTATGAACAGATGATGGACAGAAGATTACAGTTCGAGTGGCGAACCAGGGTGTCGAATCTGCGATGACAGCCGCAGACACGAACAAAGTCTTTTCATCAGCCTCTCGAAAATCCCGGACACGCAGGGAGCTGCATGAACCGCAACTATGGTTCGAGGCTCATCCGATTATTGCCTTGCGATTTGTCCAGCAAGCTTGAACGGACTGGCAACGGCGGCACCAGCTGCGTCGAAGACGAAGGCACCAATGTTGCCGCCGCTCAAGCGCATTCGAGCTTCTGCCTTATCGATGTTTCCTGCAAACTGTGCAAGTGAGGCGTAGCGATCATGGCCGAGGCCGTCGGCTGATTTCAGCGATGAGATATCGACGACGCGGACGCGCTCTGCTTTTGCGGTTTCCTGGATCACGGGGTCGTTCACGTCTAGACTCCCCACTCTGGGCCGTTCACCGCCGACAAAGCTGGAGAAGCTCAGCGCCTTGTCAGACTTCGATACCAGAAGCGTGATCGGGGTTGGAATGGCTCCGATATCGCGAATCTGCGCTCGGAACACGTCGAGGTCGATATCTGGAGCAGCAAGCACAATCTGCAGCTTTGCCAGGACATTGCTCCTGCCTTCGAGCCTGAGTTGTCTCGCGGCCTCCATGGACAGAAAACCGCCCATACTGTGACCGAATAGGATGATGCGCTTGACCTTTGGTGGGGCCGCTATCGTTTCGAGAAGGGACCCAAGCTCCGTGCGAGAATAAAGGACGGCGTCACGGTCCGCCACATATCCCGCCACGCTTGCCGCAGATGGCCACGAAAACATAATCGGTGTACCAACCGCGCCGGCATCGGCGACCATCTGTGCTGTTCGGAACAGGGCTTCCTGGTAGGAGTAGTTGTAACCGTGGACAAAGACCGCAGCGGTACCATCAAACTGCGGCGCGCTGATCGTCTTTTGAACAAGTGAAGCCTTTGTCAGCGCTTGTCGACCGGTCACGATATATTGGCGATTTGGATCTGGCGTTTTGGACACATACTGAATGTTGGGTCCATCCCGCTTGGAAGGCACCGAGATTGAAAACTGATCATAGCTCGTCGCACCTGCCCAGCGGCTCCCATAAGAAGCGTCTTTCGCCACCGGATCACGATTGGTAACGGCGAGGATACTGACCTTCTTCTGCTGGTCGGCCTTCAGTGCTACCGGCTTGAGAACATCGGGTGTCGGGCGCGAAACGCAACCCGTCAATGCAATCACCGTTGCGATGATGACCATTGTGTGAGGCAAGCACCTGCCGCCCTTTGTCATGAGAAGTGACATGGTTTACTCGTTTCGTACGTGGGGCGGCAGAGGAGGGCGCTTGAGCCCCCCCCGTTTTGGTTCAGGCCGTTGCGGGTGGATGCTCGGGGTCTTTTGTGACGTCTTCCCGCGGAATTCTAAACCATGCGACGTAAAGTGCTGGCAGGAACAGGAGCGTAAGAACGGTTCCGACGACGATACCACCCATCATGGCATAGGCCATGGGTCCCCAGAAAACTTCCCGCGAAATCGGAATGAGAGCTAGGGTTGCCGCTGCGGCCGTCAGCATGATCGGCCTCATACGGTGTTCGGTCGCCTCTATGACAGCTCGCCATGGCGTCATTCCTCCCTCTCGCAGATGCTCGATCTGGACCACAAGTATGACCGAGTTTCGTATGAGAATGCCAATGAGTGCGAGAATGCCCAGGATCGCGACGAAGCCCATCGGTGCATTGCTCAAAAGGAGGGCAGCAACCACACCGATCAGCGCAAGCGGCGCCACCGCAAATACCAGGAACAGGCGGCTGAAGCTTTGCAACTGGAACATCAGGATCGTTGCCATGGCAAACAGCATCATCGGCGCAACGGCAGCAATCGGACCCTGAGAGTCTGCACTGGACTCGACGGAACCACCAATTTCTACCTTATAGCCTGCGGGAAGATTAGCCGTAAACTTCTCGATTGCTGGCTTCAGTCCCTCGACGACCGTCGCGGGTTGCGTGGGTCCGACAACTGCGGCCTTGATGATGATCGTCGGGATACGGTCTCTTCTGCCAATCATTGGTTGCTCGAGTTCGTAGCGGAACTTCGCGACGGCCGACAGTGGAACGGACTGGCCGTTAGAGCTTGGCAATTGAAGGTTTCTCAAGGTTTCAATTGATCCACGCTCGACGTCTTCGGCACGGCCGATAACATCTATAAGATAAATGTCATCACGGACCTGTGTGCTGGAAGACCCTTCAACGACGTCATTGAGGACGGTCGCGATATCCTGAGAGGAGACACCAAGCTGCCTTGCCTTATCTTGGAGAACGTCGATTTTGACAACGCGAGATGGCTCGTTCCAGTCAAACGTCATGTTAGATAGCACCGGGTTGGCGCTGACGATTGCGCCTAGTTGCTGCGCGTATTGGCGCAACTTCTGTACATCAGGTCCGCTCACGCGGTACTGAACAGGCTTGCCGACCGGGGGGCCGATATCGAGAAATTTCGCAAAGGCATCGGTGCCCGGGAATGTCTTGGAAAGATACGCCTGAAGATCGGCTTTGAGACGGTCACGCGCCTCCAGGTCCTTCGCGACGATCACGACTTGACCAAACCATGCGGCAGGGCTCTGCACGTCATAGGACAGAATGAAACGAGGGGCACCCTCGCCGACATAGGTCGACCAGTGGTCGATATCAGCGTTGCCAACCAGTTTTTCTTTTTCAAACTGAGCCATCTGGCGGTCTGTTTCGGCAATCGTACTGTTTTGCGGCATACTCCAGTCGACAATCAACTCCGGACGATCGGATGTCGGGAAGAACTGTTGCTGAACCAGACCCATTCCGCCAAGTGAAAGCGCAAACACAGCGACTGTAGAGATGATCGTGATCCAGCGAAAGCGCATGGCTAGGCCAAGAAGCCATGAAAAGCCGCTTGCCATCCGCCCCTTTTTATCGTGATGGGACTTCATGGTTTTTGGCAAAATCATCACGCCAAGAAGAGGTGTGAACACCACGGCCACCACCCAGGAGACAACGAGTGATACGCCAATCACGACGAAGAGCGTGAATGTGAACTCGCCTGCGGCACTGCTGTTCAGGCCAATCGGGATGAAGCCAGCGACAGTGACGAGTGTGCCTGTCAGCATCGGAAATGCGGTCGACGTGTAGACGTAGGTCGCGGCTTGTCGAAGATTGTCACCCACTTCCAGCCGGGCGACCATCATTTCGACGGCGATCATAGCATCATCCACGAGAAGGCCTAGAGCAATGATCAGCGCACCCAACGAAATGCGCTGAAGCGAAATGCCGGTGTATTCCATGTAGACAAAAGTAATGGCCAGAACGAGCGGTATGGACACGGCCACGACCAGTCCGGCCCGAACGCCCAAGCTGATGAAACTGATGGCCAGAACGATGACCACGGCTTCAAACAGCGCGGTGGTGAAGCCGGAAACGGCCTCCTCGACCACGGCCGGTTGATCCGAGACGCGCTCGACGGTCACGCCGATCGGCAGGTCGGCGACCACGCGCTTCATCTCGGCATCAAGATGTTCGCCGAAGGTCAGAAGATTTGACCCTGTGATCATGCCAATGGCGAGGCCAATGGCAGGCTTGCCCTGGAAACGAAACAACGACGTTGGGGGATCAACATAGCCGCGCTTGATCGTTGCCACATCTGTCAGTGGGAAATAGCGGTCATTCACCCGAAGATTGATGGATTTCAGGCTTTCTTCCGAAGAAAAACCACCGCCGACACGGATAGCGATACGTTCAGGTCCGGCATCCACGAAACCCGACTGGGTAACCGCATTTTGTGCTTGAAGTGTATTGATCACCGCTTGGCGATCAAGCCCCAGCGCAGCGATCTTGCGTGTTGAAAATTCAAGATAGATAGCTTCGTCCTGTTCGCCGATGATATCGATTTTGCCGACATTTTCGATCGTTAGAAGCTTGGCGCGTGCGTCTTCAACGAGATCGCGTAACTGTCGTTGGGACAGGCCATCCGACGTGAAGGCATAGATGTTGCCGTAAACATCCCCGAACGTATCGTTAAAGAAGGGGCCCACCACACCGCTTGGCAAACTGCCCTTGATATCGTTGACCATGTTGCGAACCTTGATCCAGTTCGTGGTCACATCCTTGGCCTTGGTCGTGGGCAGCAACTCGACGTAAATTATTGTCTGGCCCGCTGTCGTTTCGCTCCTGACGTAGTCAAGAGCGTCCAGCTCTTCCAGTTTCTTTTCAATCCTGTCGGTAACCTGTTTGGTGACTTCCTCGGCAGAAGCCCCTGGCCACTGGGCCCTCACAATCATGGTTTTGATCGTGAAAGAAGGATCTTCCTCACGTCCCAGATTGATATAGGAGAACGCTCCAGCCACCACGAAGATGATCATGAAATACCAGACCAGCGAACGGTGTTCGAGTGCCCAGTCGGAGAGATTGAACGGCTTCACTGGGCAGTCTCCTGATCGATGCGAACGGCCTGGCCGTCTTGAAGTTGGTTGACACCTGCGACCACGATGCGGTCGCCGGGATTGACGCCTTGAAGAACGACAAGCGGTCCGCCCGTTGCAGTACCCGTGTCCAGGGTGACCTCGCGCGAAGAGACCTTGCCTTCCTTGTTGTCGACGACCCAGACGAGCGTTCTTGAACCGTCGCGTTTGATGGCAGACGATGGGAGTTGAATGACGGGGCTGGAGCCAACCGACGCACTCGCACTGATGACGGAGCCTAGCCGCAAAGCTTCCGGTGGATTGACGAGGGTCAATTTCGTGCGCCGCGTCCGGGTCGCGCTATCGGCAAGAGGCGTTATTTCGCGAACGATGCCTTTCGCTTTGATATCAGAATCCAGCTGCAGCGATACGTTGAATTCCGCACCGCTCTTCAAAAGGCCACTCGCGGTTTCCGGGACGTCGATGACGGCATCGCGTTCCTCGGGCCGTGCGACCGTGACAATGCTTTGGCCTGCCGACACGACCTGACCGACTTCGGCAGACGTCGCTGTCACCACACCGTCGAATTCGGCGCGAAGCTGCGCATAGTCCAGTTGCTCTTTTGCTTTGTCCAGATTGGCCTTTGCCTTGTTGAGGTTAGCCGCGTCCGTGCTGCGCTCCAACTGGGCACTTTCAAACGTGGCCTTGGCGGCAGACTGGCGTTCAAACAAGGTTTGCTGACGCTGCTCGTTGCTGGTGGCGTTTGCAAGTTGCGCCTGCGCGTTGGCAAGATCAGACTGGGCGCTGCGAACGGCCAGTTCCAAGGCTATCGGATCAAGAGCTGCGAGAACATCGCCCTTTTTCACGAGATCGCCCACCTGGACGTTGCGGGCAACGATGCGACCAAGAATACGAAAACCAAATTGGGTCTCGATCCGCGCGTTGACTGTGCCTGGAAGCGTCAGTGTTGCCTGTGGAACGGGTTGTACGACTACGGAAAGAACGGGACGCGGCTTTTCGGGAGCCTTATCCTCTTCCCCGCAGGAGACTAGAAATGTCGTGGCGAGCATCAGTCCCACGATCGTCTTTGGATATGTCATTTTGCCGCTCCTTCGTAGGCCACGACTTCGCCGGCTGTGAGAAATTTGGTGCCGTCAGAAACCACGATCTCGCCCTCCGACAGGCCTGAACGAACGGAAAAGCGCTGGTTCGCATACGCTGTTATCTCGATCTGGCGCAAAGATACGGTGTTGCTTTTCGGATCAACGATCCAGACAGCGGGTTTGCCCGAGACTGACGCCATCGCAGACCATGGCAGTTCAATCGTCTTTACGGGCTTGTAATGCGCAGTCGCAACGACTGGACTTCCCAGGCGGACATCAGCGTCCGGATCCAGCGAAAGCTTGACTCTGATCGTACCGGTGGATGTGTCGATGGTTGGCGATACTTCCCGAACTTTCGCCTTGATCGACGGCCCGCCTGACAGCATTCTGACCTCAACGTCATCCTGGATTTCGCCGCCAAGCAGAAGAGATTCGTCGGCATTGATGACCGCGTCGCGTGGGCCGTCATGGGCCAGGGTGAAGACCGTCTGTGCCGCCTGCGCCACTTGCCCGACTTCCGCATTCCGCGCCGTGATAATACCGTCGGCATCCGATTTGAGTTCGGTTTGTCCCAGGGCATCGCGCGCGCTGTCGACCTGCGCTTGTGCCGAGTCAGCGGAGCCGCGTGCGGTCAGAAGAGATTCTTGAGCGGAATCAAGGGCTGCGCGTGTGGTAACGCCTGTGGCCAAAAGGCTTTGCTGTCTGTCATAGGCTTGCTGCGCCTGGGTCTGTTGCGCTTTTGCAGACTCAAGGCTGGCAATGGCGACCTGGAGATCAGCCTGTTGTTCCTGTGGATCTATGCGCGCAAGGATCTGGCCCGATTTGACGCGGTCGCCGACATCCACAAGACGCTCCGTGATGCGGCCGCTGACACGGAACGAAAGGTCCGATTGAACCCGGGCACTGATCTGACCAGTCGTTGCAATGGCGGTGGCCACGTCCAACGACGCGACCTGAACCGTTTTGACCTCCCGAACCGGCTTTTCCTGACTACCTCCCTCGGGAGCACAGGCGGCAAGGCTTACCAGTGATATCGCCATGCTGGCGATCGTAGCTACGCGTCTCATACATTGCCTCTTGAACCATGATGAATACGTGATACATTTGACTTACCAGATAGTCAATGAAATTGTTTTGCGGCACAACTTTTGAGTCGCGGCAGGTTAGGATGATGAATGAAAAGGCTGACACGCGCTCAACAAAAGGCGCTTAGGCCCACACAGATTCTCGATGCAGCCTTCGAGGAATTTGTGGAACACGGATTTTCCGCAGCACGAGTAGAGGATATTGCCGATCGTGTCGGTGTGACGAAAGGCACTGTCTACGTCTATTTTCCGACAAAGGAAGACTTGTTCGCAGCGATGATCGAGCACATCTCCGTACCCATTCAAAAAATGATTGCTGACACGCAAGCCCTAACAGGAACCTGCGTGGAAAGGCTAACCGCGATGATGAAACTGTTTTACAAAATCAGTGTCGATCAGCGGGAGGTTCGTGAGCTCTTGAGATTCGTAATTTCCGAGGGGCGACGATTTCCAAAGGTTATCGATTCACACCGCGATGACCTTGTGGACCCACTCCTGATGCGCGTCCAGACAATCCTGAACGATGGTATAGCATCCGGCGAGTTCGTCGCAGGCCCTAGAGCTGAAGCACAACTGGTCTTCGCGCCCATTCTAGCCATGATCTTTGAAACGCTCATTCACGATGGTAGACGAGAGCTTGATATTTCTGCCTATATCGAGGCCCACCTGGACTTGGTTTTGGGAAGTCTTGTCAACAAAGACGGTCAGCCCAGCGAAGCGGGCTGAAAGTTTAGGCAGCAGACACCAGTCTCGTCGCAGATTGGGTAGGTAAGAGGCGCGTGACCTCGTCTGCGAAAGCCTTGGCGTTTTGCAGTGCCTTATCCAGATTGCTGACTTGCGATGCGTTCATCATGTGGAGATAGCCGCCGAACTCAAACATATCACGAAACGCTGCGCGTTCGATGATCGGCGTGTCCAGAACATGCACGTTTCGGTTGGCGAGAAGCGCTTTGGCAGCCAAAAGCGCGCGCGTCGTGACCATGGAATTGACGCGAGACAGCACAACGGAGTGCGGTATCTTGATGGACGCGCGATCATCGAGATAACGGAGTAATTCGAGCACCTGCGCGCCGCCCTGTGCATCCATCGTGCTGCCCTGCACGGGAATGATGACATGGTTGGACAGACCCACAGCTGTCGCAAGAAGCGGAGACTGGGCGCCGGGAAGGTCGATGATGACGTGATCGAACTTACGGCGGTTGTCCAGCACGTGCTGTTGAAGGCTGGATGCGGAAACATAGGTTATGACGGAAAGATCGACACGGCTGTCCGCCGCCTCCCGCCATTTGGAGAGCCAACGCTGGGGATCTGTGTCAATAACGCAGATTTTCAAACCACGTCGCGCAAGTTGTGAGGCAAGCAACAACACTGCTGTCGTTTTGCCAGCGCCGCCCTTTGTGTTCGCGAAAGTAATGACCGCCATGACCAGATCCGGTGAATGCTCGCGGGCGATCATCGCTCACTTGGAGCACCAGAATCATGGTGCCATCCGATCATTCAGCATTATGGTTAACAGCATCTAAAGACGTATTGAGGATTCAGTTACCGACGCCTGTCTTCGGCCAGGATTTCGCGAGCGATATGCTCCAGCGCGACGATTTTGTTGACACCGCCATGTGCTATGGCCTCTTTCGGCATGCCGAACACGACAGACGACGCTTCGTCCTGTGCCAAGGTGTGGGCACCAGCCTGATGCATTTCCAGCATACCGCGTGCACCGTCATCACCCATTCCGGTCATGATTACACCCATGGCGTTGCCGCCTGCCGAGCGTGCAGCGGAACGAAACAACACATCCACCGATGGCCGGTGACGGGAAACGAGCGGGCCGGTGCGCACCGACACGTGATACCGCGCGCCCTGCCGCTCTAAAAGCATGTGCTTGTCGCCTGGCGCGATCAGCACATGTCCGCGCAGAACCGCATCGCCGTCTTCTGCTTCCTTGATCTCGACCTCGCATAGGGAGTTGAGACGTCTGGCGAAAGCTGCCGTGAACTTTTCCGGCATGTGTTGGACGATCACGATACCAGGTGCATTTGCTGGCAGTCTTTCCAACATCTCACGCAATGCCTCTGTACCGCCTGTGGACGCGCCGATGCAGACCACCATTTCGGTCGTCCGCGCCATCGCTTTTCCAGATGGTGGCGGCAGCACCGCGTCAGCCGTCAACTTGGCCTGGATTCCGTGTGTCGACCCGTGCCGGGGCGACGTTTTTGTCCCTCTCACGCGGGCGTGGGCGGCACTTTTGACGACCTCACAGATGCGCAACGCTGAATCCGCCAGATGATCGGCAGCACCGATACGCGGCTTCAGGATGATGTCGACCGCACCTGCCTCCAGTGCCTGCAGCAACGTCTCGGACCCAGCTTCGGTGAGAGATGAGCACATCACCACGGGGATGGGGTGCTGCGACATGATCTTACGCAAAAATGTGATTCCGTCCATGCGCGGCATTTCGACATCGAGCGTTATGACGTCGGGCAGATCTTCCTGTATCTTCTTGGCTGCCATGAAGGGATCGGACGCGGCGCCGATCACTTCGATGTCTGGATCGGATTCAAGCACTGCGGTCAGTGTCTGGCGGACACTGGCTGAGTCGTCGACGATCAGTACGCGCGTCTTTTTCACCATGGCCGTCTGCTACTGCTTTATGAACACTGTGTTGGCAACCTGTTTAACGGGGAGGTTTATACCCGTGATGCTTTCTGAGTGACCGATCAGGAGATAACCACCCGGCGACAGGCAGTTGCACAATTGCGTCAACACATGTGATTGCGTTTTCTTGTCGAAGTAGATGAGCACATTGCGGCAGAAAATGATCTGATAGGCGTCGCCGACCTCGTAGGTCGGGTTCATCAGATTAAGCCGTGCATAGCCGACCTTTGCACGAAGCTTAGGCGTAATGCGCACTTCGTTACGCTGCTTGTCGCGGGGCTGCATGATGTATTTTCGTGCAAGATCTGCCGGGACGGGCGCAACCAAGTCTCTCGTGTAAATGCCGGAGTGCGCTTTCTGAAGCACTTCAGTGGATAAGTCCGTGGCAAGGATACTGAAATCCCCGATGACCCGTTTCTCGATGGCTTCGGCCAGTACCATCGCCATGGTATACGGCTCGGCACCGGTGGAGCATGCCGAACTCCATGTTCGGATGCGTTTGTGGCCCTTCGCAGACAAAGCAGGCAGGGCAATTTTCTCCATGAAATCGAAGTGGTTGGGCTCCCGAAAAAAATCCGTCTTGTTGGTCGTGACAACATCGATCAGAAAAATGCTTTCAGTTTCCATGCCTCCATGGCGAAACAGGAAATCGCAATATTCCACGAAGGTTGCATGTCCCGTCGCTCTTAAGCGTTTGCGTAGCCGTCCTTCCAGCATTGACCGCTTCGTATCGGGCATCTTGATGCCGCAGTAATTGTAGATGAATTCCGAAAGTTTACGAAAATCGCTGCTGTTCAGGCTGTCGTCGAAGTTCGTGTAAGCAGGTGCACTCAACGTTTGGACTCCATTATGCGGCGCGAACGGGTCCGTTGGCGGCCTGGGTAAGGCCGCTGGCCTCGCCGGAGAAGAGTTGCGCGAGGTCGATAATGACGACAAAATCACCCTCACGACGAACGACACCAGCAATGTAGTTCGAGTTCCAGCGAATGCCGATATCGGGCGCTGTTTCGATGACATCCCGGCTGAACGGTGTGACTTCGAACACCTTGTCTGCCACCAGACCAAGTGCGAGGAGCTTTTCACCGATCGGAATATCCAGCACCAACATACGGGTGTTCTGGGTCTTGACCGTTCCGCTCATGCCAAGACGCAATCGCAGGTCGATGACGGGTACGCCCTGGCCACGCACATCCCTGAGCCCCAGCAGGTAATCCGGCCCATGGGGGATTTTGAAAGCGTCCTCATGATCAAGAATTTCGCGAACGACGTCAACAGGAACGGCGAAGACCTCTTCGCCGAGACTGAATGTGACATACTGGGTATCAGATGATGTGCTGGCCATGATTTAAGCGCTTTCCCGGAAATCTGCGTCGTTCGCATCTGGACCGCCCTGAGACATATCCAGTGCGAAACCCTTGGCGCGCGCCTGCTGTGTTCTGACCGATTGGTCATATGTCGCCTTGCGAGCCGGCATGGGTTGGTGAGGCTTTTTCTGCTTGAATGCCGCCTGTTTTTGCGCAGGTGAAGCACGGCGTGCCTCACCATTGTCCACCTTGAAGAATGCGATGCTCGTCTGAAGTTCTTCGGCCTGAGCTGCCAATTCTTCAGAGGTGGCAGACATCTCTTCGGATGCGCTGGTGTTTTGCTGGGTGACCTTGTCCAGTTGCTGGATGGCTTCATTGATCTGGTTGGCGCCGATGTCCTGCTCACGGCAGGCTGCTGAAATTTCAGCGACGAGTTCCGCCGTTTTACGGATATCAGGTACGAGGCGGTTCAGCATCTCACCCGCATCGGCCGCTGCCTTGACCGTGTCGCTAGACATGGCGCTAATTTCAGCGGCTGCAGACTGGCTGCGTTCGGCCAGCTTGCGAACTTCCGAGGCAACAACGGCAAAGCCCTTGCCATGCTCGCCCGCACGCGCGGCTTCGACAGCGGCATTGAGTGCGAGGAGGTCGGTTTGACGTGCAATTTCCTGAACGATGGAAATCTTTTCGGCAATCGTGCGCATGGCGACGACAGCACGGCCAACAGCAGCACCGCTGGCTTCCGCGTCCGTAGAAGACTGACGGGCAATCTTTTCCGTCTGCGCGGCATTTTCTGCATTCTGGCGAATATTGGCAGCCATTTCTTCCATCGACGCGGAGGCCTCTTCCGTTGAAGATGCCTGTTCTGTCGCGCCCTGTGAAACCTGTTCCGAGCTGGCAGAAAGCTCCTGGCTTCCTGATGAGACGTTTTCGGCTGCGGAAATGGAGTCGGAAACGACGCCGCGCAAACGCTCGATCATCGTATTGACGTGTTCCAGCAACGTGCCGATTTCATCGCGTGTGGTGATGACGGCCATATTTGTGAGGTCGCCTTCGGATACGTTTCGCACCGAAACAATTGCTTTGTTAAGACCGCGGCTAATGGAGATCGAGATGAGGATCGCAGAAATGATTGAGAGTATGGCAGCTCCAAGAGCAAGGGCTGCAAGCGTTGTGAATGTGGTGTTGTAAACTGTTTCACTCAGCTTGTCAGAGGTCGCGATACCAGCTTCTGTCGATTCTGACAGCGCTTCAGTCATCGCATCCAGTTTGTCGGAAGCGATCGTTCCCTCCGTCTGGTTCAATTCCAGAGCCTGATCGCGGTTATTGGATTTGACCAGATTGATGACGCGGTCCTGCAGGGCGATAAAATCACCCCAGAAGTCTCGAATTTCCGCCCATTTTGCTTTGAAATCTTCTGGAGCACTCTGTTCGCCAGCAGCAAGGGCCTCATTGAAGTTTTTGCGTTCGGTCGCAATCATATTGAGCGCGTTTTGGACGCGTTCCGACGATGTCGAAAGAAGGAGGTCGCTTTCGGCCAAGCCGAGACCATCGAATGCGCTCGCAATGTCATTGGCGACGTCGTCCTGATGGATAGGGCCGCTGATCATGCCGTCCTTCAGTGCATCCATTTCCCTTAGGCCGTTGATACCGAAAGCAGCACAAGCTGCCATCAGGAGGACGAGTAGCCCGAATATCAGGCCAAGTTTTAATTTGATGGTAAACCGCATAGCTAGTCCTCTTAGTCGACGCTTTGAATGATTGGCGTCAGAGATGCATTGTCACCCGCAATATCAGCTTGCGTTGTAACGAATGCATTCACACCTCTCGATAGAATGTACGATAGTCATCGTTGCACCGGAGGGCTCGAAGATGGATCTCGAGCCCATTCCTCATCTGGCTTTATGCGCTTTCACGGAAATCCGAGTCAGCCGAGTCCGGTCCGCCCATCGACATGTCCAGTGCAAAACCCTTGGCACGTGCCTGTTGGCTGACAATGGAATTGTCCGGTCTGCGAACAGGTGCTGCTTTCGGTGCCACCCGTGTGGCAGGCGCCTGTGCTGGACGGATCGCTGCGCGAAGATTTGCCGAGGAAGGACCGGCATCAGAGCGATCAACCTTGAAGAATGCGATGCTGGCCTGGAGCTCTTCGGCTTGTGCAGCCAACTCTTCCGATGTTGCAGACATTTCCTCGGACGCACCGGAGTTGAGTTGCGTGACCTTATCGAGTTGCTGGATAGCTTCATTGATCTGGCTGGCACCGATGTCCTGTTCGCGGCAGGCTGCCGAGATTTCAGACACCAGTTCGGCCGTCTTGCGGATATCCGGGACCAGGCGGTTCAGCATGTCGCCGGCTTCGGTCGCAACCTGAACCGTAGTCCCGGAAAGGGAGCTGATTTCAGCGGCTGCGGCCTGACTGCGTTCTGCAAGCTTGCGGACTTCGGAAGCGACGACGGCAAAGCCTTTGCCATGTTCGCCAGCACGGGCTGCCTCAACGGCCGCGTTGAGCGCAAGAAGGTCGGTCTGACGCGCGATTTCCTGAACGATGGAAATCTTTTCGGCAATTGTGCGCATCGCGGTTACGGCCCGCCCTACGGCCTCACCACTGGCTTCGGCATCCTTGGAAGACTGGCGGGCAATCTTTTCCGTCTGGGCCGCGTTGTCGGCATTCTGTTTGATGTTGGCTGCCATCTGCTCCATCGAGGCAGACGCTTCCTCGGCAGAGGACGCCTGTTCGGTCGCTCCTTGCGAAAGCTGCTCGGAGCTTGCAGACAGTTCCTGGCTGCCGGACGAGACGTTGTCGGCTGCTGCAAGCGCATCGGCAACCACGCCACGCAGGCGCTCGACCATGCGCTGGAGGGAGACGCCAAGCGTATCCTTCTCAGAAAGCGGCTTTGGCGTCACTGTGAGGTTGCCGTCTGCGATTTCATTGGCCACGCTTGCGGTGTTGCGCAGATTGCCCGTCATCACATTGATCCGGTCCACAAGATCTCTGATCTCGTCGTTTGACTTGATCTCGACATCCCGATCAAGATCGCCGACGGCAACTGCTTCAGCGACATCCATGATCTTGCGCAGGCCCTTCGTAATACCAAGCGCGATCCAGAGTGCTGTCACAATGGCGATAACGATTGCCGCTATGGAGATCCCGATCATCAGCATGCGGGTCTGTTCATAGTCGGTGGTAGCCACCTGTTTTGCTGTCTCAAGCCGGCCACGGTTAAATTTGACGGACTCATCAAGTTTGTGCGTAAGCTCGGTGGCCGCAACGCGGCCATCGCCGGAGGAGTACGCTATTGCTGCGGCATTATTGCCTTCTGCCATAAGTTGGCGGACGCGGTCGTCGCTGGCTTCAAATTTCTGGTATGCCGCAACAATCGACGCCCAGGTCGACTGCATTTCAGGCGCCGCCGTGGACGCCATTTCATTGATGAGCCTGGTTAGTTGTGCGCGACTCTCATTGCCGGTTTCCTTGTGCTGCTGCAGTTCTCCCGGCGTCGTTGAAAGAATCATGTTCTTCTGCGAACGCACGGTGACGAGCGATAGTGCATTGATCTGATGAACCTTGTCGAGACGCACGACAGTGCCTTCGACGACCCGGTTCATCGAGTCCTTCGCTAGACTGAGGCTGTAGACACTATATCCGGCAGTACCAGCCAGCATCGCGATCAGAAATCCAAATGCGACGGCGAGCTTCATTTTGATGGTAAATCGCATCCTAGAATTCCTTTGAGAGTTCGATGACGTTGTTGCGAGAAGCACCCCTGAGTGACGCTTCCGGCTGCGAGGTGAAGATGGCGGTGAGGTTCGGAATGATGACAAATTCGCTGCCGCGCCTGATAAGGCAGTTGATGTAGTCCGGCCGCCATCGCATGCCGACGCTCGGCGGCTGTTCGCTTGCGGTTTTGGAGAAGGTGGTCACCTCGTAAACCTTGTCTGTGCGCAAGCCGACCAGGGTGCGTTCACCTTCGATCGGAAGCTCGATGACGATGATGCGGCTATCGATGGTTTTTTCCGCAGCCCCCATCCCAAAGGCCAGGCGAATATCTGCCAATGGTATGACCTTGCCACGAAAATTGATGACGCTTGCCACGTAGGGCTTGCTACCGGGCACAGCCGTTTCCGGCAGAAGGTCGAGTATTTCCTGAACCTTGATGGCCTCGATTGCGAAGGTTTCGCCTTCGATGCTGAAGGTAAGGACTTCCAGATCGTCGCGGTCGGCCCACAGGTCTTCCGACTGTTTCATGAGAGGCTGGTTCATCCGGCGATACGCAATTGCGCCTCCTGCTGCTGGCCTGACGTCACGAGGTGGCCGACATCGAGAATGAGGGCGACGCTGCCATCGCCCAGAATAGTCGCACCGGAGAAGGTCGCGACATCATGATGCAGTTTCGACATGGCCTTGATGACGGTCTGATGATCGCCGATGATCTGATCGACAACGAGCCCGACGCGCTCGGATCCCGTCGAGATGACGACGACCTTCTGGAACTGGTCGGGCTTGGTACCGGTGTTGAACAGTTCTCTGAGACGGATGAACGGCACCAGACTTTCACGCAGCGAGATGAACGAGCGGCCACGGGACTTGACGTCGGCGTCGGGGGAAAGCTCGAGACATTCTTCGACGGCAGACAGCGGAATGACGTAGCAACCCGTTCCAACGCGCACCAGCAAGCCGTCGATGATGGCAAGCGTCAGCGGAATCGCGAGAGAGACTTCCGAACCGGCGCCGGGCGTGCTGGTGATGTTGATGAGACCACGCAGCGCTTCAACCGATTTCTTGACCACATCCATGCCGACGCCACGGCCGGAAAGATTGGTAATTTGTGCCGCAGTCGAAAATCCCGGTTCAAAGATGAGCTGCAAAAGCTCCTGATCCGACAGTGTCGCATTGG
This sequence comes from Rhizobium skierniewicense Ch11, assembly GCF_023757665.1. Lineage (NCBI taxonomy): Bacteria > Pseudomonadati > Pseudomonadota > Alphaproteobacteria > Hyphomicrobiales > Rhizobiaceae > Rhizobium > Rhizobium skierniewicense. Next base: position 104,432 of record NZ_RXPG01000016.1, read on the forward strand.
CTGCGATGATGCCCGAGGATTCAGCCTTGGCACGCACGCGTTGACGGTCAATGCCACGACCGTCGTCACGAATGGTGATCGTGACCTCGCCGCCGGATTGGCGGGCAATGAGTGTGATACGGCCAACAGCAGATTTACCTGCCGCAATGCGTTCATCCGGTGTTTCGAGGCCATGGTCGCAGGAGTTGCGAACGAGGTGGACCAGAGGGTCAGCGAGGCGTTCGATGACGGCCTTGTCGACTTCGGTGCTCTCACCTTCGGTCACAAGTTCGATCTGCTTGCCTGTTTCCCGCGCCAGATCATGGATCAGGCGACGGAACCGACCAAAGAGTTGGGCGATCGGCACCATTCGCAGGACCATCATCGTATCGCGAAGTTCACCGGAAAGGCGCTCTACATCTTCGGATACGGACCGAAGCTGGATATCGACGCTGGTGTTGGCCAGCTGAGAAAGGCGCGATTGCGCAATCACGAGTTCGCCGACACGGTCCATCAACTCGTCCAGCCGTTCTGCGGGTACGCGGACGTTCTCGGCAGCCTTGTTCTGCTTGCCATCATTGGCCTGCGCTGCGGCAGGGTTCGCTTTGGCCGCATCTTCGACGGGGGCGGGCGGCGGCACGATTTCAACGACCGGCGCCGGTGAGGCTGATATTTGTCTGACGTTGATCTCCATATCGTCCATGACGAAGATGAAGACGTCGTCGATATCCGACCGTGGCTTGTCAGTCGTCAGCGTAACGGACCACGATAGGTAGAGATTGGTCGGATCAATGACATCGAGTGCCGGAATGGTGGCGGTTTTGGCAACGATCAGACAGTCGCCGAGCTCTGCCAATTCATCGAGAAGGCCCAACGGATTGGTGCCGTTCGCCATGGCATTTGCCGGTAGGCTGAAATCGATCTGCCATGTTGCCATCGCGGTTTGGGCAGCTTTTGCGCCCGGTGTGGGCTGTGTGTGGTGGGGTGCTGATGTCGCTCCGCTACCCACCGCTGCTTGCAGCTTGGCCAGAAGACGATCACCCGTTTCCGGCAGTGCAATTGCCGGATTATCGACCAATTGGCGCATGTGATCCTGCGCCTCGAGAACAGCGGCGATCAATTCGCTGCTGGCAGGGACTTCGCCCTTTCGAACGCGGTCGAAGGCTGTTTCGCAATGGTGCGTGAAAGCAGCCAACGCTTCGAAGCCAAACATGGCACCGGACCCCTTGAGGGTGTGCAGACCGCGAAACACGGCGTCGATCTGTCCTTGGTTGGACAGGTCATGCAACAGGTCGAGAAGGCCGCTTTCGATCTGCTCGAAAAGCTCGCCCGCTTCCGTTCTGAAAACCTGAATGGGGTCCAATATGGTCATCTACCGAGAACCTTCTTGACGATCTTGACGAGATTCTCAGGGTCGAACGGCTTGGTCACCCAACCCGTAGCGCCTGCTGCCTTTGCCCGTGTCTTCATGTCCGCGTCAGACTCGGTCGTGAGGAAGATGATCGGAATGCCCGTGTGGGCAGGCGATTGGCGCAATGCCTCGATCATTTCCAGGCCGTTCATGTTGGGCATGTTCAGATCGGTGACGATGAGGTCGAAAGACCCGGCCTTTGCTTTCGTCAGGCCGTCTGCGCCATCCACGGCTTCGGTAATCTGGTATCCCGCGTTCGTCAGGGCAATTTTCGTCGTCATTCTGATGCTGGCAGAATCATCGACTGTCAGAATATTGGCGCTCATTGAATTTCCTTTCCATGCAGCCAGAAGAGGCGCGAAGCCTCATCCATGTCGTTGAGGAAACCGCCGCGACGAAGCGTATCCAGTACGCTTTGGGAGGCTGGCTTCATAAGTGTGACGTATTTTCCCTCTGTCCGGGCGTAGACCCTTGACGCCTCGATGAGCTGGATGAAGCTTAAGTCCGCATGCGCATCGGCGGGGATATCGATTGTGACGGCTTTGTTGGTCTTCAGTGCATCGAGCAGGCTTTCGTGAGCAGCTGTGATGCCGCGTATGGAAAGGCTAGAAGGCAATGTTAGTATTTCCGGTACCATCCAAATTTCCCTAGATTATTTTGATTGCCTTAAATGCTGCGAAGGACGTGTGGATGTGCTTTGCGGGCTTCCACGCCGAAGTTGACGGTCTCAGCCGGTGCAGCACGGGAGTTTCGTGAGCGCGTTATCGAGAAATTGCTGTGTGTGTGAACACGACACAGTTGGAGCGCAGCCAGAGGTGACTGGCGTTCTTCTTCCACCGGCAGGTTTTTCACGATTTACTCCGAAATCACTTGCGAACAGGCACGACTTCGCGATCCCGGGCAAAGGGGAAAGCGTCCAGACAGTTACATTTTGGATTGCGGGCTGGCTTCATGCAGTCCGTTGCAAAAGCGACACGTGCGACCGGAGACGCCCTGTGATTTACTCGCTTAACATATCGGCTAATTTCTATTCGACACTGGTTAATTAGCGGTTAAGTGGGGTTGCGATTGTTGGTCAATCTCTTAATGGTTGCGGCAATTTCACGTGATTTTGCAAAGTATCGGGTGAAAACCACTTTTTGCTACCCTGGATATACATGGCTCGTTTGGCGGAAATTCTTGGAATATAACAGATTAATTTTTCGCGGCGAAACGGGAAGTGATAATTGCGTTTTGAAGGGGAAGCGGAAGACTTCAAAAGCAAAGGGTGAGAAAACGACTTTTCATTCGCGGCGCTTTTTTTGATCGGAGGTGTTGCCTCTTCCGACGTTTTTTATCCCCGATCTATAATCACGCCCTAAGAAAAAAATATTAAGTAATTGATTATAAATGTTTATTATTGTTTTAATTTTTTATTACGCTTGCTGTTGCGGAAGTCTGATGTTTCGCATAGGTTTTTACGGCAACGTTTCAGTGAGGGAGGAGACTCATGCGCATACGTTCTATTTTGGCTGCTCTGGCGGCCAGTGTCATGTTGCCGGTAGGGATTGCCGGGGCCACTGATCTCGAAGTAACGCACTGGTGGACATCGGGCAGCGAAGCTGCTGCGGTTGGGGAACTGGCCAAGGCATTTGATGCAACCGGAAATAAGTGGGTGGATGGTGCTATTGCTGGTTCTGGCGGTACCGCGCGTCCAATTATGATTAGCCGCATTACCGGTGGCGATCCAATGGGAGCCACCCAATTCAATCATGGCCGCCAAGCTGAGGAGCTTGCGCAGTCCGGGTTGATGCGCGATCTCACCGATGTTGCGGAAAAAGGCAACTGGAAAGACATCATCAAACCGTCCAGCCTGCTCGACAGCTGCACGATCGACGGCAAGATTTACTGCGCGCCTGTGAACATCCACTCCTGGCAGTGGCTGTGGCTTTCCAATGCAGCCTTCAAGAAAGCTGGGGTTGACGTTCCCAAAAACTGGACGGAATTCATCGCGGCGGGTCCTGCCCTTCAGAAGGCCGGCATCCAGCCACTCGCGCTGGGTGGCCAGGCTTGGCAGGCCAATGGCCTGTTCGATACGCTGGTGTTGTCGATGGGTGGAAAAGACCTCTATGAAAAGGTTTTCAAGGACAAGGACGCAGACGTAGCTGCCGGGCCAGAGATGCAGAAAATCTTTGCGGCAGCCGACGAAGCAAGAAAGCTTGCAAAGGGTTCAAACGTTCAAGACTGGAACCAGGCCACCAATATGGTCATCACCGGAAAGGCCGCTGGCCAGGTGATGGGCGACTGGGCACAGGGCGAGTTCCAGCTTGCCGATATGAAAGCCGGAACGGATTATAGCTGCCTGCCGGGTCTCGGCCTTAGCGATTATATAACGACGGGTGGCGACGCTTTCTATTTTCCTTTGCTGAAAGACGAAGCGAAGTCCAAGGCCCAGGAAGTTCTGGCTGAGGTGATCGTCGATCCGAAAACGCAGGTTGCGTTCAACCTGAAGAAAGGCTCGCTTCCCATCAGGGGTGACGTCGATCTCTCGGCTGCCAATGACTGCATGAAAAAGGGTCTGGCCATCATTGAAAAGGGCAACGCCCTGACAAGCACGGATCAGCTCATCTCGGCCGATACGCAAAAGCAAAAAGAGGATTTGATGTCCGAATTTTTCGCCAATGCGTCTTTGACTGCAGAGGCTGCACAGAAGCGCTTTGCTGACATCATTTCCTCAGCAGACTGACCTTCGTCGTCTGTAACCGGTACTTAGAAAATCTGCTGGTTTCAGACGCCTCCTTGCCAAGCGCTTCACGTGTTCGCGCCTGGAAAATTTGCGGCGGGATATGCTCTGAAGCTACCCGCTGCATAATCAACCTATATGATTGATGAGGAGTGGTGCATGGCGGTTAAAAGCCATTCTGGTCGTCCCAACCAGCTATTCCGCAATCTGAATTCAAAGATTGCATCGATACCCATGATCCTGACCGCGATGGTCATTTTCCTGGGTGGAACGATCTGGACAGTCGTTTATTCCTTTACCAACTCGAAATTGTTGCCCCGCGCGACGTTTGTCGGTTTTGATCAGTATGAGCGCCTATGGGACGCGCCACGCTGGATCATCTCGATCCAGAATCTCGCGATCTACGGCATTCTGTCGTTGATCTTCAGTCTCGTGATCGGCTTTGTGTTGGCTGCACTGATGGATCAGAAGATACGTTTCGAGAATACATTTCGAACCATCTTTCTTTATCCCTTTGCCCTGTCTTTCATCGTCACCGGTCTCGTTTGGCAATGGCTTCTCAATCCCGAATTTGGCATTCAAGCCGTTGTTCGGTCGATCGGGTGGGAGAGCTTCACGTTCGACCCGCTCTATAACTCGGATTTCGTGATCTATGGCATCCTGATTGCCGCTCTGTGGCAGGGCACTGGCCTCGTCATGTGCCTGATGCTGGCAGGCCTGCGCGGGATCGACGAGGATATCTGGAAGGCTTCGCGGGTGGACGGTATTCCCATGTGGAAGACCTATATCCTCATCGTCATCCCCATGATGCGCCCGGTCTTCATCACCACGCTCGTCATCATCGCCAGTGGCATCGTCAAGGTTTACGACCTCGTGGTGGCGCAAACCAGCGGTGGCCCCGGCATCGCATCGGAAGTGCCAGCCAAATATGTCTACGACTACATGTTCCAGGCACAGAATCTGGGGCAGGGCTTTGCCGCCTCGACCATGATGCTGCTCACGGTCGCCATCATCGTTGTCCCATGGGCCTATCTCGAATTCGGAGGGCGCAAACGTGGCTGACATCTCGACGCTCAACACAGTCGCGGCAGGGAGCGACCCTGTCACCTCCAAACTTGATGGACCGCGCGGTCGCAAGCCGAAAAAGCGGATATCACGGCGCAATATCATTCTCTATGGCAGCCTCTTCGTCGCTGCGCTCTATTATCTCCTGCCACTCTACGTGATGATCGTGACATCGCTGAAAGGCATGCCGGAAATCCGCATGGGCAACATCTTTGCCCCGCCGCTCGAAATCACGTTTGAGCCCTGGGTGAAAGCATGGTCGAACGCATGTACGGGCCTCAACTGCGATGGTCTGTCGCGCGGGTTCTGGAACTCCGTGCGGATCATGATCCCGTCCACAATCGTGTCCATCGTCATCGCGTCCGTCAGCGGCTATGCGCTGGCAAACTGGAAGTTCAAAGGTTCGGAGTTCTTCTTCTCCATTCTCATCATCGGTGCGTTCATTCCGTATCAGGTGATGATCTATCCAATCGTCATCGTTCTTCGTGAGATGGGCATTTACGGCACGCTTACGGGGCTGGTCATCGTGCACACGATCTTCGGTATGCCGATCCTGACTCTGCTCTTTCGCAACTATTTCGCCGGGTTGCCGGAAGAGTTGTTCAAGGCAGCACGCATCGATGGTGCGAATTTCTGGCAAATCTATTTCCGCATCATGGCCCCGATGTCGTTGCCCATTTTCGTGGTGGCAATGATCCTGCAGGTTACCGGCATCTGGAACGATTTCCTCTTCGGGGTCGTGTTCACCAGACCGGAATATTATCCGATGACGGTTCAGCTCAACAATATCGTCAACTCGGTACAAGGCGTGAAGGAATACAACGTCAATATGGCTGCAACCCTTCTGACCGGTGCCGTTCCGCTGTTCGTCTATTTCGTTTCAGGCAGACTTTTTGTCCGCGGCATCGCCGCAGGCGCAGTCAAAGGTTAAGCTTCATGAATAAAAGCGTCTCCATTCGCGAACTGTCCCTGTCCTTTGGTGCGGTGACCGTATTGTCCGACCTCAACTTGGATATTTACGAAGGCGAGTTTCTCGTTCTTCTGGGATCATCAGGCTGCGGAAAATCCACATTGCTGAACTGCATCGCCGGGCTTCTCGAGCCGACTGAAGGGCAGATTTTCATCAAGGATCGCAACGTGACCTGGGAAGAGCCGAAGGATCGCGGTATCGGCATGGTGTTCCAGTCCTATGCGCTCTACCCACAGATGACGGTCGAAAAAAACCTGTCTTTCGGCTTGCAGGTCGCCAAAGTTCCGAGGGAGGAAATCGATAAGCGCGTTAAACGCGCCGCTGGCATCCTTCAGATCGAACCATTGTTGAAACGCAAGCCGGCAGAGCTTTCCGGCGGCCAGCGGCAGCGCGTGGCCATCGGACGTGCGCTGGTGCGCGATGTGGACGTGTTCCTGTTCGATGAACCGCTCTCCAACCTCGATGCCAAGCTGCGCTCGGAACTGCGTGTGGAAATCAAACGACTGCACCAATCGCTGAAGAACACGATGATCTATGTAACGCACGACCAGATCGAGGCGTTGACGCTGGCGGATCGCATCGCGATCATGAAAGGCGGCGTGATCCAGCAACTGGATGATCCGATTTCGATTTATAACAAGCCGAAAAATCTCTTCGTCGCAGGCTTCATCGGTTCGCCGTCGATGAACTTCCTGCGTGGTGAACTGGAAGCGAAAGACGGCAAGGTGGTGTTTACGACACATGGCGTCAGCTTCACGCTGGACGGATACGACACATCAGCCGCACTCACGCCGGGTACGCCTGCGGTTCTAGGCGTTCGGCCTGAGCATGTGCGTGTCGATAGCGATATCACCAGCGGTGAAATCCACGACGCCGTCGTTGATATCGAAGAGCCGATGGGTGCAGATAACCTCATATGGCTCAAGCTCGCCGGGCACACGCTCTCGGTACGCGTCGGTGGACACCGGCGGTTCTCGCCTGGAACGAAGGTCAAGCTGGCCTTCGATATGTCCATGGCCTCCCTTTTCGATGCGACGACGGAAGATCGTATCTAGCCACCCTCAACCACCCACCAGACACAGTCCCAATGTCAGGAGAGACAGATGACGAAACTCGGTTTTCAGCTCTACAGCGCGCGCAATTTCCCGCCGCTTTCCGATGTCTTGAAGAAGCTATCAGCCGCAGGCTACAGCCATGTCGAAGGTTTCGGCGGTATTTACGGCACGATGGATGACGCGGCGCTCAAAGCCTTGCGGAGCGATCTCGATGCCAACAATCTGACGATGCCGACCGGCCATTTTGGTTTGGATATGTTGGAGAAGGAACCGCAGGCAGCACTGAACATTGCCAAAATCCTTGGCGTTCAGGCAATCTATTGCCCTTATCTTCTACCCGATCAGCGCCCTAGCGATGCAGCCGGATGGCTCGCCTTTGGCAAGCGTCTTCAGGATGCCGCAAAGCCGTTCCGCGACGCCGGACTTTCCTTTGGCTGGCACAACCACGATTTCGAGTTCGTCAAGCTCGAGGACGGCTCCACCCCACAGGAGCAGATCTTCACCGGTGGACCAGAACTGGAGTGGGAAGCGGATATTGCCTGGATCATCCGCGGTAAAGCTGATCCATTCGAATGGATCGAGCGCTACGCAAGTCGCATCACGGCCGTGCATGTCAAAGATATTGCGCCGGCGGGCGAGAATGCCGATGAGGACGGCTGGGCAGATGTCGGCCACGGTACCGTCGACTGGAAGGGATTGGTGGACGTCCTCAAGAAGACGGCTGTCAAATATTATGTTGTCGAGCACGACAACCCGAAGGACGCCGACAGACTGATCACGCGATCCATCGCATCCTTCAACACCTATTAATAGCGACAAAGCTGGAGTTACTGATATGGCCAAGGACCTTGGCGTCGGCATCATTGGATGCGGCAATATTTCAACGACCTACTTCTCTCTCTCACCCCTATTCAGGGGTCTGAAAGTTCTGGCCTGCGCCGATCTCAACCGCAGTGCTGCTGAATTGAGAGCGGAAGAATACGGGGTCAAAGCGCAATCCATCGAGGAGCTGCTTCAAAACGACGAGATCGATGTGGTGGTGAACCTCACCATCCCGGCAGCGCATTTTTCCGTTTCGAAGTCCATTCTCGAAGCGGGCAAGCATGTCTACTCGGAAAAGCCGCTCGTGCTGACGCTTCAGGAAGGCGAAGAGCTGCGGCGTCTGGCACAGGCTAAAAACCTGTCTGTCGGCTGCGCACCCGACACGTTTCTGGGCGGTTCGCACCAGTTGGCGCGTCAATACATCGATGATGGCAAAGTCGGGCGGATTACCTCTGGTACATGCCATGTCATGAGCCCCGGCATGGAAATGTGGCATCCAAATCCCGGCTTCTTCTTCCTTGAAGGCGGCGGCCCCATCCTTGATCTTGGTCCGTATTACGTCGCCAACCTCATCAATCTGATCGGCCCGGTCAAACGTGTGGGTGCGTTGACATCCATGGCAAACCCCACTCGGACCGTGACGAGCCAGCCCTTGAACGGGCAGGTCATTCCGGTTGAAACGCCAACAAATATCCACGCACTTCTTGAGTTCGTGAATGGCGCGACAATCACCCTGTCGGCGAGCTGGGACGTGTGGTCACACCGTCATGCCAATATGGAGCTCTATGGCACGGAAGGCTCGATCTATGTGCCGGATCCGAACTTCTTTGGGGGTGTCGTCGATGCCAGTGGTCGCGACAAGGATATCAAGCCGCTTGAGACCTGGGACCATCCGTTTGGCATTGCCAATCAGGAAAGTCCACAGGGTGCCCGTGCCAATTATCGTACCGCAGGACTTGCCGATATGGCCATCGCCCTGACCGAAGGCCGCGATGCACGTTGCTCGCTGGATCGGTCGTTGCACGGGATCGATGTCATGACGTCGATTTTGAAATCCGGGGAAGAAGGTCGCTTCATCGAGCTTACGACCACCTGCACCCAACCAGCCGCGCTTGGCATCGAAGAGGCACGCTCTTTGCTGCGTTGATGGAGAAAAGGCGGGTGCTCACAGCATCCGCTTTTTGTCACGCGATCAGGATGTCCGTGCGGATCGTGGCTTTCAACGGTAGGTGATCGGACGCGACGCGTGACAGGGCGCTCTCATGCGCTGTTACATTCTCGATCAGCCCCTCACGGTTCGAGATGATACGATCAAGCGCCAGAACCGGCAGGCCGGACGGAAAACTTGGTACAGCGGGTGGCAGATTTCCAAAGGCTTCGCGGAAGGTGTTGAGCGAAGACCCGTTTCCAAGCCGCCATTCGTTGAGGTCACCAAGAAGAACCGTTGGCTGTTCATCTCTGGTGTTCAGCAGATCGACCAAGGCTTTTGCCTGCTGCGCACGGGAATGTCTCAGGAGGCCGAAATGGGCGGCAATGATGCGCAGGGTTCCGCCCTGCTTCATTTCAAGTTCGACCACCAGCGCCCCACGCGGCTCCAGCCCTGGTAGTTTCAGCGGGTGGACGTCCCGCACAGCGCCTTCCTTGAAGAGCACGACATTACCATGCCAGCCATGGGCCTTGGCACCCGCCGTGATCGGAACCGGCAGCAGCCCGCATTCCCGCTCCAGCCGGATGAGATCCAACAGCCCGGTTCGCTCTCCAAAACGGCTGTCGGCCTCCTGCAAGGCGATGATGTCTGCTCCAATCTCCTGGATGACGTGGCTAATGCGATCTGGGTCGAATTTGCGGTCCCGTCCCACGCATTTGTGAACATTGTAGGATGCGATAACTGGAAGTTTGGCATCGCCGCAAACGTTTGTTTTGCCAGCGCCATTCTTGCGATTGCGAAACGAGGTGACAATGAAAGAGGGAAGACTCTCCGGCTTTGCCCGTATCGACTTTTTATCTGGCACCAGTGACATCCATTTCCTCGATCTCAAAAGAACGTTCTGCCGCGCCTAGCATGTGGCCCCCTAAAGATACGGAGAGGCCAACCATAAAATGCGTTCGACAAGCCGCAGCGCAAAAGGCCTTGCCCGCAACGCATCGAGCTCCACGGGTTGAGCGTTCAGCATCGCGTCATTTATCCGTGACGATACCGCTCTCGCGAAGCCCTCGTCGATAACTTCTATGTCCACCTCAAAGTTCAATCTCAATGAGCGCGGGTCGAGATTTGACGACCCGACATAGGACCACCGGTCATCGATCACCAGCAGTTTGGAGTGGTTGAAGGGGCCGGTTGCGCGCCAGATACGGCAATAGCTTTTCAACATCTGATCGAATTGCGCTGTCATCGCTCTATCGACCAGCATCAGATTGTTGTTGGCGGGCACGATGATATCGACTTGCACTCCTCGCCTGGCGGCCGTTGTCAGCGCCGATATGAGCTCTCTATCTGGTAGAAAATAGGGCGACATGATGCGAATGGACGATCGAGCGATGGAAAACGCGCCCGTTAGCAGTTTGTGACTGGTTTCGATACTGTTGTCAGGCCCAGATGCCACAACGCGTGCGAGCACGGGTGATCCGGGTTTTCCTTGCGGAAGAGTGATGTCCCACATGGGTCCATCCAGCAGTTCCCCGGTTGTAAATCGCCAGTCTTCAGCGGCGACGGTAAAAAGATCCGCAACGAGCGGACCTTTGACCTTGAAATGGGTGTCGCGCGATTGGTCATCGCCCGAAAACTCTGCGGCAAACCCTTCGCGAATATTCATCCCGCCGGTGAATGCCATTCGTCCGTCTACGACAAGGATTTTGCGGTGGGTTCTCAAATTCGCATAGGGCAGACGCAGCCCCATAATGACGTTGCCGTTGAAGACGCTGGCGTTGATGCCTGCGTCTTTGAGGCCTGGCAGGATGCTTGGTACGGAATAGCGGGCTCCCACCGCATCGATGAGCACACGAACCTCGACGCCCCGGTTTTGTGCCTGGGTCAAGGCGTCAACGAAGCGGGTTCCTATTCTATCCTGATCGAAAATATAGGTTTCGAGAATGATCGAGCGTCTTGCGTTGGCGATGGCTTCCAGCATGGCCGCGTAAGCGATATCGCCGCTTCCTAGGGGCTCTATCGTATTGCCGGTGGTCAGCGCGTTGCGTGTCACCCGGTCTCCCACGGTTTTCATGGCCGAAAAACGTCGTCCAAAACGTGCAATGACGATGTCATCACTGGCATCGAAACGCGCAACGCGATCCATTATCGTACCGTGCATCAGGGACCGCTGTTGGCCCAGTGAACTGCGACGGATACGGTTGATCCCGGCGATCGCGTAGATGACTGCGCCAATCACAGGGGAAAGAACGATCACGCCGACCCAGCCCAGCGCCGTGCGGACCTCTTGCTTTGTCATCGTCGCGTGGATAGCGGCCGTTGCGCCCATGATGACAGACAAGGTTGCCAGAATATGGGGCCAGTAGGTCGTGACAAGTTCGATCATGTCGAGGAATATAGAGGAGTTCGGCTTGGCCGCAAGGCGGGTCACATAAAGCCGGGTAGGGATATTTTAAGGCTTTGTAAGCTATAAATGTCGAAGATAATTCACTAAATCCGACGAAATCATGAACGCTGGTACAGACATCTCCGTGGCAACGCGAGGGCCAATGACAAGCCCTCAGACTTGTATTCAGGCTGGATTTATTTTACCACCGTTTTACCTTCTGCAAATCGGTGTAACGCCATGCGTTTGAGACATATTCTGCTTCTCGCCTGTACGGCTCTGATGCTGACTGGCTGTAACGAAACGCTTGAAACAGTCGAGCGGGACGTGTCGCATGTCAAGAACAAGGTTGATTACCCGCTCTCTCCGTCCATTCTCGCTGAAATCGACAAGAAGAATATGGATCGCAATGCGCCGATCCTGATGCGTATTTTCAAGGAAGAGGGTAAGCTTGAAATCTGGAAAGCGCGACGCGACAACCGTTTCGAGGTGATCGCGTCCTACGATATTTGTGCATGGTCGGGAAAGCTTGGGCCCAAGGTCAAGGAAGGCGACCGTCAGGCGCCGGAAGGTTTTTACAATCTGACGCCAGCGCACCTGAACCCGAATTCCAACTATTACCTTGCCATCAATACCGGTTTTCCCAACCGCTATGATCAGGCAAACGGCCGCAACGGCACCAATCTTATGATCCACGGCGCGTGTTCGTCGTCGGGGTGTTATTCGATGACCGATGCGCAGGTTCTTGAAATCTACGGTTTCGCACGCGACGCCTTCAAGGGCGGCCAGAAGACCGTGCAGCTTCAGGCGTTGCCATTCCGTATGACGGCGGAAAACATGGCGCGTCATCGCAACAGCGAGCACTACGAATTCTGGAAGATGCTGAAGGTCGGCTACGACAATTTCGAAGTCACCAAGCGCCCGCCCGAAGTCAATGTCTGTGAAAAGAAATACGTGTTCAACCAGCAGGCCGAAGGCGGACAGTTCAATGCTTCCGCTGCCTGCCCGAAAATGAGCACACCACCCGCTCTTGCCAGTGCCCTTCAAAGCTATGCCAAGACCTATGATGTTGCCTACGCCAAAGCGACGAAGAAGCTTGACGGGATGGTTTGGTACGACCCGAGCGAGGCCGAGCGTAAAGCGATTGTAGCAGCAAAGCGCAAGGGCCGTGAGCCTGCTTATGCGCCGACTGGTTCTGCTCTCAAGGCCGGACGATTGATGAAGGAAACCGAATTCGTCGCGCTCATGGAAAAGAAGGCTTCCAAGGGCATTTCTGGGCAGGCCGCGACCGCTATGGCTTCAGCATCCAACCCGGGTGCAACCACTGCCGCGACGCTTGGTAGGCCGCAGAACGACGCTGGCCGCGTGGCGCCAACTGTCATGGTTGCGGCGACACCTGCTGCTCCCGCCCAGCAGACGGCTGTTGCGCAAGCTGTTCCGGTTCCCGCTGTCAATCCTCTGGCTTTCTCCGCGCCATCGCCAGTTGAGGATGCCCAGAAGAAGCCGTTCTGGAAGTTCTGGTCCAAGGAATGACGGACACCGTTCCCCTGGTTTATGATTTAAGGGGGCTGAAATGCCCCCTTCCTGTTTTGAAAAGTCGAAAGAAACTATCGACGATGGTCGCGGGTGAGACGCTGTGGGTGGAAACCACAGACGATCTCGCCGTGCTCGATATCGCCCATATGTGCAACGAAGACGGCCATAGTCTTTTGGAAACGGTTGCGATGCCAACAGGCCATCGGTTCTTGATCCGCAAGCGGTAAATGGCTTTGACCGATGGCGTCTAGACGCCGCGCTTGTTGCCCCAGAGCAGCACATGCAGCTGCGGAAGAACGCGCACGTCGAACCACTGGTCGGCGCTCACTTTCTCCACAAGCGACAACATCCGGTCCATGACACCGTCGATATCGACGGTCGCATGATCGTCGTCGGGCGGTGGTGGTGTGTGGTTGCCGGGCTGAAGATAAACCGGAAGGTGGGGATAGCGCTGGTGGGCGTCTCTGGCATATGCAAAGTCTGCATCGTCAAACACCACGATTTTCAGCGCAAGTTGCGGGCCGCTGCCTGCTGCTATGAGACAGCGCTCGAATAGAGCCCAGTCCGTCTGCATGCCACTGGATGGCGGCTTGGGACTGAGAACCAGATAGTCGAGGTCTGCGAACCAGTCTTTCGCAAGGCTTCCCTGGGTTTCCAGAGCAAAGCGGTAACCTTCCCCATGACCTCTGTTAATGAGCGGGCCAAGCGGCTGAATGGCTGGATTTCCGCCAGATAGGGAGACTACCAGAGGTTTTCCACCCGATAGCTGCGTGACCTGCTGCCAGATGGCATCCGCCGACATGGGCTGCCAGTCGTCACGATACTTGCTATCGACAGCATGGAGCGTATCGCACCATGCACAGCGATAATCGCATCCACCGGTGCGAACGAAGACGGTGGGAAGGCCGATAAGGGGGCCTTCGCCTTGGATGGTCGGGCCAAAAATCTCGCTGACACGAACAAGCGCTTCTTTTTGCGTGATCATGGCTTTGGCTGAGGGCGATACTCGGCCCATGTTTTTGCTGTTTCGCTGACGCGAACAGCGCTCGTTTCCGGCAGGCGCTCTTTGCACCAGTCATAGAAGTGCTTTGCAAGGCATTCAGCGGTGACGCTGTCATGCCCCATGACATCGTTGAGGTGGCGGTGATCGAAATGGTCATCGATGTAACGCTTGAGCGGCGTAAGCTCCTGATAATCACGCACAAAACCATGGCCGTTGAGTTCTTGGCCTGAAAGTTCCACTTCAACGATGTAATTGTGTCCGTGCAGCCTTGCACATTGGTGGTCTGCGGGCAGGCTTTTGAGCTGATGGGAGGCAGAGAAGTGGAATTCCTTTGTGATCCGGTACATCACTTCACCTCCTGCGCTGCATAGGCACTGGTGGCTGCGATCCAGAAATCCGGGTCTTCGTAATCTGTCGGGTCCTCGACACGTGCTAGGTGAAAGGCTTCACGTCGTTCCACACAGGTGCCACAGCGCCCGCAGTGGCGTGTACCACCCTTGTAACAGGACCATGTTTCAGCAAACGGCGTCTCGTGCCTGGCGCCATCTGTCACGATATCGGCTTTGGAGCCTGTGACATAGGGCGCGTGGAGCTTGACCCTGGCATAGCCTTCGAGGGCGTGGCGCTGCATATCGTTGAAACTGTCGATGAAGCCGGGACGGCAGTCGGGGTAGATGAAATGGTCGCCGCCATGAACGGCAATGGCAACGGCATCCGCCTGTTGGGCTGCTGCCAGCCCGAAGGCGATTGTGAGCATAATGGCATTGCGGTTGGGAACGACGGTGGAGCGCATCGTGTCTTCCGCATAATGGCCGTCGGGAACTTCGACATCGTCTGTCAGGGCCGAGCCCGTCAGATGCGCGCCGATGGTGCGGATGTCGATCATATGATGGGCAACGCCAAGACGTGTTGCGCAACGCGCTGCGAAGTCCAGCTCCTTCTTGTGTCGCTGTCCGTAGTCGAACGATACGAGTGCGAGTAGTTCATGTTCAGCTGCAATTTTATGCGCAAGCGAAACCGAGTCCAATCCGCCAGAGCAGATGACGATAGTCTTCATGTTGAGATCCCTTGTTTTGACCGGGTGGGCTGCGACCGGATTTATGGTTGCGGCTTCTAGCGCAAGTCGCGATCATTGTGAAGAGGCGCTCGCTTTTTAGAGCCGACGCCTTAGTGGGCGGTAAGCTCGGTTATTCGCCCACCAAAAACGAGGGATTTGATGTCATGCGATGACGACCGATAGGAAGCATGATTGGTCGACCCGACGTCGGGTCTGCGATGATGCAGCTCTCCAGGCCGAAGACGGCTCGGATGTTATCTTCCGTCAAAACCTGTTCAGGCGTTCCCATGACGTGCAGACGCCCATCCGCCATGGCGACGAGATAATCGGCGTAGCGTGCTGCCAGATTAAGATCGTGAAGGACCATGACGATGGTCGTGCCGCGACTGTGATTGAGGTCGGTCAGGAGATCAAGCACCTCAATCTGATGGCTGATGTCCAGAAATGTTGTCGGCTCATCGAGAAGCAGGAGTTCCGTCTGTTGCGCGAGTGCCATGGCGATCCAGACCCGTTGCCGTTGCCCGCCCGAAAGCTCGTCCACCGCCCGTTCTGCAAGTTCGAAGGTCTTCGTTGCTTCCAGTGCAGTGGCAACCGCCTGGTCATCCTCATTGGTCCACCTGGAAAGAAAGCCTTGATGCGGGTGCCTCCCGCGACTGACGAGATCTGCTACCGTGATGCCCTCAGGTGCTATGGGGGATTGCGGAAGCAGGCCCAGTGTCCTCGCCAGCTTTTTGGACGCGATGGCGTGGATTGATTGTCCGTCCAGCAAAACATGTCCTGTTTTCGGGGAAAGAAGACGGGACATGGTGCGCAACAGCGTGGATTTACCACAGGCATTGGCCCCGACGATGACGGTGATCTTCCCCGACGGTACGGTAAGATCAAGGTTTTCCAAAATCAGATTGTCGCCGTAACCTGCGGACAATTGGCGTGCCTGAAGAGAATGAGTTGTCAAAGCGAGCCTCCGCTCCGGTTGACGCGTATGATCAAGAAAATCAGATAGGGTGCGCCGAGCGCTCCGGTGATCACCCCCACCGGATAGCGACTTGGCAGCAGGAACTGCCCAGCGTAATCCCCTGCAAGCACCAACACGGCTCCGATCAAGCCTGCGGGAACGAGCACTGAGCCATGAGGGCCGACGATGCGCTGCGCAATCGGACCTGAAAGAAATGCCACGAAGGCAATTGGCCCCGTGATGGCCGTTGCGCAGGCAATCATGCCGACGGACGCGATGATGACGATGACGCGGGTAACGCCGACGCGCACGCCCAATGCGGCGGCCGTGTCATCCCCCAACCTCAGCGCCTGAAGATCGCGCTGGCGGCCAAGGAGCAGTGTCGCGAAGACAAAAAGCCCCAGCAGAAGCGGCAGGACCTGCGAGAGCTGCGCGCCGTTGACGCTGCCCGTCAGCCATCGCATGGCTTCCTGCAGGTTCCAGGCCGGGGCGGTCGAAAGAATATAGGCGATCATGCTCTCCAGCATGGCAGAGACACCAATGCCGACAAGGATGAGCCGCGTTCCGGCAACACCGTTTCGAGACGACAGGCCATAAACTGACAAGGCGACGCCAAGGCCTGCCACCACGGCAAAGACCGAAACGATGGGACCTTTCAGCGACAGGATGACGATTGCAAAGACCGCTGCCGCGCTCGCACCGGAACTGATGCCGATAATATCGGGGCTTGCGAGAGGATTGCGCAGCATGATCTGGAAAGCCACGCCGCCGAGCCCGAAGCTGAGGCCCGCCAGAACGGACATCAAAGCGCGCGGCAATCGCAACTGTCCGACCGTAAAGCTTGCGCCAGCGACGTCCTCGCCCAGCAACACGCGCATGACATCTGCTGGCGACGTAAAGGATTGACCGAGCACAAGAGTGAGCACGAAGAGCGCAAACAGGAGGACGATGAGGGCAGTCATGACCCGCAGATGTCTGCGCGCATGTTTCGCGCGGCTTTCGGTGATGGAACGAATGATCGAAGGCAGCATCGTCATAGTTCGCGCACCCGCTGGCGCCTGACGACCCAAATGAAAAACGGCGCACCGATCAGCGCAGTTACAATGCCCACGTCGAGCTCAGCCGGGCGCGCGATGATGCGCCCGGTAATGTCTGCAGCCAGCAACAGGCTGGCTCCCCCCAGTGCAGAAAACGGTAGGAGCCAGCGGTGATCGACCCCGACCAGCAGCCGACAGAGATGCGGCACGACAAGCCCCAGAAAGCCGATGGGTCCACAAACCGCCGTGGTCGCGCCGCAGAGGAGGATCGCACCAAGTGCCGAAAAGGCGCGGGCAACTGCCACACGCTCACCAAGGCCTGCCGCCAGTTCATCCCCCAGTGCCAGCAAATTGAGCCTTCGTGCCGAAAGCATGCTGATGAGAAAGCCGATGGCGAGAAACGGCAGGACTTGCGAAATGCGATCAAAGGTCGCGCCGCCAACGCCGCCAATCTGCCAGGACCGAATACCCCCCGCAATGTCATTCCTAGGCAAGACGACAGCAATGACCAACGACGAAAATGCGACGGAGGTTGCAGCGCCTGCCAGCGCCAGCTTGAGAGGCGTGGCACCTCCACGGCCCAGTGAACCGATTGTGTAAACGAACACGGCAGAACACCCCGCACCCGCGATTGCCGTCCAGATAAAGGCATTGGCCGAGGCAATGTTGAACCACGCAATGGCACATACCACCGCCAGCGAAGCACCCATATTGACGCCGAGTATCCCGGGGTCTGCCAAGGGATTGCGCGTGACACCCTGCATGATGGCGCCGGACAGACCCAGTGCCGCACCTGCAATCAATGCCAGCAGGGTCCGGGGTATGCGAACGAGAACGGCAGCCTGACCGATATTGTCGCTATGTCCGCCGAAAGCCGCGAGGATATCGGTCCACGCGACCTCTCTCGTGCCGATGGCGACGGAAAGCGTGCACAACAACGCCAGGATCGCCATCACGACGACGAGCCAGAGCGAACGGCTCGTGTTGGAACGCCCCATAACACCGATCGGCGCATTGTGCTTGAAGCGTCGAAACGTCATTATTGCCGTCCAGTCGACTTTTCTGCTGCGGCGGCCAGCAAAGCTACATAATCTTTCAAGACCCACGAGATGGACAGAGGTGTGGGGTTCGCCGCCGTGCCGAGAGGGTTTCGTCCCAGCATGACGGTGGATTTGTGAAGAACCGCAGGCATTTTTGACAGGAGCGGGTCGGCCTCCACCGCGTCAAGCAATGGCTGCCCGCCATAGGTCACGATGATGTCGACATCGTCAAAGGCATCAACGCGCTCGGCACTCAGGCTGGACGCGAATTGTCCAGGCTTTGAAGCCTCTCTGACGCTTTTTGGTGATGTCAGACCGAGGTCCGCAAAGAATTTCACGCGCGTATCGTTTGCGGTGTAGAAATTGATGGTGCTGAGGTTTGTGGCGTCCAGATGCGTCACAAACATGGCCGATTTGCCTTTTAGTTGCGGATAGCCGGCGACCGCTTGAGCAATCTCACCTTCGGTGCGTTCGATCAACGCCTCGCCCTCTGCGGCCATGCCGAGACCTGCGCTGTTGAAGCGGATCGTCTCGCGCCAGTCTGTGGCCCAGGACGATTGCGGGTAGGCTATCACAGGTGCGATTTGGCTCAGCGTATCGTAATCCGCTTGGCTCAGACCGGAATAGGCAGCCAGGATGACGTCCGGTTTTGTAGAGGCGACAGCTTCGAAATCGATGCCGTCTCCCTCATCAAACAGGACAGGCGTCTGGGCACCCAATGCTTTTAGCCTTTCTGCCACCCAGGGCAACAGGCCATCCCCGTCATCGTCACCGAAATTTGCCGCAGCAAAACCAACCGGCACGATGCCGAGAGCCAGGGGCACTTCATGATTGGCCCAGGCGACCGTCGCAATACGTTCAGGCTTCTTGTCAATCGTGGTCGTCCCCAATGCGTGCTTGATGACGAGGGGATAGACCGTTGCGTCCACAGTCTGTGCTCCTGATGCGGTGGCGAAAGACATGATGATGGCAATGATGGGCGCGAAAGCGCGGGTAACGCGCAGCATGGGCGATACTCTCCGAAATTAAAGTTGAGTTCGTTTCTCAGCTTCATAGTCTCCGGTCAAGGTTGATGTGGTGGTGACGCAACAGGCAGCGAGGAAGTTTCCGTGGTTTTTTCCAAAACCGTGGAATTGTACAATACCGGATAAACTCTCTCAAGTTATTCCCCTTGCCATGGAGCTCCGGTGTTCTGCCGAGATTGCCAGCGACAGCAACACCACTTCTGGAATTTGATCATGAAGACTGAGACAAAAAGCGGGAACTTGGGCCAGCAATGGCATCGCTATTACAACGCGATCCTGTTGGGATGCACGGCACTTGCCGCATTTTCTCCGACGCGGCTCATCGCGCAGGACGCGGGCGCTTCAGGCGCCACGGTTCTTGAAACAATCGTTGTGGATGGATCAGGTGGCGACGACAACGAAAAATCAATCATAGCCAGACGCACGACGGGCGCTGGGAAGATGCCAAGCGAAGTCCTGACAACACCGGCTTCGGTCTCCGTCATCACGGCAAAGGAAATCAAAGAGCGCGCCGCGACCAGCGTCGAGCAGGTTGTACAGTACACAGCCGGCGTGGTCACTGATTTCTATGGTTCGGATGATCGTTGGGATTTTTTCGATATCCGCGGTTTTACGCCCTATACCTATCGTGATGGACTGGCCATTGGCAGGACGTTCGGTGGCGTTCGCGAAGAACCCTATGCTTTCGAGCGTATCGAAGTTCTCAAGGGGACAAGTTCGAGCAGCTTCGGATCGGCCGAACCTGGTGGTGCGGTAAATTATGTCACCAAATTGCCGAAAAGCGATCGTTTCGGCGAGGCTTACGTAACTGGTGGTTCGTTTGACCACAAGGAACTTGGGTTGGATTTTGGCGACAACATCACGCAAGACGATACGCTTTCCTATCGCTTGACGGGCAAGTTCCAGAACGCGGATGCCGAGTACGACTATTCGAAGGATAACGAGAAATTCCTCATGGGCGGACTGACATGGCGTCCCACGGACGTAACGAACTTGTCTTTTGTCTTCGATCACCTGAACAAGGATGGCGTACCGGGCAGCGGCGGCCATCCTTTTGGTTCGGATTTCGACAGAAGCAAATTCTTCGGTGAGCCGGACTATTATTTCAACAACACCAACCGCAACACATACAGTCTGATGTTCGATCATGACTTTGGAGATGGTCTGAGCTTTGGCTCAAAGGCGCGATATAGCAAGACGAATACAGGATTTGGGAGTGCATATCTGCAGAACCCGACAGCCGGATTTCCAAACCTGACGGATCGTTACTTTTTTGGTAGCGACAAATCCTCCGAACAGTTCGTCATCGACGCCAACCTTGTCTATGAGCGGACCTTCGACGACATCGAGAGCCGCACGCTTCTTGGCGTCGAATACAATAATTTCAAATCCGAAGAGGCCAGTCTGTATGTGCCCAACGGACCGCCACCGATTGATTCTGCAAATCCGGTCTATACAGGTGGCCCGAACGTCGGGCTCACACCTGGAAATGGAAACGATCAGACAACCAAGGCAATCTATCTTCAGCAGGATGTCACTTACCAGGACAGGTTGACGGTTAGCCTCGGTCTGCGAAACGATTGGCTTGATCTCAGCCAGACCACTTTATCGTCTGGTGCTTCGACGTCGGATGACCATAGCGAACTCAGCAAAAAGCTAGGCATTAGCTATAAAATTACAGAGGAATTTGCGGCCTTTGCAAGCTACGCCGAGTCGGCAGCCGCCCCGGGCGTCGGGACAGAGCCAACGACCGGCAAGCAATATGAAGTTGGCATAAAGTATCAGCCGGAGGCTTTTCCCGCTCTTTTCACCGCCTCGCTCTATGATCTGACAAAGGGAAATATTACGGTCTATGACAGCGTGACGTATCTGCCGGATTCCGTCGAAAAGGTTCGCCACCGCGGGATTGAACTTGAAGCCAAAGCCGAGCTGACGAACAGCATCAATCTGATCGCGGCCTACAGCTATATCGACTCCAAGATCGAAGAGCCGGGCGGCGCGAATGACGGCAACCGCCTTATGCGCGTCCCCAAGCATGTCGCATCAATTTGGACAACCTATACACTGGAAGGTGAGGGCGCACGCGGCGATACGACCTTTGGCGTTGGGGCCCGGTATTCCGATAGCTACTTCACGAACATCCAGAACACGATAGCGTCTGAAAGTGCGATCGTGTTCGATGCCGCCCTTACTTACAAGATCAAGGAAAATACGACGCTGCAGCTGAATGCCAGCAACATTTTTGACGAAAAACATGTCGCAAGCCAGGACAGCGGTGGGATTTATTACAATCCAGGCCGCGCGATTTACGCAACGCTTCGTCAGACTTGGTAGCGTTCCTAGAGCGGTTCCATTTAACAAGGAAACGCTCTAGATTAGAACGCTGCGATTGAACAAGAAAACGCTCCAAGGCTAAAACCGCTACCATGAGTTGGTGGCGGTTTCCTGCGTATCACAAAACTGTTTTGAAATCAGCCGCACAGCGAAGGGGGCGCGGTAGACCCCACAAGTTCGTTATCGTCGCTGTCGCAAGAAGGTTGGTAACCAACACATACGCGGTCTTTAAAAGCGGCTCCACATGGAGCCATCAAAGCCAGATTTAAACACAGTTGCTAGGTCTGTAAATCGATTCGAAACACCAGGTTCTTATCGACCGAGAACATTTGTCGATGCAGCATTGACGCACCTCCGAGAGCCGGTCCCTCTAACCCTGTACGCGACAGATTTACAATTGGCAGCGGATGATCGTCCAGCAAATTGCCCCTGATGTTCAGTTGCGTATGTTCGACGCACAGGTGGTAAAGTGCAGCCACGCGCCCGCCCAGAACAATTCGTGACGGATTGAAAATACTGCTGATGAGCGCTAATCCGCGCCCGAGATAGAACGACCAGTCTTTGATCGTTTTGAGTGCAGCCGGTTCCGCATTTTGTGCAGCTTTCATGAGCGCGTCAACGGTCTTGCAGGTTCCTCCATAATGGCGATGGCGCGCAAGAACGGCATCGTGGCCGACAAAACTTTCGAATGACCCGCTGGGTGTGGCGAGTTCGACGAAGCCTTGTTCTCCAAGAATGATGTGGCCGAATTCGCCTGCATAGCCATCGTGACCACGGAGCAATTGGCCAGAGGTCACGACAGCCCCACCCACGCCTGCGTCAAGAAGGATATAAATACTGGTATCGTTCTGGTCGATCTGAGATCTGTATCCGTCGGCAAGTGCGAAAGCATTGGCGTCATTTTCGGCAACGACAACAGGCATTTCCGGCAAGAGGGCAGACATTCGCTCCAACAGTGGAACGCGCCTCCACCCCAGGAAGGGTGCACGCAAAACCGTGCCTGACCTGTCGATGACGCCCGGCACGATCACGCTTAAACCGCGCAGAATGTAGCCTGGTCCGATACTCCGCACCACTTTGCTGACGCAACGAGCGAGTTGGCTGGTGAGCTTTTCAAAGTCTTTCCTGTCGGTTTCAAATTGGAAATTACGATTGGCAATAATCGATCCGGCAAAATCAAGTGCGATGATCGTGATATGCCCGACCCCAATATCCGCTCCCAGGAAAAGACCGTGTTTCGGGTTGAGGCGCAGAAACGTGCCAGGTCTTCCGGTGCCAGCCCCCTTATCTTCACCCGAGGTATCCTCTAGCAGCAGACCTTCATCAGCCAGTCCCGCGACAAGACTGCTGGCCGTCGATCTTGTCAGACCGAGTTCACGGGCGATATTTGCCCGGCTGACCTTTCCCGCGCGGAAAACGACCTCCAGAACCCGTATTTCGTTGATGTGCCTTACGGCGCGTGGCATGGACATCGATTTTCTGGCCTTTGGCATTCTAAAGTAAAAGAGGGACAATCAGGGACGTCAGGATCGCATTCAGGCCCATGGCAATACCGGAAAAAAGTCCTGCGACCGGATCAACGGAGTAAGCGCGTGCCGTGCCGATACCGTGGGATGAAAGTCCTACCGCAAATCCCCTCGCGCTATAATCACGGATTTTCAAGGCATTCATCAGTGGAGTGACGATGATTGCGCCGCAAATTCCGGTCATAATAACGACAGCCGCCGTTAATGCAGGGTCTCCGTTCGATCCTTCCGAGATAGCCATTGCTACTGCGGCAGTCGTGGATTTCGGTGCCAGTGACGCAACTACTGTCTGATCGAAATCGAAGAGCTGAGACAGGAAAATCGTCGAACTCACCGCAGTTACACTGCCGACAAGCGATGCACACAGGATAGGAAACAGGTTCGCTTTTACGAGCGAGATCTGCCGGTAGAGCGGAATACCGAGTGCGACCGTGGCCGGCCCCAAAAGGAAGTGTATGAATTGCGCGCCTTCGAAATACGTCGTGTAATCGATGCTTGCAAGTTGCAGGATTCCCACCATGAGGCAGACGCTCATCATGACGGGGTTCATGAAAGGATTAGCCGGACGCAGATCGCACACACGCAGTGAAATCTGCCATATTGCCAGAGTTCCCACCAGCCAGAGAAGCGATGAGGTCGACAGATAGACCCACAGGCCGTCAGTCATGTCTCTCTCCTCCCGTGAGGCGCTTTACCGATATGAAAACGAAAACGGTCACCAGAAGAGTTAAGACCGTGGAGATGAAGACGATCATCAGCAGCGCGATGCCTCTGTTCGCGAGAAGGTCTAAATGCTGAATGATACCCACTCCCGCCGGCACAAACAGAATTCCAAGATTGGCCAGCAATGCCTTCGACGCGTTGACGGCGTTGTTTTCCAGGTCCGGGAGCCAATTGCGCGCCGTCAGTCCTTTTAGAAAAACCGCAATCAAAGCCATTCCGATAACGGGACCCGGAACGACGTTGCCCGAAAAATAAGCGATAATCTCGCCAATCAGTTGAAAAAGCAGAATGGTCGTTATTCCCGTCAGCATCGTCTAGCTCCAACAATATGTATGTTGACACTAAACGATCAATATGTTTGTTTTCAACCCAAACAAACGGGAGGAGCATCGTTTGTTTTGGAGGGACGGCATCGGGCCGGTCTGTGGGAGGATAATATGCGTTCTACCTTTAAAAAGATGGCCCTAGCGGCCGTCCTTGGTGCATCTGTATCAGGCTATGCCTTCGCTCAGGAGAGCGTTGAGGTATTGCACTGGTGGACGTCGGGCGGTGAAGCTGCCGCTGTCGGCGTGCTGAAGGAAGACCTTCAGAAACAGGGCGTGTCGTGGCAGGATATGCCGGTTGCCGGTGGCGGTGGAGAAGCCGCGACGACCGCGTTGAAAGCCCGTGTCGCATCGGGAAATCCGCCAACCGCGGCCCAATTGCTTGGCATGGCAGTCAATGAATGGTCTGAAGAGGGCCTTCTCGGCGACCTGACGCCTGTCGCCACAAAGGAAGGCTGGGATAAAGTCGTTCCCGGCGCGATCAAAGCCTTTGCCGTCCATGATGGCAAGTGGGAAGCGGTTCCTGTCAATATTCACCGACCAAACTGGCTATGGATCAATGCCAAGGTTTTCAAGGATAACGGCCTTCAGCCTCCGACAAACTGGGATGAATTCAATACGGTCGCCGAAAAGTTGAAGGCCAAGGGTATCGTAGCGCTGGCGCATGGCGGTCAGCCTTGGCAGGACACGACCATTTTCGACGATGTTGTGCTTGGCCTCGGTGGTCCGGATTTTTATAGAAAAGCTATTCTTCAACTCGATGAAACAGCGCTCGGCTCGGATACCATGGTCAAGGTTTTTGACCAGATGCGCAAAATTCGTGGTTTCGTTGATCCTAATTTCTCAGGCCGCGACTGGAATCTGGCAACCGGCATGGTTCTTAAGGGCGAAGCCGCGATGCAGCTCATGGGTGACTGGGCCAAGGGCGAGATCGTCAAAGCCGGATTGAAGCCAGGTGTCGATATTCTATGTGTTACCGCGCCTGGTACCGAAGGTTCCTTCCTTTTCAACACTGACTTTTTCGCGATGTTCCCGGTCGGAAAAGACAAGGTTGATGCTCAGAACAAGCTGGCAACCAGCGTCATGTCGCCGAGCTTCCAGGAAGCATTCAACCTGGTGAAGGGGTCAATCCCGGCCAGAACAGATGTTTCCGGCACCAAATTCGATGCTTGCGGACAGAAGTCCATGGCCGATCTGAAAACGGCCGAGGCTGCTGGCACACTGCTGGGTTCGCTTGCACACGGTCATGCCGAACCATCCGGTATTCAGCGTGCCATGTTTGATGTCGTTACCCAGCATTTCAACTCTGACATGTCGTCGAAGGATGCCGTGGCCGCCCTGATCAAATCGGTCAACGCAGCCAAATAATGATCTCTCGCGGACAACACCGTCACATCTTTGGATGTGGCGGTGCATGTGATCCGGCCCAGAGTTCAGGGCAAAACAGGTGGACAACTCATGTCTTTCTCAAAACGTGTCAGAGGCGCATTGCCTGCGATTGTCTTGTCGCCATCTGTCGCGGCGATAACGGTCTGCGTTTACGGTTTCATCGCCTATACTGCACTGCTGTCTTTTACCGGATCGAAGATGTTCGCGCGTTTCGATTTCGTCGGCTGGCGGCAATATGAACGCCTTTTCGACAATCCGCGCTGGATCACTGCCATCGAAAACATGGCTATTTTCGGCGGTCTTTATGTTGTTGGCGCAACCTGCCTCGGACTGTTCATCGCCATTTTGATCGATCAGAAAATCCGTATGGAGGGCGTGTTCCGGGCGATCTTTCTCTACCCCATGGCGCTGTCTTTTGTTGTAACAGGGGTCATCTGGCAATGGCTGCTCAATCCCGGGGTTGGCCTTGAGCATATGATGCGTAGCCTCGGCTGGGAAAGCTTCACCTTTCAATGGCTTGTCGATCCCGATATGGCGATTTACACCATCGTCATCGCCGGGGTGTGGCAGGTTACTGGCTTCGTCATGGCGCTGTTTCTGGCCGGTCTGCGCGGCATCGACACCGAAATCCTTCGCGCTGCCCGCATTGATGGCGCGCCGATTCACAAAGTCTACACGCGCATCATCATTCCCGCCTTGCGCCCGGTTTTTCTCACCGTCTTCGTCATCGAGGCACATCTTGCCATCAAGAGCTACGATCTGGTGGTGTCACTGACCAAGGGCGGCCCGGGTGTTTCCACCGAACTGCCCTCGACCTTCATGTATTCGATGACCTTTACCCGCAACGAGCTTGGTGTGGGTGCCGCCAGCGCCACCGTTATGCTGGTCAGCCTTGCGAGCATCATCGTACCCTATCTCTATTCGGAGCTTGGCAATGACCGCACAGCCTAAAGGCAACATGGCAGGAAAGCTGCGCGTTTCAAAAGTGGCCGGGCGTGTCTTCATCTATGCCTGCCTGACCATTCTCGCCGCAGCCTTTCTGGCGCCGCTCGTGTCCATGCTGTTTACCTCACTCAAGGGCATGGAGGAAATCCGCTCCGGCAATCTTTTGTCCGTTCCCATGGCGCCTACGGTTGAGGCTTGGAAGACCGTATGGAATGCCGCGTGTATCGGCGTGACCTGCACAGGACTGAAGGGCTATTTCGGCAACTCGTTTCTCATCGTCATTCCGGCCACGCTGCTGTCTGTAGGTCTCGGCGCGCTGAATGGCTATGTCTTCGCCAACTGGCGGTTCAAAGGCGACAATGTCCTGTTCGGGCTTATCCTGTTTGGTTGTTTCATCCCGTTTCAGATCGTTCTTATTCCTATGGCCGGCCTGCTCGGCACGTTCAACCTGGCAGGCACGATTTCCGGTCTGGTTCTCGTCCATGTCATCTATGGTGTGTGCTTCACCACGATGTTTTTTCGCAATTACTTCGTGACCGTGCCTGCCGAAATCTTCAAGGCAGCGCGCATCGATGGCGCGGGCTTCTGGGCAGTCTTTTTCCGCATATTGCTGCCGATTTCCTGGCCCATCGTCATGGTTTCGATCATCTGGCAATTCACCGGCATTTGGAACGACTTCCTCTTTGGCGTGTCGTTTGCGGCTGGTTCCAACCAGCCCGTGACGGTTGCTCTCAACAATCTTGTCAATACGTCGACCGGAACCAAAGCCTATAATGAGGATATGGCTGCTGCGATGATCGCTGCCCTGCCGACCATCCTCATTTATGTGGCGGCGGGCCGCTATTTCCTTCGTGGCCTGATGGCCGGCGCAGTCAAAGGATAACCATTGTGGCCAATCTCGCAATCAACCACGTCACAAAGAGTTTCGGCAGTCTCGAAGTCCTCAAGGACATCAATATCTCGATAGAGGATGGAGAGTTTCTGGTTCTTGTCGGTCCGTCCGGCTGCGGAAAATCGACGCTGCTGGCGATCATTGCCGGTCTCGACAGCCACACATCGGGAACCATCACCATCGACGGCAAGTCTGTGGAGGGTCTGGAGCCGAAAGAGCGCGATATCGCCATGGTTTTCCAGTCCTACGCGCTCTATCCCGCCATGACGGTGGAGCAGAATATCGGCTTCTCGCTTGAAATGAGCAAGATGCCAAAGCCAGAGCGAACCGAGCGCGTCAACAAGGTGGCGGAACTTTTGCAGATCACGCACCTTCTGAAGCGTAAGCCGGGGCAACTTTCGGGCGGCCAGCGCCAGCGTGTGGCCATGGGCCGGGCGCTTGTGCGCGAACCGAAAATTTTTCTGTTCGATGAGCCGCTATCGAACCTCGATGCCCAACTGCGTGTGGAGATGCGCACCGAAATCAAGAAGCTGCACCAGCGCCTCGGCTCGACCATCGTTTATGTCACCCATGACCAGATCGAGGCCATGACCATGGCCAGCCGCATTGCAGTGATGAAAGATGGTATTCTCCAGCAATTCGGCACCCCGGAAGAGATCTATGACCGGCCCGCCAATGTCTTCGTCGCCACCTTCATGGGGTCTCCGGCCATGAACCTTTTGCCCGCAACCGTGGTGGAGGGGGAGGGCGGATTGCAGCTCCGGCTAGAGGGCACCGGCGTGACGCTGCCGGTTCCGGTGCCAGCACTTTCGACCGGACAACAAGTTCTGCTCGGCCTGCGCCCCGAATGGCTTTCGCTGGTCACAGATGCGGGAAACACGCTGGCGCGGATCGATATGGAGGTCGATGTCATCGAGCCGACCGGTCCTGACGTCTTCGTGGCATTGCGAGCTGGCGAACAGGAAATCATGGCTCGCCTGCCCACCGGAACACCGGTGCGCACTGGACAGAAGGCAGCCTTTTCCATCGACCTTTCAAAGGCTGTGCTGTTCGATGCCGAAAGCGGTCTTGCGCTGAGCAAGGATCGGCCCATCAGCTGAACGGCCAGCCGTTCTCTACCCGTTCAAATCGTGAATTCAGGAACTTATAAAATGCCAGCAAAACAGGAAAACCGACTCCGGGTCGGCGTGCTAGGCGCGGGGCAAATTGCCCAGGCGGCCCATTTCGAAAGCTGCACCAAGGCCGCCAATGCCGATCTCCATGCCATCTGCGATGTGGCCGACGATCTGCGCGAGCGCATGATGATCACGCATGGCGCAGCAAAGGGTTACAACGACTATGACCGCATGCTGGCCGATCCCGATATCGATGCAGTGATCATCGCCACAGCCGATGCCTTCCACGTTCCTGCCTCCATCCGGGCGCTTGAAGCTGGCAAGCATGTGCTGTGCGAAAAGCCTGTCGGGCTGACGGTTGAGGAGTGCCTGGAACTGCGCTCTGCCGTGGAAAAATCCGGTAAAGTGTTTCAGGTCGGCCACATGAAGCGCTTCGATGCCGGTCTTCAGGCGGCAAAGTCCTTCATCCAGGACGAGATGGGCGATCTGGTGGCGCTCAAGGCGTGGTACTGCGATAGCACTCATCGCTATCCCATGACCGATGCCGTGCAGCCATTGATCGTTACCAGCGCCAATGCCAGAAAGCCATCTGCCAACCCCAAGGCCGATCTGCGGCGATACTATATGCTGGCTCATGGGTGCCACCTCATTGATACGGCTCGTTATTTTGCGGGCGACATCATCTCAGTGCAGGCCCGGCTTTCAGAGCGCGCCGGGATCTGGTGCTGGTTTGTCGATCTGGAATTCGCCTCCGGTACGCTCGGTCATCTCGATCTCACCGTTCAGGTCCGCATGGACTGGCACGAAGGTTTCCAGATCTACGGTAAGAACGGCAGCATTCTCGGCAAGACCTATAACCCGTGGTATTACAAGAGCAGCGAGGTCGATATTTTCCGTGAGGCCGATGGCGCGACCCACCGTGTTCTCGGTGCTGATGGCCACTTCTATCGCCGCCAGGTAGAGGGCTTTGCCCGCACCATTCTTGACGGCACACCGATGGAAGGCGCCGATATTCATGATGGGCTCGCCTCGGTGCAGGCCATGGTGGCCATTGCCCGCTCGGTCGAAACCGGCAAGCCGGTGAAGCTCGGCGATGTCGCAGGTGGCGTGTGATGAAGCTCGGAATTTTCGCCAAGACTTTCGAGGGAACCACGCCGCAAACGGTGCTGTCTTCGGTGGCTGCTGCGGGCTTCGATTGCACCCAGTATAATATGGCATGCTCCGGTTTGCCCTCGATGGCGGATGCGATCAGCGCGGAACAGGCCGGCACCGTGGCCGACGCGGCCAGAAAGACGGGTATCGCGATCGTTGCGGTATCCGGCACCTACAACATGATCCATCCCGATCTGGTTGAGCGCGAGGCGGGACACCGCAGGCTGGAAACCCTTGCCGCACGCTGCGCTGACATGCAAACGAACCTGATTACGCTGTGCACCGGCACCCGCGACCCCCACGACCAGTGGAAAGAGCACCCCGATAACGATACGCCGGAGGCTTGGCGCGATCTGTTACAAGCCATGGAGACCGCCATCGGTATTGCCGATCGCTACAACATCGATCTCGGTATCGAGCCGGAACTTGCCAATGTCATCAACTCCGCTGAAAAGGCCCATAGTCTGATTGCTGAGCTGAAAAGCCCGCGCATCAAAATCGTTCTTGACCCGGCCAATCTGTTCGAGATCGCTGCGCTTCCGCAACAGCGAGATATCGTGTCAAAAGCGATCGATCTCCTGGGAGACCGCATCGCGATGGCCCATGCCAAGGACCGCAACCGCGATGGACGTTTCGCAACCGCGGGCAAGGGTGTTCTCGATTACCGGCATTATCTTGGCAGATTGAAAGCTATCGGCTTTGGGGGCAGCTTGATCACCCATGGACTGACGGCCGCTGAAGCCCCCGGCGTTTCTGCCTTCCTCAAACGGCAACTTGCGGAGCTCGTATGATGCGCCACGGAGAGCCATTCAAAACAGGCGATGGTACGTGTCTGAACGTCGATACGTCTGGTGAGGGCACACCTGTGGTGTTCCAGCATGGCTTGTGCGGCGATGCTGGACAAACCTCAGAGGCGTTTCCGCTTGGCAACGGTTTCCGGCGTGTTACCGTTGAAGCGCGAGGCCACGGGCGTTCGGAGCCTGGCGATCTTGCTCGTCTGTCCATCGCCACATTCACCGACGATCTGGCTCTCTATATCATGAATCACCTGACTGCTCCGGTGGTTGTCGGCGGCATTTCCATGGGGGCAGCCATTGCCCTGCGCCTTGCAGTCACGCATCCCGATCTGGTGAAAGCCCTCATCCTTGCACGGCCTGCATGGGTGATCAATGCGGCGCCCGCCAATATGGCGCCCAATGCTGAGGTCGGACGTCTACTGAAGACCATGCCGGCTGAGAAAGCAAAAGCCACCTTTCTGGCAGGTGAAACCAGTCAACGTCTGGCGCTTGAGGCGCCGGACAATCTGGCCTCGCTCTCCGGCTTTTTCACGCGCCAGCCGCATGACGTCACGGCTGCCTTGCTCACCGCAATTTCCGACGATGGACCCGGTGTCAGGCAAGCCGATCTTGGCAATCTCCGTGTGCCGACCCTGGTCATCGGTCACGAGGAGGATGTCGTCCATCCACTCGCCCATGCGCAGGCGCTGGCGTCCATGATCCACGGTGCGCGTCTTGCGCAGATCACCCCCAAAACCGTCAGCCGCACGCAATATATCGCGGATTTCCATCTCGCTATCGGCAATTTTCTGAAGGAACTTTGAAATCATGCCCCATAAAACCTGGATCAACGATCTCCCCAAAGACCGGCTTATCGCGGAATTTTCCGTGTGGTCGGCAGATCTTGTGCACCTGGCCGACGATCTTGCTCGCGTCGATGAACATGTCGATATTCTGCATATCGATGTTGCCGATGGCCATTTCGCGCCCGCCATGCTGTTCTTCCCCGATCTCGTGGCGGGGGTGCGCAAGCTCACGAAAAAGCCCATCCATGTTCATCTGATGATTGCCGACAGCATCGTTCTCTCGCAGATCGAGCAATTTGCGGATGCGGGCAGCGATCTTATCAGCCTGCATGTCGAAAACGATGCGGTGGCTGATGAGGCGCTCGATCTGCTGGAACGCCGTGGTGTTGCCGCGGGCATGGTGCTGCGCGTTGAAACCCCTGTCGAGCGTGTGCGTAAATACGCCGCCCGTCTCGATTTCCTGACCCTACTCGGCACGGCCATCGGCGTGAAGGGCCAGGGTCTTGATGAGAAGGCTGGCGAGCGCCTCGGACAAGCGCGGCAGATCATCGAGACGTCCGGCGCCGAGCATCGCATCGTGCTGGCCGCCGATGGCGGTATTCGCGAACATACCATGCCTGTACTTCGGGCTGCGGGTGCGCAAACCGTGGTTCTCGGCTCCCTCGCATTCAACGCGCCATCGCTTCCTGAGCGAATGACGTGGCTCCACGCTCTCTGACCCGTGGTCATGTGAATGAAGAAAATCGCCATCGGAATAGATCTGGGCGGGACTACGGTTCGTGCCGCTCTTGTGGATCGGCGCGGCCACGTTCTCGCCCGCACAGAGGATAGCACGAACGCAGGGGCCGGCCCGGAACAGGTTTTGCAGCAGATTAAGGCGCTGGCGGATGGTCTGCTTGCAGAAGTTGATCCTCTCACTGTCGTTGGCATCGGCGTATCGGCACCCGGCCCACTCGACACGGTGGCGGGAATTGCAACCTACACGCCGACGCTTGCAGGATTTGTGGATTTTCCCTTGCGCGCTGAGCTGCAAAAGCGTTTCTCCTGCCCATTAAGCCTGGAGAATGACGGAATTGCTGCCGCAATCGGAGAGTGGCAGTTTGGTGCGGGAATGGGGCTCGAAAATCTGGTCTATGTTACGGTTAGTACGGGGATAGGCGGGGGCATTATTCTTGATAATCGGGTGCTTAGGGGACGAAAAGGTATGGCGGGTCACGTCGGCCATATGTCGGTTCAGGCAAACGGTGCGCTTTGCCCATGTGGAAACCATGGTTGCTTTGAAGCTTATGGATCGGGAACAGCTTTTGCATTGCGTGCGATCGAAAGCGCTTTCCAGTGTTCGGAAACGAGCCTTGGCAAAGACGGTGCTGTCATTGACGGAGCCGCGATCTTTGCTGCCGCAAGAGGTGGCGACCACCTGGCCAACAAGCTCATCGAGGAAGAAGCTGAAATTCTTGGAAGAGGCTTTACCAGTCTGATCCACCTATTCAGCCCCGATGTCGTCATCATGGGCGGTGGTCTTTCACATGAGTTCGCACGGCTCAAGCCGGGCATCCAAGCTTATATCAGCCAATGGGCGATGCCCGCCTTCAGGGAAGTGCCGGTCGTTCAGGCGGCGCTGGGACAGAACTCTGGTCTTGTCGGCGCGGCCGCTCTGGCCTTTTATTCAGATGCTCTCGCCGGCAGTTGAACGCGGTCGTCAAAATGGCTGCAATGAATGCTTCAGATAACAATCCTCAGCTGCGGATATTTTTTTGAAAAGCTATTGATTGAAACGTGATTGAAAATCATAAGGTGCCGGTCGTTGGTTGCTCACATCAGCGGCTCGTTCGATTGAGAAATGTCAGGCCAGGTGCTCAGAAATGAGCATTCCATCGCGCTCCAAGGGCCTATGTTGGTCTGGATACGCCGGACATCATGTAAGGTAAATGAAAATGCTCTCACTCCCCGCTATTATCGGTATTTCCTTCGGCGCTGCTGGATATGCAGCGTTCAGCAGAAAGAACAAACCTTGGAGCTTTCTGAAAAGGTTGGGATATTTCATCGCGGCGTCACTGATAATTCTGCTGTTCATGCTCGCCGTCAATTTTGGGCTCTATTACATGAACCTGCAAAGCTGACCGTTCTGTTTCGCAATGACGGTGAGGAGCAGGTCAACCCAGACGCGCTTTCAGTTCTGCATTCTCTGCCTCAAGCTGGTCGAGGCGGACGCGTCGCGGCTCGATGGCGGCTGCGATCTCTGGCTGGGTGAAACGCGGCGTGATATGCTGTTGGCAGTTCCAGTCGAAGCTGACCAATTTCAGCCGGAAAACGCGCTCCAGTTTCGCTTTATATCCGCGATCACTAACGAGTTCTGTGAGCGCGGGCTCATCGTCCAGCGAAAGCTTCTCGACATGGACATAGATTTTCAGGCGGCTGCGGTTGGGATAATCCATCAGGATCAAGCAGGCGCGGTCGTTCGCCGCGAAATTCCCCGTGCTGATATACTGGCGATTGCCACGGTAATCAGCAAATGCAAGTGAGCGGTCGTCGACCACTTTAAGAAATCCAGGCGGCCCGCCCCGATGCTGGACATAGGGCCAGCCCGTTTCAGAAACGGACGCCATATAAAATGTATCGCGACTGTGAATAAACGCTTTTTCGTTTTCGGTAAAACGGTCAAACTCGCGGTGTCCGCTGAAATCAGCCCACAGGCTATCCGCACCCATCTCGGCTTGCGCGGCCCGAACACTGGGTGTTATCGCGATGTCCAGAAATCCATATGCCATGCTTGTCTCCGACGGGAAACGGTTGCGGCGTTCAGAGACTGAGCGCCGCAAGTCTGTCATCAAGGTCGTGTCACTTCTTTTTCGTCGTGCTCTCGCTCGCTTTTACCTGCGATCCCAGTGTGGGTGCTGGAGCCGCTGCGGCCTTGTCTTTTTTTGGTTTTCTGACTTCTTTGTTGCTGCGGACTTGACCCTTGGCCATTGAATGCCTCCTTGGTTGGTCTTACGATCTAGCAACCAAGTGGTCGCCAAACGCAAGCAGTTTTTGCTCTCATATCCAATCGGCCTCGCTGTCTGCAAATCCAGCGGGAACCGTGTTCAAAAAAATGTTTATGTTTGCTTGTGTCGACCCGGCGCGCCGAGTTCACGCCATTGGCGTCCATCACGCTCGATGAGATCCTGCGCAGATTTTGGGCCCATACTTCCAGGTTCATAAGGCTCGGGCGTTCCGCCTTTTGCCCAAAGATCCAGAAACGGCTGCACAGCGGCCCACCCGGCTTCGATGCCGTCTGCACGTTGAAAGAGCGTCTGATCTCCTACGAAAAGCTCGTAGAGAAGAGATTCGTAGCCTGTCGTTTTGCTGATATCGAACCGGTCCGCATAGCGGAAATCAAGCGCCACCGGCACGGTATCGACCGACTGGCCGGGCGATTTGATCGACAGTTCCATGCTCAGACCCTCATCCGGCTGCACCTGAATGACGAGCCTGTTGGGGGGGAGGTCAGGTGTGACATCGGTTTGACGA
The DNA here is from genome assembly GCF_023757665.1 of Rhizobium skierniewicense Ch11. NCBI lineage: Bacteria > Pseudomonadati > Pseudomonadota > Alphaproteobacteria > Hyphomicrobiales > Rhizobiaceae > Rhizobium > Rhizobium skierniewicense. The sequence continues at coordinate 139,133 of NZ_RXPG01000016.1, forward strand.
AATTGCGCAAACGGAACCTGCTTGAAAGTCACGACGATCTCTGTATCCCGGGCCACCATTGCCTTGCCGGTACGAAGGTAAAACGGCACGCCAGCCCAACGCCATGTGTCCGCATAAAGCTTCAAGGCAACGAATGTCTCGGTGTTCGATTGCGGTGAGATGTCTTTCGTATCCCTGTATGCGGGAATGGCGGCACCGTTCGACGTTCCGGCACAATAGGCACCACGGGCAGAATGGCTCTGTGCTTCCTCGGCCGTGTAGACGCGCAACGCCTGCAGCACCTTGCTCTTTTCGTTGCGGATGGCTTCGGCGTTGAAGCTGTTTGGCGGCTCCATGGCGACCATGGCCAGAAGCTGAAACAGATGATTGGGCACCATGTCACGCAGCGCGCCTGTCGCATCGTAGAATTTGCCGCGCGAACCCACATCGACGATTTCCGCAGCCGTTATCTGCACATGATCAATGTAATTGTTGTTCCAAAGGGCTTCTATCATCATATTGGCAAAACGCGCCGTCATGATGTTCTGGACGGTTTCCTTGCCAAGGAAGTGGTCGAGCCGATAAACCTGCTTTTCTGAAATCGTATTCAAAATCCGCGCATTCAGCGCCCGTGCAGAGGCGAGATCCGTCCCAAAGGGTTTTTCAATCGCAACCCGCCTGAACTCCGTGTCTGTTTCTTCGACCAACCCATGCTGGCCCAGTTTTTCGACGATCGTTCCGAAAAACTGAGGTGGGACAGCCAGATAAAAGGCTGCATTTCCAACCGCGGTGCCAGCAAGACGGCTGGCGATCTCGGCGTAGATTTCGTCCTTGGTAAAGTCTCCACTGATGTAGGAAATGCGCTGCTTCAGGCGAAGCCAGGCCTGATCCGCCGAAACCGGCTCCGCGCCGCCCAGCCCGGACAAAAAGCTGTCCAGCCTTTCCACCAGCATGGCATCGTCACCCGGTTCGATACCCACACCCAGTATGTGAAGGTCGTCACCGACCAATCCGCTGCGAGTGAGGTTGATGAGGGACGGGATGAGGAGGCGGCGGGTGAGATCGCCCGTAGCGCCGAAGATGACGAGGGCAACCGGAGGAGCAGGGGCAGCGTCCAAAATGATATCTCCACATTCGCGAAAGACTGAGACGTTCGGTTGATCAGGGCAAAGCTAAAGCATGTCGCGCTTCATTGTCCTCAATGAAACGATAACGGACATGCGACAAAACAAGAGCTAAAGCATGTCGCAGTGTATCCTATTCACAGAGACAGGCTTTAGTGCATGCTTCAGACCGGATTATGTCTGGTTCCAGCTTCGCACCACCGGTTCGTCAAGATTGTGTTCATATCCCAAGACACTGATGCTGGCGGTGTCCAGAATGAAGCAGGCGCCCGCGGCTGCGTCCAAGCCCAGCCACCGGGCACCCAAAACCCGCAGAAAATGCGAGCTCGAGAAGATGAGGACATTGCCGCCGATTGCTCTGATTTTTGCAACGGCTGCATCAGCTCTATCGCTGATATCCTGAACGCTTTCTCCGTCCGGGCAGCCGTGTCGAAAAACATTCCAGTCCGGCGTCTGCGTTTGTATCTCTTTTGTCGTCAGGCCTTCGTAACGACCGTAGTTCCACTCCGCGAGATTGCTCTCGATCTCGGCTCTCGCGCCGAAGCCCGCCAGATCACAGGTTTTCTGCGCGCGTTGCGACGGGCTGGAGAGAACGGCATCGAAAACGATCGCTGGTAAGCGCTTTCCCACAAGCCTTGCTGCGGCCTCTCCATTTGGAGTTAACGGAATATCGCTGCGCCCGGTATGGCGGCCCGAAAGCGTCCAGTCCGTTTCGCCGTGACGAACCAGAACGATCTGCGGGTATTTCGTGGTCATGTCGGCGCCCTCTCGATTGATGAAAACTGATCTCATCTCGACTTCGCTAGGTGTACTGACTTCACGCCGAAAATGCGTCCTTTATCTTCAAAGGTTCGCATCTGTATCTATCCATCATGCAGATGGTCGCATCCGATCCTTCGAGTGATGAACAGTTCAAGGGCCCAATCGCGTTGAGCGTCGTTCAGGACTACTGGCAGGTGTCCGCGATTTTTTTGAGTTCGACGGCAGGTTCCAGCATCGTGTCGGGAGCCTTGCCGACAAACCTGTAGGTTCCACGCCAGAGACCCTCTGCGGCTTTGGAAATCCGAAGCCTGTGGTCGCCATCCTTGCAGGATGCATCATAGGCCAGATCACCCATGTCGGTGAAATCCAGATCACATTTGCTCGCTTGCGCCTTGGGAAGAACCGGGTTCATGTGGGCCTTTGCGGCGGCTTCATTGTAGCAGATTTGAAAGACCTGCTCATCGTTCTTAAGCTCTGGTGTCGGAATGGGGGTGAAGAGACGCACCTGCCATAAACCCGTTGGAAGGCCGGTTTCCTGCGCCAGACCGGGTGTCGCCAGCAGGGAAAGAGCAAGGGGAACCGAAAGTCGGACGAGGGAGATTGTCTTCATCACTTGCATTCTCCCATCCGTTTGACAACGACATCGGTCGTAGGTTGCGGCATGTCCATATCGCCTTCGTAGGTCTCGTTGTAGGAAATCTGGCCGGTAAAACTCTCGCCATCCTTTTCGGGCTGGAGGTACATGCCCCATGACGCTCCGATGCCACCAAGGTCACACTCCGCGCGCATCTGCACGCCGCTGTCGTAAAAATGAACTTTATCAATCAGAACGCATTTCACGCCTTCAGGTTTTGGCATCAGTGGCAGAGTGTCGGCTGTCATGTCGTCCTTGACGCAGATATCCCTAGACGTTTCGACGACCTTCATCTCGGTCTCGGTCCGTTGCAGCGTTTTCCATGTGAAGCGCCAGAGACCACCCCATTCAGGCCGCTCCGTCGGGGCTTCAACGGCAGCGCCGTCCGAGCGAGCCTGAGGAGACGAGAGGTCCATGGTCTGGAGGGCCAGTCGTCTCGAAAACCAAGCGCCCAGAATGTTAAAATCGTTGAACGTGATGTGGTAGGGTTTCAGAACTTCATCCTGTTCTCCCAACGACGTGCCAGCCACCGACGCTTTCCGGGAGTAATAGACCTGGATTTCACGAAACGCCTCCTCCGGCATCGGCTCGCTTTGCGTCAGTGGTGCCTGATTGAGCACCGATTGCGCAACATCCTGACCGAACGCGGCATAGGTGCCTTGCGCATTTTCCGCAAAATAGGCACCAAAGATTTCCACCATGGCAAAGGTCGGATCAACCTTCATCCGCTGGCCAAACGCCGCGCTTGCGGCATCGAAGTTAGCCTTGTCGGTGCCGAATTTCTGGTAAATCGCTTCGTGGTTGCCATTGGGGTCGAGAAATATGGCGTAGGTTATGTGACCGTATTTTCTGAAATCGATCCCGTTGACGGGCTCCAGCATCTTGAGATCGAAGCCCTCACGCATGGTCGCAATCTTGGGCGGAGTTGCTGGCGAGGGTGTCTCGATCGGAGCAACGGCATCTTGAGACATCCCCGTGGCCGGAGCCGACATGGCCATGACGGCGGACAAGGCAGCAATACACAGGCGTGACACGGCGATATGTCCCTCTACAAATTATCGATATTTATAAACCCAGAGCTCCTATAAAAATCATTATGAGCTGAAAGACGCTTATGCAAGGTTGAACATATCGAAGGATAGCGTCTTCTTCGCTACCATCAGTGCAACCCGCCGACACCCAGCAGCCGTTCGACCGCAGCCTTGTCATCGGACAGTTGGATCGGCGTTCCCGTCCATGCCACGCGACCGCGCTCGAGGACGATGACGGTATCTGCAAAATCGAGCGCGCTTTGAATACGTTGCTCCACCAGAACGATCGTCATGTTTCCTGTCTTGGCCAATTCCGAAAAGACCACCATCAGCTCTTCGCAGATGACGGGTGCGAGGCCTTCGAGAGGTTCGTCGAGAAGAAGGACAGAGGGGCGACCGAGGATGGTGCGCGCGGTGGACAGCATCTGCTGCTCCCCACCGGACAACTGGCTACCCAGGTTTCGGCGTCGCTCTTTCAGACGCGGAAACATCGTGTAGGCTTCTTCCATCGCGCTTTTAGGGCGGGATTTAAGGCCAACGGACAGGTTTTCCTCCACCGACAGGCTTGGAAAGATGCACCGGGCCTGTGGCACGTAGCCGAGACCCGCATGTGCGCGTGCGGCACTGGCCATAGGCGTGACATCGACAGACCCGATATGGATCGTGCCGCCGTAGCGTTTCGTCTGTCCCGCAAGCGTCGACAGCAACGTTGTCTTGCCCATTCCATTGCGTCCCAGCAGAGCCAGCCGCCCGCCGGATGGAACGGAGAAGGAGATGTCTTCCAGAATCCGCGTCGGTCCGTAGCCGGCCGACAGTCCGGCGACATCAAGCGGCATGGCTTGCATTGGCGTAGCTCCCCAGATAGGCCTCGCGAACGCGGGCATCCTGTGTGACATCGGCAGGTGAGCCGTCGAAAATAATGGTGCCGGCAGCCAGTACGACCACGCGTTTCGCGAAGCGAAAAACGAGGTCCATATCGTGTTCGATCATCAGGACGGCAAGGTCTTGCGGTAGATCGGCAAGGGCCTGCTCGATGCGACCCGTGTCGCTTTGTGGAACGCCTGCTGCCGGCTCGTCGAGCAGGAGAACTTTCGGTTTGAGCGCCATGGCGACCGCCAGTTCCAGCAGCCGCTGTTGGCCGTAGGCAATCTCTCTGACGCTGCGATGCATGAGGTCCATCAGACCAAGCGTGTTCAGCAATGCATCGACTTCAGCCATGACATCGCGCATGCCGAGATAGCTTCCGAACATGCGTCCGGTTTTCCCCTGGCGCTGCAAAACCGCCAGAGCGATATGTTCGGCCGGGGTCATGTCCAGAAACAGGCGTGTGACCTGAAACGAACGAACGAGGCCGCGTTTGACGCGACCGTTGGCGTCGATTTTCGTCACCGTCTCTCCGTTGAGCCTGACATCCCCGGAATCGGGATGAAGGTTGCCGGTGACGAGGTTGACGAAGGTGGTCTTGCCGGCACCGTTTGGGCCGATGAGGGCAACCCTGTCTCCCGGTGCCATCGACAGCGAAACGTTGTTTGTCACCGAAAGCCCGCCAAACGATTTCTGAAGGTTGGCGACTTCAAACACAGCACTCATGGGCGCACCTGACGTTTGCGGGCAAGCCATGTCGCCGCCGTTCCGTATAGTCCCTTGGGGGCGAAAAAGACGACGACGATCAGCAGCGCGCCGACCATCGTCAACCAGTGGAAGGGGTTTGCGGCCGAAACATAGTCTTCAAACAGCATGAAAACGACCGTTCCCATCAAGGCGCCAAACAGCGAACCGGTGCCGCCGAGAACGACCATGACCAGCGCTTCGGCAGACATTGTAAACGACAGGCTATCGAGGCCCACGACCTGGGTGGTGATCGCATTCAACGCGCCGCCAATACCGGCAACAGCGCCCGAGATCACGAACATTTTGATGATGGCGGTTTTGGGTGATCCGCCCATGGCACGCACGCGCACAGGGTCTTCCTTGATGCCGCGGCACAGCATGCCGAATGGCGAGCGGACGATGAAGCGCAGTATGATGAACACGACCAGGAGAAGCGCCATGGAAAACGCATAGGCCGTGTGTCCATAGAGATCGAATTCGAACAGCCCGAAAATAGGGTCGGGCGATATGCCAGACAGGCCATCGCTGCCGCCGGTCCAACTGGATGCCTTGTTGGCAAATTCGTGGAACAGATGAATGAGTGCAATGGACAAAACAAGTTGCGGCAGCCCGTGTCCGCGCAGAAGGATGATGCCGCTCAAGAGCCCAGCCAGTGCGCCACCGCCGATACCGGCAAGCGTCATCAGCAACGGGTCGTTGACGCCGTAATGCGCCGAAACGATGCCCGCCGCATAAGCGCCGGATCCAAAGAGTGCGGCATGCCCCAGCGTGGCAACACCACAATATCCCGTGACCAGATCGAGCGATAAGACCAGAAGTGCGACTGCAATGATGCGTGTGAGCAGAGCGAGATTATCGGGAAAGAGGACATAGCCGATAACGGCGAAGACGATGATCGCGGCGATGCCGCCCACGTCCCTTAGGATCGAGCGGCGCAGCCTTGCGGCCCCTTGTTGTTTTGGGTTGGTGAGTGTCACCATCTCAACGTGCCCTCCCGGCAAAACCGCGCGGAAAGACGCAGATGATCGCGACGACGGCGAGATAGAAGAAGAACTCGCCGAATTCAGGCATGAGGTAGCGTCCGGTCGTGTCGATACTGCCCAGCACGAGGCAGGCAATCAAGGCGCCTGAAATTGAGCCTGCGCCGCCCACCGAGACGACCACGAGGAACGTGACCATATAGCGCAGAGCATAATAAGGCTCCACAGGGAGAAGTTCGGCACCGACCACGCCACCCATCGCGGCAAGGCCGACGGCGACAGCAAAACTCAAGGCGTAGATGATCTCGGTTCGAACGCCAAGAGCCGCAGCCATGGACGCATTATCCACGGAGGCTCGCAATTTGACACCGAAGCTCGTTCGCTCGATGGCAAACCAGAGGCCTATGGCGACAGCAAGCCCGCAGGCGATGGCAAAAAGCCTGTGTATGGGAATGGTGCGAAAGCCCAAATCTGCCGATCCCTGCAAGGCTGGGGGCAGCGGGATGGTTTTCAATGTCGGCCCGAAAACATAATTGGCGATCCCGATGATGCAGAAGGTGATGCCAATCGTCATCAGAACCTGGGTCAGTTCCGGCGCGCCATAAATACGACGATAGAGAAAGCGCTCGATGGGAAGTGCAATGATGATCGTACCGATGATAGCGGCAAGAACGCCGATCCCATATCCGAGCCCAAGGTCGCGCACCGCATAGGACGCGATATAACCGCCAATCATCGCAAAGGCGCCATGCGCCAGATTGACGACACGCATCAGACCCATGGTGACGGACAGGCCGATGGAAATGACGAACAAGACCATGCTGTAGGCGAGCGCATCGACGGCGATACTGAAAACTGTCTGCATGAGGTGATCCCGATGCGCTACGGACGAGTGGGAGGCCACGGACCTTGCTTTTCTGGTCCGTGGTCTGCCGAGGGGTTAGGCCATGGTGCGACCGCTACTTGGCGGCGGAAAGGCCGGGATCTCCCTGCTTCTCAAAGGTCTGAATTTCCTTGTTGAAATAGGTCCCGTCCTGCGCCTTGGTGACCTCGCGCAGATAGATGTTTTGCGTGATGTGGCGGCTTTCCTGGTCTATTGAGACCGGTCCGCGTGGGCTGACCCACGATAACCCCTTTACGGCCTCGACGGCTTTTGCAGCGTCCTGCTTGCCGCCGGTCGCCTCGATCATCTTGTAGATCACGTGCATGCCATCATAGGCGCCCACAGAAGGAAACGAAAGCTCCGCCTTGTTGCCAATGGCCTTGGACGCTGCTTCGACGAAAGCCTTGTTTTCGGGAGAATCATGCGAAACGGCATAGTGGAACGTCGTCTGTATCCCGAGCGCTGCTTCTCCGAGCGCCGGCAGGTCGGATTCCTGCGTCAGGTCACCGGGGGCAAAGAACTTGATTCCACCGGATTTCAGTCCGTTTTCGTTATAGGCCTTCACGAAGCCGAGGGTCGTGGGGCCTGACGGCAGAAAGGCGAAAACGCCCTGAGCGCCAGAATCCTTGATGCGCTGCATGATGGGGCTGAAGTCGTTGGTGGAAAGCGGCATGCGGATCGCCTCTACGACCTGCCCACCCTCCTTTTCGAACGCCGCCTTGAACGCGTTCTCGGCATCCACGCCGGGACCATAGTCGCTGACGACCGAGATGGCTTTCGTGACACCAGCGTCATGCGCGACTTTTGCGATTGGCGTCGAGGTCTGCCACGTAGTGAACGACGTGCGAACGACAAGCGGACTTTTGGTGACGATGGCCGATGTTGCCGCGTTCATGATGACGAGCGGCGTATTCGCCTGCTTCAAGATAGGCGTGACAGCCATGGCATCAGGGGTGAAATAGAAGCCGGCGAGATATTGCACCTTTTCTTTGACAACGAGTTCCTGCGCGAGCGCCTTGGACTGCGCAGGATCTGCCGCGGGCAGATCGCGATAGATGATCTCGACGGTGTTGTCTCCGACCTTGTTGCCGTTGGTCGCGATATAGGCGTCTATTCCGGCCTTGAAATTCTTGCCCTGCAAAGCGAACGGCCCGGAAAACGGCCCGACGACACCGACCTTGATGGTATCGGCATAAGCCGCGCTGCTCATGGTGATTGCCGCTAGCGCGGCTAGAACGAACCGTTTCATAAATCCTCCCAGATCAATGGCGCACTCCCGCACCAGGGCGACAGGTAGCCGCGACCGTAACGATCATAGGCAGGGCAAAACGGTAATGTAAAATGAATAAATCAGGCCTGACGCATATACCCCAAGTTATGCATGGCTCAGTTTTTCGTCTTACACCTTGGTCCCGAAGTTTTCGAATGTGCCACTGTCGATGAAGGTTTCGAGCATCTCTCTATAAGGTGCGATGTCGATCTTGTTCGCCACGAGCCAATCGGGATTGTAATAGGTCGCGGCATACCGGTCGCCACTATCGCAGATCAGTGACACCAATGATCCCTGCTTGCCGTCCTTCATCATTGCTGCCGCGATCCAGCATAGGCCGAAGAAGTTGGTGCCGCTGGAACCCCCGACGCGCCGGAACAGACGTTCCGACAAAACGTGCATCGCAGCGATGGAGGCCGCATCCGGTACCTTGATCATGTGATCGATAACACCTGGAATGAACGAGGGCTCGACGCGTGGACGCCCTATGCCTTCGATGCGGGAAGGGGTCGAACAGGTCACATGGCTGTCGCCGGACATATAGGACGCATAGAATGCCGAATGTTCAACATCGACAACGCACAGCCGCGTGGACAGATTACGGTAGCGGATATAGCGACCGATGGTCGCTGAGGTGCCACCTGTTCCCGCGCTCATGACCACCCATTCGGGCTCCGGGTGTTCTTCGCTTCTCATCTGCTCGAATATGGAATCGGCAATGTTGTTGTTGCCGCGCCAGTCCGTTGCGCGTTCGGCATAGGTGAACTGATCGAGATAATGACCACCGGTTTCGGCTGCCAATCGTTCGGCGACGGTGTAGACCTCTGAAGGTCGGTCAACGAAATGACAGGTGCCGCCAAAGCGCTCGATGGCCTCAACCTTCTGGCGGCTGGTGGAATGCGGCATCACGGCGATGAACGGCAGATCGAGAAGATGCGCGAAATAGGCTTCGCTGACCGCAGTCGATCCCGAAGATGCCTCGACCAGCGTGGTGCCTTGGGCAATCTTGCCGTTGCAAATGCCGTAGAGAAACAGCGAACGCGCCAGTCGATGCTTGAGACTGCCGGTCGGGTGGGTCGATTCGTCCTTGAGGTAGATCGAAATACCCTTCAAGCCCTTGAAGACCGGCTTGACCAGATGCGTATCGGCCGAGCGGCGACCATCCCCCTGAAGGATGCCGATTGCGCGGCGCGCCCATTCGCGATCCTCGCAAGCCGGCAAGGGTGTGACGGGTGGTGTGGACAGGCAATCGGTCATCACGCCCATGATGTTGGTCGCTCCTTTGGAGACCGCAAACGCAGAGCGCATCCCCTGCCACTTGCTCGATTGCTCGCCATCACGATGATTGCTTCCCCCAAAAGATGCTGTGTTTTACGACGTTCGTGCCTATCCCGGAATACAGCGGTCGCCAAGCATAAAAGTTCTGGATTGCACCAAGTTCGGTCTGATACAGGAAGACGCAAGCAAGGCAGACGCGTCAAGGTGTTCGGATGCTTTTGGATATGCAGCGACGAAAGGCTGGCGCGTGATTATCTGTTTTGACATCGGCGGAACGGCCATCAAGGGTGCAGGGGCTTGGGCTGTGAATGATATCAGGCCGTTACCACGCCAGCAGACGCCCGTTCATGATTTCGATGCCTTCGTCGGTGTTTTGAAAACGGCGATTTCGGATATCGGCGCAGTGCCGGATTGCGTTTCTTTTTCTATTACAGGCGTCATCGATCCCGATACGGACAAGGCCATTATCGCCAACATTCCGTGCGCGCATGGCAGGCTGCTGAAGTCGGATCTCGAAGCGGCGCTCGGTCTTCCCGTTTTGCTGGCAAATGATGCGGATTGCTGCGTTCTGGCAGAATACGGTGTCGGGGCAGCGCGGGGTCATCACGTCGTCTTCGGTGCCATCCTCGGGACCGGTGTCGGTGGTGGTCTCGTCATCGATGGAAAGCTGATCAACAGCACGGGTGGCTTTGCCGGTGAATGGGGCCACGGGCCGGTGGCCGCCACGCGCGCAGGAAACCCACCGCTCGATCTTCCTCGCTTTGCCTGCGGCTGCGGACTGGAGGGTTGCCTGGATGCCGTTTGCAGCGCGCGTGGCATGGAAAAACTCCACAAGCATATTTCTGGAAAAGCACTGACTGCGGAGGAGATCATCGGCGACTGGCAAACCGGTGATGCGGATGCCGTCCGCACGATCGATGTCTATATCGACATGCTGTCCGGCCCGCTGGCAATGGTTGTCAATGTCACAGGCGCGACCGTCGTCCCGGTTGGTGGAGGGCTTTCCAAATCGGCGGCATTGATCGAAGCCATCGATCAGGCTGTTCGCCTCCGCATTCTGCGGCGTTTCGCCCGCCCACTCGTGGTGCAGGCGCAATGCATGGTAGAGCCCGGCCTCGTCGGTGCCGCCGTCCTTGGCTTTGATTTTCTGGCGAATCGGAGGATCTCGTGACAGGAGCACGTCCTGCCAGGAGATCGTTTTCGGGTCTTCTTTACATGCGCGCCGCCCAGTTTGCACCACGGTTGAAGATGGTTCTCATTTCGGGCACAGAAAACTCCTTTGCCTGATGCCCAAGGGCCGAGAAGAACACGCGGCCCTTTCCGTAATTTCGCTTCCAGACCACGGGCATGACGACGCCATCGATCCACCATGCGTGATCGCCCGTAAACGTGGTGGTGGCCAACACTTCGTTGGACGGATCCACATGCATGTAATATTGTTCCGAGGTGTAGGGGAAATCAGAAATTCCCTGCATCAGCGGATCATCGGAACGTGTGATGTTGACGCGGTAGTCGATGATATCGCCCGGGTGAGCCACCCATTGTCCGCCGATCATGAACTGATACTCGACGCATTCGCGAAAGCTGTCGCCCGCCTGACCGTGAAAACCGGCAAGCCCCACACCGTTTTCGACAGCTTTCGCCAGGTTCTTGATCTCTTCCTTCTCTATTTTCGACATGGTGATGATGGGCACCACGAGGCTCAGCTTGTGGACCGACGGATCGGCAAAGGCTTCCGTCGAGCTTTCAACGCGAACCGTGAAACCATCCGCTTCCAGCATGGTCTTGATGACATCGGCGCATTGCTCCGGTTCGTGTCCGCTCCAGCCACCCCAGACGATCAGTGCTTCCGGCATATCTTTCCTCCTCAGAATTTTAACGTCCAAGCTGGCCATCGACCAGCGATTGTGCCAGCGGAGCGGGACGCTCCACCTTGGTTGTGATGGATATTGTCGTGCCGGTGTCGGATGCTGTCTGGAAAGCCTCCATCACCTCCAGCACGTGCAACGCCAGATCACCGTTTGCCCGGTGCGGACGGTTCTGTCTGATGGCGTAGGCCATATCGGCGACACCGATGGAACGATAGTTGCCGTCACTATAGGGTGCGGTCAGTGCCTGCGGCTCAAAATCCCCGCCCTTGCGCAAAAGCTCGATTTCACCACCGAAATAGTTCGGGTCCGGCACGATCATTGTGCCTTCCGTGCCGTAGATTTCCAGCGGGACGTGTTTGTGTCCAGCGACATCGAAGCTCATGCCAATCTGAACGACTGCGCCGTTTTCGAATGCCATCATGCCAGACACGTGGGTTGCGACATGAACCGGTATCGTTTCACCCTTCTTGGGTTCGCTGGTGATGAGCCGCTCGTTGCGAGGAGAGAAGGCAAAGCCTGCCACCTTTGCAATTGGCCCCAGCAGGTTGACGAGATCAGTGATGTAGTAAGGCCCCATGTCCAGCATCGGCCCTCCACCAACCTCGTAATAGAAGCCGGGGTTGGGGTGCCAGCGCTCATGACCGGGACACATGAAAGTGGCTGTGCCGCCAACGGGGATGCCAAGAACACCCTGATCGATGAGCGTGCGTGCCGTCTGGTGGCCACCGCCGAGAAAAGTGTCCGGTGCCGATCCGACACGCAGGCCCTTGGCTTTCGCAGCATCCACGAGCGTTTTGCCTTCGGCGAAATTGATACCCAACGGCTTTTCCGAATAGGTGTGTTTGCCAGCGTTCAATGCGCGCAAACCCACCTCGACATGCGCCTTGGGAATGGTGAGATTGACGATGATCTCCATTTCGGGATCATCCAGCAAATCCTCGATTGATCTTGCTGCGAGACCGAATTCACCGGCCCGCGTCCTGGCGGCCTCAGGGTTCATATCCGCAAGCCCCCGGATGTCGAGAATGGGGAAAGATACCATGGCTTTGAGATAGGCGCTGGAGATGTTTCCGCAGCCAATGATGCCGATACCGACCGTCTTCATATGATTTCCTCCCGTAAATCAAATTGCGAACGCATTGCCTTGTACCAATCTGTAACGTTAAAGTAAGCTCAAAATCCAGGGATTCGTATGTCATCAGGAAATTAAAGGAATTTATCCCGCTTAAAGCCGAACGCCTTGCTCAGGTCGTGAGGTTGTTTCACTGATAGACGGTCATCGCGTCATCGCGCGTAAAAGCACACAGAAGAAGGCCATTTTCGGCTACAGGAATGCGATAATGTTTTCACACGACAGGACTGATTTCGGACCAGATTTTTTGTTTGGCATTGCCATGGCGGCGCACCAGATCGAGGGCGGGCAGACGGACGGGAGAGGCTCTTCCATCTGGGATACTTTCGCTGCCACGCCGGGGAATACGAAGAACGCGGATACGGGACAGATTGCCTGCGACCACTACAACCGCTGGCCTGAAGATCTTGATCTCATCAGGGATGCGGGCTTTGATGCCTACCGGTTTTCCTTCGCATGGCCAAGGCTCATTCCCGAGGGGACCGGTGCGCGCAACCAGGCGGGGTTTGATTTCTATGACCGCCTGATCGATGGCATGCTGGAGCGTGGCATCAAGCCCCTCGCGACACTTTACCATTGGGATTTGCCAAGTGCATTGCAGGATCGTGGCGGCTGGATGAACCGCGATACGGCCTATGCTTTCGCCGACTATGCCGGAGAAGCGGCGCGCCATTTCGGTGACCGGTTGGAAAGTATTGCAACGTTCAATGAGCCATGGTGCGTGACCGTGCTCAGTCATTTCATGGGCATGCACGCGCCGGGCTACCGCGATGTCAGAGCGACCGCGCGCGCCATGCATCACGTGCTGCTCGCCCATGGACTCGGGATCACCGCAATGCGGGACGCGCGTGTGAAGGCAAAGCTCGGCATCGTCGTGAATATGGAAAAGACAGAACCGGCCAGCCAGAACGCAGAGGATGTGGAAGCGGCAGCACTCGGCGACGACATTTTCAATCGCTTCTTTCTGGATGGCGTCATCAAAGGGACATATCCGCAGCGTGTCGTGAAAATCCTGGAGCCCTATCTGCCTGCCGGATGGCAGGACGACATGGCGACGTTGAGCCCTCCCGTCGACTGGATTGGCATCAACTACTACACCCGTTCGCTTTATAAATATGATGAAAGCGTGCCTGTTTTCCCCTTTACCCAATCACGCGGTGATCTGGAGAAGAGCAATATCGGCTGGGAAATCTATCCGCAGGCCCTGACAGAGTTTCTGGTGCGGGCGTCGAAAGACTATCCGGGACTGCCGATCTATGTCACTGAAAACGGCATGTCTGAAACCGATGAAGCAAAGCGGATCGATTTCTTTGACAAACACTTTGCCGCAATCATCGAAGCCCAACACCAAGGTGCCGATATCAGGGGCTACATCGCATGGACCTTGATCGACAATTTCGAATGGGCTGAAGGCTATGGCCCGAAATTCGGCATTGTCGGAATGGACGCAGCCACCCGGGACCGCAAGCCCAAAGATAGCTACCACGCTTTTCGGCAGATGCTGACGAAGGGTTGATCGTTCTTGCACATCCAGCCAGCCCGCTTCAGTGGGTGGCTGGATGTTGAGCGTACAGGCGTGCCGTCAGAAGCGCATGCCCGGCACGGCGAGAGGATTGTCCGTCACCGCCTGTCGATCCGGCGTGTCGATCTTGGCGGCGCCCGTAAAGGCTCCGAACAGGTCTTTCACGAAAGCCTCGGGCAAATCCTTTGTGATGAGCACCATACGGGTCCGCTTGTCGGATGGGTCAGGCCAGGCAGCCAGCCGTTGTGGCGCATGAAAGATCGACTGGACCCCATGTAGCACGAGGGGACGGTCAAGATTATCCGACAGTTGAACGATGGCCTTCATGCGCAAAAGCTTCTCCCCATGCGCAGACCGGAGAAGATCGACGAACATTTCAAGCGCGATCGGGTCGATTGGTCCGTCGTGGACAATCGAAAATGAGCGGATCGATGCGTTGTGTCGATTAACGTCGTGGTGGTGGTGATGTCCGGCGTGATCATTGTGATCATCGTGATGGTCGTGATCGTGTTCCGCCTCCTCACCCAGCCAGCGGCTGACATCTCCCACTTTTGCCGCCGCGTCATAAAGGCCGTTTTCCAGAAGTGCGACTGCAGACCAGTCCTGACGATCACCATTCTCGATGGGTGCGCGTGGATTGAGCGTTTTGATGTGGGTGATGAGGGCGGCGACGTGTGCTTCATCCGTCATCGTCTGCTTTGTGACGATGAGCCGATCTGCAACGGCAATCTGCTTGCGCGCTTCCTCATGCTGGTCGAGCGTTGAGGCTCCGTTGACGGCATCGACGACTGTCACGACACCATTGAGCGAGACGTTCTGCGCGATCACAGGATTGCCGATGATGGACTGCATCACCGGAGCTGGGTCTGCAAGGCCTGTGGTTTCGATGACGATCCGATTGACCGGCTTCAATTTACCGGTCTGGATGCCGTCCATCAACTCCGCAAGCGTATCCACCAGTTCACCGCGCACCGTGCAGCACAGGCAGCCTTCTGCAAGCTCGATGATGCCATCACCGGACCGTTCCACCAGAAGGTGATCGATGCTGACATCGCCGAACTCATTGATGATGATGGCGGCATCCTGCATTGCAGGGTCTTTGAGAAGCTGATTGAGCAGCGTTGATTTTCCCGCAC
This sequence comes from Rhizobium skierniewicense Ch11, assembly GCF_023757665.1. Classification (NCBI taxonomy): domain Bacteria; kingdom Pseudomonadati; phylum Pseudomonadota; class Alphaproteobacteria; order Hyphomicrobiales; family Rhizobiaceae; genus Rhizobium; species Rhizobium skierniewicense. Next base: position 154,346 of record NZ_RXPG01000016.1, read on the forward strand.
CGAGAAAACCCGTGATGATGGAGACTGGAATGCGATCGAGTGCCATAGACGACCTGTAGCGTTAGAACATTACATTTGACGCCACGTCTTATAACAAGAAATACCGTATGCGATAGCGTCGATCTACAAAAGGACAAACGGCCCATTGCAGGGAATGAACCGTTTCAAAAAAGGCGTCAGAATGTAGGGCGGGGGATCGGGATCGGCACATTCGCCGTGTTATCCTTGGCGGTCGTGTTGGCCGCTAGCGTCTCGCTGCCGGGGATCAGTCCCGCATAGGAATAGACAGGTGGGCGCGTCATTTCCTGAACGAATGGCGACTTGATGATCATTCGTCCGGCGTCGTCGCGACTTTCGCTGCGCACTTTTGCAGCTTTCGGATTGCAGATATCGGCACTGACGTCATTGACGAATTGCGTTTCACCGTAGGGCGCAAGTGATGCGATGGATACGCCCTGGCTGGTTGGTGCCGTCAGCCCCATTTGCAGGAGGTCCGCTGATTGGTCGGTGCGGCCCGCAAGACTATCGGCGCCGAGAACAACGCTGATGACCTGCCTGCCATTGCGTGTGGCAGAAGATACCTGATTGAAGCCGGATGCGCAGATGAAGCCGGTCTTCATGCCGTCGGCACCCTCGAAGCGACCGACGAGCATATTGTAATTGGCGTAATTTTTCTTGCCGGTGCTGACGCCTTCCAGCGCGAAATATCCCGCATATTCTGGAAACTCACGCTTCAAAATGAGGGCGAGAACGGCGAGATCACGCGCGGTTGTGTATTGCCCTTTGCCCGGCAGACCGTTCGGGTTGACGTAGTGCGTGGAGGACATGCCGAGGCGAGCAGCCTGCGCATTCATCTGCGCCACAAAATTTTCTGTGGTGCCGCCAACCGTTTCGGCAATCGCGACGGCCACGTCGTTGGCGGATTTGATCAGCAACAGTTTCAACGCGCTATCCAGCGTCAGCTTGGAGCCCGGTTTGAAGTACATCTTGCTGGCCGGCTGATCGGCGGCTTTCTTGCTCATCACCACTTCTGTGGTGGGGCTCAGCTTGCCGGATTTCATGGCGCTAAAGGCGATATAGGCCGTCATAAGTTTCGTGAGGGATGCGGGATACCATTTGCGGAAGGCTTCCTGATGCGAAATGACCTTGCCAGTGCGCACATCAATCACCATTTTGGGATTGGCATGGGCAACCGATGCCAAAGCCAGAACACTGGCGGAGATCGCGGCAAAGGTTTTCACAAGCCGCCCTGCGGCACGGTTTGGTCTGGATTTTTCTTGCAAGGCGTATCCTCGAATTCCCGTCTTTGTTCCGGGATTTGCAATATTCACCATATATGTCCTTGCAATGGCAAAGTACATTGATTGCGTCAATTATGCGGCGCAATATTCGCAGCGAACGTGTGTTTTGCAGATGTCGAGAATGGGAAATCGGGAATAACAGTATGCCAGTTTTGAACAGAGCCGCCGAATTGCAAGCAGAAGCAAGCGAGTGGCGACGCAGTCTCCATGAAAATCCTGAACTCCTTTACGACGTTCACGAAACCGCCGCGTTCATTGCAGGCAAGCTCGAATCTTTCGGTGTTGACGAGATCGTGACAGGTATTGGCCGCACCGGCGTGGTCGGTATCATCCATGGTCGGCATGGACAGGGGCGCACTGTCGGGCTCAGATCCGATATGGACGCTTTGCCGATCATGGAAGAGACCGGCAAGCCCTGGACGTCGAAGGCACCCGGCAAGATGCATGCCTGTGGTCACGATGGCCATATGGCCATGCTGTTGGGTGCGGCAAAACATCTGGCGGAAACACGCAATTTCACAGGCTCGGTCGCTGTGATCTTCCAGCCAGCGGAGGAGGGTGGCGCTGGTGCGCTTGCCATGGTCGAAGATGGCCTGATGACGCGCTTCAAGATCGATGAAGTCTACGGCATGCACAATATGCCGGGTATACCTCTGGGATCATTTGCCATCCGCAAGGGTGGGATCATGGCAGCGCCGGACAAGTTCTCCATTATTGTCAAAGGTCGTGGTGGCCATGCGGCTCAGCCGCATCGTACGACAGACCCGATCTCAATCGGGGCGCAGATCGTGACCAATCTCCAGCTGATTGCGTCGCGCAACACCGATCCCATCCGCTCGATCGTCGTGTCAGTTACGCGTTTTCAGGCGGGTTCCAGCCATAACATCATTCCCAACGAGGCGGTGATCGCAGGCACGGTCCGCACGCTGGATGAGGGCGTGCGCGACGTGGCACAGGAACGCATCAAGCAGATTGCTGAGGGCATTGCGACAGCCAACGATGCTGAGGCGGAAGTGGTTTACGAGCGGCATTGTCCCGTGACGGTCAACCATGCCGCTGAAACCGAGCACGCTATCCGCATCGCCCGCGATATCGTCGGCGACAAGAATGTCGATCCCGATGTGGACCCATCCATGGCGGGAGAGGATTTTTCCTACATGCTCAACGAACGCCCCGGGGCCTTTATATTTCTCGGCAATGGGGAGAGTGCCGGGCTGCACAATCCGGGCTACGACTTCAACGATGAGGCGATCGCCTATGGTGTGTCCTACTGGGTGAAGCTTGCCGAGCAGCGACTGGCTGGCTGAAAGGCTTGAGAGTGTGAACGACCGCGATCTTTGCGCGCGGTCGTTCCCCATCTTTGCGTTAGAACGTTTCCATTTAACAAGGAAACGCTCTAAATGCGCGAACCAGCGGCATCGAAAAGATGGAAATGGGCTGGATCCGCCGTGATCGTCACAGTCTGGCCGATTTCCATTGCCGATCGACCGGGAACGCGAAAGACGATGCTACCGCCATCCGACATTTCGCCGTGAACATAGCTCTCCGCACCGACCAGTTCTACCGCCGCGACTTGAACTGGCAGCTTGAATGCGGCGTTGGAATCCGTGTCCGCAATAATGAGGTTTTCCGGGCGAACCCCGATTGTCACCGCATTGGAGGGAATGCTTCCATTTTCAGGGACGTTCCAGACGGAGCCGTTGAGTGGCAGCAGGTTCATCGACGGAGAACCGATGAAGGTGGCGACGAAACTCGTCGCTGGCTTTTCGTAAAGTTCGATAGGCGTGCCAACCTGCTCGATACGTCCCGCATTCAGGACCACGAGGCGATCCGCAAGCGTCATCGCTTCCATCTGGTCGTGGGTCACATAGATGCTGGTCGTGGCGAGAGAGCGTTGCAACCGCCGGATTTCGACACGCATCTGCACGCGCAGCTTTGCGTCGAGATTGGACAGGGGCTCATCGAACAGGAACGCAGACGGTTTGCGCACGATAGCACGGCCCATGGCAACGCGTTGACGCTGGCCACCTGACAGTTGGCGCGGCTTGCGCTCCAGATATTGTTCGATTTCCAGAGCTTTTGCCGCATCCGTTATCCGGCGGTCGATTTCGTCCATCGGTGTGTTGCGGTTCTTCAGGCCGTAAGCGAGGTTCTGGCGCACCGTCATGTGCGGGTAAAGCGCATAGTTCTGGAAAACCATGGCAATGTCGCGCTCGGCAGGTTCGAGATCGTTGACGCGCTTGCCCGCGATGTCGATGCTGCCGGAGCTGATGCTCTCCAACCCGGCAACCATGCGCAGAAGCGTCGACTTTCCACACCCCGACGGTCCGACCAGCACGATCATTTCACCGTCCTGAATGTCCAGCGAGACGCCCTTGATCGCCTCGATGTTGCCGCCATAGAGTTTGCGGACGTCCTTGAGTTCGATTGTCGCCATTACTTTTCAGTCTCCACCAAGCCTTTGACAAACCAGCGCTGCATGAAGACGACGACAAGAACGGGAGGGATGATCGCCAGGATCGCTGTCACCATCACGTAATTCCACGGTGTCGAAGCATCGGTGAAATCCACCATGCGGCGCAGGCCAATTATGATTGTGTTCATTTCGGCGCGATCCGTTACCAGCAACGGCCACAAATATTGCGTCCAGCCATAGATGAAGAGGATCACGAAAAGGGCGGCGATATTCGTTGTCGAAAGCGGCAGCAGAATATCGCGCATAAAGCGGAACGGCCCCGCATTGTCGATGCGCGCCGCCTCAACCAGTTCGCCGGGTATCGTCAGGAAGAACTGGCGAAACAGGAATGTTGCTGTCGCAGACGCCATCAAGGGAAGTGTCAGGCCCGCATAGGTGTTCAACAGGCCGAGGTCTACGATCACCTTGTAGGTTGGCAAAATGCGGACTTCCACCGGCAACATCAGCGTCACGAAAATCATCCAGAAGAACCCCATGCGGAAGGGGAACCGGAAGAAGACGATGGCAAACGCCGAGAGGAACGAGATGACGATCTTGCCTATGGCAATCGCGACCGCCACGACGAAGCTGTTGAACAAAAGCCGCTCGAGACTGACGCCCACGACACGTTCCACACCGCCGGAAATCGCCTCGTGGTAATTTTCTACCAGATGGCCTGCTGGCAGCAGCGACATGGGCGGACGCAGGATGTCCGTCGATGTCGCCGAAGACGCGATGAATGTGTAGTAGATCGGAAATGCCACGATGATGATGCCAATAACCAGCATCAGATGGGCCATGAACGTTGCGATGGGACGGTTCTGGATCATGATGCTTTCCTCAACCGTAATGCACGCGCCGCTCGACGAAGCGGAACTGGAATGCCGTGAGCGCAATGACGATGACCATCAGGACCACCGATTGAGCGGCGGATGAGCCGAGGTTGAGATTGACGAAGCCGTCATTGTACACCTTGTAGACCAGCGTTTCCGTGGCCTTGGCCGGGCCGCCGCCGGTGACGGAGTGAATGATGCCGAATGTATCGAAGAAGGCGTAGACGGTGTTGACGACCAACAGGAAGAAGGTGGTCGGTGCCAGAAGCGGGAATATGATCGTCCAGAAACGCCGGGCTCCCCGTGCACCATCGATTGCTGCGGCTTCCAGCAGGGACTTGGGTATGGCCTGAAGACCCGCAACAAAAAACAGGAAATTGTAGCTGATCTGCTTCCAGGCAGCAGCAGCGACAACCAGCGTCATGGCCTGATTGCCATCCAGCAGAGGATCCCAGGCGATGCCATTGCGGCGCAGAAGATAGGCGAGCGTGCCCATGGCCGGGTTGAACATGAACAGCCACAGCATACCGGCCACGGCGGGCGCGACGGCGTAGGGGATGATCATCATCGTGCGATAGAAGCCCTTGCCGCGCACCACCAGATCGGCAGCCGTTGCCAGCAGAAGGGCAGCCGCCATCGAAAGCAGCGCCGTTGCGATGCTGAAAACGACGGTGACCTGAAGCGCATGCAAGTAGTTGGGGTCGGACAGAATGGCTGAAAAGTTTGCAAAGCCGACGAAGGTACTCTGAAGGCCGAACGGATCCTCCCGCATCGCGGACTGGTAGAGCGCCTGGCTCGCCGGCCAGAAAAAGAACACGACTGTCAATACGATCTGTGGAGCAACCAGAAAGTACGGAAGAATTTTGTTTGGAAAGACGACGCTTTGCAAAAGCGGGCTCCTTTGGAGTGTCGGGCAGATGGTTTTGTAGACTATGGAACGTTTGGAACGGCGCGGAATATGTGTTCTGCGCCGTTCTCTTGTTCCCCAGTCACCGTTCTAAAACGGGCCAGAAACAAAATTTATCTGCCGATTGCCTGCTGGATGGCTGCGTTGCCGCGTTCGACCGCCTTGTCGAGGGCGGCTTTTGCATCCTGCTTGCCAGCGAGCATCGTTTCGAACTCTTCATTCATGATGTCGCGAACCTGCGGGAGATTGACCAGACGTACACCCTTGGAGTTTTCTGTCGGAGGCTTGCCCATCATCTGCAGCAGAGGCGTTTCGCGCGCTGGATTCTTTTCATAGAAGCCAGACTTCTTGGTGTCCTCATAGGCCGCAAGCGTTACCGGCATATAGCCGGACACCTGATGCAGACGCGACTGAATTTTGGTCTGGGACAGGAAGTGGAAGAATTCTGCGGTGCCCTTGTATTCGTCATCGGACTTGCCGCCGAAGACCCAGAGGCTGGCGCCACCAGGGATAGTGTTTTGCGGGCGACCGTCACCCTCGTCATAGGGCAACTGGCCGATGCCGTAATTCATGCCGCTCTTGACGATATCGCCAAGGCCTCCGGAAGACTCGGTCAGGATGCCGCATTCGCTGGACGTGAAAAGCTGCTTGGCCTCGGATGTGCGACCGCCGTAACGGAACGTGCCGTCCTTGGCGAGATCGGCAATCGCTTGAAAATGCTTGACGAAAGGCTCTGAGTTGAAGGCCAGCTTCACGTCGGTGCCGGCAAGGCCGTTTTCATTGCTGCCGTAGGAAAGGTTGTTCCATGCCGCAAAGTTTTCGGTCTGAATCCATGTCAGCCATGTGGATGTGAAGCCGCAAGGAGCAGCGCCGCTCGACTTGATCTTCTTGGCGGCATCGAAAACCTCTGCCCAGGTCTTGGGTGGATTTTCAGCATCCAGTCCGGCCTTCTTGAAGGTGTCCTTGTTGTAGTACATGATCGGAGAGGAGGAATTGTAAGGGAACGACAGCATCGTGCCGTCCGGCTTTGAATAATAAGAAACGATGCCGGGCAGATAGTCGGCTTTATTGAATTTGAAACCGCCCTTTTCCAAGACATCGGCCACCGGCACGATGGCGCCCTGCGCACCCATCATCACACCACTGCCCGCATCGAAAACCTGAATGATGGCTGGCGGTTGCTTGGCACGGAACGCCGCGATGCCTGCATTGAGCGTTTCAGGGTAGGTGCCTTTGAAGACAGGCAGGATCTTGTAGTTGGATTGGCTTTCGTTGAATTCTTTTGAAAGCTGCTCGACAACTTCGTTGTTTGCACCCGTCATGGCGTGCCACCATTGGATTTCCGTCGCGGCGAGCGCGCTGGACGCCATCAAAAGAGCAGTTGCAGCTGTAGTCACTGATGTGAGAACGACTTTCATGGAATTTCCTCCCTACCATGAACTCATTTTATAGCGATTGAGAATCGCCTTTAGCATTTCTTGCTCACTTACGTCGCTCGTAGCAACCTCTTTTTGCGCAAGAGGGCCGAGATGCTCGTTAGTCTGCTAATATAATGAGGAAACCGGCTGATAGCAGGCGAATAGAGAATTGTGTCGGTTAAATCACGCCCCATGCACGAAAGCGCCCGCGTCCGGTCATTTCCCGCAGCTCGAGTTGGTTGGCGAGACCCACGGCCCCTTGAGGTGTCGTTCCCAAGGCTTTCACAATCATGGCCGTGGAAACAACCGGTCTGGCTAATACCAGCGCGATCAATTCCGGCAGGCGTGAGTTTGACCGACGACCGGTCAGTCTGCGGTCCATCCGGCTCTTGGCATTCAGCAGACGATCGTGCTCTCTCAAACCGATGTTGGCTGCTTCCTCCATACTCTCCAGGAATGCCCGGATCCGGTCGCGTTGGTTAGGCGCATTTCGTCGCTCACGCGGAACTGCGCGCAGGCCGGTGTTGAGCGGAGCCAGATGGGAAACCGTGAGCCCTTCCGCGCGCAGCAATGCCGCTGCCAGTTGGCGTCCCATCCACGGACTTCGCTTGAGGACTTCGAGCTTGTTCCATGCGTCGAGTGCGATCGCTGCGCGTAGCACCGGCGGCAACCCCTCGGTTGCTGTCAACGCCTGTTTCCATTCGCTCAACCGCTCGTCCTCGTCCCAATCGAGGTCACGTGTGACATCGTTCTCCCGCAGATATGGCTTTGCAGCCTCCGTGCTTATGGAGGAAAGGGTCGCGGTGCTGCGCGCGATCAATTGGTCGATGGCCGACAGCTCATCCCTGAGGGGTGCGGTTTCGTCGTCGTCCGCCGTTGTTTCGGCATGGCTTATGCTTTGTGATTTCGGGCGCGCGTGGATGTCGCTCATATCGGCCCCATCCCTGCCGCGAAGGCGAGAAAGCCCGGATTGACTGAGAGCCCATTGGGGTTCGTTGCCGGATATCTGTCTGCGAGCTCGCAAGATGCGGTTGGCAACCCCCAATTCATGGGTCGGTGCGCGAATGTCCATATGAGCGTCGTGCAGGACAAGATCTTCTATATGGACAAGTTCGCCATCGACCCACAGGGATGACACCGCATCCATAAAATCCTGCCGCTCGAGAAATCCGCCACCAATGGGTGAACGTAAAATGCGCTCATCCAAACGTGCCAAGGCCTCCGTCGCCTTGGCGCACGGCATCAACAGCGTCGCGAGGGACAGTCGAGTGACATCGTAAAGCATGGATTTTGATAGAATGCGCCGGATATGAAAGCAATTTCGACACTGACTTTCATTTGGTTTTACCCGGGTTTTATGGTTTCAGGAGAGAAATTTCGACTTCAAACCCATCGCTGCGCCCGGTGGCGGGTGATAGGACGCGAAGCGATCCCTTCATCTGAGCGACCAAATGCTGAACGATGGCAAGACCCAGGCCAGAGCCCGCAGCCTGCGTCGCGCCTCTGGTAAAGCGTGTCGTCAGTTTAGGGAGAAGTGCGGGATCGATGACTGCACTTTGATTGACGACGCGAAACGAGTTGTCGTTGCCGATGTAAACATCCACACGGCTGCCGTCCGGGCTGTGGATCAGTGCGTTTTCGACAAGATTGCGGACGACGATCCCGAAAGCGTCGGGATTGATTCTACCCTCCAGCGCGCCGTCGCGGGCCATGTGCAGTTGAATGCGGTTTGCCCCGAGATCGGAGCGCTCGATGTCTTCCAGGACCAGTTCTATGATCTGTAGCAGATCCGTATCGGTGTCGGAGGTGCCGATCCCCGCATCCGCCCGGGACATTTGCAGAAGTTTCTCGGCAAGTTGCGCGAGATGAGAAAGGGATCGCTCGATCTGGTCCACTCTCGGCGCGAACGCGAGGGGAATATCGGCCTTCAGACGCTGGGCCTGGGCAAGCGCACCTGCAATGGGTGTTCGCAATTCATGGGCGCTATTGGACGCGAACGCCCTCTCGGATTCCAGAGCCGCGCGCAAACGCTCCAGCAAAAGGTTGACGGATCTGGCGATCGGGTGAAGTTCTCGCGGTAAATGCTGGTCATCAACAGGTACCATGTTGCCACTGTCCTTGCGCCCGATCTCATCTCTTAACGTCTGCACGGGTGCAAGTGTGCGCCGAACGACGAGCACAACTGCGACGATACTTGCCGGGATCAGAAACAGCAGAAACAGCACCAGCGCTGTCCCTGCCTCGACAATGGCCTCCCGGCGGTTGGCAAAGGCGTCCGCGACTTGCAGATAGAGGCTGCCGTCCGCGTTGCCGACCGTGTAGATGCGGTGCGTGGGCGTATCGGCAAACCCGGACGTAACCGGCACGTCAAACGGCTCCGCAGCGCTGTCGTAGGAGCGCAGCAGAAGCTCTCCCTCGCGATCACGCAGCTGGTAGGTCAGATATTCCTCTCCCGTGGCTGGCTGCACGAGCCGACGCTCGGCTTCGGGACTACGTTCCTTTAGGTCGTCTGCGATCAGCGGCATCAGCCGCTCAGCGGTTTCCTGCACGGAACTGTCGAAGATTTCCGCAAACTCATCCTGCATGACCATGATACCGAGACCAGAAGCGATCATCCAGGAGAGCGCGACCACACTTGTGAGCGCGATCACCATGGTGCGGGTCATACTGTCTTTTCGTTTCATTGCGTTACCTGATCGTGTAGCCGAGGCCGCGTACCGTTTCGACCCTGTCGGCCCCGATTTTCTTGCGAAGGCGGCTAACATAGACTTCCACGGTATTGCTCTCGATTTCTGCCCCGAATTCGTAGAGTGTCTCGTGCAGTTGCGCCTTCGAGACGACGGCTCCGGGTCTTTCAACCAGTTTGTCCAGCACCGCCCACTCGCGTGCGCTCAGCGTCAGCGACTGCCCGTTGACGATGATGTTGCGGGCGACCTGGTTGATCTCGATGCCCGCCAGTTTGACGACCGATGCCGAGCGGCCCTCATAACGGCGGGAAACGGCCAGCATGCGCGCGGTCAATTCGCCCAGATTGAAAGGTTTGACGAGGTAGTCGTCTGCGCCGGAATTCAAACCTTCAATACGGTCAGACACCTGGTCGTGAGCGGTCAAAATAATGACAGGCGTTGCATCATTGCGATTTCGCAAGCCCTTTAATATGGAAAGGCCTTCACCATCCGGCAGTCGGAGATCCAGCAGAACGAGACCATAGGCAACGGTGTGCGTTGCGGCTGTCGCATCGGCGACGGTCTTGAACCAATCGACGGCATGGCTTGCTGCGGCAACATGATCCCTAAGCGCTTCGCCCAGCACATGATCGTCTTCGACAAGCAGAACACGCAAGAATACCTCGCTTTCGACCCCAACGACCGGAATATTACAGTGGGTATTCTGCGTATCTGATCTCGTCAAGTTGCATATGATCAAGCTGCCGGTCTGTGGGCGCAATTGCTGAAGACATCAAGCGACCGGTCGTAGACGGATGTCGATATGTTCATCATGCCCAAAATGCTGTGGAAGAAGTTGTCATGTGACCGCCCGCCCGTCTGTGCATCCTTAGCAAGGCAAGCGCTGTCCAATCCCATTGATTTTGCGAAGTCATTATCAACCCAGACAACAAAGGGAACATGCGTCTGCTCGGCCGGGGCAAGAATATAAGGCGCACCATGCAGATAGATTCCATTTTCACCCAGTGATTCACCGTGGTCGGACGCATAGATCATACCCGTCGCCAGCTTGTTGGATCGCGCTTTGAGCTTGTCGATAATGGCTGAGAGGAAGTGATCGGTGTAAAGGATCGTATTGTCGTAGGCGTTCACGATCTCCGAATCCTGGCAGTTCCCAAGCTCGGCGGTCTGGCAATCGGGCGTGAATTTGCGATATTCGTCCGTGTATCGAAGATGGTAGGTAGGGCCGTGACTGCCCAATTGGTGAAGGACAATCACGCTATCCTTTGTCACGCCATCCAGCCAGCTATCGAGCCTGTCCAGAAATATATCGTCGCGACATTCGCCCGTCGGGCAGAATTTCGGGTCCTGAGTGGCGGAAAGATCGAAATAGGGTATGCGGTCGGCGACGTTCTTGCTGCCCGTGTCATTGTCCCACCAACGGGTATCGACACCTGCATGGACGAGAACATCGACAAGATTTTCATTCGATAACGCCTTGCTGTGACTGTATTCCGAGCGGGTAAAGCGGGAGAACATGCAAGGAAGCGATATGGCAGTCGCGGTTCCGCAGCTCACCGTATTGGGGAAGTAGACGACGTTCTGCACCTTGAGTTTCGGATTTGTCTCACGGCCATATCCGTTCAGCGAAAAGTTCGCTGCACGTGCCGTCTCCCCGGCGACGATGACGGTGATGCGCGGCTTATGAACGCCAGCCAGAGCCGGCATGATTTTGGCGTCCTGCCCGGTAGGGGACACCGTCAATTTCGCCTCCTGATCCGCCTGCATCACGTAATGGATCGTCGAGGAGATCGGCGTCAGCGGGTTCAGACTTTTGACGAGATCCTTGTGCTGGCGCACGGCGGTCGTGAACGTCTTGGAGTTTGCCGCAGCGATGGCAATCGTTACAGAGAGACATGCGATGATGGCGAGTGTGTTCCACAGCAGTTTCGAGAAAAACGGGCGGTGCTCGATCTTGATCACGCATAGAATGGCAATCGGGATGCCGGCAAAAATGGCGAGATGGAGGGCAAATCCCGGAGTGATCAGATTGTTGGCTTCGGCATGCGTCGTTTCAAACGCGTTTCGCACCATATCGCTATCGATGACTGCGCCGAACCTGTCCATGAACCAGGAAGAGAGCGCAGCGACGATGATGAGAAAACCGAATATCGGCTTGGTGACATATTTTGCCGTGAACAGAATGAAGACGGCCGAAAATGCAGCACCCAGCGCGACGTATAGCCCGAAAATAGCGACCGGATAAGGAGCAAGATAGGTGTGCACCTTTGCCCAGAACGTGTGATTTGTAAACGCCAGTACATAGAGCGCTGTCACCACTCCGAGTGTGACGCTACCGACGGCAGGCCGCCTGACCTCAGTACGGCCGTTTCTCAATGTTGTAGATGACAAAGACATCGCATTTCTTCCCATAAGCCAGACCATAGACGCACCCGCTGAGGAAAAGCGGTGACGCAAAATGGTGTCTGAGAAGGTGGATGTGTCATGGAGCTGACATGAAACTGAACGACGTGTTATCGATAAACGTCATCATGTCCAGCGTGATTTTACGCTTCGATCCCTGGCGACGGTTGGCAGACGCTATGGAAGAAATGCCAAGAGCTTACGCTCGTCGGCCCGAAGGCCGGAGGTTTGTTTCGAGTCGCTGCCAAGCACTGTTTCCAGACGTTTGATTGCCTTTTCGTCTGTTGCGATATCCAGCACTGCGGGATGCACATAGCTCTTTCGGCAGATCGTCGGGGTGTTCGACAACTCTTCGGATGCCGCAACGCACATGCTCTTGATGGTCGGCCGATCACCGCCCTCAAGCGCACGTGCGGCATGCCCGAAGGCTGCGAGAGTGCCGCCCCATGTGCGAAACGTTTTTGCCGAAATTCCTTCGCCAGCGCTTTGAGAGATGTAGGCGTTCAATGCGCTGGAATCGACCGGGTGGACGGCACCCGCGTCGTCCTGCCAGACAAACAACTGTCTGCCGGGAAGATCGGCGATATTCTCCAGAATTCGCTGCAGGCGAGGATGCTTCAGCTTGCGCTTCACGCGCTGTCCCCCCTTGGCTGCAAACCGCAGCTCGATCGTTTCGCCGAATTTGATGTGTTTCTTGAGAAGTGTTGTTGCACCATAGGTGCCATTCGTTTCCAGATACGTCTTGTTGCCCACACGTAAATGGGCTGCGTCGAGAAGGAGAACGAGGGCAGCAAGGGTCGCATTCTGTCCAGTTTCCTGCTTTGCAATATCGGACGCCGCGCGTCTGCGGATCGACGGTAAGGCCTCGCCGAACGTCTTGAGCTGGTAGAATTTCGTATCGCCCCGGAAGGCATGCCATTCAGGGTGATAACGATATTGTTTGCGTCCACGCGCATCATAGCCGGTGGCTTGCAAATGGCCGGTTGGATCGAGGCAAATCCACACCTTTTCGTAGGCTGGTGGCACGCCAAGTGATTTGAGGCGGTTGATTTCGATCTTGTCTGAGAGACGTTCGCCACTGGGTAGGCGGTAGGAAAACCCGCTGCCGCGGCGTTCGCGTGCTATGCCCGGCTCTTGATCGCTGACATAGGTGAGCCCGATTTTTTTCAGTAAGCGGATTGGTAACTGGTTCATGTTCGCAAATGGCTCCTCATCCTACGCAGGATAATGCGCCCAGCGCGTTCGTGTTCCAGAAACAGCTAAAGGACGCGGCCGGGAGCGGGTTTGTCAACGCTCCCGGCCGCGTTGCTTCAAGCGCCCGGCGTGAGCTTCAGGATCTGGGACTTGCCGCCGCCGCGCTGCTCCGTCACCGCATAGATGGAGCCGTCGGTGCCGACTTTCACATCGCGGATGCGCTCTTCCAGGGGCAAGCGGCTTTCAGAGACAACCTTGTCGTTGTCGATTTTCAGGACAACGATGCCTTTGGTGACGAGGCCGCCAATGATCATCGAGCCCTTCCACTCCGGAATGGCGTCGGAATCATAATAGGCCATGCCCGATGGACCGATGACTGGGTCCCAGTAATAGACGGGCTGTTCCATTCCGTCCTTGGACGTCATTCCGTCTCCAACAGCGCCGCCGCTATACTCGATACCATACGTGATGACAGGCCACCCGTAGTTCAGGCCGGCCTTGGGTAGGTTGAGTTCGTCGCCACCCTTGGGACCATGCTCCACGGTCCACAAACGGCCCTGACCATCAAGCGCTGCGGACTGCATGTTGCGATGACCGTAACTCCAGATTTCAGGTAAAGCGTTGTCTTTGTCGATGAATGGATTGCCTTGGAAGGCTTTGCCATTGGTATCGATACGGAAAATCTTGCCCAGCCCACTCGATACATCCTGTGCCTGAACACGTGGTTCCTTGTCGGAACGTTCGCCGACAGTCACGTACAATTCCTGATTGGGACCGAAGACAAGGCGCGAACCGAAGTGCTTGTCTCCGTCATAGGTTGGCATCTGGCGGAAAATGACCTTGGTGTCTTCCAGTAGGGCTTTTCCGTCGCTTTCAACAAGTTTGGCAGATGCGACAGAGGTGCCGTTGCCACCATCACGCGGCTCCGAAAATGAGAAATAAATCATTTTCGATGTATCGAAATCAGGCGCAAGCGCGATATCCAGAAGCCCGCCCTGGCCAGCTGACGACACCTCGGGCACACCCTCGAGGGCGGGGCTTGCCTTGCCGTCCGTCACGATATGCATCGTGCCTTCCTTGGCAGCCACAATCATGCGGCCATCTGGGAGTATTTCCATTGACCACAGATGCGGAAGCCCATCAGCAACGACGGTTTTGGTCAGTGACGGCATTTTGTCGGGTTGCGGGGCGCGCGTCTGTCCAGGGAACGCAGGTCGCTGATCCGGCGCATTGGCCTGACCCACTTCAGCCGAGTTGGCAGATTGAGCGTGGACATTTTTACCCAGGGGCACCACGAGGCACATGGCGAGAACAGTCGTTGTAAGTAGATGGACGCGCGGCATAGATCTCCCTTCCAAATTATGATGACTGGCCGGAAACATATGGGTCGCAGTTTCGTTTCATCAAACCGTCTCAACAAAACTTGATCCCATCGTGTAAATCTGACGTTCTGATATTTCATGGGTAAGAATTGAGTTGGAACGCTTTGATTTGCCACCAGTTTCTCTTCGTTGAAATGCCAAGGAGGATAGAATGCAAATCGTGGTCAACACGGAAATGGAAACGGCAGATGTGAAGCCGATCCAGAGCGTCGCGGAGTTCTGCCGCCGCTATCGGCTGGATGAAACAGAAGAGTCGCGCTTGCGCACGCTCTTCGGCGAATTCGCATCGCGCCATGAACTCCTGATGAATGCTCAGAGAAAGGCCGTGTTTCGCTGATCAGATGGACGGTGTTGCATTCAAAATCATGAAAACGTCATAACGCGTGCTTTTTCCAAGTAACTGATGAGATGGTTTACGGACGCCGGGCATGGGTTCGGCGCGAAGTGGCCATTTCAAAACGACACGTTTTTGAGCGTGGACCAGCGCAATCTGCATAAGTTCTGCCTGATCAGGATCGGCTCCTACCAATTCCCGCAAGACCCGCATTTCCTTTTTTACCAGCGCGGTGTTTTGACGTGGCGGATGCATCGGGTCGATCAAAATCACTTCAGGAGATAGCGTGGGAATGATGTCCCGCGAATCGCCATGAAGCAGCGTCATTCTCGACACGATAGTCTCATAGGCGCCACCTTCAGCCTTGGCGCGCAACATCGCATCATGTAGCAGGGCATGCATCTGCGGCGATCGTTCAATGAGGGTCACTTCCGCTCCCAGCGAAGCGAGCAAAAACGCATCCCGTCCCAGTCCTGCGGTGGCATCGACTATTTTCGGAAGTTTGCCACTTTTCAACCCTGCCGCTTTGGCCAGTGTCTGGCCTCGACCCTCACCTGAGCGCAATCTGTGCCCGACGGCACCGCCGACAAAATCCACGATAAAGCGTTCGTCACGATCTTTGTCCGTCATTGTCATCTCAAAAAGGGCAGGCAACGTTGAATGTTACATCGCGACCGTCGGGGTGTCGAAATCCCAACGCCTCGGCATGCAACAGCAAGCGCGTGGATGCCTTCAAAGCGTCGCCATCGGAGTAAAATTCATCGCCCAATATCGGGTGACCGATGGCCTTCATGTGGACCCGCAACTGGTGTGTCCGCCCGGTCAAGGGATAAAGCATAAGCCGTGTTGCCGGAAGCGGTAGCCGATCAAGAACGCTCCATCTGGTTTGCGACGCCCGGCCAGCCTCGTGGTCCACGCGGTGGCGCGGTTTGTTGTCAGGATCAATTGCGAGCGGAAGGTCGATTTGACCTGCCTCGCCATCAACATGTCCCCAGACAACAGCGACATAGGATTTCTGCGTCGTTCTGTTCTCGAACTGCGAGGCGATCGTAGCATGAGCGTTACGGTTCAGCGACATGAGCACGATGCCTGAAGTATCCTTGTCCAGCCGGTTGATCATCAAAGCCTTGGGAAACTGTTTTTGAACGCGCGTTGCCAAGCTATCGGAAAGTGCCGGGTCTCGACCTGGAACCGACAAAAGGCCGCTCGGTTTGTCGAGCACAACGATATCCTCATCCCGGTAGAGCACGGAGATATATGGCTCCATAGGCGGATGGTAATTCGGATTTGAAAGCGCAAATGACATGCTGCCTCATAGCACAAATTTTGCTGATGGCGAGGTGGTCTATGGCGGCGTTTGTGGCAACGGAAGCGTCACGCGTCCACCTGTCAGGTTCAAAACCATCCGGGCAACTTCGGTCGCATGTGAAACGGGCACCGCAAGAGATAAGTTCGCACCGCTGTCGGTGAATGTCTCTGCTTTTATCCTGAGATTTGGTACTGCCAGAAGTCTGGCCTTTACCAAGGCAAGATCGGAAAATCCGCAGTCCAGGGTCGTCTCGACTGTTGCAACAAGCTGTGTTTTTCCGCCGTTGCGCAAGCAGATTGCAGCAGTACCTCCATACGCGCGCATCAAGCCGCCGCTGCCCAAAAGAACGCCTCCGAACCATCGCGTGACAACCACTGCGATGCAGTCGAGGGACTGTCCGTCGATGGCTTGCAAGATGGGTTTGCCAGCGGTGCCGGATGGCTCTCCATCATCGTTAAAGCGATAAACCTGGCCAATGCGCCATGCCCAGCAATTGTGGCTGGCCGTTGCATCCGAACGCTCCTCGATGAAGCATTTGGCCGCCTGTTCATCCGCGACAGGGCCGGCCCATGCAATGAACCGGCTTTTCTTGATGTCCTGAGAACAGGTTTCGAGGCCATTGAGCGTGAACATGACGCTTCATTAGCGCATGTATTGTGACAGGCAAATCGTTATAAGGCAGACCGTAACGAAAACAGCGGTGGGAATTTGGCAATGCAGGACAAGCAAGTCGCCATCATTGGAGGCGGGCCAGCCGGTCTGATGGCAGCGGAGATTTTGTCCGCAGCAGGTCTTTCGGTCACAGTGTATGAGGCGATGCCAACGGTTGCACGGAAATTCCTGATGGCAGGCAAGTCCGGCCTTAATCTCACGCATGCAGAAGATTACCGCGATTTCGTCACCCGATTTGGCAAGGCCCATGCGGTGCTTGCACCCGCGCTTGCCGCGTTCAAGCCGGACGCGCTTCGTTCCTGGGCGCTTTCGCTTGGACAGGAAACTTTTACCGGAACATCTGGTCGCGTTTTTCCGGTCTCCATGAAAGGCTCACCGCTCTTGCGAGCATGGCTTTCGACGTTGCAGCAACAGGGCGTCGTGATCAAAACCCGTCATCGCTGGACTGGTTTTGAAGGCGATGCTTTGACATTTGATACGCAGGGTGAGGGTATCGTTGTCAGTGCCGATGCGGTTCTCCTCGCTCTGGGCGGTGCGAGCTGGCCGAAGCTCGGTTCCAACGCCGCCTGGGTTCCGTGGCTGGGACAGAAAGGCATCGACATTCATGGGTTCCGTCCCGCCAATTGCGGGTTTAATGTTGGCTGGAGTGACTATTTCAGCGGTCGATATGCGGGAGAACCCGTCAAATCAGTCGCGGCCAGTTCCGGGGCGGGACGTTTCGAAGGTGAGTTTGTCGTCACGCGATACGGCATCGAAGGCAGTCTGGTCTATGCGCACTCCGCATGTCTTCGCGATGCGCTTGAGAACGGTGAACGGCCCAGCCTGATCGTTGATCTGGCACCGGGGCGCTCTGCAGATCGCTTTTCCAGCGCATTGACCACACACTCTCGCAAAGACAGCCTCTCGAACAAGTTGCGAAAGGCAGCAGGTTTGTCGCCGATCAAAGTTGCCCTGTTGCGCGAGTGTGTCCCTGGCCTGTCTGCCATGCAGCCCCACCAGATTGCCGAGCAGATCAAGGCTCTATCGATTCCGATTGCGGAAACGCGGCCGATTGAAGAAGCCATTTCCAGTGCTGGGGGAATCGATCTGAACGATATTGACGCCCGCTACATGCTCAAATCCATGCCTGGCGTTTTTGTGGCGGGCGAGATGCTCGACTGGGAGGCCCCAACCGGGGGATACCTTCTAACAGCTTGTTTTGCGACGGGAAAAGCAGCCGGGCAGGGCGTGGTTGACTGGCTTAAATCTGTAGGCTGACGATATCGTGCATTGTCCTATTGCGTCGGCGTCAAAAAAACGCTTGATAAGTTTCTTCGCATGCATTGGGTGGGCCTGTCAGTCCGGTTTGACTGTAGCTTTTGGATGGATGAGGGTTGGTGCTCTCGTTGGTGATCTTTTATGACTGATATTTCTGGATTTGGCCAATGGCCGGTGGGTGGCGGTGAAGCCGGTTCTCTGGTCCGCGCATTCGACTGGTCTGAAACGCCGCTTGGTGCCATTCCATCGTGGCCTGCAAATCTGCGCCACAAGGTCAATTCCGTCGTCAATTCCCCGATCCCCCAGGTGTTGATGTGGGGTCCGGACCACGTCATGATCTACAATGACGGGTATATCGAGATTGCGGGCAACTACCATCCGAAAGCACTTGGTGGCACTGTTGAGGACATCTGGCCCGAAATCTGGGATTGGAACAAGAAAATCCTGGAAGCTGGTTTTCGTGGCGAGGTGCAGTCTTTCCGCGAACAAACGCTTGTCCTCAAAAGGCATGGGCAGCCTGAAGATGTGATCTTCGATCTCTTCTACACGCCCATCCACAATGACGCTGGCACGGTTGATGGCGTATTGTGCACGGTCCTTGAAAATACCGATAAGGTCAGGGCCATGGCAGAACTGGCTGCGAGTCGGGAAGAACTGAGCCGCCTAACCAACGCATTGCCAATTCTTGTCGGATTTATCGATCAAAATCATGTCTACCAGTTCGCCAATCAGGGTTATCTGGAATGGTTCAACCACCGCCCCGAAGACGTTTTGGGACGAAAGGCGTCGGACGTTATCGGCGAGATATTCTATCAGAAACGGCTTCCGTTTATCGAGCGCGCGCTTGCTGGGGAAACTGTTATCAACGACGCGGAGATCCCATGCGCTGATGGTGTCACGCGCGCAGCCGAAATCCGCTATGTCCCCCGACATACCTCGCAAGGTCAAATCGATGGCTGCTATGTTCTCATCATCGATATAGAAACGCGCAAGCGGGCCGAGCGGGAGCTGCTGGTCAGCAACAATCGTTTTCGTGCTGCTGTCAGTGCCGTTCATGGGGTTCTGTGGACCAACAGCCCGGATGGCAAGATGGTTGGCGAGCAAAGCGGTTGGGGCGAACTAACCGGCCAGACATTCGATGAATATCAGGGTTATGGCTGGGCTGAGGCCGTTCACGGCGATGATCGTGAGGGCTCCATCAACAGTTGGAACAAAGCGGTCGCCATGAAGTCCACTTATGTGTGGGAGCATCGCGTTCGCCGTCACGATGGCGTTTTCCGCACTTTCGCCATACGTGCCATTCCCATTCTCGATAGCGCGGGATCGATCATCGAGTGGGTTGGCGTTCACACCGATATCACCGAACAACGCACCGCTGAAGTCAAGCTGAAAGAGCATTCCGCCAACCTTGAGCGTGAAATTCGCCACCGCATACGGGCAGAAGATCAGTTGCGCCACCTCAACGAAGGTCTTGAAGCGCGTGTCGCTGCTGAAATCAGTGAACGCCGACAGGCAGAAAGAGCGCTTCAACAGGCGCAAAAAATGGAGTCCATCGGCCAATTGACGGGGGGAGTTGCGCACGATTTCAACAATCTGTTGCAGGTCGTTGCCGGGAATCTTCAGCTGTTGGCCAAAGACGTCGCTGGCAACGAACGCGCCGAACGGCGGGTTGGCAATGCGTTGGCGGGTGTCAGTCGCGGTGCGAAACTTGCCAGTCAGTTGTTGGCCTTCGGTCGCCGGCAGGCGCTGGAGCCGCGGGTCATCAACGTCGGCAAGTTTGTTGTCGGCATGGACGACCTGCTGCGACGCTCACTCGGAGAGGCAGTCGAAGTCGAGGTGATCACGGTTGGTGGCCTGTGGAATACCTACGCCGACCCCACACAGGTAGAAAACGCCCTGTTGAACCTTGCGATTAACGCCCGCGACGCGATGGAAGGTTCCGGCAAACTGACGATCGAGGTTGGAAATGCAGCTCTGGACCAGGATTATGCGCGCACGCATGCTGAAGTTGAGGCTGGCCAATATGTGATGCTCGCGGTGTCCGATACGGGTTCCGGCATGGCGCCGGAGATCGTCGACAAGGTGTTTGAACCCTTTTTCTCGACCAAACCCGAGGGTAAAGGGACGGGACTTGGCCTCTCTATGGTCTATGGCTTCGTCAAGCAGTCTGGCGGGCATGTGAAGATTTACAGCGAGCTTGGGCAGGGAACAACCGTCAAGATTTATCTGCCGCGCTCGCATTCGGATGAGGACCGCGAAGTCGTTACGCAAACTGGCCCAATTGTTGGCGGCACGGAAACTGTTCTGGTTGTCGAGGACGATGACGAGGTGAGAAGCATCGTGGTCGAAACGCTGTCCGATCTGGGCTATCGGGTGTTGACGGCTCGGGATGCGCAGGCAGGCTTGACAGTTGCCGAAAGCGGCGTGCCCATCGATGTGATCTTCACCGATGTGGTGATGCCGGGTCCGATGAAAAGCAGCGAGATGGCGCGACGGGCGAAAGAGCGTCTGCCGCATCTCGCGGTCCTGTTCACATCCGGCTATACCGAAAATTCCATCGTGCATGGCGGCAAGCTGGATGCGGGGGTCGAGCTGTTGTCGAAGCCCTATACGCGTGAAGCTTTGGCCAGACGTTTGCGTCACGTGATAGCAAACCAGAAGCAGCGTGTTGAAGCCGGCCGGGACCGTTCCTCAGAGCAGGCAACTCTTGCCAAATTGCGGACGAAGACATCGATGCGTGTGATGCTGGTCGAAGATGACGATCTGATTCGCATGAATACGGCCGACATCCTTCTGGAGGGCGGACATACGGTGATAGAAGCCGCAAACGCTACCCAGGCCATGGATCTCATCCAACGCGAAGAGTTCGATGTGCTTGTGACGGATGTCGGCTTGCCGGATATGAGCGGCTCGGAGCTTGCTTTGTTCATCAAAACACGCAAGCCGGAAATCGGTATTGTGTTTGCGACCGGTGACAACTTTTTGCCGAAGAATGCCCCGGCCGGTTCTGTCCTTCTTTGCAAGCCTTATGACGAAAACGATGTTCGCTTCGCCATCACTCAGGCGATGAGCGCAGACTTTTAGAGCGTTTCCACTTAACATGGAAACACTCTAGGGCTGTCAGTAGCCGCGGGTCATATCCACTGTCGCTGGAAGCTCACCCGTGCTGCGCCAGTTTTCGATGTTTGCGGCAACAATACTGGCGGACGTCTGCCGGTTCGTAGGCGCCGAAATATGCGGCAGAACGGTGACTTTCGGATGTGACCAGAACGGCGACTGCGCCGAAAGTGGCTCCTCTTCGAAGACATCCAGAACCGCATGCGAGAGATGACCCGTATCAAGAGCGGCGAGCAGATCATCTGCAACGATGACCGCACCGCGCGCGAAGTTGATGATCGCGGCATTCTTTTTCATGATACCGAGGCAGTCCCTGTTCAACAGGCCCCGCGTGTCGGCCGTCAGCGGAACAAGGCAAACAAGAATGTCGCTTTTTTTTAACAGTGTGGTGAGGCCTTCGTCACCACACAGCGTCTCGACACCGTGCAGTGTTTTGGATGAACGGCTCCAGCCTGCGATGTTGAACCCCGCTTGACGTAATCTTGCGGCTGCCGCAGCGCCCAATGTACCGAGCCCCAAGATGCCGATGGTTACGTCTTTAGGGTGTCGGTACTCCAATTCCTGCCAGACTGAATTGAGCTGGTTCTGTCGATAAGCAGGCATATCGCGTTGGAGATAATAGGTCCATGCAAGCACCGCTTCGGCCATCACCCGAGACAGTTCCGGGTCCGTCAGACGAACGATCGGCAGTGATGCCGCACCGAGCTCTGCGACAAGGCGCTCCACGCCTGCCCACAGACTGTGGATCCATTTCAATCCGGTCAGCTGAGCAATATCCGCTGGATCAGGATTTGCCACGATAGCGACTTCTACCTGCGACTTTTGCTCACCCGTCAGCATCTTGATCGAAAGGATCGTCTCGTGCGGTAGTGCTGTGGACAGCGTTTTGATCCACTCTGCCTCATTGGCTTCTGTCGTACGGGAAACGAAAGCGATGGGGGAGGCCATGGTTGAATAGATCCTGCGCAGGTTGACTTGCGACATCAATGCGAAAAACCGAGCGTGAAATCCAGCGCTCGGTTTAAAAAAATGCCCGCATGAGGCGGGCATTTGTTCTGAATTCAGGCTGGCTCGGTCACAGGCTTCTTTGCATCGCCATAGTAAGCCGAGAACTTCTCGTGATAATGTTCGGAACCGCCGGGGCCGGCATAACGCTGCAACTCGGTCATGTCGGTCTTGTTCAGCACGATGCCCAGTGTCTTGTTGGCAATCTCCGGCTCGTGGCTCATCAGGTTCTGCACCATCTGAATGGGTGTCTTGCCCCATTCGGTCACGAAGACGAAACCATCCACCTGCGATGCAAAGGCCTTGGCATCGATGACGGGAACGACCGGCGCAAGGTCAACGATGATGTAGTCACAGGCTTCCCGCGCAGATTCCATGAATTTTCGCATGCCCGAAGATGCCAGCAACTCGCTGGAATGAGCGAACTGGTTGCTGGTCGAGACGGGCAAAATACCCATTTTCGTGCGGCTATCGACCTTCACAGCCTTCGTCCACGGTACCTCATCCAGAACGACTTCCACGAGACCGGCCGATTGGCGGGTGGTCAACATGCGGCTGAGACCGGGATTACGGATATCGGCATCGACAACCAGCGTGCGTTTGCCGGTCGTAGCAATGAGGCCAGCAAGGTTAAGCGCAACAACTGATTTCCCTTCGTTCGGCAGGCAGGAGATGACGCCGATCACACGGCACTGTCTTTCCTGAATGACGACGTCTGCCGTCAGTTTCACGTTGCGCAGGGTCTCGGTAAAGCTGGATCGGGGGCTGTCCACGGCGAGACGCAACATTTTCTGGAACGAGACCTGCCCGTTCTCTTCAATGTCGCTATCGAGGACATCGGGCGTCGCCGCGCCCGTTTCTGGCTTCGTGACATCGAGGCCCCTCTCGCCGATAAATGGCAGATAACCAAGGAAGCGCATGCGCAGATTGTCGCGCACATCGTTTCCAGTATGAAAGTATCTGTCGCGGAATTCCAGAATCGCAGCAACACCACCACCGAGCATCAGACCCAGCACGATGGAAAGCGCCATGGTCATCGTCTTTTTGGGGCTGGACGGGGAGGTCGGCAGTCCCGCATCGGAGATGATACGAGCCTTGGCAATCGGGAACGACTGCTTTTGAGACGCCTCTTCAAAGCGGCCAAGATACGATTCATAAAGCGTCTTCAGGGCTGCTGCCTGCTGCTCAAGCTCTCGAAGCTTGACGAGCGTCATATTGGCTTCCGAATTTCGACCAGCGACACGGTCAATGTTCTCGCGCAACGACTGCACGCGCGACTCCGTGACATCGAAATCGTTCTTGAAGCTGCCGGTGAGTTGCTGCAATTCCTGATAAATCTGGCGGGAGAGGTCGCCTCTTTCACTCGCGAGCGCTATCGCCTGCGGGTGATCCTTGCCAAACTGCTGCACAACCCCGCGCTCACGGTCCGTGATGGCGATGTAGCGTTTGCGCAGATCCTGGATGACCGAGTTGTCAGTATCGCGCGCGGATACGATGGCATTGTTGACCGCATTGTCGGGGCCTTGGTCAATGATCGACTTGTACTGATTGTAACGAGCCGACGCAGTTGCTGCATCCGCCTGGGCGGCAATCAGCTGTCCGTTCAAGTCAGAAAGTTGGCTTTCTGACATCAACTCACCACGCGATGATACGATGTTGTTGGCGGCCTTGTATTTTTCGACGGCAAGTGATGCAGCCTGAGAGCGCTGGTTAAGGTCTGTCAGTCGCTCCTGCAGCCAGACGGACGCCCGCTCAGTTGCATCGAAATTCGCGTTCAATTGTTCGGTCAGATAGGATTCGGCGTATGTCTTGGCGATCTGGGTCGCCAGTTGCCGGTCAGTCGAGAGAATCGATATGGCGATGACCGAGCTTCGACCAACGCGTTCAACCGTGAGTGCTTGCTGAATGATCGCAGCCGCCTTTTCGCGACGGCCATTGCGGATCGCCGCCTCAGACGCCGGAGGCGAACTTGGCGTCAGCAGATCAGCGACCCCTTTGATGGAAGACTTGACCAGATCCATCGGCGTCATCGGCGGATTGACGATTGCCTCATTCTCGTCGAGCCTGGCCTTGTCAACGACCGTCAGGGCCATTTCCTTCGACTTCAGAATTTCGACAGCGCTGGCGATGCGGTTGTCGATGACTTGAGCCGCCGGAACAGGATCCTCTTCTTCGGCATAGCGCGACAGGCTGTCGTCCAGCAGGACTTGTGTCATCGCTGTGTAAACCGGCGTCGCGAACACGAGATAGAGTCCAGCGAGAACCATGGAGACGATGACACAGGCGCCGATGATATTCGCACGGCGTACGACAGCCGCCCAGAGACGGTCGAGGTCTATGAATGTATCGGCATCCTTCGAGGGTTCCTGGAAATTCATGTTCGATCTAAAGGTCTTGTGGTGCATGGACCCACCTTGTGGTTTAAATGTCGAGCGGGAAGCCAGATTTTTTCTGCCCTCCCTGCATCGGATTATTGAATGTCAGGCCGCTTTGATGCGGCTTTCGTGGTTTGAGATGAGTTCCTTGATAGAAGCCAGAACCTGGGCTTCCATGTCAGAGCGCATCAACGAGAAGGCAACGTTTGCCGCGATAAACCCCTGTTTACTACCGCAATCGAATGTTCGCCCGATAAATTTTTGGGCATGGAACGGCTGGGTTTCGGCAAGGCGCCTCATACCATCCGTCAACTGTATCTCATTGCCCGCGCCGCGTTCCTGTTTGGCGAGAGTATCAAAAATTTCCGGCTGCAAAATATACCGACCATTGAGGTAAAAATGGGATGGCGCTTGAGAGGGGTCAGGCTTTTCGACCATTTCCGTAACGCGAAAACCATGATTGACCGTCGTGCCGACGCCGACAATGCCATAAGCCGATGTGTCCTCAGCCTTGCATTCTTCCACGCCCAGAATATTACCGCCGACTTCTTCATACAGTTTCATCAGTCCTGAGATGCAACCGCGTGCTCCATACGACACCATGTCGGGCAGCAGCAGCGCAAAAGGCTCCTTTCCGACAAGCTCGCGAGCGCACCAAACGGCGTGCCCTAGACCAAGCGGTATCTGCTGGCGGGTGTAGCTGACAGTTCCGGCAAGCGGTAGCATTTTCTCCAGTTGCAGAACCTGCATCGTCTTGCCGGCCCGCGTCAAAGTGTTCACCAGTTCAGGGGCACTGTCGAAATAATCTTCGATCGCCGTTTTGTTGCGGCTGGTGACGAAGATAATGTGTTCGATGCCAGCCTGCATCGCTTCGTCGACGGCATATTGGACGACGGGCCTGTCAACAATTGTCAGCATTTCCTTCGGCATGGCCTTTGTAGCAGGCAGGAATCGCGTTCCGTTCCCGGCCACGGGAATAACAGCTTTTCTGACCGTCCTGTTCAGGTCCACAGCATGCTCCTTGGACAATACTTTACAAACGTGTCGCGCCGGGCATCAGGATGCCTGTCGCTTCACGTCTCGATCAATCGTTGAAGTAAAAATGGATTGGCGAAGTTTCCTCAGCCGCAATTCGATCGGCATGCGAAGATGCCGCAGTGAAACCGGATCACGCAACGCGATTTTCAGGATGCCAACGACAGAGCGCTTCTTGATGCTCGACAC
The DNA here is from genome assembly GCF_023757665.1 of Rhizobium skierniewicense Ch11. Lineage (NCBI taxonomy): Bacteria > Pseudomonadati > Pseudomonadota > Alphaproteobacteria > Hyphomicrobiales > Rhizobiaceae > Rhizobium > Rhizobium skierniewicense. The sequence continues at coordinate 180,219 of NZ_RXPG01000016.1, forward strand.
CAGCATCAGAAAATGACGGGCCTCGATCAGGCTTCGGCTCCGTTGGTTCTGGGCGTCTCTTGCTGCGGGCAATAACGTATAATGGGCCAGAAACTCTGCGTCGGCGGCGATCATAGCCTCCACATGACGAAGCTCAAGCACGCGGGAAATCGAGCCTTCCCGGATGTTGTAGACATAGCCGGGCTGTGGTTCGATGACGCAGAGACCACCGACGGCAAGCGCAGATGCCAGGAGCAGATAATCCTCTCCGATCCGCAGTGTCGGGTGAAACCGCAATTGGTGCGTATTCAGAAAATCACGTCTGAACATCGGCTTCATGTAGCCGAAATTGAAAGTCGAGCGGAATAATACATTCGAGGCAATGAAGTCTTCGAGCGTCAAGACGCGGCGCGCCTCCAGAAGCGCCTCGGGAAACATCGTCTCCTTTGGGCGTCCATCTGTGTAAACGACATCGAGATTATCAACTGCAATACCGGCATTTGCGTTTTCTGCGCGGGCAATCATTCGCGCCGTGCGCTGTGGCTCAATCGCGTCGTCGGAATCAAGGACGGCGATCCACAGACCATTGGCAGCGTCGATACCAGCGTTCCGCGCTCCGCCTGGACCAAGATTTTGGTCCAGCGCAATCAGTCGCACACGTGGATCTCTATGGCCCAGAGCGCCGACAATTTCGCGCGTCGCGTCGGATGACTTGTCATCTACGACGATGACTTCCAGCGAGACGTCTTCTTGAGACAAAGCGCTCTCGATAGCGGGAACGATGGTCTCAGCCGAATTGTAGGCTGCTATGATAAAGGTAACGTCGGGCTGTGCCAGCGCCTCCATCATGTTGCCTCCACGGCGCCGTACTGGCGTATCTCACGCACACCGAAGGCACCACTGACAGACCCCAGGTGAAGCGCCAAACGAAGCAATTGCCTGTTCCTCCGCACCGGATCGAACGCGCCCAACGCCGCCATGGCAGCGCATGCGATGACCTTTGCGCCTGCAATCAGACCCTGGGAAACGCGCGAAATCCCGGGCTTTTTTTCCGCGAGCAGGCGGCCGTGCGTCTGTCCGGAGCGAAAGCGGCGTTTTGCAAGCCACATGAAGCTGGCGCGGGTGTCGGGCACGGGCTCTGAAAGCAGTGCTTTTTCTGCAAAGGCGATACGTCCGCCATCTGCATGCATATGTGAGAAAAAGTGCGTGTCTTCTCCCCCGCTCTGGCCGAGCGATAAGGCAAAACGTCGACCGCTGAGTGAGGGTGCCTTCATACGAAGCAGGGTGTTGCAGGTGTAGCCAGTGATGATCTGGCCATTGACCCAGACTGGCCGGGTCGAATGGAAATCACCTCTGCGCATCCAGTCCGGAACCGTTGGTTTATAGACTGCCGTCACAGGTCCCAACACGGCTTCGGCACCCGTCTCGTCAGCGGTTTCGAGAAGCTCGACGAGCCATTCTGCAGGTGCGGTTTCATCGTCGTCGATGAAGGCCAGATAGTCGCCATCGCTGGTTGACAGGCATGCGTTGCGAGCAATCGAGATGTTGGATTTTGGGCAATGGACGTAGGTAATCTCAAAGGGCGAGGTTTCACGCAATAGGTCGATTGACGCTTCGGCGCTGGGCTCGGCATCGTTATCTGCCACGATGAGGCGAACAGTGACACCATTTGGAACGGTGAGATCGAATAAGGACGTCAACGTTGCGACCACCGCCGGGCGGCGGTAGGTGCAGATCCCAATATCGACTTTGATCGGTTGTGAAGCCAAAGCAAGTGACGTGCTGCTCATGAGATCGCCTTTCCTGTCATCGGCGCCGAGGTGCCAAAAGACCCCGCCAATTCCAGCCAGAAGCCTGTTGACCATGCAAAATGCATGACCATCGCGGCGAAGGCTGCCAGGGGACCATAAGGGTTTTTCTGAGCAACGGCCATCCAAAGCCCGTAACCGAGGCATGCGGCGATCCAAAGGCAGAGGGGCAAGAGCGCAATCCAATGGAAAACACCCAGCAGAGCCAGGAGCGCAACGGGCATGACGGCCAGTGGAATCATCTGGCGAATTTTCGGTAGAGAACGGTGCTTCAATAGGTTCTTTGCACGTCCCCGGCCATAGGCCATGTATTGCTTGAACAGGGGTCGCACATCTGCGCGTGGATAGTAGGTCATGCGGGTCTTGTCGGTCATCCAGATGCGGAAACCGGATTTGCGAAGCCTGAAATCCAGCTCGGCATCTTCATTGTGACTAAAGCTCTCGTCATAGCCGCCGACAGTCTTGAATGCGGAAATCCGCATCAGTGCGTGATGGCCATGGTCGATCCAATGGCCCTTTGCCCCCTCGCGGTGCTTCGAGCCCCCATTGCCGAGTTTGGAGTTCTGAGCGATGGCCGTGGCTTTCTGGAAGGTCCCATGCCCAACCGTATCCATCGCGACGACAACCGAGTCAGCGTTTGTTTGAACAGCATCTTCCAGCAGGCGATGGCAATAATCGTCGGGATAATCGCCATGCGCGTCGATGCGAATGAGATAATCATATCCCTCGCTGAACATATCGACGGCAAGATTGATCCCCGCACTCTGAATGCGCTTTGGATTGGCGAGAAGAAGGATCCTGGGATCCTGCGTGGAAAACCTGGCGACGATGTCGCGTGTGCCATCCGTGCTTCCGCCGTCTGCCACGATGATACGGTCTTGAGAATTGTTGAGCGTGCTGGAAAATTTCAGCAGCAGATCATCGATCGTCCGTGCCTCGTTGAGGCAAGGAATGACAATCAAAGTTTTTACGTCTGGAATGGTTTGCAACTTCATGGTTGACCCCGTCAAGCGGTTGATAGTTTTGCTGCAACGGAGCGGCCATTGTGCGGCGCTGCCAATGACGCAAGTTTATGAACGAGTTGGATGCAGTCCTGATGATCCGTCACCCAGTGATCACGATTGATGGATGCAAGGTTTCTAAACGATTCAAGATAGGCTGGCTCATTCATCTGCTGGAAAAGTGCCGCAAGAGTGTCAGTGTTGGCAATTGGAAGAACATGTCCGATGTTTCTCGTCTCCAGAAAACGCGCTGTTTCTGTTCCCGCCACTGCAATGGGAAGAGTGCCATACAGACAGCCTTCATAGAGCCTGTTTGGCAGCAACCAGCTTGAGTTTTGGCCCTCTTCGAAGAAATCTATCGCCCACGTGAAATGCACATCATGATAGATCGAGGCCAAATCTTCGGGATTCTTGTATGGCCCTCTAAAATTCAGATGAGGCGCATTGGCGACGAAACCATCGAAATCGTCGAACTCGGAGTAGGCCGGGCGACCGCGCAGGACGATCTCGACTTTTCCATCCATCCGCTTTGCAAAATCCGCGAGAATCTCGAGCGATTTTCGGCAACGCAGCGCGCCAAACCAACCGATTTTCCAGGGTTCACCGGCCTTTGGCGCGCGGGGCTGCGGGGAAATCTGCGCTTGGTTTCCGTCAAGAAGAAGAACTTTGTTTTCCTGCAACAGCACGGGCAAGGCCAAGCCTGAGCGCGGTGCGAAATACCGGCTCACAAATGCCGGGGAACTGGTGATCAGCAGCTTGGCGTCTTTGGCGAAATAGCGTTGTGCGGCGTTCACAAGCTTCCCTGCAGGGCCTTCGTTCAGCAACAGACGGTGGATATCGAGGCACTCGTAGACCACAGGGACATCGCGCCCGTAAATGCTCGACGCGCGGCGTGATAAAGCGAGCATCTCAAGATTACGTGCGATGATGACATCCGGCCTCGTCACGTTTTTTAGAAGGCGCTTGAGGGAAAAGCTCGATTTTACGACAGACTGGATTCGCTGGACGAACTGCCCATCCGCTGTCTCGCCCAAGAGGGTGGGCGTGACGCCGTCGACGGTCGCTAGGCTGTTTTTACCGCGCGTAAATCCTGCGAGGCTGACCTTTGCTCCACCCGCCTGCAGCGTCATGACCCGCCGGCGGATGGCCGGGTCGGCTAGGTCGTGAGCGAGATAGAGAATATGCGTCATAAAAAGCGTCCTGAAAAAAGGTGGTCGAGACAATTTACCGAAACGTTGTCGCGTTAGTTTGACGCGCAGGCAACGGATTCAGGAAATTGGCATTTGTCGCCGAGTGCCGTAAACGCCATCTGTTCAACGCTCATGACGGTCGGGCCCGTGTAGGCGAATTTGCCCATCCAGCTTTTCAACGTGTCAGTGCCCCAAAGGCTGAAGAAAATCTTCTGCGGGTTTTGTGGAATTTTGGATGCATCCGTTACTTCGTGCACCATTTTGCCGTTGACGTAATAACGCAAGCGCGCAGGCTCCCAAACAAACGCGTAGTCGTTGAAAGCCTTGTCCGCTCCGCCCTCGACATCGACAAGTTTTTCGTTGCCACCCTTGGCAGATACATACTGATTTAACTGAACCTCGGAGCTGTTCTTGCCAAGAACTTCCATATCGATTTCGTCATGGGGTTTCTTGTCCGTGGGGCCGATATAGGTAAAGAATGCAGAGTTCAGACCCGATCCGGGTGCCGTTTTGATTCGCGCCTCATATGTGCCGTAACGGTAACGACCCTTGGTCTGGATTTCCCCACACGAGTAGTTGCGGTCACCGGCCTTGCCTTCCTGATAGCCGAGTTGCAACTGCCCGCCTTCGAATTTCACGAGCTTCTTAGACCAGGTGCAATTTTGATGCGGACCATTGTTCCAGCCGTCGGAGACGTACCAGAAGGAGCGATCCATGCTGTCAAATTTTTCGACAAATGACTTGCCGTTGTCTTCCTGCGCCATTGCAGCGGGTGCACCGAGGCTCATAGCGAGCAGTGCTGCCGTGATCAGGCGCGACTGAGAAAATATGAAAGATGCGGTCATGGTGTCACCTATGTCGTTGCGAGTAGGTTGTGTCTGCCGATGTTGGACGCGATCTTGCTGAGGCAGTCGAAGTCAAAGGCGTAAGCCCTTTCTGCTTGCTGCTGCGGCTTCCCGTCAGAACGGCGTAAAGCGATGGAAACCTGGACCGAACCTGAGCATCTGTGATGATGAGGATGACGAAGGACGACAATACGGCGCCGATATAGAAGGCTGGATAGAAGTCCGGGCCTCCCTTGTTCCAGATCATCCACATGATGACGAGCAGGGGGTAGTGGGCACAAAAAATCCAGAAGCTGAGACTGCCCGTCTGCGAAAGGCGGCGCCCGGCCCGGCTTTCGATCATGATCGAGGAGAACGCCCACAGTCCGATTGCGCCGGCAACCGCCAGAAGGTTTCTCAGCAGGTTCAATTCGAAGGTGAACGCCGGCCCCGTGAAATACAGCCCTGTCGCCAGCAAAGTTGCTGCAACCATGATGGCGAGCGTTATTCTACCAGCATAGGGATCGAGCGTTTTTAAATCGACCTTGTGGAGCGCAAGCGCGATGCCGAGCGAAAAGCTGAAGAGGATCGATTTTTTCTGAACGATCCAGATTGGGAGATCCGGCAGTGCCGTCAGCACGAGCAGAACCACAAGCGTCGGCCAGGGAAAACGCTGGACCAGAAATGCAAGGATCGGGGATAGCAGAATGCAGACAAAGAGATCGCGGAGGAAATACAGGGGAATGTTGAGGGGAAATTCCTCAACAGCCGCGCCATGGTTCATGATTTCGCGTGCGGTCGCACTCCACAAATCCGGGAAATATCCCACGCCGACGCCAAAGCGCTGCATCACAAGGACGCCTAAAAACAGGAGCCCGTTCCACAACAGGAACGGTAGCAACACGGTTCTCGTCTTGGACTTGATCGTCGCTGGGTAGTCAAAGTCCGCCAATCCGCGCCTGAAAAGCAGATAGCCAGAAATCGCGCTGAGACAAGGAACGCCTATGCGGAACAATGCGTCACCTAAAAACACACGTACCCAGTCGAAGAAGCCGTAAGCACCCAGAAAGGGGCTGGTTTCAGGATCGTGCGGTACGTGCACGAACACAATTCCGGATATCAAGACTATGCGCATCAGATTGATACGGGAGGATAGGTTCTGATCAAAAGTCACGTCAGTACCCTTATTTACTGAGCGGCCTCTCCCTAAGCCGCGGTGCAACCATAACGAACGTGCGTCCGAGAGACGGAGTCTCGGTTCTAGTTGCGGACAAAATGTGGCAACGCGGCATAGGTTCCGTCGAAATATCACAGGTGAATCTGTGTACTAGCCGGGTCCCGATTTCAGAGAAATTTTTAAATCATTGTTTCCAATAAACAATATCCAGAAACGGCATTTTTTGTCTTTAAGGTTGATGATGAAATTTAAGGCAACTAAAGTTGCTGCAATGCAAAAACACACCGGCTTTTAGCGCGGGAATCTGAGGCGCTACGTTGAAAGCAGGCTGCTTTGTGGCTACTTGGCCCAGTCATTCAAGCAGGTCCTGCCGCTGCCTGCTTCGTTTTCCGGTCACGCACCAGACCAACAATCTTTTGAAGCAGGACACGTTCGGTCAGCAGGACCAGAACAGCGTATACCACGCCGCCCACGACCGCTCCCACCAGTACCTGCATATAGGCGTGCGGCAGGCTTGCTTCGAATACATGCAGGACATATCGCACGCAAAGCGCCATAACGAATGCGGCAATCATCGGCCTGCTGCTGACATACATACCCCGAAGAAGGGGAGTTTCGCTTGCCCGGAATACCGCCCAGGAATAGGCGACAAGTGTGACAGCATTGACAATGCACAGCCAAACCATCGCGTCGATCAGTGTTCCATAAAGAGCAGCCAGCCAGACGGCAATGGTGGTGACGACTGCGCGGATCGTTGCGGACCAAAACAGGACACGACCGTATCCGGCACCCTTAAGATAAGGAATGAAGGTACTGCACGGCGTCAAAATGGCTTTCGATAGGGCCAGAAGCCCTAGCACCGGCCAGGCGTAGGCCCAGTTCGGTCCAAAAATCACCAACATCGCAGGCTCGGCAATAGCCCAGAGCCCGAACATCATGGGCGCCAACAACACGGTTAGCACCTGCGTGCTGAACATCAGCGCTTCACGACGACGATTCTTGTCATCCATCATGCGGCTGAACGCGGGAAATAGGACACCCATGACGGCAGAAAGAACCACCTGGTTCGGAATGCTGGCGAAACGGTTGGATGCCGAGTATGCACCAGCATCCGCAAGGCCGAGATAGCGCGCAATGATAACCATCGGCGATTGAAAAGTGACGAAGTTGGCGATTTCTGACCCCATCAATCCGGAGCTGAAACCCAGGAGAGGTATGAGACGCTTTGGCTTCATGATGAAGGCTGGCTTGTAGCGCGAGACGGCATAAAGGCCGACAAGTCGAATTAGCGCTGCGGCGAAAAGCTGTATGACCAGTGCCCATACCCCGAAGCCTGAAAATGCAAGGATGACCGCAAGGATGGCAGCGGCACTTTCGGACGTCATGCTCCAGATGGCGTCCTTGCTGAAATTCATGCGCCTCGCCAGAAGCGAATAGGCGACGTCGCCCGCCAGCTGCAACGGAATAAGGAAAGCCATGATGCGAAGCAGATAGGCGCTTTCGACCGCACCCAACAAACCGCCGAAAAACTCCGCTCCGAAATAAAGAATGGCTGCCATGGTGCAGGAAATCGCCAGATTGGCCCAGAAGACGGTGTGGATCGTGTCCATATCCTCTTCTTTCTCGACGATCAGCGCCGACGTCAGTCCCGCACCGGCAATCATTGTGAGGAACTGGACGACGGTTAGCCCGACCGCAACGACGCCAAACTCTTCAGGCGTCAACAATCGGGCAAGAATTGGTACTGTGACAAACTTAAGCCCGAATGTGCCTGTTTTTGACAATATGCTCCAGCCGACATTTGCGGTAATCGTCTTGACGCTCGGAGCAGGGGGCATGCGTGCATCCTATAAATTCGGAGGCCAGTGGGGGCTGGCAGGGGGTTAGCCACTCATCGGGGCCGCTCTTTTTATCGGGCCCGACACTTCTTGATCAACACAAGGGGCGAAACAATGGCGAAATTTACAGTCGTTATTCCTTATTATCAAAAACAGCATGGCGTTCTTGGCCGTGCATTGGCCTCGGTTTTTTCCCAGACCCTTCAGGATTTCGATCTCGTCATCGTGGATGATGAATCGCCCTATCCGATTGAGAAAGAGATGGCCGACCTCAGCGCAGACCAACAGGCGCGCATCAAAGTTGTCAAGCAGGCGAATGCTGGTCCAGGGGGAGCGCGCAACACAGGCCTCGACAACGTGCCTGCAGAAACAACCTACGTCGCTTTCCTCGATTCGGATGATATGTGGACACCAGACCACTTGAAGAATGCCGCTTTCAGCCTCGATACGTTTGGCGGCGAGTGCTACTGGGCGTCGATGCAGGCGAGTGACGAGTTCTATTATCACTTCGCTATTGCGGAACTGGAGAATGACGAAGGCGCAAAACGCCTGTCGGAGTCACCCAAAATCATCGAATTGCCGGATCTTGCCAGCGTCATGTTGCGCAACTGGAGCTTTTTGCACCTGTCGTGCATGGTCATAGGCCGGCCGCTCTTCGAGAAGATACGGTTCGACCCGGTCTTGCGCCTTGCGGCCGAAGACGTCCTGTTTTTCTGCGATTGCATTCTGGCATCCAAGCGTTCGCTGCTCTGTGATGATGCCGGTGCCATGCGTGGCATGGGCGTCAACATTTTTCATAGCATCGACAACACCTCGCCGGAATTTCTGCGTCAGCAGTTCAACACCTGGGTGGCGCTCGACACGTTGCAGAGCCGCTTTGCCCAACGTCCAGCGGATGTTGCGTCCATCGCATCCTACAAGAACACGGCCCGCAAGCAGGCCTTGTGGAGCCAGGCCGGCAAGCTGAAACAGCGCAAGGCACCGGAATTGGGCCTTTTGTTCAAATGGATGATGCGTGATCCGGCGATCTTGCGTGCTGCACTCGAGTTGGGAACGGGCAAACTCGCTCGCCCGAAATAAGCTTGCTTGCCACTCATATTTTTATTCAGGAGTAGTCCATGAGACCTTATCATTGGGAATCGCATCACGGCAATTTCGGCGATGACCTTAATCTATGGCTTTGGGATTTTCTGCTGCCTGGTTTGCGGGATGTTCATCCGGACGTTCTGCTTGTTGGCGTTGGAACTGTCCTGAACGATGTTCTCTTTCCGCCAACGCAGCGCAAGCTGATTGTCGGAAGTGGTTACGGCTATGGCGCTGTGCCGGATATTTCGAACCGCGATCTTTGGGATATACGCTGCGTTCGCGGAGAGATGACAGCAGGCAAGCTTGGCCTTCCGCCTGAGATGGGGATTGTCGATCCAGCCGTCATGGTCACGGAGATGCCTGACTTCCAAAATCTCCCCAAAATCCACAAGAAGACGTTTGTTCCCCATTGGGAATCGGCGGAATTCGGTATGTGGGAAGCTGTGTGCGAGCCTGCGGGTCTGACCTATCTCGACCCGCGTGGTGAAGCCAAGGCAGTCATCAAGCATATCGCCCAATCGGAATTCATTGTGGCCGAATCCATGCATGGCGCAATTCTGGCCGATGCTTTCCGTGTGCCATGGGTTGCGGTCAGCACATCAACCTCCATCAACAGCTTCAAGTGGAGCGATTGGGCCGGCAGTGTCGGGGTAAAATATGAGCCGCGTTACATCCCGGTTTCCACACGCGCCGAAGCGGCGAAGAAGGGCTCCAAGTTCTGGGGAATGAGTTTCCCGCCACCGCCGCCGCCGGTGATTGTCGAACAGACATCGGCATCTGGATCGACAGCGCCCGCGCATGAGGGCGACGTTCTCGTTCGCCCGCAGGAGGAACAGCGTTCTCTGCGGAAACTGGCAAAGCAGGTTCTTGCAGCGCCATCGACGCTCGCTCTTTGGCAGGCAAGCCGCGCCGAACCGCGTCTCAGCCCGGACGGTCGACTCGAGGAGCGCAAACAGCGTTTTCAAGCTGTCTTGGAAACGATCAAAAAAGACTATTTCTGAGATACAACGCCGCTTGGTTTTAAGAATTGAGCGGCGTTGCCCTTAGAAGATATCTGATGTCTGCGGTCTGCTGAGGCTTTTTTTGGAATTGTGCGGTTTTATCTCGCATGATGCCTCGCACGATTGCTGGCACGGCGGGGAGGCGGCTCAGCGCATGAGACATCGCTGCACCCATGCCGCCCTTTGATTTGGCATCCAGGAAATCGCGCAGCTCGAATTTTTCGCGGATATGGCGCTCGTGTTCGAGAAGAACGACTTTTTCCTCTTCCTTGAGCGGATAGGCGGCCAGGATCCTCTGATCAGCCTCGAAGAGCTGTTTCAGATCGTCCGTGCGATGGCTGCCACTCAGGGAGTCACCCCTGACAATGGCGCCATAGCCACAATTGCGAATGACCTTGTAGCGCGCGCCGCAAGCGAGGGCGCGAACGTAAATTTCATAGTCTTCGCCCAATCGCAAAGCTTCATCGTACCTTAATCCGTGCTTTTCCAGGAATGCGCGACGGATGACCGGCTTCAAAAATCCTGTTTCGCCGCGTTCCACGCCCCGTTTGGAAATGTTGCCTTCAATGAATTCCGCCAGCTCGAGAAAATGCTCTTCGGGAGCAAAACGAGCGGGACGTATGGAGGATGCGCTCGCGACCGATTGCTGGATGAACGCGATATTGTCGGCAACGAGGTCCCAATCATCGGTTTCCAGCATGGCCGAGAAGCGGCCTTCGAAGAAAAAGTCATCGGCATCGAGAATGCTGATCAGCGGTGATGTCGACAGGGAGATCGCATGATTGCGTGCGGCAGATGGCCCGCGATTAACGTCAAAACGCTCGACTTTCAGCCGCCCTGTTCCATCGTCACACGCCTGCGCGACCACGCTCGTCGCGTCCGTCGAACCGTCATCGATGACGACGACTTCCGCGACTTCGGGCTCAGACAGTGCTGACATGATGGCAGTTCTGATGGTGTCAGACGCGTTTTTCGCAGCGATGATTACACAAATGGATTGTAAGCCCGAAGCCATGCCGTTTCCCTGCAGTGTTACGTCGTTGTTTTCTCAACGTAGAAAATGTCAGAGATATGGACAGACGGGTGTTATTTCGCAATTGCGAAAAGGAATGGTGTAGGGATCAGGTCTCAGAAGTCGCTTAATTTAGCGTGATGTGGTGCAACTGCCGCAATCGTATCGACGATTGTCGTTTCTTGCAGAACTGGCGTATCTTTTTGAAAGCCTGAGGCTTTGCGCATACGGCGGTTTTCTTTCGCCACGAGAAATACTACGCCAGCAAAGTAGCCGACCTGTATAATGACGAGACCGAGCACGGTTTGGATGAACGCGGTGTAAAAAGACCCATAAATGATATAGGTCGCAACTGCAAACGCCAGCAAAGCACACATCATACTGATGAAAACGCGCGGCGCGTACATGTCTTTCTCCTCCGCCAAGCATACTCTCACTATTGAGGTGTGCTTTTTTATTGGTTTCTTTTGGACGCAGTATATTACGGAACCCCATCAGGTTCAATATCCATATGCTTCTCTTAAAACGCGCAGAATAAAATTTTGGTGATCTTTAATGGTAAAATTTGCGCAAATTTTTTGATCCCTTCGCATGCGAAGCGCTGTATTTGCATAAAGCCTTTGAATTGGCGGTGAAAGCGAAACCATAGGGGATACGCGTTCCGTTCCATTTGGCCTCCTGGCCTGATCAACCTCACAAAACACCAGACCTGCAGGACCATAATCCAGCGTCTGTAGACTTCGTTAACCATGCGGCAGGTAAACATAGGATGTTGATTCCCGAAGCAGTAAGGTGTGCGTGTGACAGAGCGTTCTGAAGTAATTGCGTTTCCCGCTAAAAATCGCGTCGTAGACATCAAGCGCTGTGTTCAGATGCTTGAGCAACTGAATGGAGAAGAGGCAAATCTCTTCTGGCGTAGCGAGTGCAGGGCTCTCGCCGCTCACCTGACGAGCCTCGGATATGACGAACTCGCCATGCGCCAGGAAATCATGGATTTTCAGGGTGCCGTTCAGGCCGAGCTCTGGTCCGCTTCGCAGCAGAATGAACCTGTTCGCCGCGAGACCTATTGAAGTCCCAAAACCTGGAATGGTTCAGCGGAGCGTTCTACAAATGCCGGGCAGGCCCGCTGACCGAATTGCGCACGATAAGGTCCGGGCTCAACAATATCTCGGGCTCATTGGGTTGGCGTCCTTCCAGGAGGTCTAAAAGTAGCGCCATTGCATGTTTGCCGATGGATGTTCTGGGCTGGCGAATGGTCGTCAGCGCGGGTGACATGAACGCAGCCTGTGGAATGTCATCGAAGCCCGTCACCGAAAAATCGCGGGGAATATCATATCCTCGCGCTGTCAGTCCGATCATGACGCCGATTGCGGTTTGATCGTTGACGCACATGAAAGCGGTTGGCAGAGTGTCGCGCATGAACAACTGTTCGACGGCAAGTCTCCCACTTTCCAGAGTGCCGTCGCCATCCAGTATCAGGCTTGGCAACACAGCAAGTCCAGCAGCTTTCATGCCCTCGTCAAATCCGGCGCGTCGCCGGCTATAGGCAAGACGGGTTCTGGAATCGCCGATAAAAGCGGTGCGCTGATGGCCTTCGGCGATCAGCATGTCGGCGATCTTGCGCGCCCCGGCCATATCGTGGACGCCGACATAGGGAATGCCGCCATTGTAGATCGGCTCGAAGACGCCCACGCTTGGCGGCAGTCGCGCTGTCATCGCCTGATGGCCAAACGGTAAGATGCCCGTGAAAAGAATGAGCCCTGCCGCCTGGTTGGAATTGAGGAATTTCAGATATTCCAGACCGCGCTGGGCGTCGTTTTGAGTGTGACCGATGAGGATGCCGTACCCATGCGCGCGCGCTTCGTTTTCAAGTCCAACCAGAATGTTGGAAAAATTCGGGTCTCCGATATCTGGTGCGACCACCAGAATCATATTCGAGCGACCTAGCCTGAGACTGCGGGCCATGGCGTTGGTCGTGTAGCCGGTCACTGCAATGGCCTGATGAACCTTGAGACGGGTCGAGTTCGCCACCTTTTCAGGCATGTGAATGGCTCTCGAGACCGTTGCGATGGAAACCTCCGCAATTCGGGCAACGTCTTCAATGGTGGCAGATGAGGGAATCGACAATGAAGGCCTCGGATATGTACGCGACCGGACACTACACGGCGCTGATGATCCGTCAAATCCGATCGATCAAATCCGTGTGCTCAGGTGGATGTAAACCTTTACATGGGTCATGTAAAGGTTTACATGACTGTTCAAGAGGTGGAGCTACCTGGGGAGGGGTGCCATGGAGAGGATGACCGCCGAGAGCGGAGACACCGTGCTGTCGGCACGTCGAATCTCTAAATCATTCAATGGTGTTCAGGTGCTCTTCAGCGTCAATTTTGAGCTCAAGCGGGGTGAAATCCACGCGCTTATGGGCGAAAACGGCGCTGGCAAATCGACCCTCGTCAAAGTTCTCTCCGGTTTCGAGCAGCCAAATTCAGGTGAAACCCTTCTTGATGGCGTGCCTGTGAAGCTGCCGCCAAATGGAACGGCTGAGTCTCTTGGTATCGTTATCATTCACCAGGAGTTCAATCTTGCCGAACATCTCACTGTGGCTGAAAGTCTGTTTTTAGGGCGGGAAGTCACGCGCTTCGGAATACTCGACCGCAAAGCCATGAGCGCGGCAACGCGATGTGTGCTGGATGAACTCGGTTGCACGGTGGATGAAAACGCGCTGATCGGCACATTGTCGATTGCCGAAAAGCAAATGGTGGAAATTGCCAAGGCTATCAGCCGCGATGCCCGCATCGTGTTCATGGATGAGCCAACCGCTGTCTTGTCGCGTGACGAGACCAGCTACCTGTTCCAGCAGGTCCGCAAATTGCGCGACAAGGGTACGAGCTTCGTCTTCGTATCCCATAAGCTGGACGAGGTCATGGAACTGACCGACCGGGTGACTGTCCTTCGGGATGGTCATTGGGTGAAAACTGCACCGACAGCCTTGCTGGATGGCGAGGCGATTGCGCAGTTGATGGTCGGACGAGAACTGTCGAGCCTTTATCCGGCCAAACGTGAGCCCGATGTCGATGAGGAGATTGTTCTCAAGGTCGATGGCCTCTCGACCCGCTATGTCAAGGATGTGACGTTCGGCTTGCGCAAAGGCGAAATCATCGGTTTTTCTGGCCTGATCGGTTCCGGCCGCACCGAGCTTGCAGAAGCGATTGTCGGGCTGCGCAATCGCACAGCCGGTGAGGTGGATGTCAACGGGCATGTGTTGCCGCCCCATGATCTGCATGCCTCGATTGCTGCCGGGCTTGCCTACATGACGAAAGACCGTAAATCCAAGGGCCTTCTGTTGGGTGCCGGGATGGGCCTCAACCTGACCCTCCAATCCCTCGAACGGCATGGCAAGTTCGGTTATCTCAGCGCGTCCAGCGAAGCCAGATCACTCGACAGAGCGCGTCGGCGTTTCGATATCCGCGTGCGGGATGGTAGCGTCGTCGTTGGGCGCATGTCAGGTGGAAATCAGCAGAAGTTGCTGCTTGCCAAAGTCATGGAAACTGAACCAAAAATCATCATCATCGACGAACCCACGCGAGGCATCGATGTGGGGACAAAACAACAAATCTACCATTTCATTTCGGCTTTGGCGCGCGATGGCCACTCGGTCATCGTGGTGTCGTCTGAAATGCAGGAGGTCATCGGGCTTTGCACCCGGGTTGCTGTTATGCGCGAAGGGCGCCTTGTCGGCATTCTGGAAGGTGACGAAATCAACGAACGGGAAATCATGCGTTACGCAGCGGGACTAAAAACGAAGACGGCAGCATAACGAGCGGTCAAATGACCGATACGACAGGTTGGGAGGTCTGTTTTGGGTATGAGCATAAGTGAAGACAGCAAAGAGAAAAAGGCAGGGCGATCCCTGCGCGATATAGACCTGCGGGCCGTCGCACCCTTTGTCGCCCTGGCCCTGTTGCTGATCTTTGGAGCGATGGTCAATCCGAATTTCATCAGCCTCAATAATCTCACGAATGTCGCCACCCGGAGCGCATTCATCGCCATTATCGCTGTGGGCGCGACGTTCGTGATTTCCGCCGGAGATCTTGATCTGTCGGTCGGTTCCATGGTTGCCTTTGTTGCAAGCCTCATGATCTTGCTGATGAATTCCAGCGTCGTGGCGGACCCGACCTCCATGCTGGTCTTGGCCATGGTCTTTGCGCTGGTGGTCGGTGCCCTTTGCGGACTTGCCAACGGCTTGATCACGACAGTGGGAAAGATCGAACCCTTCATCGCAACGCTGGGCACCATGGGTGTGTATCGTGGGTTGACGACGTGGCTTTCGCAGGGCGGCGCGATTACGCTGCGGGATCCTCAGCTACAGGCTATGTACCGTCCGGTTTATTTCGGATCGTTCCTGGGAATACCGCTGCCAATCCTCGCCATACTGATCGTGACGGCGATTGCCGCCTTTGTTCTCTACCGTACCCGGTACGGACGTCACGTTACGGCAGTCGGTTCAAACCGTGACGTTGCGAAATACTCCGGTGTCACGGTCAATCGCGTCCGCACGGTGGCCTTTGTCATCCAGGGACTTTGTGTGGCCATCGCCGTTCTTCTCTACGTGCCGAGACTGGGCTCCACGTCGGCAACGACGGGCATGATGTGGGAATTGCAGGCCATCACGGCGGTCGTGGTCGGTGGTACCGCGCTCAAAGGCGGCGCTGGCCGAGTGTGGGGCACGATTTGCGGTGCATTCATTCTCGAACTCGTCGGCAACATCATGCTGCTTTCGAACTTCATCAGCGAATATCTGATCGGTGCCATACAGGGTGCGATCATCATTATCGCCATGCTGGTGCAGCGGTCGTTGATGCGTCGCTCTTAGAGGTTTCGGGTTCACGGGTCGCCCGGTTCTGAAAATAAAGACCTTATCTATGTGGGAGGAAAACACATGAAAAAGAAACTGTTGGGAATGGCCGTGGCGCTGGTCGCGCTTTCGAGTGCGGTTCAAGCCCAGGATAAAAAGGTAACGATCGGCGTTTCGATCCCTGCGGCCGATCACGGCTGGACCTCTGGTGTGGTCTATCATGCGGAGCGCGTGGCGAAACTGCTAATGCAGGAGCATCCAGGTCTCAACGTCATCGTCAAGACATCGCCGGATGCTGCGACCCAGGCAAATGCCGTGCAGGATCTGGAGACGCAGGGCATCGACGCGCTCGTCATTCTGCCGTCAGATCCTGATCCGCTGGTTAACGCGATCAAGGAAGTGAAAAGCAATGGCAAATTCGTGGCCCTCGTTGATCGTGCACCGAGCGTCAACGACGACAGCGTCCGCGATCTCTATGTTGCTGGTAACAATCCGGCGTTGGGCGAAGTCGCGGGCAAATACATCGCAGAGACGACACCAGAGGCTGAAGTCGTCGTCATTCGTGGTCTGCCGATCCCGATCGATCAGCAGCGACAGGATGGGTTCGACAAGGGAATTGCTGGCTCCAAAGTTAAAATTCTGGACCGTCAGTTCGGTAACTGGAACCGCGACGACGCCTTCAAAGTCATGCAGGACTATCTGACGAAATATCCGAAGATCGATGTCGTCTGGTGTCAGGATGACGATATGGCTGTTGGCGTCCTCCAGGCAATCGAGCAGGCTAAGCGCACCGATATCAAATACGTGATTGGTGGTGCCGGTTCCAAGGATATGATCAAGAAGGTCATGGATGGCGCCGAGATGATCCCTGTGGATGTTCTCTACCCGCCAGCGATGGTCGCCACGGCAATGCAGCTGACCGCCGCCAATTTCTACGATCAGGTTCCTGTCCGCGGCACCTACATTCTGGACGCAACCCTCGTCACGAAGGACAATGCGGAGGGTTTCTACTTCCCTGACTCACCGTTCTAGGACCTGGTGAAGATGGTCAGGCCCGTTCGAGAGAGCGGGCCTTTTTCTGTTGCGATCAGGAAAAACGGCTTGCCCGGAACGGGTCAACGGGGATGGACGTGTCCACCTCCGTCACAAGTTCCGTGACGAGCTTTGCCGTTGCTGCGGACTGCGTGAGACCAAGGTGTCCGTGGCCGAATGCATAGATGACGGATCTGCTGGCACGTGATGGGCCGATGACGGGCAGGCAATCCGGCATGGATGGGCGCAGACCCATCCACTGCTTTCCGTCCTTGGTCTTCAATTCGGGAAGAAAACGGCCCGCCTTTTTCAGCAGGGCCTCGGATCGGCGGAAGTTCGGTGGCAGGTGCAGGCCGCCAAGTTCCACTGCGCCGCCAACGCGGATGCCGGATGATAACGGCGTTACGACGAACGCGTGGTCATTGAAATAAAGCTGCCGGGTCAAGTTAAATGAGCCAGTCGGCAATGTGGTGTTGTAGCCGCGCTCGGTTTCCAGCGGTACGGTGTTCCCCAGAGATGCGGCCAGCGGTTTGGACCACGCGCCACAGGCGACGATGACCTTGTCCGCTGTTATGATCTGGCCGTTGGCCAGCGTGACGATGGCCCTGTCGCCCGACATGGCAATGCCCGAGGCCTCGCCTTTGCGCAAAATCGCGCCTCTTGCGATAACAAGGTCGGCAATCGCTCGCGTGAAGGCTTGTGGATCACCAACCTGTAGACCATCGGGGCTGTACATGGCGTGCTGGAACTGCGGTGCCAGTCCAGGCTGCAACGTCTCGATCTCGTCGCGTCCGACCCGCGTAAATGTAAAGCCGGCACGGGCCTTCTCGTCCCAGTCGCCACGAGCCGCATCAAAGCTTGCCCGGCTGTCGTACAGATCAAGCGTTCCCGTGTTCGATATGTGGTGAGCCAGTTCCGGCATGGCTGCCACCCTCTGCATTTCGTCCGCCGCAAGCTTCATCATAGTCTTCTGCACGCTGAGACCGTGTTCGAAGGCACGCGGTGAACTGGCTTTCCTGAACCGCCATAGCCAAGGTGCGATCTTTAGCGCGTAGGCCGGGGGAATGCTGAGTGGGCCAAGTGGATCGATGAGCCATTTGGGCGCTTTTTTCATCACGCCAGGTGCTGCCATTGGAATGATTTCAGGGAAAGCAAGAATACCCGCATTGCCAGCGCTTGCGCCTTCCGCAACGCCTTCCCGCTCCAGCAGAGTGACGCGCCTTCCGGAATCTTGCAGATAGAGAGCCGACATCACACCGATGATGCCGGCGCCGATGATCAGCACATCGCACTGTTCCGATGAATTCATCAAAATCACCCCATGTCAGACGGCACAGATAGCACGCTTAAATGCAAACTGTCGACAAGATTGACGATCTGGAGACCATCGTCAGTTTTTGATGATGTTCGATGGTTTTACCACGGCGTAATTGAACTCCAGGACCTTGTTCTTGACGGGATAATAAAGTGGCACATCCAGTCTGGTCGCTGTGACCCCTTCGACCTTGGCATGCATCTGGTCTCCTAGCCATTTGGTCATCACCTCCAGTTCTTTGGTGTCATTGCCTGTCCAGACCATGAGAACGGGCCGATCTTCCGAAAGTGCGAAAACGGGGTCGTAATCGTCATAGATTGTCGTCCCGACGGGAATGGCATCGAACACGAAACGCAGATTGCCGCCGCTTGGCCAATTCGGCGTGACGACGAGTGACGGCGAAATCCTTTTGTCATCGACGATGTGGTCACGAAATGCTTGCCAGTCGTAATTGGAACTGGACACTCTGCCCATGAAGGCTGTCAAAGGCTGCGAGAGCAGCATGGCGAGCGGAACGATCACCATGACGAAAAGTCCGAGGGGAATGAATTTGCCCGACACGCGTTCCACATTCGCAACCCGTTGCTCGAGAAAGAGCGTTGCCAGGATGGGAAATGGCAGAAGCAATGGCAGCAGCCACCGGTCGCGCAGTTCGGTCATTGTCGTCATCAGGATGACTGTTGTCATCAAGATTGCGATGGCTATGAAATAGGTGATGAAAAAACGCAACCAGACGGTGTCGGCCGTTGCGGCAGGGCGCTTCTTTTCCTGACGGGCGGAAAGCCAGAGCAACAAGGCCGGCAAAGCAAGGATGATTGCAGAGCTGGAAACGAAACGGCCCAGCCCGCGTGCGATCTGCAAAAAACGGCTTTCCGGTGCATCTTCAGCCATTCGCTCCAACGTCACCTCTGAAGCGAAGCTCAGATTGTCGATCAGCCAGAACACGTGCGGGATGAAGACAACAAGGCTGATGCCAAGCGTGAGCAGGAAACGTTTGTCGAAAATCCGCGCGCGGCCTGTGGGATGGAACCAGACGGCTACCAGCAAGGCTGGAAGCATGAGCGCAAAATTGTACTTCGACAGCATGCCGAGGCCAGCGGCCAGGCCGACGAGGACATAGCCGGCTGTCGTCGGGCGCTGTATCAGTTTGATCGTGCAGTAGATGAGGGATGCAAAGGTCAGCATCAGCATGGCGGTGTGTGTCAGGTCGCGTTGCGCCTGCCAGAACACCTGAGGTACGACAAAAAGCGCCATTGCCGCCACAACGACAAGGCGCTTGTTCTCAAGAACCAGTTCAGCCGTTTTGGTGTAGATGGCAAAGGTCAGAAACAAAATAAAGTTCTTGGCCAAAGCCAAGGTCACCATCGAGGTTCCGAAGACCGCGAAAACACCCTGCTGATACCAGTTGTACAGAGGCGGCTGTGCGTCATAGCCAAGTGCCAGCCATTGCGCGAAAAGGACCTGCTGTGCCTCATCGATGCGAAGAGCGGGCGGCACAAGCTGCCGCACGATGGTCTGGACAAGAAAGTAGATTCCGAAGAGCACAATCACAGCATTTGGATTGTTAGTCAGGCAGAGCAAAATCCTTTTGCCGCGCCCATTTGTTTCCGTTGACGGCGTCCCTGCCGAATGTACCGTCATAGCCATGCGTCGTCCATTGAGTGTTCATGCAGCATAATTTTTCGCGAAGAAGCTGTATTATGTGGCCGAACCATGGCGCCTTTTGGAGTTCTGCCACAAACATAACGTGATCTGTGGCAGCGAGTGATCAAAAGCCGCCGGAATTATAGGCGGCAATGGCAGCCATGTTGACGATATCGCTGTCTTTTGCACCCATTGAGGTGATCTGGACGGATTTATCCAGCCCCACCAGCAACGGGCCGATGACAGTTGCACCACCCAGCTCCTGCAACATCTTTGTCGATATCGACGCCGAGTGGATGGCAGGCATGACCAGAACGTTGGCCGCACCAGACAGGCGCGTGAACGGGTACTGGCTCTGCATCTTGTGGTGGTTCAGCGCAACGTCTGCGGCCATCTCTCCATCGACCTCGAAGGTCACGTTGCGTTTATCCAGTATGCGGACCGCTTCACGGACCTTGTCGGAACGCTCACCCACCGGGTGGCCGAAGGTCGAATAGGCCAGCATGGCGACCCGTGGCTCGTAGCCGAAGCGGCGAGCCAGACCTGCTGCTTCCTCTGCGATATCGGCAAGGTCTTCGGCGGACGGCATGTCATGAACGGCGGTGTCGGCCACAAAGACCGTGCGGTTTCGCGAGACCACCAGCGATACGCCGATCACCCGATGGCCGGGTTTGGTGCTGATGCAACGGCGCACGTCTTCCAGGGCCGTTGAATAATTACGGGTCGTGCCCGTCACCATTGCGTCGGCATCACCAAGCGCCACCATGCAGGACGCGAAGTGGTTTCTGTCATTGTGCACCAGACGCTGAACGTCGCGCAGCAGGAAACCTTGCCGCTGCAAGCGCGCATAGAGATAATCGATATAGGCATCGACGCGCGCGGACAGGCGTGCATTGGTGATCTTGATGTTGGGGCGGTCCAGATCTATGCCCGCACGCTCAGCATTGGCACGAATGATATCGTCCCGACCGAGCAGAATGGCGGTGCCGAGACCCTGCGCGGTATAAGAAATAGCCGCACGCATGACCTGTTCTTCTTCGGCTTCCGCAAAAACGACGCGACGCGGAGAACGGCGGACCCGCTCGTACAGGCGCTGCGTGGTCGACGCCATGGGGTCGCGCCGTGCGGAAAGTTCGCGAGAATATTCTTCGAGATCGCCCAACTCACGGCGGGCAACGCCCGTTTCCATGGCAGCTTTTGCAACAGCCACAGGGATTGCCGAAATCAAACGCGGATCGAATGGAACGGGAATGATGTATTGTGGTCCAAACCGTGGACGCACACCCTGATAGGCGGCGGCCACATCGTCTGGAACATCTTCACGGGCAAGATCGGCGAGCGCCTTGGCGGCGGCAATCTTCATCGCATCGTTGATCTGGCTGGCGCGAACATCCAGCGCGCCACGGAAGATGTATGGGAAACCGAGGACGTTGTTGACCTGGTTGGGATAATCGGAGCGCCCCGTCGCCATGATGGCGTCATCACGAATTCGGGCGACCTCCTCCGGCGTGATTTCCGGATCAGGGTTTGCCATGGCAAAGATAATCGGCTTAGGCGCCATTGAGCGGATCATGTCTTCGGTAAACGCACCCTTTTGCGAAAGACCGAACACAACGTCGGCACCCTTCATCGCTTCTTCAAGCGTCCGGTTGTCCGTCTTTGCCGCGTGCGCGGATTTCCACTGGTTCATCCCCTCGGTGCGGCCCTGGTAGATCACGCCCTTGGTATCGCACAGGATGATGTTTGCCGGGTTGAAACCCATCGCCTTGATCAGGTCCATGCACGCGATCGCAGCAGCACCCGCACCGTTGCAAACCAGTTTTGTCGTATTGAAATCACGGCCCGTCAGCGCAATGGCGTTAATGAGGCCGGCGGCGGCAATGATCGCCGTGCCGTGCTGGTCGTCATGGAAAACCGGAATATCCATGAGTTCACGCAGGCGGCTCTCGATGATGAAACACTCTGGCGCCTTGATATCTTCCAGATTGATGCCGCCAAAGGAGGGGCCGAGATAGCGCACGCAATTGATGAATTCGTCTGCATCTTCCGTATCGACTTCAAGATCGATCGAATCGACGTCGGCAAAACGTTTGAACAGAACAGATTTGCCTTCCATCACCGGCTTGGACGCCAACGCGCCAAGGTTTCCAAGTCCCAGAATGGCAGTGCCGTTGGAAATGACGGCGACCATGTTGCCACGGGTGGTGTAGTCGTAGGCGGTATCGGGGTTCTCTGCGATGGCTTTCACAGGGACCGCGACGCCCGGTGAATAGGCCAGAGAAAGATCGCGCTGGGTCGCCATCGGCTTTGTCGGGGTGATCTCGAGTTTGCCTGGACGGCCTTGTGAGTGGAAGTCTAGAGCCTCTTGATCCGTTACGGACGTTTTGCCGTTCGTGGATGTCGTTTTGTCGGACATGACTCCCCCTTCTCTTTTTCTTTATCAAATGGTGGTCGTTGTTATTGTATTTTTCATGACGCTGCCAAGTGTTCAGTGTCCTTCATGGCGATTAATCCGACGGAACAGAGGAAATCAGAACGCTTCAATCGATTAGGCGTCCTGTTTTCAGGAACCGCAGCCTGATGTCGTCGTTGAAAAACCGTCAGGTCGGTTACAGTCGGAGGACTGAATGCAGGAAAAGGTTTCGGGGCCGGGTGGCGCTGAAGCTTGGCATTCACTTCCACACGTGTTTTGGTGCCGACCGAACGCATAGGACGCAAGTGACTTGGAATTGGAAAGGTAGAAACGTGAGCGCACAAACTCGAAAGATTATCCCGGTACTTCTGGCAGGTGGCGCTGGATCGAGACTATGGCCGGTATCACGCGACCAATTGCCAAAACAGTTTCAGCCACTCGTTGGTAGCCTGTCTACCTATCAACAGACCCTCCAGCGTGTAAGCGACGCCGCGCTTTATGACGAGCCGCTCGTCATCACGAATGAGGATTTTCGTTTCTTCGCGCGACGGCAGGCCGAAGAGATCGATTTGAAAGCAACGGTGGTTCTGGAACCTGCACGTCGCGACAGCGCTGCCGCGATGGCTGCTGCCGCTGTGCTCGCAGAGCGACGGGAACCGGGATCGCTCGTTCTCGCGCTCGCTGCCGACCACGTGGTATTGGACAATGAAAAGTTTTCGGACGCCGTCAGGTTGGGTGCAGAAGCAGCCGAGCAGGGTAACATCGTGGTGTTCGGTCTTACACCCACCGAACCAAGAACCTCCTATGGCTACATCAATCCCGGCGAGCCTATCAATGGCAATCAAGATCTGTGTGTCGTTGAAGCCTTCGTGGAAAAGCCAGATGAAGAAACGGCCATTTCGTACGTCGAGAAAGGTTACCTTTGGAATTCCGGGAACTTCCTTTTCCGCTCAGACGTAATGATATCAGAGCTCTCGGCCTATGCTCCGGACATTCTCTCGGCTGTCACGCGCTCGGTTGACGAACAGGAAAGCGACCTTG
This sequence comes from Rhizobium skierniewicense Ch11, assembly GCF_023757665.1. Classification (NCBI taxonomy): domain Bacteria; kingdom Pseudomonadati; phylum Pseudomonadota; class Alphaproteobacteria; order Hyphomicrobiales; family Rhizobiaceae; genus Rhizobium; species Rhizobium skierniewicense. Next base: position 203,435 of record NZ_RXPG01000016.1, read on the forward strand.
GCTTTGTGCGTTTGCACAAGGAGAGTTTTGAAGCGTCGCCAAAAAACTCCATTGATTACGCGGTCATCGAAAACACCAAGCGCATGGCTGTCGTTCGCGGCCATTTCCGTTGGTCGGACATCGGCAGCTGGGATGCAATCTGGGAGATCGCCGACAAGCTGGACGATAACAATGCTGTTGAGGGCCAGGGGCTGTTCATCGATTCCGAGGGGTGCCTGATTCACTCCACCAGCATTCTGACAACGGTGGTTGGAGCCAAGGATCTCGTCGTTGTTGCCACCAAAGACGCCGTTCTCGTAACCCCGAAAGACAGGGTCCAGAGCGTCAAAGGTCTCGTTGAGACTCTAAAAGACAGCGATCACGCTCACAAAACGGAGGTCCACAAGCGCGCCTACCGACCTTGGGGCCACATAGAGCAGACAGACTTCGGTGCGCGCTACCGAGTCAGCCACCTCAAGGTTGAGCCTGGACACCGAATCTCGCTTCAGCAGCACTATCATCGTTCGGAGCATTGGATCATCGTCCGCGGTACCGCGACCGTTACCATCGATGACCAGACGCGGTTGTTGACGGAAAACGAATCGGTCTACATCCCTCTCGGCAAACCGCACCGTCTGGCAAACGAGGGACAAATCCCTCTTGAGCTTATCGAAATCCAGACAGGCTCGTATTTCGGCGAAGACGATATCAAGCGACTGGAAGACGATTATCGGAGAGACTGATACAGGACTTGTCACGCAGAATAGCCTGTCAAAATGAGGCGCCCTAACAGCGCCTCATTGGCAATCTAGCTGCCGATGTGTCCTATCCGCCGATTGTTTTGCCGACATAGTCTGCAATTGGATCGATTTTCCGGAACAAACGTTAATGGTGCGCCATTTACAGTCCGAAAAGGGCAACGGGGCTGCCGCGGGTAAAGAATTAAACAGGAGAAAACAATATGAAAAAGGCTCTAGCCGTCACCTTCGCCGCATTCACACTTGGTCTCGGTGGAACTGCCAGCGCAATCGCAGCAGACCTCACCAACTATCAGGAACCTCAGGAGCAGGACGAGCGCAACGGCGTAAAAATCGGCTACCTTACATGTGAAGTTGGCGGTGGCGTAGGCTACGTCGTCGGCTCTGCAAAAGAGCTCGATTGCACGTTTCAGTCGACGATGGGCGCGCGCCGCACAGACCACTACAGCGGTGCGATTCGTAAGGTTGGCGTAGACCTCGGCTTCACGACTCAGGGTCGTCTGGTCTGGGCGGTGTTTGCTCCGACCGCTGGTTATCACAAGGGTTCACTCGGTGGCCTTTACCAGGGTGCGACCGCTGAAGCCACCGTTGGCCTCGGTGTCGGTGCCAACATTCTCGTCGGCGGCACATCTGGATCAATCCAGCTTCAGACCGTCAGCGTGACTGGCCAGGTAGGCCTGAATCTGGCAGCGACTGGCACATCCGTGACGTTGAACCCGATCAGCGGCTGATAGGTCGGTCAATCTGACGCATTCTAAAAAGCGCCCTTTCTGTCATATGACAGGGAGGGCGCTTTTGTATCTGGGTCTGGATAGGTTCGTGAAGATGACGATGAGACTGAAGGTTTTGGTGCTATCCTCTTTGCTTCTCTCCGCGTCTGCAGTGTTGGCTGAAGGTGATGCGGCGCGTGGCGAGCAATCATTCAGCAAATGTTCCGCCTGTCACAACATCGACTCACCCCGGACCCGGCTTGGGCCGCATCTCATGGGTGTCGTCGGCCGACCGGCGGGTTCGGTCCCGGACTACAAATATTCGCAGGCGATGATAGACGCGGGGGCGCAGGGAATGGTCTGGACGGACGAAAAGCTGAAGGAATTTCTATACAGTCCGAAGAAAAGCGTGCCAGGCACGGCAATGCGCTTTTTTGGGTTGTGGAGTGAAAGCGAGATCGATGATCTGATCGCCTATATGAAAACGGTGCAGGCGCCAAAGTAGCTCGTCAGAGCGGGCTGTCTGCCAATATGGCTTCCGCTTCGTCCGGTGTCATCCTGTAGACGCGACCGGCAATGTCAAAACTGTACCCGTTGCGTGCGAAGGCGGATATTTCCTTTTGCATTCGCTTTTCATCTGGTTCTTCCCTCCGAAATGGGCCAAACCGGCGTTTGCGCGCCATCACGACGGCCGAATAGAGATCGTCGGTTTCATTCAACGCTTTCTCCGCGATCTCCTTGCTCACGCCTTTGATGCTCAGCCTCTGTGCGATGGCCCGCCGTGATCGGCCGCTCCGGATGGCTGATCTCGTCGCGCTTTCGGCATAGGCGACATCGTCGAGCGCTTTGAGATCGTGACCGAACTTTACCGCCGCATGGGCAAGTGCGTCGACTTGCTCTGGCGTTATCTCTTCGAATTTCTGCTTTGCCTTGCGCTTGATGGCATCGAACAACTGCCGTTCCGTCAGCATCTGGCGCTGAAGCCGGTAAATGGTCGAGTTGCGCACCCAGGTCAGCATTCTGGCGGTGGGGGCAACGGGTGCTTCCATGTCATCGTTCAACGACATCAGGTCCTATCGCAATGTTCAGTTCGGGCTTTCGGTGCTCATATATTGCAAAACTCAACCCCTGTCAGGCACGGGCAATGCATAAACATGAATAGAGTTTTCAAGGCCGCGCAAAGTCTGCGTTCCGATGCTCTCGAAATCTCTGATGTTTCCTGCCATCTCGACAAAGGTCTGGGACATGAGCACCGGTCGTTTTATCTGCTTCGTCAGGCTTTCCAATCGCGATGCGACGTTGACGGCAGGGCCGATGACGGTGAAATCCAGTCGGTTTTTCGAGCCTATGTTGCCATACATCACATCGCCCGCATGGACGCCGATACCATAGCCAAGCGGCTCGTGGCCGCGCTTGATGTTGGCCTCATTCAACGCTTGCAGGTGGACCTGCGCCTCCTCTATCGCGGCAACGAGGTTCTTGCAGGCATCTGGATTGCTCAACGGAAAGATGGCCAGAAGACCATCGCCCATGAATTTCAGGATTTCGCCACCGAATTTCTCGATCGGGTCGGACATGGCATCAAAATAGGCGTTCAGAAGTTCGATCACATCGTCGCGTGGCCACAGATCGGAAATATGGGTGAAATCGCGCAGGTCACAAATCAGGATCGCGGCGCCAACAGTCGTTCCGCTGCCTCTTCGCGTTGCGCCGTCCAGAATGGCCTGGCTGGCATGCGGACCGACATAGGTTTCCAGAAGCGTTCGTGCGATACGGTTCTTGAGCCGAATTTCCGACACCAGAGATATCACGGGGACGATGCTCCGCAGCATCTCGATCTCCGCATCGGTAAAACCGCCCGGTTGGTCGCTGGAGAATGTTACCACGTGACGCTTCTCAAAAGTGTGTTTGAGCGGCCACGCGCAATATTCGGTCAAACCCTCGGCACGCAACTCTGCATAGATTGCGAACTCCGGGTCTACCGGTGGAACATCAAGCCTGTAACGAAGTTCTTCCGTGCCCGAATTTATTTCGTGTATCGGAGAGTTACGATACTCCTGCGTATTCTCCGTGCCATAGGCATAGGTCGTGAACTCGGCGTCTGCTCGATCTTTTGTCCAGAGTATTCGAGCGCCCCGCCATTGTGGATGCTCGACCATGAAATTCAACGACGCCCTGGCGACTGAAACGCCTGAACCATTTAACCTTTGGCAAAGCTCCACGAAGATATTGTCAATGAAACGCTGTTCATGGGTTTCGAGGACCAGCCAGTTCAAGATTTCGGAACGCTGCGATGGCCAGAGTTGGTCTGTTGCACGGTGGTGCGACAGGTCGGCGTGATCGTCTGTCATAAGGTTTCCACAGGTCAGGTCATCAGTCATAAAATAGTCGTCACCGAGACAGGCATCTGGCTACGCGACCCTGATGTGGGATTTGGAAAAGTGATTTTTAAGGGGATATCGAAAACTTGGGAAAAATACAATTTCCTCGCCGGTCCTGCCGATAAAAATTCGGTAGCGGCAGGCGAGGAAAGGCCCTCTTTATCGAGGGTGGCGGAAGTGATCAGACAATGTTTGAGAGCGGAATTTGCAAAGCTGCAGCGACACGCTGGATATGCGAAGGATTGCTGTCAGAACCGTCTTCCAATGCGGCGATTTCCTGCACTGTCAGTCCGCAGGTGATCGCGAGCTGTTCGATCGTGTAGCCGGCGGTGTGTCGGGCTGCAGCAATTTTTTCCGCAAATGGCGCGTCTGTCTGATCGCTGGAATAAAGATGAGTCACGGATATTGTCATTAAAATCTCCCTTGGAATGGATATTGAATAGACCCGGGGTCCATTGGAGTTACCGGCACTGAATGCGATAGCGCTGCATAAGGAGAGACTATGCTGCAGCGCAGCACGGAAAATAGCCATCTTTTCGATGGGAGCAACAGTTAAATTTTGGTAAGGATTCAGGTGGGCGGCTTGAACATACGTCATATGGTGTCGGGTTTTCAAATTTATGATTATAAATCAATCACTAACGGAATGATTTCATATCACTGGTAACCGCTGATGCTGGTTTGCACCAATCCAAGGCCAGCCCTATGGCGATAGATTAAACCGCATCCCACGCCGAAAGTTTGACGGAGACATGCCGGCGACCTGCTTGAAGGCCTTGTTGAAGGCGCTGACGGAGCCAAATCCACTTTCCATTGCGACCTGAAGCACGTTGTCGTTGTCATTGATAAGCATCGCTTGTGCCCGGGAAAGACGCAGCAACGTCAGGTATTTGATCAAGGTCATGCCCGTGGATTTCCGAAACAGATTCATGGCATATTTCGGATGAAGGTTGGCGGAACGTGCGATATCCCCCGCGTCGATATCCTCCAGAAAATTGGCTGCTATGAAGTCGCACATGCGCACGACGCTGGCCGAATGCGAACTGTCCCCGTCATTTGCTTTACTGGTTCGCAGCGCAGGTGAAATGACCGTATAGGGTTCGAGAAACATTCGTTCAATACGCAGAAGCAACTCCTCCACGGCGTTTTCGGCTTTCTGTGGGTCGCCGGAATCTGCATAGCGGAACCAGCGAGAAAAGTTTTCCTGGTCTGATGTGTCAGTCACCGATGTCAGCATCGTCGCACCTCCCATCAACATCGTGGAAACGGCGGCAGGAAGACGCATGCGGAAAAAATGCACGAGCGGCAGATGCGCGCCTGCATAAAAAGAATCCTCCGAGGACTCGTCCATCTGGTGTGCCTGTCCACCCCAGAAGAGGCACATCTGCCCGGCATCCAGGTGCAGTGAGTGGTCGCCCATGCGGTAGTGAACGCTGCCCGACATAACATAGTTGATTTCGATTTGGGCATGCCAGTGTGGCATCAGCATCATCTGAGGATGCGCGCGAAAAAATTGCAGCTTCGTGGGGGTGCCTTCGATGCTGCTTGCACCCGGCTGATAGATGGCTCGTTCCTCGACCTTACTTTTCGCCAAATCGATATACCCTTTCAACGAGACAGATTTCAACCACTCGCTAATCTGCCCTTGTCGTTGGAGGACGGCAATTGAAAAGGGAGGTTTTCAATGGACTTTAAATTTATCGGCGCGTCCGTATCGCTGGCGTTGCTCGCTGCCACGCCTGCTGCTGCACAATCGACCACGATTACCGTCTGGAGCTGGAACGTTGCCGCATCCGCTTTGAAATCCACGCTGGAGGGTTTCAACAAGCAGAATCCTGATATCAAAGTCGACGTTCAAGACCTCGGGAACAGTCAGGTCTATGACAAGGCAATTGCCGCTTGCGCCGCAGGCGGTGAAGGTTTGCCGGACATCGTCACAGTGGAAAATTTTGAGGCAGAGGTGTTCTGGAGCCGCTTCCCGGATTGCTTCGCGGATGTGACGCAACTTGGCTATACACCCGAAAAGCAAGCGCTGTTCCCGGATTTCAAGCGGACGGAATTGGAAGTCGATGGCGTTGCCTATGCCGTGCCATGGGATTCCGGTCCAGTTGCAATGTTTTATCGCCGGGACTTTTATGAAAAGGCAGGTGTCGATCCCGCGACCGTCAAGACGTGGGATGATTTCATCGCAGCGGGCAAGAAGGTGATGGCCGCCAACCCCGGCACAGTCATGACACAGGCCGACTTCAACGGGGATAGCGAATGGTTTCGCATGATCGCCAACGAGCAGGGTTGCGGTTACTTTTCGACCGATGGCCAGACCATCACCATCAACCAGCCCGCTTGCGTGGCTACGCTCGATAAGCTCAAGCAGATGAAGGACGCTGGCATCATAACCGCCGCGATCTGGGATGAAAAAATCCAGTCGAACACCTCTGGCAAGGTGGCAACCCAGATGTATGGCGGCTGGTTCGAAGGGACGGTTCGGTCCGGTTCACCTGATCTGGCTGGCAAATGGGGCGTTTACACCATGCCGAGCCTGACGGCGGATGGTCCACATGCTGCCAACCTTGGCGGGTCTTCGCTGGCCATCAGTTCCATGTCCGAGAATAAGGAAGCGGCGTGGAAGTTCATTGACTACGCGCTGCTCACGAATGAAGGGCAGATCACCATGCTGAAATCTTTCGGCCTGGTACCCTCGTTGCTCTCTGCCGACAAAGACCCTTTCGTCAAGGAACCACAAGCCTATTGGGGCGGTCAGGCGGTATGGTCTGACATTCTCGCCACGTTGCCGAAGATCGTGCCAAGCCGAGGGACTGCTTTTCAGTCCGATGCTGAAGGGATCTTCCGCGCAACGCAAACCAAATATCTGGCGGGCGGTTTCCCGGATGCCAAGACCGCTCTCGATGATGCTGCCAAGCAAATCGAGGCCGCAACGGGACTCCCCACTGCACAATAGCCTCCCAGGCTGATCGTCGCCGGGCGCTTTTTGCGAAAAGCGTCTGGCTCCACGCACCATCTGGCTTCGTGAGGTCATTAATATGCCGTTGCGCAACAGGGTCGCTTACGCCTTTCTTGCCCCCTATCTGCTGATTTTTGCCACCTTCTGGCTGTGGCCGATCATCAGTTCGTTTTTATTGTCTTTTCAAAATACCCGCATCAATCCCTGGCGGTTCGCACCATCGATGAACTGGGGACGGCTGTTCGGCGATCCGGCATTCTATAATGCTCTCCAGAACACCATCGTCATCCTCATCGTTCAGGTGCCGGTGATGATCGCGCTGGCCACCATCATGGCTGTGCTGTTGAACTCGCCACTCCTGAAAGCGCGTCCGTTGTTCCGCTTTGCCTTCTTTGCCCCTGTCGTTGTCGGTGAGGTTGCCTATGCAGCGGTGTTCCGCCTGATGTTCAGCGCCGACTTCGGCATCATTAACAAGTTCATCATGTCGATCGGGCTTCCACCCGTTTCCTGGTTTGATAATGGCACGGCCGCCATGGCTGTCATCATCATTGCCGTGACCTGGCGCTGGGCCGGTTACAACGCCATCATCATTCTGGCGGGGCTGCAATCCATCCCCGGCGATGTCTATGAGGCGGCGAGGCTCGATCGTGTCAGCAAACGCCAGCAATTTCTCCACATCACTCTGCCGTTGCTGAAACCGATCATCATGTTTTGTGTCGTGCTATCGGTCATCGGCACCATGCAGTTGTTCACTGAACCCTTTCTCATAACCAACAGAGGCGGGCCGGGTGGCGCGACCGAGACGCTCGGTATTTTCCTTTACCGTCAGGGCTTTACGGCGTTGAACTTCGGCTATGCCTCCGCCATCGCCTATACGATTGCTGCCTTGGCTGTCGTCATCTCGCTGTTTCAACTGTGGGTCGGGAGGGACGCGAAATGAGGTCCAGATCAAAGTCTCTGCTGTGGCAAAAAATCGGCCTGCACGCCGTGTTGTTGCCGCTTGCCGTCATCTGGCTGTTTCCGATCTGGATGATGTTTGTTTTTTCGACCATGCCTGATAACGGCATCTTCAGCCCCAATATTGAGCTTCTGCCATCCACGCATTTTCTGGAAAATTTTCAGAATCTTCAGGCCGATACCGATTTCGTGCGTGCCATGACGATCTCCATCGGCGTCGCCTTGGTTTATACCGTGCTGTCGGTCATGCTCACGTCGATGGCGGGCTGGGCATTGGCACGGTATCGTTTTGCAGGCCGTTCCGTCGTCGTCGCAATCATTCTGGGAACGATCACACTGCCCTATGCGGTCGTCGTCATTCCGCAATTCATCATGGTGGCGCGGGAATTCAAGCTTGCCAATACATGGGTCGCGCTCATCGTGCCGCCGCTGTTCAATTCGCTTGGTGTTCTGTTCATGCGGCAATCCTTCTCCATGATGCCGACGGAACTGTTTGATGCGGCCCGCGTCGAAGGCGTCAAGGAGTGGCAAATCTTTCTTCGCATTGCTCTGCCGCTCGCACGTCCGACCATGGCGGCCTTGTCGATCATTCTGTTTCTCGCATCGTGGAACAATTATCTCTGGCCACTGCTGATCAACTCGAAGCCGGGCATGATGACGGCACCCGTTGCGTTAGGCTCGCTGATTGGTCTCACCAAGGTGTCGTGGGGTGGCATCATGGCAGGCGCGGTTCTGCTGACCGGGCCTGTTCTCATCATCTTCGTGGCTCTGCAGCGCCATTTCATCGCCGGCATTTCTGCCGGTGCCGTCAAGTAATCCGGGAGGAACCGCATGGCGGAACTGTCACTGAAAAACGTCGTCAAACGCTACGCCGCGCTGGAGGTCATCCACGGGGCCAATCTTGAGATTGCCGATGGCGAATTCGTCGTCTTTGTCGGACCATCCGGTTGCGGAAAATCCACTCTTTTGCGCATGATCGCTGGCTTGGAGGAGATTTCCGATGGTGAGATCAGCATTGGCGGCAAGGTCGTCAACGATGCCGAGCCGACCGATCGCGGGATTGCCATGGTCTTCCAGTCCTATGCGCTTTATCCGCATATGACGGTCGAGCAGAACCTCTCTTTCGGATTGCGGATGAACGGAAACCCAAAGGCCGATACGGACCAGCGTGTGAAACGTGCAGCCGATATTCTCCAGATCAACGAGCTGATGGCGCGCCGCCCCAAACAGCTCTCCGGTGGTCAGCGCCAGCGTGTCGCCATCGGGCGCGCCATCGTTCGCCAGCCTCGCGTGTTTCTGTTCGATGAACCCCTGTCGAACCTCGATGCGGAACTCCGGGTCCAGATGCGCGTGGAAATCTCCCGGCTTCACAAGCAGTTGGGAACCACGATGATCTATGTCACGCACGACCAGACCGAGGCCATGACGCTGGCAGACAAGATCGTGGTGTTGCGGGCAGGTCATATTGAACAGATCGGCGCACCGCTCGATCTCTACGATGATCCCGCAAACCGGTTTGTTGCAGGTTTCGTCGGCTCGCCCAAAATGAATTTTCTGCCCGCAAAGGTCGTGGGACGGTCCGACAGCGGCGTAACCTTGTCTCTGACCCATGATCCGGACGTCCGCATCACCCTGCCTCTCTCATCGCCGGTCGAGGACGGTCGCGATGTCGTTCTGGGCATTCGTCCTGAACATTTCGGGCAGGTCGGAACGGGCGATGCCGATCTGAATGTCGAGATCGATGTCGCCGAGCATCTCGGTAACACCAGCTACGTCTATGCACGAATGGCTGGCGATATTCCCATGGTGATCGAACAACCGGAATCACGCCACTCGACAAACCAGCAGCGTCTGACCGTTGCGATTTCGGCGGCCAAGGCCTTCCTTTTTGACAGCGCGGGGCAGCGCCTGCGCTGAACCGTTTTTCCAGACAATCGAATGAGGATTTGACATGACTGACGCTCAACCTGTCCGTTGGGGCATTATCGGCCCCGGAACAATTGCCCGCACATTTGCAGAGGGCATCGCTCACTCGAGGACCGGCAAGCTTGTGGCCATTGCCAGTCGCAATCCAGAAAAGCCGGGATTGGGCGATGGTTTTCCCGGCGCCCGGATCGTTCACGGCTACGACGCTCTTCTGGCAGATAGCGAGATCGATGCCGTCTATATTGCCACGCCGCATACAGGTCACGCCGAATGGGCCATCAAAGCCATTCGTGCCGGCAAGCACGTGCTGGTGGAAAAGCCGATTGCACTGTCTGCCTATGACGCGGATGCGATTTTTCACGAGGCGAAAAAAGCAGGCGTCTTTGCGGGTGAAGCCTATATGTACCGTGTGCATCCGCAAACCGCGAAGATCGTCGACCTCGTCAAAAGCGGCGTGATCGGCGACGTCCGCATTATCCGCACCAGCTTCGGTTTCAATATGGGTGGTTTCAAGCCTGATCATCGCCTGTTTGCCAATGATGCAGCGGGTGGCGGGATCCTCGATGTTGGTGGCTATCCTGTTTCCATGGCCCGTCTGATCGCCGGTGCCGCAACGGGGCATCCGGTTCTCGAGCCGGAAAAGGTGTCGGGCGTCGGTCATCTCGGTCAGTCCGGTGTGGATGAATGGGCGTCTGCCGTGTTGAAATTTTCCAACGGCATCGTTGCGGAAGTGTCTTGCTCCATCATGGCGCAACAGGACAACGTGCTGCGCATCATCGGCTCGCAAGGCCGCATCGAGGTGGAGGATTTCTGGTTTGCATCGGGTCACAAGGGCGGCGTCGGCAAGATCGACGTCATCAAAGGCAAGGACAGGCAAACCATCGACGTGAAAGAAGACGGTTGGCTTTATGCCTTCGAAGTGGATGCCGCTGGCACCGCCATTCGCAACGGGCAGCAGCAATTCGCGTATCCCGGTATGAGTTGGGCAGATTCGCTCGGTAATCTCCGCGTCATGGACCAATGGCGGGCTTCGGTCGGCCTGGAATATGGCGTGGAGACGTCTGCCAGGCGTGTGTCCAATATCTCTGGCGGGACGGTCGTTGCGGGCAATACCGTGCCCAAACGCACTATTCCTGGTCTTTCCAAGCCAGCCTCCGTCGTCGCGCTGGGCTTCGAATTCTTCCCGAATTTCGCATCTGCGTCTTTGACGCTCGATAGCTTCTATGAAGCAGGCGGCAATTTGTTCGACACGGCCTATGTCTATGGCGGCGGCAAGACAGAGAGCATATTCGGCGATTGGCACACCAGTCGAAACGTGCCGCGCGAGGAGATCGTCCTGATCGGCAAGGGTGCGCACTCGCCATTGTGCTACCCGGATATGATTGCCAAGCAGCTGGATCAATCGCTTGACCGGCTGAAGACGGATTATGTCGATGTCTACTTCATGCATCGCGACAATGTTTCGGTCCCGGTGGGTGAGTTCGTTGATGCCATGGACGCGGAGGTGAAACGGGGCCGCATCAGAGGTATCTTCGGTGGTTCCAACTGGACGCGGGAGCGGATGGATGAAGCAGCTGCCTACGCACAAAAGAACGAAAAAGCGGCACCAGCCGCCCTGTCGAACAACTTCTCGCTGGCAGAGATGCTCGACCCGATCTGGGCCGGATGCGTTGCGGCGTCCGATGACGGATGGAAGTCCTGGCAGCGTGAGCGGCAAATTCCAAACTTCGCATGGTCAAGCCAGGGGCGTGGCTTCTTTACCGACAGGGCAGGGCGTGACAAACGGGACGATGAAGAAATCGTGCGCGTATGGTATTCCGACCGCAATTTCGAGCGTCGGGACCGCGCCATCCAGCTTGCCAGGGAACTTGGCCGTCATCCGATCCACATCGCGCTGGCCTACGTCATCGCCCAGCCCTTCCCGGTCATCCCCCTCATCGGGCCGCGCACGATTGCGGAACTTGAGGACAGCCTGTCCGCACTCGATATCAAGCTGACGCCTGAACAGGTTCGTTGGCTGGAAGCTTGAGTGCATCGTTGCATCGACAATCGTCATCCTCGGCAAACCCAAGGGTGACGATTGTTACGGTTGCAAACCATGTTCGAGCATGTCTTCCGCCTCGTAGATGGCGCAGACGATGTGATAAAACGTGCTGGCCGGGGCGGGTTCATCGATCATCGGCGCGTCAGCAGGCCATTTATCGAACCACAGGCCAGGAACAGGCGTATCGAGAAACGGCTGTAGCGCACCGATGGCACGCAGCGCCGAATCCAGATATCGATAACGATCCTCGCCGTGGCTGACGCAGGCCAATCGCACGGCGGCCTTCAGCCACTCGGTTTGTGGCCACAGGCGCGCCAACGGATCGTGAACCGTAAAGTCGTCGTAAAGGCTCATGACTGCAACCTTGCGACGCGGGCATATTCCATAGGTCTCGCCAATCTCGAAGAGCCGTCTGGCTTTCGCGATCGCAGGGCTGTTTTTGCGCAGACTGCCCCAGCGCGTCAGAAGCCAGGCCCACTCGAACTGGTGGCCCGGCTCCATGATACGACCCTTTTCACCGGGCATCGGCGCCCAGTCGTGGTCGAAAAACTCACGCAGTCCGCCAGTTTCGGCGTCGATGAATTTATCCAGTGCCAGCTGCGCAACATCATCTGCCAATGGATGCCATGGTCCGTCCGGGTCAACGGTTTCCCATGCGAGCATCGCTTCGAAGAAATGCATGTGTGGATTGGAGCACAAAGGCTCGACCGGCGGATTTGCCTCTTCGAAACCCGCTTCTGGATGAGCGTAATCACGTTTGAGGACGTCGAGGATGTCGAGCGCGCGCTGGCGCATCTCATCTTTGCGCTGCGGGAAAACCATGGCGGTCTGGGCGGCAGCGAACAGGGCGAAAGCCTGATTGTAGAAATCGAAGGTGTCGTCGATAAGTTTGCCAGAGGCATCGGCGAGATTTCCGTAAAGCCCATTGTCCAGGCGATAGACTTTGTCGAACCAATGCAGTCCGTGATCGACAGCTTTCCGCCAGTCACCTGCCCAGCCGTTCTGACCTGCCGCAGCGTAGCAATAGGCCTGACGCGGTTGTACGCGCGAGCGGCGGTTGTCGCCAAGCATAGGCTTGCCGTTCTGGCCAATCCGTTCATGGAAGCCACCATCAGGCTTACCCGCTCCAACATCCCACCATATGGGGAGGGCGTCCTGATCGAGCCAGCGGCGTAGTCTTTTGACTTCGTCGGAAAGTTGGCGTGTAGCGCTCATCGGTTGATCTGTCATATCCATCCCGTTGTTTGCGTGCCTTTTTAGGTCGAGTTTATCAAAACCGCAACATTCCCAATCCCTGCGGCAAGGCAAAGTTCCATCGTCGAGGCTCGTCACAGTTCTCCAGACAGACCTTGTAATTCATTGAAAGTTCATGTGAGGCGGGATATGTGCTGTGATATCCTTAAGCGCGAAAGAGTGTAATGCTGACGAAAAAGGGAAAGTACGGGCTGAAAGCCATGATCGATCTGGCGAGCCTCGCCCAGGGCGAAACGGCTTTCGTCAGCGATATCGCCGCCCGCAACAACATTCCCAAAAAATTTCTGGATTCCATTTTGCTGGAATTGCGCAATGAGGGCATGCTGCGTTCCAAGAAGGGCCCCGGCGGCGGTTATGCGCTGTCAAAGGCGGCATCCGATATCTACATCGGTCAAGTCATTCGCGCACTGGATGGCCCTTTAGCGCCGATACGCTGCGCCAGTCGCTCGGCATTCGAAGCCTGCGAAGACTGTGATGATCCAGCGACCTGTCAGGTCCGCCGTTCCATGACAGACGTAAGAGACGCGATGGCATCCGTTCTGGACACGATGACACTGGAGCAATTCGCGTCCAATACAGGCGTTGCGGTTGCCGGACGGACAGCCTGATTCAGCGTGCCATTCCCTTGTGAAACCGGGGATGTCTAGCTGAGCTGTGCGTATTGCCCATTATGGTATACCAATGGCAAGCCGCTGCCCTGCTCGACCGCCAACACCCGCCCGACAATGATCGCATGGGTATGACGTTCGATGACGTCTTCAACAGCGCAGTCGATGGCGGCCAGCGCATCTTTCAGGGCGTAGGCTCCGCTTTCAAGCGTGAACCACTCTGATCCCAGATACCGCTCCGCTCCTTTCACGCCCCCGACGCCTGCAAAACGCGCAGCGACATCCTGCTGTTCTGCCGATAAAATGTTAACGCAGAAATGATTATAGCGAGCGATGATCGGCCAGGTCGACGACGACTTGTTGACGTTTACGATCATGGTTGCGGGATCCATGGACAGTGCCGTCGCAGAGGTGACGGTTGCTCCGGTACGGTTCGCACCGGTGCCAGCCGTGATAACCGAAACACCGCCAGCCAGAGAGCGCATTGCAACTCTCAGTTCGGCAGAATCGAATGCAGCCTTCTCGGTTTCTTCCTGTAGGTAGGTCACCGTCGCAGTCATTTTTTCCATCTCCGCAAGCTTCAATGCTCCGTGGAGACGGTATCAGTGCGAGGACATCGCGAAGAGCGAAGGGATTTCAATGTTCGTTCGGTTTATAGAAATCTGTCTTCGCCAAACGGGCTTAAGGGGCAAGCGCGAGCATCTGATGTTATGGACATCAAAAAAAGCCCACCCGGTTTCCCGGGCGGACTTTTGTCTTCGAAGCGTGTTTCTGGCTTATTCGGCTGGTTGCACCGTTGCGGGTGGAAGGTCGCCAATGTCGGTGGTCTTCTCACCACTCAGCATCAGGGCGAGCTGTGCTTCATCCAACTCACCTTCCCAGCGGGCCACGACGATGGTCGCAACTGCGTTGCCGACGAAGTTCGTCAATGCTCGGCATTCCGACATGAAACGGTCGATACCGAGAATGAGGGCCATACCGGCGACAGGTACGGATGGCACGACGGACAATGTCGCGGCCAGCGTGATGAAGCCTGCACCCGTGATGCCCGCTGCGCCCTTTGAGCTCAGCATGGCCACCAGCAGCAAAAGAATTTGCTCACCCCAAGAAAGATGGATTCCTGTCGCCTGCGCAATGAAGAGGGCTGCCAGCGTCATATAGATATTGGTGCCGTCAAGATTGAACGAGTAACCGGTTGGAATGACGAGACCGACGACCGAGCGCTTGCAGCCTGCTTTTTCCATTTTGCTCATCAGGCCAGGCAGAGCGGCTTCCGAAGACGATGTTCCGAGAACGAGCAAAAGCTCTTCCTTGATATATCGGATCAGCGCAAGGATCGAGAAGCCGTTGTAACGGCAGACTGCGCCCAGAATGACCAGCACGAAGAAGAACGAGGTGAAATAGAAGGTGCCGATCAACGTGGCGAGGTTCGTTACGGACGAAATGCCGTACTTGCCAATGGTGAACGCCATGGCCCCGAATGCGCCGATTGGCGCGGCCTTCATCAGGATCGCGACCAGTTTGAAGATCGGATACATCAGCGCATGCATGAAGTCGACGACAGGCTTGCCGCGATCTCCGACGACACCAAGCGCAATACCGAACAAGACCGAGAAAAATAGGACCTGAAGAATGTCACCATCGGCGAAGGCACCGACGATTGTCGTCGGAATGATGTTCATCAAGAAGCCGGTGATCGACTGTTCGTGAGCTTTCGCGGCATAGGTCGCGACTGCGCTGCCATCCAGCGACGCAGGGTCGATGTTCATGCCAGCACCGGGCTGAACGACGTTGGCAACGATCAAGCCGACGATCAGCGCCAGTGTCGAGAAGGTCAGAAAGTAAATCATCGCCTTACCGGCAACGCGACCAACCTTTTTCATGTCATTCATGCCGGCAATGCCGGTTGCGACGGTGAGAAAGATAACGGGTGCGATAATCATCTTGACGAGACGGATAAATCCGTCGCCAAGGGGCTTCATCTGCTCACCAATGCCAGGCGAAAAGTGACCCAGAGCAATGCCTGCGCCGATGGCGACGATAACTTGAAAATAAAGATGCCGATAAAATGGAAGTTTAACGTGGCTGTCGGCCACGGTGTTGCTATCAATCATGTTAGTCCTCCTCGGACTGGACCCTGCCGTGCGGCCTCCCGGGTCTGCCGTTCTTGGTTCCACGGTCCATGACCGTTGGAAACACTGTCAGCAATTCGCGTGCCAAGCTCCTATCCTCTGAACAACACATTGATAAAGCTCAATAATATTTTAAGAGTTTTTACGACTAGATCCAAACGTGCAGATTTTCGCGCGGATTTTCTTGTTATTTGTGTAGAAATCCGCACAATGATGGCTTCGGTGAGAAAAGCTGATGTCACAAGACTTCGACACATCCCGTATGCGCTGGATCGCTTTCATAGCGATGTGGATCATCATTGCCATCGGCGCCTTTACAGCCGCCGATAAGGTCGGTCGCATCAAGGCAATGAAAACGCTTGCGGCCACCGCAACCACCGATGCCGAACTGAAATCCGCGCTTCTTAACGTGGCGCTGGAACGCCCGCGCGTCCTTCCGCTCGTCTTGTCGCGTGACAAGGATCTCATGGAAGCTCTGGAAGCAGGCGGACCGTCCATCGAGCGGTTGGATCGCAAGCTCGAAGGTCTGATCGAAGGCACGCAGGCCTCGGTCATCTACGTGGTCGACAAGGATGGTGTGACGGTCGCGTCGAGCAATTGGCAAAGCCAGGAAAGTTTCGTCGGGTCCAACTACGCGTTTCGCGAATATTTCCAGGGTGCCATGCGCAGTGGCGCGTCCGAGCATTATGCGCTGGGCAATGTCAGCCGAAAGCCCGGACTTTACATCTCCAGACGGGTGGACACGGCACAAGGACAGGCACTGGGGGTCGTGATCGCAAAGGTCGAATTCAACCGCCTGGAAGCAGACTGGAGCATCGGCGGCAGACCCGTCTTTACGGTCGATGCAAATGGCGTTGTCTTGATGACCAGCATTCCAGAATGGCGGTTCACAACCGTAGCGCCGATCGAGCAAGCGCGGAGGCAATCGATTGCAGACAGTTTGCAGTTCGGTGACGAGAAGCTGTCTCCGTTGCCGATGCGTGTCGTTCATAATCTCGGTGACCATGTCGTGATCGTCGATGTCGATACCCCTGCCAAACTCAAGGGTGAATATCTGAGGCTGGAGCTTCCGATAGCAACGACCGCGTGGTCGCTTCACTATTTGCAGCCGATCGCCGCAACCACGAATGCTGCCATTCGCGAGATGCGAACGATTGCTGCGGCAAGCCTTATGCCGCTGATTGCTTTTTCCGCCATCTGGATGTGGCGCAGACAAAAGGCGGCACGTGAGCGTGCTGCCGCCGAACATGATCGCACGGAGCTTGAACGCCGTGTTCAGGAACGGACCATAGATCTGACCATGGCGCGGGACCGGCTTCAGGCGGAAATCATCCGGCATGAGCAGACGACCGAAGAACTGCAAAGCGTGCAGCACGAATTGGTCAAAGCCAACCGCCTGTCTATTCTCGGGCAGGTGGCCGCAGGCGTTGCGCATGAGATCAACCAGCCGGTTGCGACCATCAGGGCTTTTGCGGACAATGCGCGCGTGTTTCTCAGACGCGATCGCAAGCAGGATGCCGACGAAAACCTTGAAAGCATTGCATCTTTGACGGAGCGGATCGGCGTTATCACCAGTGATCTGAAAATACTGGCGCGAAAAGGGCGGACTGCCGCCGAGCCGGTCAGCATTCGTCTCGTGATAGAGGGTGCCGTGATGCTGCTGCGCAGCCGCTTTGCCGGACGCATGGATGCGCTGGATATCGAACCGCCCGCTGAAGATATGATGGTATCGGGAAGCCGAATCCGGCTGGAGCAGATCCTCATCAACCTTCTGCAAAATGCCTTGGAGGCGGTTGAAGACAGGCGTGATGGCCAAGTCGTGGTCCGCGTCGAGGAGGCGGACAATGAGGTCGTGGTGTCGATTGCCGATAACGGCCCCGGCATCGCGCACGACATCCAACAGCAATTGTTTTCGCCATTCAATACGTCGAAGGAGGGTGGGCTTGGACTTGGTCTGGTCATCTCCCGGGACATCGCCTCCGATTATGGCGGGCGGATCGAGGTCGAGACGGGTGAAGATGGCACCCGGTTTTCTGTTTATCTGAAGCGAGTGTAACAAGATGACCGACGGAACGATCTTTCTCGTGGATGACGACTCCCAGCTTCGCAAGGCCATGCGGCAGACACTCGAGCTTGACGGCATGACCGTGATGCCGTTCTCTCGGGCCGAGCAGGCATTGGACGCTCTTTCCGATGCGTCTGACGGGGTTGTCATCACCGATGTGCGAATGCCCGGAATGGATGGTCTGCAACTGTTCGAGCGTGTACGGCAGATCGACCCTGATTTGCCTGTCATTCTGATGACCGGTCACGGTGATGTTCCCATGGCGGTGGCAGCGCTGCAAAGTGGGGCCTATGATTTCATATCCAAGCCGTTTCCGGCAGAGCGAATGGTCGAGAGTGCGCGCCGCGCGCTTGAGAAACGTCGGCTTGTCATGGACAACCGAGCCTTGCGCCGCAATGCCGCCGAGGTACAGGATGATCTTCCGCTCATCGGCCAGACGCCCGCCATGGAGCGCCTGCGCAATACGCTGCGCCACATTGCCGATACGGATGTCGATGTTCTCGTGGCTGGCGAAACGGGAAGCGGGAAGGAAGTGGTCGCAACCGCCCTGCACCGGTGGAGCAAACGGCGGGTCAACGGCAATTTTGTCGCGCTGAACTGCGGCGCGCTGCCCGAAACAGTGATCGAAAGCGAATTGTTCGGTCATGAGGCCGGAGCCTTCACCGGTGCTCAGAAAAAGCGGATCGGTCGCATCGAGCACTCCAGCGGCGGCACGCTGTTTCTTGACGAAATCGAGAGCATGCCACCCGCTGTTCAGGTCAGAATGTTGCGCGTCTTGGAAATGCGTCAGGTCTCACCGGTCGGCTCCAACGAAGAGAGGTCGGTCGATCTTCGCGTCGTTGCGGCTGCCAAGGTCGATCTTGGCGATCCCGCGCAACGCGGCGACTTTCGCGATGACCTCTATTATCGCCTGAATGTCGTTACGCTCTCCATACCACCCCTTCGCGAACGCCGGGCCGACATTCCGCTGCTGTTTTCGCATTTTCTGAGAAAAGCATCCAGCCGTTTTGGCATGCCGATACCATCGATGACGTCATTCGTTTCCAGGCATCTGAATGATCACGACTGGCCGGGAAACGTCCGGGAACTTGGACATTTTGCAGAGCGGGTCGTGTTGGGCCTGGAGGGCGTCGCATCTCACAGACTTCTGGATTCCGACGAGAACCTTGTGGTCGGAACGCTCGCAGAAAAGATGGACAGGCACGAGGCGCGGATCATTCGGGAGACGCTGGAGAAATGCGATGGTGATGTCACCACCACGATTGGTGCGTTGGGCATCGCGCGCAAAACCTTTTACGACAAGCTGCAACGCCACAACATCAACCGTGCGGACTTCACCCGAAAGGGATGATGCCGCACGGCCTGATTTTCAGGATTTACCGATTAACCGGCCACGCAGAAGTGGTTCTGGCCGTCGTAACCCAGATACGTTCCCGTGCGTGAATTGAAGCTGCCATAACGCTGCGAGCAGTAGTTAAACCAAGCCCGCGTCCACGGCTCCGCAGTGCGATAGACGGGGCGTGGCTGGTAAGCGGGGCGTGTGTCGTAAACCGGCTGCGCGCGGTAGACCGGGCGTGGGGCAGGGCGATAATAATCGTCGTCCGGCTGGCTATAGACATAGCTGGGCTGATACGCGGGATAACGGCGTACAGGCGGGTCGACATAGACGGGTTCATCGGAATACCGAGGCTGGGCCAGCGCTGACCCGACCGCCACGCCAGCCGCGAGACCCAGCACGCCGCCGACAAGGGCTGCGTCACGGTTGCGGTGACGCCAATCATCGGCATGCGCCGCATTCAATGGGACCATGGCAGTTGCAGAAACGGCAAAAGCCAGAAGCGTTTTAGCTGCGAAAGAGGCCATTTTCTTATCCATCCAGGTGGCATGTCTGCCAGTTGTTACGCAATGGTTAAGATTTATCGTCCGCAGGCTGAACCCGCGCTGAATGAATTGTGGCGGCTCAGTGGCGCTGCATCACCGCCGATCCAGTCTTGTTTGTCATGCAGCGTAACGGCTGATGGCGAGGTCTGCGGTCTCGATCTCCGGCTTGTTGCCGCTGACGATATCTGACAGCACCCGTGCCGAGCCGCACGCCATGGTCCAGCCCAGCGTGCCATGACCCGTATTGAGGTAAAGGTTTTGATAGCGGGTGGCGCCTATGACGGGCGTACCATCCGGTGTCATAGGGCGCAGCCCGGTCCAGAATTTTGCCTGTGACTGATCACCAGCTCCGCCGAATAGATCCTCTATCGAATGGGTCAACGTTGCCTGTCGCTTGGCTGGGAGGCTCTTACTGAAGCCTGCAATCTCGGCCATGCCACCGACACGAATGCGGTCACCCAGACGGGTCATCGCGATTTTATGTGTCTCGTCCATAACGGTCGAAACGGGCGCGCGCGCCGCATCAATGATCGGCACCGTAATCGAGTAGCCTTTTATGGGGTAGACAGGAAGGTCTATCCCCAGATGCTCGACGAACTTCGGGGTGTAGCTGCCCAGAGCGCCAACGAAGACATCAGCCTCCATGGTGCCTTTCGTCGTCACGATCGCCTTCAGGCGGTTGCCTTCCGTGATCGGGCGCGTGATGCCGGTATCGTAAAGGAACTTTACACCCGCCTGCTCGGCAAGCTTTGCCAGCTCTGTGGTGAACATGAAACAATCCCCGGTCTCGTCGCCGGGCAATCGAAGACCACCCACGATCTTGTCCTTGGAGGATGACAGGCCAGGCTCCACCGACGCGCAACCCTCGCGGTCCAGAATTTCATAAGCCACGCCGCCTGCTTTCAGAACCGCGACATCCTTGCCTATGCCATCGAACTGCTTTTGCGTGCGAAATACCTCCAACGTGCCCTGGGTCCGCTGGTCATACTGAATGCCCGTTTCTTCGCGCAGAGCCATCAGGCAATCGCGGCTGTATTCAGCAATGCGCACCATGCGGCTTTTGTTGATCGCGTATCGCTGTGCAGTGCAGTTGCGCAACATCTGGCTGATCCACCGTAACGCGGCCGGATCGAGCGTAGGCTGGATTATGAGCGGGGAGTGCTGCATGAACAGCCATTTCAAGGCTTTCACCGGAATGCCGGGGGCTGCCCATGGGGATGAGTAGCCCGGCGAAACTTCACCTGCATTGGCAAAGCTGGTTTCAAGTGCCGCCGCAGGCTGGCGATCGATGACGGTCACCGAATGACCGGCCTTTGCCAGGTACCATGCCGATGTAACGCCGACGACGCCGGCTCCGAGAATGATGATGTTCATGATGCTCTCACTCGCCTCTATCAGTTGCGCCAGCCTGTTCTGGCTGGATATAAGTGCGGCTGTAACGCTGGCCGAGACCCGTCAGAATTTCATAAGCAATTGTATCCGCATCCCGGGCAATCTCTTCAAGCGATTGGTCGGGCCCGATGATCTGAACGAGACTACCGTGCGTCAAGGTTCCCTCCGGCAATGCCGAGATGTCGATGCTGATGCTATCCATCGACACACGTCCGGCAATGGGAAGGCGCACGCCGTTGAAATAGGCCGCGCCCCGGTTGCTCAGCGCGCGGGGAAGCCCATCTGCATAGCCTGCTGCGATGGTGGCCAATCGGGTTTCGGTCGATGTGCGCAGGGTGCCGCCATACCCGACCAGCGTGTCGGCTGGGACGGTACGTGTCTGCACAACCGCGACATCCAGGCGCACCACGGGTTTCATCGGGTTTGGACGAGCCGAAGACGGAGCGCCACCATAAAGAGCAATGCCGGGGCGCATGACGGCGTTGTGATAATCTGCACCGAGAAAGATGCCGCCGGAATTTGCAAAGCAAACCGGTGCATCCGGAAACAACAGCGATGCTTCACGCATCACCATGAGCTGCGATCCGTTGGCTGCATGGTCGGGCTCGTCCGCACAGGCGAGGTGGCTCATCACGAATACAATTCTGATGCCATCCAGCAGTTCAGGCGATGTCTGGAGCGCTTCGATTTCAGACGGTGCCATGCCCAGTCGCGACATGCCGGTGTCGATCTGAAGGGCGGCTCGCAGCGTTTTTCCCAGAGTTTTTGCATAGGCCGACCATTGCGCCAGCTGTTCCAGCGAGTTGATGACGGGCGTCAGTGACATGGCGGCGCAGGACGCTTCATTGCCGGGCTGGAGCCCGTTCAAAACGAAGATGTCAGCATCGCCCCTGATGCGATGGCGCAGTGCGATGCCTTCATCGATATGGGCAACGAAGAAGTGGCGGCAACCCGCATCGTAAAGCACGGGCGCGACGACCTCGGCACCAAGACCATAGGCGTTCGCTTTTACCACGGCGCCAGTGACGGCGTTAGGGGCCATTGCCCTCAGCTTCAGATAGTTGTCGCGCAGGGCACCAAGGTCTATGGTCAGATAACCGCTGGCACCGCCACTCGCCTTTTGGCGACTGATTGTCATGTCCATCATCGTTCCCTTGTTATTTTCTAACAGACTATTGCAACGATCATCGAATTTTCGCAGTTTGATATGTCGATCATTCGAAGAATATCGATTCAACGCAATATTCGGTGGTAAAACGGAATGATTTTATGTCGTCTTTAGACTCTACCGATCGTCATATCATCCGCGTCCTCAGACTGAACGCCCGCATCAGCAATGCCAAGCTGGCGGCAGAGGTCGGTTTGTCGCCGTCTGCCTGCCTGCGTCGGGTCGACATTCTCGAGCGCGAGGGTGTTATTCGCGGCTATACGGCCTTGACGGGAAATGCAGCGGGAGGTGAGGTCATCTCTGTCATCATCCAGATCACGCTGGATCGGCAGACAGAGGATTTTCTCAATCGTTTCGAAAGCGCCGTGCGTAGGTATCCCGAAATCCGCGAGTGCTATCTGATGACCGGCGGGTCCGACTATTTCCTACGAGTAGAGGTGGAAAGTGCCGGTGATTTCGAGCGGGTTCATAAGGTTATTCTGTCGAAGCTACCAGGGGTTTCGCGCATTCATTCCAGTTTCGCCATCCGTAACGCATTGGCCAGCCCCAAGCCAAGAGGCTGACGATCAGGCACTCCACCAGCGGTAAAAGTGGTGCACAGGCCCGTGACCGTGGCCAATATGCAGGTTTCGACCCGCAGCCAGCGCGCCTTGCAGATAATCCTTTGCCAGTCCAATCGCGTCTGCCAGGGGGTATCCAAGAGCCAGATTTGCAGTGATGGCCGATGCGAGCGTGCAGCCGGTGCCGTGGTCGTTGGTCGTGTCGATACGGGGCATGGAAAATTCCAGCACGTCGTCACCATCCAGTAGAAGATCGACGCTTTCAGAACCCGTGCCATGCCCACCCTTGATCAAAACGGCGCCAACACCTGTCTTCAGGATTGCTTCCGCCTGACGGATCACATCCTGCTTGTTCGTTGCCACCGGTTGATCGCTCAGAAGCGCTGCTTCCGGCAAATTCGGGGTGGCCAGGAGTGCCAAAGGCAGCAGCCTGTTGCGCAGGCTTTCAACGGCATCTTCCTGCAGGAGACGATCGCCGGATGTCGCCACCATAACCGGGTCCAAAATGACCCGTTTGCCAGCATGACGCAAACCCGCAGCAATCGTCTCGATGGTCTCGATGCGCGAAACCATCCCGATCTTCACAGCCCCGATATCGAGGTCTGAGAAAACGGCGTCCATTTGTGCGGCGATCATGTTTGCTGAGATATCCTCAACTGCTGTCACGCCTCTCGTGTTCTGTGCCGTAATTGCCGTTATCACAGTGGCGCCAAAAACGCCGAGCGCCGAAAATGTCTTGAGATCGGCCTGGATCCCGGCCCCCCCGCTGCTGTCGGACCCGGCGATGGTCAGGGCAATGGCGGTCATCGGGATGCCTCCAGCGCGGCATCCACCCGGTGGCGGAAATCAACCGTTGCTGCCGCAATATCCACGGCGCGGAAAAGTGCAGAAATAACGGCAACACCATCGGCGCCAGCCTGAATAACGGGTTCGACCCGCTCCAGCGTGATGCCAGCGATAGCCCCGACCTGCAGATCGGGCCGATGGTTGCGAAGATAGGTGCGGAGGTCGCGCAACCCCTCCAAGCCAACCGGCGTATCTGGGTTGACCTTGGAGACCGTTTCGAAGACGCCGCCAATGCAAGCATAGTCCGCAGGCGCTCGGGCAACACGCTCTGCGTCGCTCATGTTCTTGACGGTCAGGCCGATAATCGCGTCCTGTCCCAGCAAGCGTCGGGCTGTCTGCGCATCCATATCGTCGGCGCCCAGATGCACGCCATCTGCGCCGGATGCCAATGCCACATCAACACGGTCGTTGATGACAAGAGGAACGCCTGTCCCTTTCAAGGCTTCGACCATGAGGCTGGCCTGTTCAATCATCTCGCGGGTCGATGCTTGCTTGTCACGATATTGGATAATCGTTGCGCCGTGCCGTGCCGCAACGGCTGCAAGTTCCGGCAAGGGTGCGATATCGGCAAGCGATGCGTCCACCAAAGCGTTCAGCCTGTAATCAATCCTCATTGTGCTCAATCCTTGCAAGGGACAGAATGTCGTTGGTGTTGACCGTATCCAGCGCGTCCAGAAAGGCCGCTTCGAAGGTACCGGGACCGCGTGCGTGTCTGGCGGCAAGCTGCGCCGATACGCCTGTTACCGTGAGCGCCGCTGCGGCCGCCAACATTGCGTCAGGCTCGACGGCCATAAAAGCGGCGATCACCCCGCCGGAGAGGCAACCGGTGCCGGTCACCTTCGCCATCCATGGATGGCCGTTGACGATATTGATCTTGCGGCCATCATCCTTCAGCTCATCTTCAGGGCCAGTCTGTATGCGCAGCGCTTTGCCGATGTCGCCGATAACAGCCATTTCGGCCGCGTTGCCGCGGACGATCGTCGGGTGAAGGGTGATCAGTTCCTGCGCAAACATCAACCGTGAGGGCGAGTAATCGCAGTGAACGGGGTCTACGATCCAAGGTTTACCCTCGGCATTTGCGACCTCCACGGCAATGCGAATGACCTTGCGTCTCGCGGCATCCAACGTGCCGAGATTGACGGTCAGCGCGTCGACCTTGGAAACGAAGCTTTCGATTTCCTCTTCCGAAGAGGTCATGGAGGGGATGCCGCCGACAGCGGTGATGCCGTCAGCGGTGAACTTCTGAACGACGGTGTTCATCAGGCAATGCACCCGTGGTCGTCGCTGCCGTACACGCGACAGAAGCTCTGCAGCGCTGTTTGCCGTCGGGAAGCTCGCCATGGGTCTCTCGCTCCAGATGTATCATCACGGAGATCACGCACGAAGGAAGAAGAGAAAAGCTTGACCATTGGCAGACTGTTCCGTTCCTACGCCGGCATGACCCGGATCAGGTAAATAAGAGTTTGACCAAGTCATCTCAGCGCTGAAAAGCGCACCCCTCGAACTGGTTGATTTTTTAAGAAAACTTAAGAGTGATGTCAATCATCGCTACGCTGAACCGGTGGTTCCCGCCAGATTTTTGGAAACAGGCTCCATGCACATACGCGGAGTCCTTTCCAATTTTATATCGTGAAATACTGTTTTTCCTCTTGTAGCTCTAGTGGCTATAGGTCGTAAGGCTTTGCTCACAGATGAGAAGGACCACCTGATGAGCACGGCTTTGCAGACCAGATTTCGTGTAGAGGGCATGGACTGCGCCTCTTGTGCCACCAAGATCGACACTGCGGTGCGTCGCATGGATGGCGTGGAGGATGTATCGGTGTCCGTTACAGCGGGAACGATGACCGTCAGCCATGACGACAGGAGCGATCTGGTTGCCATCGGCAAAAAGGTGAGCGGGCTTGGTTATGAGGTCAAGCAATTGCCTGCGGGTGGCTCCAGCGCACCGGTGGCCTCGCATGAGCACGGTCCTAGTTGCTCCCATGATCACGGTCACAATCACGACCATCATGGTCATAGTCACGCGCCCCTTGCTGCGACTTCGGTTGCCGTTGAGGGGCTGCATGGTCACGACCATGGCCCGGGCAATGGCCCTTGGTGGAAAAGCAAGAAGGGGCGGGCGACCATTCTTGCCGGTCTGGCGCTGGTCGTTGCCTATGGGATCGGCCATCTGGTCCCGGATATTCAGTTCTACGCTTTCACCGCCGCGATGCTTGTCGGTCTCGTTCCCATCGCCCGACGTGCTTTTATGGCCGCCCGCGCCGGAACGCCGTTTTCCATTGAAATGCTGATGACCATCGCCGCCGTGGGCGCGCTTGTGATCAATGCTACGGAAGAGGCTGCTGCGGTTGTCTTCCTGTTTCTTGTGGGGGAGCTTCTGGAAGGTGTGGCCGCCGGTAAAGCCCGGGACAGCATCAAGTCTCTTGCGGCGCTCGTTCCCAAGACGGCATTTGTCGAGGAGGCCGGAAAAACCCGGGAGGTGCCTGCCGAAAGCCTTACCCTTGGCGCGATTATACTCGTGCGTCCCGGTGACCGCATTTCGGCCGACGGAACGATCCTTTCTGGCCAAAGCGCCATTGATGAAGCACCCGTAACGGGGGAAAGCGTGCCGGTTCATAAAAAGCCCGGTGACACCGTTTTTGCCGGAACTGTGAATGGCGATGGTGCCATACGGGTGAAAGTGACCGCCACGGCGCAGGATAACACCATTGCTCGCGTGGTGAAGCTGGTGGAGGAAGCACAGGAGAAAAAAGCGCCGACCGAACGGTTCATCGATCGCTTTTCCAGATATTACACACCGGCCGTGGTTGTGGTTGCAGCCTTGGTGGCGACCATACCGCCACTCTTCATGGGGGGTGAATGGGACGAATGGGTCTACAAAGGCCTTGCCATTCTGCTGATCGGTTGCCCTTGCGCATTGGTCATTTCCACGCCAGCTGCCATTGCCGCGTCCCTTTCCGCCGGTGCGCGTCAGGGTCTGTTGATGAAAGGTGGCGCGGTTCTGGAAGGTCTTGGCAAGTTGACGGCCGTTGCGCTGGACAAGACCGGTACATTGACCGAAGGCAAGCCGAAGGTTACCGACATCGTTCCTTTCGAATTCACAGAAGCGGACGTCTTGCGTCTGTCAGCCGCCCTCGAAACAGGGTCCAGCCACCCGCTTGCCTTGTCCATTCTTGCCAAGGCTGCCGAACACGGCGTTGATATTCCAGCGGCCAGCGACGCCAAGGCGCTGGGCGGCAAGGGGGTAACGGCCGTCGTTGAGGGGCAGGAAACATTCCTTGGTTCTCCGCGGGCAGCAGGCGAGCGTGTTGCTCTCTCCGAGCACCATCAGCAGGTCATCACGGCGCTCAACGACGAGGGAAAGACCGTTTCCGTTCTCGTCGTCGGCAAGCGGTTGGCCGGTGCCATAGCCATGCGTGATGAACCGCGTGCCGATGCCATCACCGGTCTCACTCAGCTGAAAGAGCGTGGAATCAGAATCGTGATGCTGACGGGCGATAATAAGCGCACGGCAACGGCAATCGGCCAGACACTGGGAATCGACGTGCGCGCCGAACTGATGCCAGAAGACAAGCAACGGATTGTCGGAGAGTTGAAAGCAGAAGGCCTTGTCGTTGGCAAAGTGGGAGACGGCATCAATGATGCGCCAGCGCTGGCGGCGGCCGATATCGGCATCGCCATGGGTGGCGGAACGGATGTCGCGCTGGAGACGGCCGATGCCGCCATCTTGCACGGTCGCGTTGCCGATGTCGCCCGCATGGTCGATCTGTCCAAACGCACCATGCGCAACATCCACCAGAATATCGCCATGTCGCTGGGTCTGAAGGCCGTGTTTCTGATCACGACGATCATAGGCATCACCGGACTCTGGCCCGCTATTCTCGCAGACACTGGCGCGACCGTTCTTGTCACGCTCAACGCCTTGCGGTTGTTGCGGACCTCGAAGGCTTAAAACTCCGCCACCTTGCCCCATACGGAGGTGTTGAGCCGGGCGGGGCGGTAAGGAACGGGATCGACTATGGGTGGCGCACCGCTGACGATATCGGCCACGAGATGTCCCGCGCCGGGGCCGATACCAAACCCATGGCCGCTGAAACCGGCGGCGAGGATGAGGCCAGGGATGGTTTCCACTTCACCAATGGCTGGGACGCCGTCGGGTGTGCTATCGATGAAACCGGCCCAGCTGTTGGCCATGGTCGTCTTTCGCAACTCCGGCAACAGCGCCAGAGCGCGGCGGAGTGTTTCATCGATCTGTGTCTGGTCGGTTTTAGGATCGAGAATGCGGTTCTTCTCCATCGGGGTGACGTCGTCCATCCGCCATTTTTTCAACGTCTCATGGCCCGCTTTCCAACCTTCCAGTCCGCCGATGGCCAGGCTTTTCCGGCGTTTGAGAAACATCGGGACGAACTCGCGGGAGAAGCGAAGCTGCTGCGGTGTGGGATCGACACGTGCCCTGCCGCTGATGGCCAGCGTGTAGCCGCCATCGACCCGGCTGGTGATGGAAACATCTGCCGTGTGCAGCGCGTCGGGTAGCCCTTGCGCGCCTGCTGTGACGGATAGAATCGACGATCGAACCGATGCCTGCGGAAAGCGGATGCCGAGCTGGTGGCAGAAGGAAGAGGCCCAGGCGCCGCCCGCCAGCACCACGGTTTTGGTCGCAATCGTGCCCTTTTCTGTAACGACACCGCAAACGCGTCCAGCCTGTAACTCGAGACCGCGCGCAGCGCACATCTGGTGCACGCTTCCACCAAGCTTCATGATGGCGCGCGCGACGACAGGTGCTGCCCGAGACGGGTCGGCAATGCCATCCGTCGGTGAAAACACACCACCCTTCCAATCGCGGTTGGTCGCGCTGCCGCGCTGCCTCGCCTCATCTGCACTCAACATATGCGTGGTGACGCCAACGGTACGGGCAAAATCGCGCCACCGCGCCCAACCTTCGATTTCGGCTTCGTTATTGCTGAGATAGAGCAAGCCGCAACGGCGGAAGCCGGTGTCTTCACCGGTGTCGGCTGCGAAACGTTCCCATAGCGCCAAGCTATGCGTGGACATTGGCAGTTCACGAGCATCGCGATTCTGCTGCCTGCACCAGCCCCAGTTTCGGCTGCTTTGCTCGGCACCAACACGGCCTTTTTCGACCAGTGCCACCTTCAATCCGCGCTGGGCCAGATAATAGGCGGAAAACACACCTGCAACGCCGCCGCCGATCACGACGACATCCGCCTCATTGGGTAGGTCGGGGGTGGTTTCGATACGGTGTAGCGGTGCGGGCATGGTATTCTCCTGTAGGCGTCCCATACTATCAGCCACGTCGTTTTGCGCCTGCCGCAGGACGCGGCTCTGGCAGAATTTTATTCTGTAGCGAATGGCCCCGCCGCATCTATCTGCCAAAATCGCATTTCAAGCCTCTGCGATGTTGGCATTGTGGCGGTTTTGCTTGCGCGACCAGCGTTGCCGCATATTATGCTGTGTCACGATGACCCAGCAGGAAATGTGGCACCATGAAGCTTGACCGTATCGACATCAAGATTCTCCATGAACTTCAGAAGAACGGCCGCATCACCAATGTGGAACTGGCGGAGTTGGTGAACCTTTCACCAAGCCCGTGCCTGATGCGCGTCAAGAAATTGCAGTCTGAAGGGTTCATCACCAGCTATTCCGCGCATATCAACATCGGCAAGCTCGGTCAGACGCTGACGGTCTTTACCGAGGTGACACTGAAGAACCACCGGCAGATTGATTTTGCCCGCTTTCTCACTGCTGTCGAAAAGCTGGATTCGGTGATCGAATGCCACCTCGTTTCCGGTGGTTATGACTATCTGCTCAAATTCGTTACCGGCAGCATCGGCGAATATCAGACGATCATGGAGCGTTTGATCGACATGGATATCGGCATCGACAAATATTTCAGCTTCGTCGTGCTGAAGTCACCGATCGTCAAACCGCACATGCCGCTGACCAGCCTGTTCCCGATGTAGTGCCTACGCTTAACGCTTGGCAAAGGCGCGCACCAGTTCCGGGTCTCGCTCGAGGCTATCCAGCCAGTGGGTATCGAGCTTGGGAACGGACGAAAACAGAAGCTTGGAGTAGGGGTGGGCATCGGCGTTGCCGATCGCCGATGGCGGCATTTGCTCCACCTTTTCCCCCGCATACATCACAGCGATTTCGTCGCAGATTGCCTGAACCACCGAGAGATCGTGGCTGATGAAGATGTAGGAGAGTTTTAGCTCGCGCTGCAATTCCTTGAGAAGGTCGATGATGGCGGCGGCAACGACCGTGTCCAGCGCGGAGGTAATCTCGTCGCAGAGAATGACCTTGGGATTGGCAGCCAGGGCACGGGCAAGGTTGACGCGCTGTTTCTGCCCGCCAGAAAGTTCACCGGGCCGCCGGAACTTCATGTTGCGTGGCAGTTGCACCATGTCGAGCAATTGCTCCACGCGTGCTTCGCGGGCACGCCTGTCCATGTCGTAGTAAAATGCCAGCGGCCTCTCCAGAATATCGGAAATCGACTTGGAGGGGTTGAGGGCGGTATCGGCAAACTGGAAAACGATCTGCAATTTGCGTAGCTCTTCACGCTGGCGGTCCCGCGCGTTGGGGGCCAGTTCCCTGCCATCGAAAATGACGTGGCCTGAAACGGGTGGCAGGATACCTGCGATCGCACGCGCCAGCGTGGATTTGCCGCAGCCGGATTCACCGATAATGCCGAGATTGCGGCCTTCTTCCAAGGAGATATCGACCGATTTCAGGGCAAGTGCCAGCGGCAGCCCGTTTGGCTGGATCGGACCGTAACCCGCGGTGATGCCCTTTGCTTCCAGCAAAGGCTTTTTGCCAGCAGACGCATTCGCATCGGCGGCACTT
The DNA here is from genome assembly GCF_023757665.1 of Rhizobium skierniewicense Ch11. Lineage (NCBI taxonomy): Bacteria > Pseudomonadati > Pseudomonadota > Alphaproteobacteria > Hyphomicrobiales > Rhizobiaceae > Rhizobium > Rhizobium skierniewicense. The sequence goes on from NZ_RXPG01000016.1 coordinate 233,916, forward strand.
GCATGAATACGGGGCTTAAAGGCTGCCAGCAATTCCTGCGTATAGGGATGCTCGGGGCGGTTGATGATCTGGTCCGTCGTGCCGATTTCCTGGATTTCGCCACCCTTGAGAACGACGATCCGGTCCGCGATCTGCGCAACGACGGCGAGGTCATGCGAGACATAGACACCCGCCAGATGACCCGCCTTCATGACGGATTTGAACGCCCGCAGAACCTCGATCTGGGTGGTCACGTCAAGCGCCGTCGTCGGCTCATCGAAGATCACCAGACGCGGATTGCCGATCAGCGCCATCGCAGCCGAAAGGCGTTGCAATTGCCCTCCGGAGACCTGGTGCGGGTAGCGATCACCGATGGTCTCGGCATTGGGCAGAGCCAGCGCTTGAAACAGCTCGACAGCTTTCTGTTTTGCGTCCGTATCGCTCATCAGCCCATGAATGCGGACGACCTCGATGACCTGATCCATGATGCGCTGTGCGGGATTGAAGGCCGCTGCAGCGCTTTGCGGCACATAGGCGACATCCGTGCCGCGCAGCTTGGATAATCCTTTTTGAGAGGTCGCAGCCATGTCGTTGCTGCCCAGTCGTACGGAGCCCCCGACGATTTTGCAGCCCGGGCGGGTGTGGCCCAGCATCGTCAAGGCTATGGTCGTTTTGCCCGAACCGCTCTCGCCGATCAGGGCGACGATCTCGCCATCGGCGATATCGAAGCTGACGCCGCGAATGATCTCGACGGTGCGACCGGTATCGGTTTTGGCCTCGACCTTCAGGTCACGTATTTCAACGAGATTGGCCATCACGCACTCCTGTCACGAATTTTCTGCGGCAGATTGTCGATCAGCATGTTGACGCTGATGGTGAGTGTCGCGATGGCAACTGACGGGAACATCACCGCTGGCGCACCGAAGGAAAGACCTCCGATGTTTTCCCGCACCAGCGCGCCCCAGTCTGCATTGGGTGGCTGTACGCCAAGGCCAAGGAAGGAGAGACCGGAGAGAAGCAGCACGATGAAGACGAAGCGCAGCCCGAAATCGGCCAGCACCGGCCCCAATATGTTCGGCAGGATCTCAGCGCGAATGATGTAGAAGACACCTTCACCGCGCGCGCGCGCCACGGTCACAAAATCCATCGTGTTGATGTTGACCGCGAGCGCACGGGCAAAGCGGTATGAGCCGGGCATGTAAATGATCGCCATCGTCATGATCAGGATTGGGATGGAAGGACCAAGTGCCGCAACGATGACCAGACCGAAAAGCTTGCTGGGTATGGAAATCAATGCATCCAGAAAGCGCGACAGGCACTGGTCGAACCAGCCACCGGCCACCGCCGCACACATGCCCAGCGTCACGCCCGAAAAGCAGGCTATGAGAACGGATGCCAGGGAGATGCCGACCGTGTAGCGCGCACCCATGAGGATCCGTGAGAAGATGTCGCGCCCCAGATAGTCGGTGCCCATGATGAACTTTTCCGACATGGGGCCGAAATAGTCGAAATCAACGATATCCCCGACCGGATAGGGAATCAGCAGCGGTGCGAAGATCGCAATCAGTGCCCAGAAGAGAATGACACTTGCCGCTGCAATGCCGATGGCATTGAAACGATAACCGAAGCTGCGGGGAGAAAGCGCGATACGGGCCATGGTCAGCGAAGCCTCGGATTGGCGACGATGGCGATGATGTCGGCGATGGTGATCAGGACGAGATAACCGAGGCAGAAGATCATCGCACATGTCTGGATGAGGGGCAGGTCACGGGTGGCGACGGCGTCCACCATCAACTTGGCAATGCCCGGATAGTTGAAGATGGTCTCGACGATGATGACACCGCCCAGCAGATAGGACACCGAAAGTGCCACCGCGTTGACGATCGGGCCAAGGGCATTGGGCAGCGCGTGCCGTAACACCATTCGTGACCGTGATGCGCCTTTCAACAGCGCCATTTCCACATAGGGCGTGTCGAGTGTTTCGATCACGGCGGCACGCGTCATGCGGATCATCTGCGCGGAAATCACGAAGCTGAGCGTGATGACGGGCATGGCGAACACCCGCAGCAACTCACCGAACGAGTGGACCTCGTTGGCGAAGGCGAGTGCTGGCAGCCACTTCAGATAGACCGCAAAAATCAGGACGGCGGAGGTTGCGACCATGAATTCAGGCACGGAGATCACCGCGATGGTGACTGTGGTGACGATGCGATCATAGACGGTGCCGCGCATGATGGCGGCGGTGATGCCGAGCGTCAGCGCGATGGGAATGGAAAACAGCGCCGTGACAGCAGCGAGCTTCATCGTATTGGCCAGACGGACGCCGATCAGATCGGCAATGGCCATGTTGTTGGCGTAAGACTTGCCCAGATCGCCCATGGCAAGACCGCCCAGCCAGCGCAGGAACCGCAAAATGGCCGGATCATCCAGATGCATGGCGGTGCGAAGACCCGCTACGGCCTCAGGCGTTGCGGATTGGCCGAGCAGGATCTGCGCCACGTCGCCGGGCAACATTTCGGTCGCGAAAAACACGGTAAAGGAGACGATCAAAAGGGTGATGATCGTGATGAACAGCCGGTTCACCACAAGTGCAAGGACATGTTTGTTCATGCAGCCTCTCTTTCGAAAACGATCACGGCTCCCGGTGATGGCATTGTCCGACCAAAGGCCGCCAATAGCAATGCGGGGGAGGGAGCAAGCGAACTAGTGCCCGCCACAGGATGCGGCGGGCAAAGGTCCGAAATCAGGCTTCGAGCCAGACGTGTTCGGCAAAGCCGTAACCCATCATGCCACCAAGCGGGCTGGGCAGTAGGCCTTTCAGCTTGGAAGAGATGCCATCGACGTTGGAAATATAGACCGGGATGATCGTGCCAGCCTCTTCGGCGATCATAACCTGCATCTCGTTATAGATCGTCTTGCGTTTTTCAATGTCGAGCAGGCCGCGGGCTTCCACCAGCATCTTGTCAAATTTCTCGGACTTGTACTGGCTCTCGTTCCACGGTGCGTTGGATGCATAAAGCAGGGAGAAGAGGATGTCCGGTGTCGGGCGCGGGTTGATATTGCCGAAATGCATGGGGGCTTTCAGCCAGTAATTCGACCAGTAACCATCCGAAGGAACGCGCTGAACATCGAATTTCATGCCGACCTGCGCGCCTGCGGCCTGCACCACCATGGCCATGTCGATGGAGGACGCGGCGGCTTCGGAAGCGACGACCGGGATCGACTGACCGATGAGACCGGCTTTTTCGAAATGGAACTTTGCCTTGTCGGGATCGAAGGCTTTCGGCTTCAAATCCTTGTTGTGATACATGTTGGCTGGCGAAACCGGCTGGTCGTTGCCGATTTCGGCCAGACCACGCAGCACGGACTTCTGGATCTGTTCGCGATTGACCAGATATTTCATGCCCTGCACGAAATCGGCCTTGTCGCCCGGCGCCATGTCGAGGCGCATGTTGAGGTTGGTGTAGTTGCCGGAGGTCGTTTTGGAGATGACGACGTTTGGCTGGCCCTCCATCAGGCGAATGGCACGTGGGTTGACGGATGCGGCCAGCTGGATATCGCCAGCCAGAAGCGCGTTGACGCGAGCCGTATCGTCGGAAATTGCGAAGAATTCGAAGGAGTCGAGATACGGTCCCTCGGACTTCCAGTAGTTCTTGTTCTTCGTGGCGACGGAGCGAACGCCGGGCTCGAACACTTCGCAGACGAAAGCGCCGGTGCCGTTGGCCTTGGTGAAGTCCGTGGTGCCATCGGCGATGATCATGAAGTGGTGCAAGGCGAGGATGGTGGGAAGGTCGGCATTGGCATTTTCAAGGGTGATTTCCACCGTCAACTCATCCACGGCCTTGAAGCCGGTCATCTGCTTGGCGATCGAATTGACCTTGGAGCCAACCGCAGGGTCGAGATGGCGCTTGAGAGAATAGACGACATCAGCCGATGTCAGCGATTTTCCATCGTGGAACGTGACGCCCTTGCGCAGTTTGACGGTCCAGACCTTGGCATCCTTGCTGTCGATGCTTTCAGCCAGCTCCATCGTCGTCATGCCCGCCTGATCGATGTTGGACAGGCGGTTGTAGAAGGCGCTGCAACGAACATAATCCGTGGAAAGCGATGCCTTGGCGGGATCGAGCGTATCGGCGGTGGAGGAGGACCATCCGGCTGCCTTCAAGGAACCGCCCGAAACCGGAGTTGCGGCGAATGCCTGACCGGCGCGTCCCAGAATGGCGGAACCTGCGGTCATGGCAACACCGCCCGCCATCAGCATCTTGAGAAGGTCGCGGCGGCTCGCACCCTGGCGAATGGCGTTCTCAACCATCGCATCGTCGGTGGAAGTCCAGTTGATGAGTGTGTTATCGGTCATGTTCATTCCCCTTTATTGTTAAAGTCACGGGTCGAACGGCTTATGGATGCCGCTTTTACCCTTGGAGGGCAGCGTCAGGCGTCGTGTTTCTCCTCCACAGCGTCGGCAAGCGCGGCCATGGAGGTGAAATGGAAATCGGGTTGGGTGAAATTTTCAGGCTCGATGGTTCCACCATAGCCCTTTTGTGCATGGCGTCGTTCAATCCAGCAGTTCGTCATGCCAAGCTTTCGGGAAATCCCGATATCGTGGTACTGGCTTTGCGCAACATGCAGGATATCGTCCTTGGTGTTGCCTTCGGACTGAACGAATTCAAAGACGTAGTTGAAAAACGCGGGGTCCGGCTTTTCGGTGCCGGTGTCATCAGCGGTGAAGCCCTGATAGAACGGGTTTCCTAGCTCTTGCGAGAAACATTCGAAAGCCCAGCGCTGGGCATTTGTCATGGCGATCAGCCGGTATCGGGTCGCAAGCTGCGCCAGCGCCTTGGTGCTATCTGGAAACGCCTTCCATCCTTTCGCGGAATCGCGAAGACGTTCGCCAAGAACACGGTCGGCAGGTAGGCCGAGCTCTGGTGCAATCACCAGATAAACGCGCACGAGATCATCGGGAAACAGGCCGACATCCGGCAGATAGCGGGCTGCACGGTACAATGTCAGCGCTGCCTCGGCATCGAGAGTAACACCGTTTTCGCCGGCGATCTGCTGCAGGCAATCCGTCAGGCCGCTTTCAAAATCGATCAGCGTTCCCACCACGTCGAAGCTCAGATATTTGAAGTCTGCTAAACTCTTCGGCAATGTCATGCTCCTGTTTTAAAAGCGGATCGCGGATGATGATGGTGGCCTGGCAGAATTCTATGCTGTGGGTTTTTTCCCCTGATCGCGTCTTTTCCGGCTTTTCTGTCCTATTTGGCCTTCGTTGCGTCCATCATCGCAAGAATTGATCGCGAGATTCGCTGAAAGACCAGACCCCTGCGGCACAATATTCTGAATATGCCATCAAAGCGGTATTTCCAGCGCAGCCCCTCAGGCCATGGCTGAACGAACGTCCGGGTCTTCCAGCGTCTGGTCGAGCGTCATCCGCGTGCGCTCGATGATGGCGTCGATCTCGCTGTCGGTGCAGCACAGCGGCGGTGCATAGCCCAGTACGCCGTTACCGAAGGCGCGGATGACAAGGCCATTGTCCCAGGCGCGGTCGAAAATGCGGCGCGATGGATCGGCGGCAGCGGGTAGAGGCGTTTTCTTTTGCTTGTCGGTGACCAGTTCGATGGCTGCCAGCATGCCGCGGCCGCGGACATCACCAACCAGCGGATGGTCGGCCAGGCTGTGCAATCCGGCCATCAGGCGCGCACCGGCTTTGACACCGTTTTCGAGCAGCCCGTTTTCATAAAGTCTCAGCACTTCCAGCCCGACGGCGGCGCTGACCGGGTGTGCGGAATAGGTGTAGCCATGGCCAATAGCAGAGGCACCGGCACCATCGGCAATCGTATGATAGACCCTGTCGGACATGAAGACCGCCCCCATCGGCACGTAGCCGGAGGTCAGGCCCTTTGCCGTGGTCATGAAATCCGGCACAACATCTTCATCCGAACACGCAAACAGCGGTCCGGTGCGGCCAAAGCCGGTAATGACTTCGTCGGCAACGAGAAGAACATCATGGTCCTTGCACACCTTATGCATTGCCTTCAGCCAGCCATCCGGTGGCACCAGAACGCCGCCCGAACCCTGGATCGGCTCCACATAGAAAGCCGCGACCCGCTCAGCGCCGATCTCTTCGATCTTCGCCCGCAGGGCTGCAACCGAACCATCGATAATTGCCTGAGGATCAGTGCCGACAGGGTTGCGATAGGCATAGTGCGACGGAATTTTGTGCTGCCAGTCAAACGGCAATCCGAAGCCAGCGTGGAAGATTGGCAGGGCCGTCAACCCCGCACCAACAGTGCTGGAGCCGTGGTATCCCTGCTCGAGCGAAATGAACTGGTCTTTCTGCGGCGTGCCCAGAGAGTGGTAATAATAGCGGATGAAGCGGATGGTGCTATCCACCGCATCGGACCCGCCCAGTGTGAAGTAGATGTGGTTGAGATCGCCCGGCGAACGATCTGCAAGTTCCGATGCCAGACGGATCGCCGGTTCCGAACCCAGGCTGAAATAACCCGTCGCGTAGGGAAGCTCACGCATCTGCTTTGCCGCCGCTTCCACGATACTCTCATGTCCGTAACCGGCATTGACACACCATAGGCCCGCGAAGCCGTCGATCATCTGGTGGCCGGTCATGTCCGTCACCGTCGCGCCTTTGGCAGATTTCATCACCCTGACACCGAGCTTTTCATGGCCCCTGTAGGATGCAACCGGATGAACCAGATGTGCGCGGTCAAGTTCGATGAGGGAATTGCTGAGCATAACGATCTCCAGGATCAACCGAGGGCCTGACTGGCCAGTGCAAATGTTTTGACGGTGGTGTTTTCGCGCGGCTTGCCATCACGAACCATGGCAATGCCGCCGCCGACATGGGCAAGGCCAAGCTCCGTCAGCCATGGGGCGAGACCGCTCTCCTCGCTGGTATCGACACGCATGAACCGGCCTTCTTGCCCTGCGAAGAGAAAGGACAGCATATGCCTCGCCTCATCAGCATTTCCTGCTACGATCGGCCCGGCGACTTCGCCACGCCCGAAGCGGCGGATCGCGCCGAAACCCGCAATACGCCCATCGTGGCGAATGACGGCCAAACGGCCGTGGACTGCCAGATAGTCGATCAGATTGTGACGGTCCATGCCGCATGCGGCGTGATCAAGTTCCGCGCATTCGGCCGCATCCGCAGCATTGGCCCATTCAACATGAGCAGGCGATGGTATAGACAATATCGGCCCTTGATGCTGAACGATGCGGTGCGTCTCGCGAAACCCAAGCTTTTCATAAAGCGGCAGGCCATCGCGGGTGGCAACCAGCCTGCATTCGCGCCCGCTTGCTGCATTCAGGGCAAAATCCATCAAGCGCTTGCCGATACCCAGGCCACGCATGGCTTCATCCACGATGACCATGTTGATGGTTGCCACGTCGTCACCATAAAGCGTTGCCATCGCTGTGCCCAGAACGCGGTCCTTGTGAATGGCAGCAACACCCTTGCTGAGCGATAGGCTCATCGCCCAGTCTTCTCGGCGATGGGGCCATTGCGCCTGTTGTGAAAGCGATAGCGCTCCCTCCAGATGGGCTGTGGTCATTTCAACAAGATCGATCTGGTTCGCCAGCATGGCGGCTTCCCTCGCGGCATATGTGCTTTTCTATTTGATAACCCTCAGCGGGAAGAACATCGTCCTGACCTCGGCACCGGTGCGGCAGGTTTACACTGTATGTGTCGCTGGCCGCCGCATCTTATGCTGTGGGGAAAATCGGAGAAACCATGCGGGCGATGCGGATGGGCATTTCGCGCAACTCTCTGCCAAAGCTTCGCATCTATACGCAACAATCTGCTTTGCTGATGGCGATTGCGGTGACTGCAACCGGATTCACGCACCTATGATGGGCGTCATAAAGGAATGCATCCGAACAGCCCATCCAGAGGACAAAATCGTATGACCCAGTTTCGGCCCAAATACATCACCTTCGATTGCTACGGCACCTTGACCCATTTCCAGATGGCCGAAGCAGCGCAGACGCTTTACGGCGACCAACTGGATTCGGACAAGATGGTGCAGTTCATCAAGAATTTTGCGGCCTACCGACTTGATGAAATCATGGGCGACTGGAAACCCTATAATGAGGTCGTTCATAATGCGGTTGAGCGAGCCTGCCGCAAGAACGGCGTGACCTTCAAGGACGAGGATGGCCGTTTCGTTTACGAGCAGGTTCCGACCTGGGGTCCGCATGCGGACGTGCCGGCAGGCCTTGCGAAAGTTGCGAGGGAAATTCCGCTGGTCATTTTGTCGAATGCCATGGATGAACAGATCATGCACAATGTGGAAAAGCTCGGCGCGCCTTTCCATAAGGTCTACACCGCGCAGCAGGCCAATGCCTACAAGCCTCGTTTCCAGGCGTTCGAATATATGTTCGACATGCTGGGCTGCAACCCGGAAGACATTCTGCATGTCTCCTCGTCTTTCCGCTACGACCTGATGTCGGCGCATGACCTCGGCATCAAGAACAAGGTCTGGGTCAACAGGGGCCATGAGCCAGCCAATCCCTACTACGGCTATACCGAAATCAAGGATATCTCCGGCCTTGCTGGCGTTGTCGGGCTTTAAGGTGGTTCATAAAGGCGAATGAAGACCATGCAGTTCAAATCCTACTGGCACGATACCGCTCCGGTCTTCACCTCTGCGACAGAGGGGCCGGTCGAAGGCACGTTCGATGTCGCCATTATCGGTGGCGGCTTTACCGGTCTGTCGGCCGCCCGCACTCTGGCAAAGGGCGGCGCGACAGTGGTCGTGCTGGAAGCGCAACATGTCGGCTTCGGTGGCTCCGGCCGCAATGGCGGGCACCTGAACAACGGCATCGCCCACAGCTTCGTATCCGCCAAGGAACATCTGGGCGTGGAGCGCGCGAGCGCGCTCTACCGCGCTTTCGACAATTCCGTCGATACGATCGAGGCAATCGTTGCTGAAGAGGGCATCGATTGCAACTTCCGTCGGGCCGGTAAGCTGAAGCTGGCGTCCAAACCTGCGCATTTCGATGCGATCGCGAAGAATTTCGACGTGGTCAACAGAGAGATTGACCCTGACACGGCGCTTCTTTCCAAGCCGGAGCTGGAAAACGAAATAGGCTCGGAAAACTTCTACGGTGCGATGCTCTCGAAGAAGAGTGCCATGATGCATATGGGCCGTTTCGTCCACGGTATCGCGGAAGCTTGTGTGCGCCACGGCGCGACGATCTTTGAAAAGGCACCGGTGACGGGTCGCAGCGAGCAGGGGGGTATCCATCGTCTTACCACGTCCCGTGGTTTCGTTGAGGCGCGCAACGTCATCGTTGCCACCAATGCTTATACCGCTGGTCCGTTCGACTATTTCAAACGCCGCATCATTCCGGTTGGCAGCTTCATCGTGGCAACGCGGCCCTTGAGCGATGCGGAGATCGCGTCCGCGATGCCCGGCAACCGCACCTGCGTCACCTCCATGAACATCGGCAACTATTTCCGCCTGTCGCCGGACAATCGTCTGATCTTCGGCGGCCGCGCGCGGTTTTCTGCGACATCGGATGCGCGTTCTGATGCCAAGAGCGGAGAAATTCTCAAGAGCGGCTTGACCGAAATCTTCCCGCAGCTTCGAGGCGTCGACATCGACTATTGCTGGGGCGGTCTGGTCGGCATGACGAGCGACCGCTTCCCCCGTGCGGGAGAAGTCGAAGGGTTGAACTTTGCCATGGGTTATTCCGGCCACGGTGCGCAAATGTCGATCCACATGGGAACGCTTCTGGCAGACAAGCTGCTGGGCAAGCCGGACCGAAATCCATTGAAGGGGCTGGATTGGAACGCCGTGCCCGGCTATTCCGGCAAGCCATGGTTCCTGCCGGTTGTCGGCTTTTATTACAAAATGCTCGATAAATTTCAGTGATGCAAAAAGCCCGCAACGCCAACGTTGCGGGCTCCCTTGTTTCAGTTCAATCCACCGATGTGGAATGACTTCATTTCAAGATATTCCTCGATGCCGCATTGCGCACCTTCACGGCCAAGGCCGGATTGTTTGACGCCGCCGAAGGGTGCGACTTCCGTGGAAACAGACCCGGTGTTGAGACCAATCATCCCGAATTCCAGTGCTTCCGCCACCCGCCAGGAGCGCTTCAGGCTTTCCGTGTAGAAATAAGCGGCAAGGCCGAACGGCGTACCATTTGCAATTTTGAGCGCTTCTTCTTCCGTATCGAAGCGGAAAAGCGGCGCGACGGGTCCGAAGGTTTCCTCATCGGCCAGCAACATATCCGTTGTGGCTCCACCCAGAACGATCGGTGCGGTAAACTGCGAACCTTCGGGCAGCGCAGAAACCTTCGATATGATTTCAGCACCCTTGGAAAGGGCATCTTCGATATGACGATTGATCTTGTCGATGGCGGCGGCGTTGATCATTGGGCCGATATCGATATTGGCATCCGTGCCGGGGCCGACCTTCATGGCTGAAACCCGCGCCGAGAGCTTGGCCGCAAAGGTGTCATAGACGCCCGATTGAACCAGAATGCGGTTGGAGCAAACGCAGGTCTGTCCGCCATTGCGGAACTTGGATGCGATGGCACCCTCGACAGCCAGATCGATATCGGCATCGTCGAACACAATGAAGGGCGCATTGCCACCGAGCTCGAGACTGAGGCGCTTGATGCTGTCGGACGCACCGCGCATCAACAGGGAACCGACACGGGTGGAGCCGGTGAAGGAAATCTTGCGCACCGTCTCGTTGGCGAGCAGTTCGTTGCCGATTTCGGTCGGCATGCCGGTGACGATGTTGATGACGCCCGCGGGAATACCAGCCCGCTCCGCAAGAACACCGAGTGCCAGCGCCGAATAGGGCGTGAACTCGGACGGCTTGATGACGACGGTGCATCCGGCGGCAAGTGCGGGAGCCACCTTGCGGGTGATCATCGCATTGGGAAAATTCCACGGCGTGATGATGCCGCAAACGCCAACCGGCTCTTTCAGGACGACGATGCGTCTATCTGCGGTGGGCGAGGGAATGGTGTGGCCGTTGATGCGACGTGCTTCCTCGGAAAACCATTTGACGAAGGATGCGCCGTAGCGGATTTCGCCTTTGCCTTCAGCAAGGGGTTTTCCCTGTTCCATAGTTAAAAGCAGCGCGAGGTCGTCCTCATGAGCGACCATCAGCGCGTACCATTTGTCCAGAAGTGCTGCACGCTCGGCGTTTGTTCTGGCTTTCCATGGCGCAAAGGCTTTTGCTGCCGCCTCGATCGCTGCGCGTGTTTCCTCGCCGCCCATATCCGGCACCGTGCCCATCACTTTTTGTGTGGCGGGATCGATGACATCGACTGTCTTGCCAGATGCAGCGTCCAGCCACTTGCCGCCGATGAAACCCTGCTGCTGGAACAGGCCCTGATCTTTTAGAAAATTCATTCCATTTCCTCCTTCAAACCAGTGCGGTTAGCACGGCGGCAGTAATAGCGTCTGTCTTGTCCTTGCCCGGCACGGTTCCAATACCCTTGGCCGTCGTCGTTTCGATGGCCGAGATGATATCGGCTGCGGCTTGGGTCTCGCCGAGATGATCGAGCATCATGGCGCCAGACCAGATGGCTGCGATGGGATTGGCAATGCCGAGATGGGCGATATCGGGGGCCGAACCATGGACCGGCTCGAACATGGATGGCGCCGATTTGTCAGGGTTGATGTTGGCCGAAGCCGCAAAGCCAAGGCCACCCTGGATCGCCGCACCCAGATCGGTCAGAATATCGCCGAACAGGTTGGAAGCGACAACGACATCGAGGCTCTCGGGTGCCATGACCATGCGCGCCGCCATGGCGTCGATATGATAGTTCGTCACCTCCACGTCGGGATATTCGCCAGCAATCTTCGCCGTCATCTCGTCCCAGAACACCATGGAGTATTTCTGAGCATTTGACTTGGTGATGGACGCCAGTTTTTTACGACGGGAGCGTGCTTGGTCGAAACCGAAGCGCAGAATGCGTTCCACGCCCGTGCGGGTGAAGATCGAGGTTTCGACAGCCACTTCGTCAGGGGTGCCGACATGTACACGGCCACCCGCACCGGAATATTCGCCTTCGGTGTTCTCGCGAATGCACAGAATGTCGAAGCTGTCTTTCCGCAAGGGGCCCTCCACGCCCGGCAGCAGCCTATGGGGGCGGATATTGGCATATTGCACGAAGGCCTTGCGGATGGGCAGCAGCAGACCGTGCAGGGAAACAGCATCCGGCACTTCCGCAGGCCAGCCAACGGCACCCAATAGAATGGCATCATAGGTGCGCAGAATATCTATTCCATCAGCGGGCATCATCGCGCCGGTTTCCTTGTAGAAGGCGCAGGACCATGGTAACGTCTTGCCCGTCAAGGTGAACGTCCCCTGCCTGGCGGCTGCCGCCTGCAACACCTGCCATGCGGCATCCGTCACCGCAGTGCCGATGCCATCGCCGGGAATGAGAGCAATGGAATGATTTTTCATCTGAATTATCCGTTTCAAAGATCGATAAGAACGCTTTTTGACTTCCGGTTCGCCATGTAGGCATCGCGACCCAGATCCTTGCCGATGCCTGAGCTTTTATAACCACCGGTCGGCAGAATGTGGTCGCGGGATCTTCCGTAACGATTGACCCAGATCGTGCCCGCTTGCAACGCCCTGGTAACGCGAATGGCGCGGGAAAGATCGCGCGTGAACACGCCTGCCGCAAGGCCATAGGTCGGGTGATCTGCCAGTGCCAGCGCTTCGTCTTCATCCTCGAAGGTTTGCAGCGTCAGGACAGGTCCGAAGATTTCCTCTGCTAAAGCGGGTGAATCCTGCGAAACATTGCCAAGCAATGTCGGCGCGTAGAAATAGCCCTCTCGGTCCATGATCTGCCCGCCGGTCAGGCATTCGGCGCCTGCACTGATGGATGCGCGGACGATTGTGTCGATCCGCTCTATCTGTTTTTGTGAAATGATCGGGCTGTACTGGGTGTTTTCATCCCATGTCGGGCCGGTCTCGACGCCGCGCATGATGGTGGTGATGGCGGCGATGAGTTCCTCCGCAATCTCCCTGGCGACGATCAGGCGGGAACCCGCCACGCAGGCTTGTCCGGCATTGGAGATGATACTTTGCGCGACAGCTTTTGCCGTGCGGTTTATGTCGGCATCGGCAAACACCACCTGCGGGCTTTTCCCGCCAAGCTCAAGCGTCATCGGCTTGATCCCGGTTCGGGCGACATTCTGCATGATGGCGGAACCGGCAGCGGTAGAGCCGGTAAAGCTGACCTTGGAAATATCGGGATGACCGGTGATGGCGTTGCCGGTCACCATGCCATCGCCCAGTACGATATTGATGAGACCGGCAGGAATACCGGCCTCGACGGAAAGTTCGGCAATGCGCAGGCTTGAAAACGGCGTCATTTCAGATGGTTTCAACACCACGGCATTTCCTGCCGCCAGTGCGGGTCCGAGCTTCCACCCCGCCATCGACAACGGAAAATTCCACGGCGTGATGGCACCGACGACACCATAGGGCTCGGTCATGATCATTCCGAGACTGGTGTCGGACGTCGGAACGAGGTCACTGCCTTCCTTGTCCGCAAACTCCGCGAAGAAACGGATTTGTTCTGCCGTAACAGCGATATCGCCCGCGACCAGATGGCCGACGGGGCGGGTCGAAGACACGGCTTCCAGCTTTGCCAGATGTTCCGCGTCCTGTTCGATCAGATCGGCCCAACGGTGCATGGCCCGCGTTCGGTCGCGCGGCCGCAGACCGCTCCAGTTGCTGGTCTTCAACGCTTTTTTCGCTGTTTGCACCGCCTGATCCACCAGATCGGGGCCGGCAACAGGGCAATCGCCGAAGGCAGCGCCATCGGACGGGCGGTACATGGCGATGCCTTCGCTGGCAGCCACTGTCTCGCCGCCGATGAAGTGGTAATGCGGCAGCGAAATCGCGTCTGGATCGAAACTGAGCGTCATGGCCGTCGTTCCTTATGCAGGGTCGGTTACGGTCACATAGATCTTGCGAACCGTCTCGATGGTGCGCCATACGCCGACGAAACCGGGCTTCATCATGAAACTGTCTCCTGCACGGTAAGTAACGGTGTCGCCGCCCTTTTCGTCCAGTTCGATCACGCCGGAAATGATGTGGCAGAACTCATAGGTCGTGCCTTTGATGGAATGGGTTTCGCCGGGTGTCGCTTCCCAGATGCCGGTGTGGACGGTGCCATCACGGCAATCATCAAGCGCCCATGTCTTGAAGGAGGGGTTGCCGGAAATCAGACGCTCGGGCGTCGGCAGTGCTTCTTTTGGGGTGGTTTGCGGGTTGGTGTCGATACGGGTGATGAGAGACATGGGAAGTCCTTTCTGACGTGTTCAGTAGCCGCGGTTGCGGTCGATGAGGCCGATGGGGTCAAGGCCGCTGAGGTGGCGACGAATATTGTCGATGACGGCTTTTGCCGCCGTTTCCGGTTGGGTGACGGAAGCGACATGCGGGGTGATCATCACACCGGGATGCCGCCAGAGTGGATGGTCGGCGGGTAATGGTTCGGGGTCGGTAACGTCGAGCATCGCACCGGAGAGGTGGCCGCTATCGAGTGCATTGACGAGCGCAGTTTGATCGAGCTGCGGACCTCTGCCTGCGTGGAGAAGAGCCGCACCCGCTGGCAGTTTCGCAAAAAGGTCGGCGTTCAGAAAACCGCGCGTCTCCCGCGTCAGCGGCAACAAGCAGATGAGAATGTCGACGTTCGCCAGGAAGGCGTCCAACTGCTCTGCACCATGATGGCAGGTCACGCCGTCGATCTCATGGGCGCTGCGGCTCCAGCCAGACAGCGGAAATCCAAAGGGTTTCAGCCGTTCCAGAACCGCCTTGCCCAGATGACCGAGACCCAGTACGCCCACGGTCCTTTCATGCGCTTGTCGAACCGGCAATGCCTGCCACTTTGCCTGGGCCTGTTGGGCCAGATAGTCGGGCAGACGGCGGTGCAGCGCCAGCACACCCAGCGTCACATATTCCTGCATCATCCGGATGATGCCGTCTTCCACCATCCGAACCAGTTTGACATGGGCGGGCAGGGCAGACGCATCGAATTGATCGATACCGGCACCGATGGAAAACAGGATTTCCAGGTTGGCGTAGCGCGCAAGGTCGGCAGGAGCAGTCCAGGTGATGAGATAGCGGACACTGTGCGGATCGACGGTCGCCGGATCGGAGGAGAAGGCGACATCCGGCAATTCCTGCGCAAAAAGTTGAGCGAATATTTTCGCCCGTGCCGCGTCAGAATTGAACAGAAATGTCATGGGCCAGCCCTCGTTCTCATGTCAGTCGAAATTGGCCCAGTTCGAACGGCAGGATGCACTGAAGCGGCGATGGCCCGCAGCACATCTGACCGATTTGCTGGTTCAGGCGCTCAATCGCGCTCCAAGATCAACCAGCATGCTGCGGCAGGCGGAGAGCTCATCGCAGGTAACGAACTCGTTTGGCTTGTGGGCGCGTGCGATATCGCCGGGACCGCAGATAATGCTGTCGATCCCCGCCGCCTGATAGAGCCCGGCTTCGGTGCCGTAACTGACTGCCGCCAGCGGTTCTAAGCCGGTTAGATCATGCATGAGGGTGGCAAGCGGAGCATCGGCTGGCAGCGATAGGGCTGGATACGCGCTCAACATATCGAATGCAGTCTCGAAGCCGCTGATGCGCAGAGCCTCGGTCGCCTTGCGCAACGGCTCCAGCAAGGCTGCGGGTGAGACACCGGAAATCGCTCTCGCTTCGATGTCTGCCATGCAGAGATCCGGGATGATATTCACTGCCTGTCCGCCACTGATCTTGCCGACCTGAAGCGAAGAGTAGGGTGGTTCGAAATTGCTATCGAACGGGCCGTCCCTCAGCACAGTTGCGGCATGTACGGCGCTGGCCAGAACCTCGCTCATGGCATGGATGGCATTCAGGCCTTGATCAGGCCGGGAAGAATGGCCAGAACGTCCCTTGACGGTGATCCGTGCCGCGGCCTTGCCCTTGTGGGCTCTGATCGCGCGCAAACCACTTGGTTCTCCGACGATGCACATGTCCGGAAGCGCGCACAGCGTGGGGATGAGCTTGATGAGGTTTGGTACACCCTTGCAGCCCGCTTCCTCGTCATAGGAAAAGGCAAGATGGACCGGTCTCTTCAAGGGCATTTTTGCGAATTCGGACAGGGCCGCGAGGGCGCAGGCCAGAAAGCCCTTCATGTCGCTGGTGCCCCGTCCATAGAGCCGGTCGCCATCGTCGCGCAGTGCGAAAGGGTCAGACGACCAATCCGCTTCGCCCGCCGGGACGACATCCATATGGCCGGACAGGATGACGCCGGAACGATCGCGCGGGCCGACTGAGATGAAAAGATTGGAGCGATCACCCTCCGGCCCCAGCGCGGTTGTCACCTGTGCGCCACAGCGTCCGGCGTAGCCGGCTATCCATTCGACGATATCGGCATTGGCTTGCCCGACCACCGAGGGGAACGAGACCAATCGCTCCAATATGTCGAATTCCGTCATTGCTGCCTCTCGCCGTTTTGAACAAGGTAGAGCGTTTAGACGTCTAAACGCACTGAAAAGCCTGGCGCTTTAGTGGAAACTGCTGAAATCCCGCCGGATTCGAACGATTTATTTGGTGTGGATGCCGTAATTCTGGAAGGCGGATTTGTGACATTCAGGAATGCTGATGGCGGACGAAGCCAGGAATGTAAGCGCGGTGGATCATCACGACACCTTACAGCTTGAAGCCTTTGAGCTGACGCTTGAGAACATCGCGGACGCCAACATTGAAAAGCTGCATGCTCTGTCGGTTGGTGTGGGTTGGCCGCACCGCCCCAAGGACTGGCAGATGCTTCTCGAAAACGGCAACGGCGTCGTCGCCGTCGATTCCATTGGTCGGCTTGCCGGTTCGGCCATGTGGTTCGATTTCGGTTCGACCTTTTCCACCATCGGCATGGTCATAACACCACCCCGACTTCAGGCCAGAGGTGCGGGAAGCTGGATGATGCTGCATGTGATGCAGCAGGCCGGCAAGCGGCAATTCGGTCTGAACGCGACCCGTGCTGCCAAACGGCTATATCAGTCCATGGGTTTTTCCATCGAGACGACTGTGTTTCAGTGTCAGGGGGAAGCAAAACCGGTCGCCACGCCGCAGCTCGCTGGCGGCGCTACGCTGCGGCCGATGACATCAGGCGATGTCGACACCATCCTTGCGCTGGATGAGAAGGCCTTCGGTGCTGGCCGCAACACGCTGTTCAATTCGCTCCTTCCGGTCTCCAAGGGCGTGGTGCTGGTTCGAGGGCAGCGTGTCGAAGCCTTTTCGCTCTGTCGTCGTTTTGGGCGCGGGGCGCTGATCGGGCCTGTGGTGGCCTTCAACGCGGGAGATGCCATCGCCGTTACCCATCCGCATGTGGTGGAACATGAAGGCCAGTTTCTGAGGCTCGATACGCGGGAGGAAAGCGGTGCTTTCGCACAGTATGTTGCAAGCTCAGGCATGTCGGTTTTCGATACCGTTACGACCATGTCACTCGGTGGACGATGGATGCGGGATCGTGAGAACGAAGAGGGTTTGAAGCCCAGGACATGGGCGCTCGCCAGTCAGGCGTTCGGCTGAGCGCGTAGAAATTGATAAGGCTGCATTCGTTTCGACGAACACAGCCTTACAATGTCATGAAATGCTCGTTTTCCAAGCAGAGACGGCCTGCGGTTCCAGCACCCTGTCTCCCAGCACGAGAGTACCATTTTCAGGGATTTTCCAAGCCTCGGTGCCATAGTTGAAGGCAAAGGTGAGATCGCCGCGGCGACGGATGCGGATATGGTCCGGTAAGGCGATGGTTTCGAGCCCGGCCTTTTTCGCAGCCAGCGTCAGCACGCTCGATAGCAACGTCTCATCCGCCCAGCAGGCCAGATAAAGCATATTGCCGTGTTCCGTCAGTGCCGGATCGCCATTTGCAAAGCGGGCGAGGATATTGGCCGAGGTCTGCACAGTTTCGCGCCAACGGATTGCCGCGCCCTTAACCTCTCCCGACACGGCGTCAGACAGGCCGGGCCGCAATGTGGAAACCTGGATGACACGGTTGCCAGTGTGTTTACCCAGCGGTCCGGGTGGGAGGTTCTTCGGAATGACGAAGTTGCGGTCCCGTGATCCCGTGCGTGCGCCGATGAGGATTTGCCCCGTGGCCTTGGCGAGAGCAGCTTCCGTTGCGACATCGACTTCCGTCATGCAGGGTACGACGACGAGCGAATAGCCATCGAGAGAATCGCCCGGACGGACAAAGTCGATATCCAGACCGAGCCGGCGCAAAATTTCATACCAGCGGAAGCACAGTTCCCCGTAGCGGAAATCCATCCCCTGTGGCTGGATCATCGTCGTCCAGTAGGTCTGGTAATCGAAGACAAGAGCAACCTGCGCCTTGCCGCTTTCCGGCAGGTTGCCGAAGGCGTCGAGTTCCTTGCCAACCTGCTGTGCCTCCAGCCCGCCGGGTGAAAGCTCATCCAGACCTGACATGTTCAGGCCTGCGTGCATCTGCTCCTGCGCAAAGGGTGCTTGCCGCCAGCGGAAATAGCTGACGACCTCAGCGCCATGCGCCAGCGCTTCCCATGTCCATAGGCGCACCATGCCTGGCTTCGGTACCGGGTTCCACGGTGCCCAGTTGACCGGGCCTGGCTGCTGTTCCATCACCCAGAAACGGCCTTTGCCGACGCTGCGATAAAGGTCGTGATGATAGGGCGCGATATCGGGGTGCGATGTCTGTGCCCAGCGGTTACGCTCTTCTTCGGTAAACGGAAACTTCTCGACAAAGCCGATCGGGTAGCTGTCCCAGGATGCGAGATCAAGATTGTCGCCGACCTTGAAATGATCGAAATCTGAAACGAAACCCATGAAGTTGTGGGTGACCCAGCGTCCCGGCGAATGCTTGCGAATGATCTCGCACTGCATCTTGTCATAGGCAGCAACCTGATCGGACTGGAAGCGCCAGAAATCCAGCCGTGTTGCCGGGTTGGTTTCGGTCACGGTCAGGTTCGGTAGCGAAACATCTTCGAAACTCTTCAGCTCCATGGACCAGAAAACCGAGCCCCAGGCTTCGTTCAGTTGCTCTGGCGACTGGTAGCGCAGCCGCAGCCACTGCTTGAACTGCTTGAGGTCTTCGGGACCCCACGACGCGGTGGTGTCATGGCAGCCATATTCGTTGTCGGTCTGCCAGCCCACAAGGCCCGGATGTTCTCCATACCGCCTGGCGATGATCTCGACGATGCGCGCGCTTTCGCGCCACCACGTCTTTGATGAAAACGTGTAGTGTCGACGCGAGCCGAAGCCACGGACCTTGCCATCTTCGCCATAGGGCAGGATATCGGGATGCTCATCCACCAGCCATTTCGGTGGCGTGGCGGTGGGTGTGCCCAGAACGACCTTGAGACCAGCGGCGTGGAGCACATCCATGGCGCGGTCCAGCCATTCGAATTGAAACTCGTCCCGCGCTGGCTCAAGCCTCGACCATGCGAATTCACCGATGCGCACAAAGGAAATGCCCAGCTCGCGCATCCGCCGCGCGTCTTCGGTCCAGCGGCTTTCGTCCCAGTGCTCGGGATAATAACATACGCCCAACATTATCGCGTCAGATCTCCGTTGATGATGGCTTTGCCTTGATCGTCGAACACATGGCAGGCCTTGGCATTGATGCCGAGTTTGAGCTTATCGCCCGGTTTGGCACTTGCCAGACCATCGGCCTTGACGGAGATCTCCGAACCATCGGCCAGTTCGACGAAGAAGAGTGTTTCGGAGCCGAGATATTCGGCAAGACGCACGGTGCCTTCCAGCACGACGTCACCTTCGCCGGTCGCGCTGATGTGCTCGGGACGAATGCCGATGGAGGCGTCCTTCGGTGCGGCACCATCGGGAGCGTCGACCGCGAGGGTCACGCCGCCCGGCAACGTCAGACTGATTGTTCCGCCTTCGCTTTTTGCCGGTACCTTCAACACGTTCATCTTCGGCGAGCCGATAAAGCCCGCCACGAAAAGGTTGGCAGGACGGTGGTAGAGCTCCAGCGGCGAACCGACCTGTTCGATCTTGCCCGCAGAGAGAACCACGATCTTGTCGGCCATGGTCATGGCTTCCACCTGGTCGTGGGTGACGTAGATCATCGTGGCTTTCAGATCCTGATGCAGCTTGGAAAGCTCGCCACGCATCTGCACGCGCAGGGCGGCATCGAGGTTGGACAGCGGTTCGTCGAACAGGAAGACTTCGGGGTTGCGAACGATGGCGCGGCCGATTGCCACGCGCTGGCGTTGACCACCGGAAAGCTGACCCGGCTTGCGTTGCAACAGCGGTTCAAGCTGCAACAGTTTGGCCGCATGTGCCGTGCGCTCGGCGATCATTTCCTTTGAGTGGCCCGTCATGCGAAGCCCGAAGCCGATGTTTTCAGCCACCGTCATATGCGGGTAGAGCGCGTAGGACTGGAACACCATGGCCACGCCGCGCTCTGAAGGGCCGATCTTGGTCATGTCCTGGCCACCGATGGACAGTGCGCCCGAGGTGATCTGCTCGAGACCGGCAATCATCCGCAACAGCGTGGACTTGCCGCAGCCCGAAGGACCGACGAAGACGCAGAACTCTCCGTCTTTCACGTCGAGATCGACGCCCTTGATGACGCTGAGCGCGCCGAACTCTTTCTTGACGTTGCGCAGGCTTACGTCAGCCATTGGTCTTGCCTCCCTTGACAGGTTCCAGTTCGAGGAGCAGCGCGCTTTCCGGTTTCAGCATCGGCAATGGCAGACCTGCAAGGCCAGCACTGGAAAGCTCGAAGCTGATGGTCCCGGCGAGCAGCTTTTTCTGGCCCTCGGAGATGCGAATGAATTCCGGCTCTGCCGGAAGTGCGTTGGATATTTTCCATGTGCCACCAAATCGAGTGACGCTTTCAGGAAGTCTTAGGGGTGCCGGTTGTTCACCCACCATCTGCGGACCCTCCGCGACGATCACCACGATCTTGTCGGCGCTGGCCGCGCCCCAGACGTAACGGCCATCGAGAGGCGCCAGCAGGAAATTCGCGCCCGGCGCGTGCAACACGGGTCTCAGGCGCTTGTAAGCCTCGATGTAAAGTTTCAGTTCTTCGCGCTCGCCCTGCGTCAATTCGAGCGGGTTGAGCTCGACACCCATGTGATAGGCGATGGCGACGAGCGCGCGGAACGCCAGCGAATGACGCCGTCCCGTCTGGTGGTTGGGGGATGCGGAAATGTGACTGCCCAGAATTTCGGGCGGCACGAACTGCGATGCACCACGCTGGATTTCCAGCCGCTCCAGCGCATCCGTGCAGTCGGATGTCCAGACACGATGGGTGCGGGCCAAAGCACCGAAATCGATACGCCCGCCACCGGATGCGCAGCTTTCGATCTCGACAGCTGGATGGGCCGCACGGACGCGGTCCATCAACGCATAGACGGCACGGGTCTGGGCAGACGTTTTCGCCTTGCCATCGCGCCCGCCCGCATGGGTCAGGTCACGGTTCATGTCCCATTTGATGTAGGAGACCGCGTGGTTTGCAAGGACAGCGTCGATCTTGGCAAACAGATAGTCGGAAACCTCTTTGCGTGTGAGGTCGAGCACAAGCTGGGTACGAGACTGGAGCAGAGGCCGCCCTTCGATTTGCAACGCCCAGTCCGGATGCTTCTTGTAAAGCTCCGAAACCGGGTTGATCATCTCGGGCTCGAACCAGATACCGAACTGCATGCCCAGCCCGGTCACATGGTCCACCAGAGGCTTCAAACCATCCGGGTATTTGCGGGCGTCGATATCCCAGTCGCCAAGGCTGGTCGTGTCGTCGTCACGCTTGCCGAACCAGCCGTCGTCGAGGACGAAACGTTCGATGCCGATTTCGGCGGCAGCCGTCGCCTGTGCTTTCAGCGAAACCATCTTGTGGTCGAAATAATTGCCTTCCCACGTGTTGAGGGTGACGGGGCGGGGAGACATCTGTCCGCCCGGCCAGTCCGTAAGTTCGCTGCGGACGAAAGCGTGAAACGCTTGCGTGTCAGGCCCGGCATAGGCAACCGGGCTTTGATAGCTCTCGCCGGTGTCGAGAATGACTTCGCCCGGCTCGAATAGCTCACCCATATGGATCAGGCGCTGTCCGTCGTCGGTGCGATCAATGACAACATGATGATTACCGCTCCAGCCGAGAGTGACGCCGAAACGTTGTCCGGCCGTCTCGACAAAGATCATCGGAAATCGATCATGCGACGTGCGCCCGCGCCGGCTTTCCTGCGACCAGACGCCATTGCCCAGCGTCTCCTTGCGTGTCTGGAATTCGCGTCCCCACATGCCAGTGAAGCTTGTCAGTTCTGTTTCGCCAGCCGGTACCGCAAAGGTTGCAGCCATGCAGCGGTCTAACTGGTAATCAGTTTCTCCGCGATTGGTCAGCGATGTGGACATGGAGATCAAGCCGGATACATGCTCGGTCAGGGTGATCGCAATATCCATTTTCGCCACGGCGTCATGGCCGCGCAGGGTCGTCGCATGGCTTACGGTTGCCACTTTCCATGCGCCGAACTGCAGCGTGAAATCGCGCCCTTGCCGGTGGCCCGATATGGCAGGCCAGCCGAAAAAGCCCATTCCGCCTGTTGGCAGCAGCACCGCTGATGGCACAGCCACGTCCATGCCGTTCACTCGGCTCGAGCGTTCAATGTCAAACAGCGGATCGGCTGAGGTTGCCGGTGTTGCGAAAGACAGGATTTCCGGCATACCGAGTTCGGGCAGGCGCAGGCTGAGCGTGAACTCGCCTTTGCCGATTGTGATGATCTGGCTCATCCCTTGGTCGCTCCCAGTGTCAGTCCGGCAATGAAGTGCTTTTGCATGATGAAGAACATGGCGACCGGCGGCAGCGCGGCGACCAGCGATCCCGCAGACACCAGATGCCAGGCGGCAACCCACTGCCCGTTCAGTGAGTAAAGACCTGCCGTGACAGGCATGGCATGTTGTCCCTGAACCAGAACCGTCGCCCAGAAGTAGTCATTCCACACGAAGGTAAAAACGAGCACGGAGAGCGCCGCAATGGCCGGGCGCATCAGTGGCAGCACGATGTAGCGGAAGATCCTCCACTCCGAGACGCCTTCGACGCGGGCGGATTCGATCAGCGCAAAGGGCAGACCCTTGATGAAGTTGCGCATGAACAGCGTGCAGAACCCGGTCTGGAAAGCGACATGGAACAGCACGAGACCCATTGTCGTGTCGTAAAGCCCTGCGCGCAACGTCATGTCACGCACCGGCACCATCAAGATCTGGAACGGAATGAAGTTGCCTGCCACGAACATGAAGAACAACAGCAGGTTGGCCTTGAACTTGTACACCGCCAGCGCAAATCCGGTGAGGCAGGAGAGCGCGACAGTACCGATAACGGTCGGTATCGTGACCTTGAACGAGTTCAGGATATAGAGCCCGATGGGCGAATCCCGGAAAACGGCGGTGTAGTTCTCGACGCCGGCAAAGCCCGAGGGAATGCCGAAATAATTGCCCGCTGCAAAATCGCCCGCCGGTCTGACGGACGTGATGGCAACGCCGATCAGTGGCAGCAGCCACAGAATGAGCGCGATGGGCAGCAGGATTTTGTAGCCCCGCTGAATGAAAGGCGATGTGTTCTGAATGGGTGCGGGGAACATCAGGAATTCCTTTCCTGGCTCAGCATGCGCACGATGAAGAGCGTGATGAAGATCATCATGATGAGGAACAGGACAACGGCGATGGCTGCGCCGTAACCCATGCGGAAGCCGTATTCCGAGAGCGCCTGTTCATACATGAAATAGGACAGAACCGAACTGGAGCCGTAGGGGCCACCCGCCGTCATGACCGACACGAGGTCGAAGGAGCGCAGTGAGCCGATGACGGTGACGACCATGGCGATAAAGGTCGCGGGTGCCAGTTGCGGCAGAATGATGTTCCACAGCAGCTTGAAACCTTTGGCGCCATCCATGCGCGCGGCTTCCACCTGTTCCGGGTTGATGTTGTTGAGGCCGGTCAGATAGAGGATCATGCAATAGGCGGTCTGCGGCCACAGCCCTGCGACGATAATGCCATAGGTCACGAAGCGTTCGTCTGCCAGGATCGCGATCTGCTCGCCCGTCACCCATTCCAGCAGCTTGGAGAACAGTCCGAAATCCGGTGCGTAGAACCATGTGAACATGAGCCCGACAACGACCTGGCTGATGACGAAGGGGAAAAAGAACAACGATTTGTAAAGGCGAATGCCGCGCACGGTCTGGTTCAGGAACAGCGCCACAGCCAACCCCGCCGGAATGGACAGCAGATAGAGCACCAGCCAGATGATGTTGTTCTTCAAAGAGACGTAGAAGGTATCGTCCTGAAGCAGCTCGGCATAATTGCCAAAGCCGATCCAGGTCATTTCGCCCATTCCGTCCCAGTCGTGAAAACTGATCCAGATCGACTCGACGATGGGTACCAGAACATAGATGACGAACATCAGCAGGCCTGGGGCTAGAAACAGCCAGGGCGCCAGTTTTTGCTGATTGCGCTTCCAGAAACCGGGCGATGGTGAAACGGCGTTGCTCACGGCGGCACCTTTTGAAAATATACATATAAAATAGCAGCCGGGTGCCTGGGCGATGCCGCTGACGGCACCCGGCGCTGGGAGGAACAGGTCTTATTTGTAGACGCGAGCGCGGATCTTTTCGAGGCGCGCCAGAATGGCGTCGATCTTGTCAGGCTTGACCATGAATTCCTGGAAGCCTTCCATACCGGCCTTGGCCATTTCCGCCTGCGCATCGCGGTCATAGAACTGCGCGATGGCGGTTGCCTTGGACAACATGTCAAAGCCTGCAAGAAGGAACGGGTCTGTCGGTTTTTCCGCCTTGTTGTTGACGGGCAGTTGGCCCATCGTCGCATTCATTTTCGTCTGTGCTTCAGGAGACGCAACGTAGGCTAGGAATTTCTTCGCATCGTCCTTGTTTTTCGCACCCTTTGGAATGTGGAACGTGTCGGTCGGTGCTTCCTCTGTGATCGGAAGACCCTTGGTGATTTCCGGGAAGGGCATAAAGCCGATCTGCTCTTCCTTCAGGCCACCATTCTTGAAGGTGGCAACCGCAAAATTGCCCATCAGATACATGGCGGCCTTGCCCTGTACCAGCTGGGGAACGGCGTCCTGCCAGTCGATGGCGGCATGGTTTTCGATGAAGTAGCCCGGCTTGACCAATTCGGCCCACTTCTCGAACACGGCTTTAACGCGCGGGTCCGTGTAGGGAACCTTGCCCGATGTCAGCTCCATGTGGAAGTCGTAACCGTTGATGCGCAGGTCCAGATAATCGAACCAGCCAGCGGTCGGCCACAATGCCTTGGTGCCGATGGTGAACGGCGTGATGCCAGCATCTTTCAGCTTCTTGGACGCAGCCAGAAGCTCATCCCAGGTTTTGGGCGGGGTGATGCTCTGGCTCTGGAAGATGTCTTTGCGGTAGTAAATGCCCCATTGGTAGTAGGTGTATGGTACGCCCCACTTTTTGCCGTCGATGGTCATGGACGGAGACGCGGACTTCAATTGGTCTTCCAGACCGTTTGCAGTCCATACGTCTGTTACATCTTCAAAGAGACCGGCCTTGACGAAAGGCTCCATGCGGTTGCCCGCGTACCAGGCAACGACATCCGGCGCATCGGCGGTCAGGAAGTTGCGGATGGCAGACTTGTAGCCCTCGTGGTCGAAGTTGTTCCACTTGACCTTCACATCCGGGTTGGCCTTCTGGAAGTCAGCAATCAACTCTTCCATCGCCTTCTTCGGGACCGGATCGGAGTGGTCGGAATTGATGGTGATCTCGCCTGCAAAGGCAGATGAAAATAGCGCTGCCGAAAAGGCAACGCCGCTGAGGCTTTTTAAAAGAGTCATGTTTTCCTCCCTATGACCGTGACACGTCGCCGTGGAGACTGTGAACCATAAGCACGCCCTCCCAAGCCAAATTCAAGTTCGGCTTGAACATCTGTCCGAAACCCGCAATAAGCTACCGAAATTCCGGATATTTTCTCTAGGATCCTAAGATTATGGTCTCCATACAGCACGCTCGACGCGACGAATCCGTACCGGTACATCCAGAGCACGATCCACGACATCCGCTGGTGGTCTTCGGCGACCACCGTTTTTGTGCTGGCGAAGCCTCTCTGGTGCAGGTCATGGCCGGACCACATATGCACAGCCAGGTGGAGCTGAATTTCGTGCTGGAGGGCCAAATGACCTACTGGTTCGACGGGCGTGAGCTTTCTCTCGGCAAGGGGCGGCTTTGCCTGTTCTGGGGCATGATCCCCCATCAGGTCATCGCGCGGGCGGAGGGTACGTCCTTCATCTGTCTTTATATACCGATGTCGTTTTTTCTGGGTCTTGCCAGCCTGACGCGTTTTCGAGATGCCGTGTTCCGTGGCGCCATGATCGAGGCCATCGCGTTACGCTCTTACGATCACGACATCTTCCAGCGCTGGCGCGATGAGTTGCGTTCCGGTGACGAGGGGCTCATCGAGATCGTGCGCAATGAATTGAGCGCACGCGTACTGCGCATCGAACGTGATGGCTGGCGTGACCTGCGCGAGGAAGGCTCGGCCATCGCGAGCCTTGGCGCCAATGATAGCGAGCGGATGGAGCACGTTGAGGGCATGCTGCGCTATATCGCAGAGAATGCCCTCAACGAAATCTCCTCCGAAGACGTCGGTCGCAATGCGGGGCTTCATCCCAACTATGCCATGTCCGTGTTCAAACGTGCCGTCGGCATGACCATCAACCAGGCCATCATCCGTCACCGCCTCGACACGGCCCAGTCTCTGTTGATTGCAACCGACATGCCCATCACCGACGTTGCCTTCGAATCCGGGTTTGGATCCGTATCGCGCTTCTATCAGGCCTTTTCCGAACGGTTTTCCATGCGACCGAAACAGTATCGTGCGAGCATGCGCAGCAACGCGTGATCGAAATACTAGCCCCGTCGCAGGACGGCAAAGCCGTGGCCGCCCGTTACCTCCGCAGCATCTATGCCCTCCGTAAGGTCGAACGCCTTGCCTGTCAGCACGTCCACATACCCGCTGTTCGCCAAGCGTGACGGGAGGCGGATGTGCGCAGCGTTCACGAGGGGACGGGCATTGGTGATCGAGGCCAGAGCGAGCCGGGGGACGATGACGATAACGGCGTCATTTTTTGTCGATCTGGCAAAGGCGACCAGATGCGACGCGCTGTCACCGGTTATGTCGAGCGGCAGATAGTCGCCTTCTAGGAAGAGATCAGCTTTTTGGCTCCGCAACGTCAGAAGCAGCTTGATGATGTGTTGTTTCAGCTTGGGTTCGCAGGGATCATCCACCGTATCCAGATGGGCCGGAAGGGCTGATAATTGAGCCGACAGGGCATCGAAGTCCGGTTCGCGACGGTTGTCGGGATCGACAAGGCTGAGATCGAAGCCTTCGCAGCCTTGATAGATGTCGGGAACCCCCGGGGCAGTGAGTTTTATGACAGTCTGCGCAAGGCTGTTTGATGAGCCCGCCTTGATGAAAGGCTCAAGCGTCTGTGTGAAATCGTTGAGGAAGGCATGATTGTCTGGCGACAGAAGATTGCGGGCGTAATTCAGAACGGCGTGTTCATAGAGTTCGTTGCTGTCTCCCCAGTTCGTACGCAATTTTGCTTCGCGCAATGCCTTTTCCACATAGGGAATGAAGCGCGCTTCGAGCGCTCCCAAACCGTCGCGGTCGGTGTGCTGTAATGTGTGCGGCCATGCACCAGCAAGGGCTTGGTAGAGCATCCACTCAACGAGGGGTTCAGGGGCTACGCCGTCATTGATCGTTGTCCTGAACGGGGCGTTCAGATCGCGCCAACGCGTCACGCAGCTATGCCAGAGATCAGGGGCTTCGCTGATCGCGTAGAGCCGCGCGCGCGCGTCTTCGCCGCGTTTCGTGTCATGGGTGGATGTGGTGGACAGCGCATGCGGCTGCGTTTCCAACCGGTGTTTCATTTCCGCGTGGAAGCGGTCCACGGAATAGGCCCGTGGCAAGGGCTCTGCGCCGACCTCGTTGAGTGCCAGTGCCATGTTCTGGCGGTAGAAAAGCGTGTCCTCGACTGATTTCGCCATCAACGGGCCGGTCAGTTGCTGGAAACGGGTTCTGAGCTCCGAGGATTTGCCGGTAGGGTCCGATATTTTGCCGGTGAGGATAGTTTGTAGCCTGTGGAGCGCATCCGGATTTGGGGCAAATTCGCTCTTTTCAATGCTATCAACGACATCTGCCAGAACCCTTTGGCTTTCCTCCGACATGCCCGCAGGTGTGCCGTAGGTGCGGTAAACGGGGAACGAGACGACGAGTTCGCGCAGGGCGCCACGCACATCTGCTTCATTCACCTCCGTGACTTCGCTCTGCAAAGCGAGGATGTCCATGGCCAAGCGGAGCAGCGTCGAAAACTCCCCGGCAAAATTCTTGTCGACCATCAGGAGTTTTGCCGACCGGAGTTCGCCTGCGACATCAAGCGGCTTGCCGATGGTGATGTCATACGCGCCGCGTAAATCTGCCAGCTTGTCGCCGTCCACGAAGACATCGCTCAGTGCGGCAATGAATTCGTAGCCCGTCGTTCCAGACACGGGCCATTGCGACGGCACCGTTTCGCCTTCACCCAGGATTTTCTCGACCGTGAGGTAACAGTCGGGGCCAACGTCCCTGCGCAGGCGTTCCAAGTACTCATTGGGATCGGCCAGACCATCGACGTGGTCGATGCGCAGACCATCGACGTCTCCGCTGCGAACCAGTTCGAAGATTAGTCGATGCGAGTCCTCATAAACGGATTCGTCTTCGATCCGTACGCCCGCCAAGCCTGTGACCTCAAAGAACCGTCGATACGACAGCGCGCTGCTCGCATCGCGCCAGTTCATCAATCTGTAGGGTTGCGCGTCGTGCAGTTGGGAAATCAGAGCCTTGTCCGTTGTGTTGACGATCTGCGCTTCCCGCCCGGCATAGGACGCGGTGGAAAGCGGATAAAGGGCGTCGTAGCAGCGCAGTGATGGTTTGCCCGTTGCAGGGTTAAGCGCAACCGAGATGTCGCCGGCTTCTAGAACTTGGTCAAAATCCTCACCCAGCACCGGCAGGGTCAGGCGGCGGCGCCAGTCGATGTCGAAGTGTCGCGCGTAGGCACTTTGCTCGCCATGTTCGATCACATCGGCCCACCAGGGGTTTTCTAGAGAGGCCGCCATGTGGTTCGGTACGATGTCGAGGATGAGGCCAATCTCGACAGCCTTCAACGCCTTTACCAGCCGGTCAAACCCCGCCCGCCCACCAATGGCCGGATCGATCTGGTTGCCATCTGTCACGTCGTAGCCATGCGTGGAACCACTGGTGGCGGTGAAAATGGGCGAGCCGTAGAGGTGGCTGATGCCCAGTTGTTTGAGATAGGGCACGATTGCCGCTGCACGATCAAAGGTCATGCCGTTGCGAAACTGAAGACGATAGGTGGCTGTGGGAATGGTCATGCGGGGCTTCCAGTGGGACTATCTGTCCGAAACCGCAAGGCAACGATCTGGTTCCACCTGAAAAGACGGAGATGGACGTAATCTGTCGTAAAGAAGCTTTCGTACCTGCTGAACTTTTTTCTCACGCCACAGTTACATCCATATTCCCAGCTCTATTAGAGGCGCCAGATTTTTGTCAGAAAATTTCGATTTCGGACCACTCATCCTCGACAACGCAACGCTTTTCCGCATCTGGGCACCGCTGCAACCCAGCATGATTTTGCAGCTTGAGACAGGCGAACAGCACGCGATGCAGGTTGTCGATGGCGGATGGCACCATTGCCAGTTGCCCGGTGTGGGCGCGGGCACGCAGTATCGTTTCAGGCAGCCGGATGATCTCGCTGTTCCCGACCCGGCCTCGCGGTTTCAGCCGCACGATGTGCATGGCCCGAGCGAAGTCGTTGATCTCAACGCCCACACTTGGAAAACCGGAGAATGGTCCGGTCGACCTTGGGAAGAGATGGTGATCTACGAGTTGCACGTGGGTACGTTTACCCAGGATGGTGGGTTCCTCGCGGCAATCGATAAGCTCAATCATTTACAGACGCTGGGCGTAACCGCAATCCAGTTGATGCCGCTCAGTGACTTTCCCGGGCGCTATGGCTGGGGATATGATGGCGTGTTGCCTTACGCACCCGATAGCAGCTATGGGCGTCCCGAACACCTGATGGCACTGGTGGATGCCGCCCATGCCCGCGGCATCTGCGTGTTTCTGGATGTGGTCTATAATCACTTTGGGCCGGATGGCAATTACATGCCGAACTACGCGCCGCTGTTTACCGATCACCACATGACGCCGTGGGGCAAGGGCATCAATTACGACGACAAGGGTGGCAAGCCTGTCCGGGAATTCGTGATACAGAACGCAATCTACTGGATCACGCAGTTCCGGCTGGACGGTCTGCGGCTGGATGCCGTCCATGCGATCAAGGACGATAGCGAAGAACACGTGCTTCACGAACTTGCCAGACGTGTGAGACAGACGGCCGGCTCCCGACACGTTCATCTGATCGTTGAAAACGAGGATAACAACAGTGATCTTCTGTTGCGGAAGGATGGCGGCGACGCGGAGCATTTTACCGCTCAATGGAACGACGACATCCACCATGTGCTGCACATCGCAGCAACCGGTGAAACCTTCGGCTACTATCAAGACTATGTCGAAGACGACGCAAATCTCGGCCGTGCTCTGGCGGAAGGCTTTGTGTTCCAGGGCCAGCACATGCCGTATCGTGGCGAAGAGCGCGGCAAGTCCACAGGCAACTTACCGCCGACGGCTTTCATCTCCTTCACCCAAAATCACGATCAGGTTGGAAACCGGGCAAACGGCGACAGAATGTCGTCCTATACGGCGCCTGAACCGCTCAAGGCCATCGCGGCAGTCTGTCTTCTGGCGCCGCAAATCCCGATGCTCTTCATGGGTGAGGAATGGGGTGCCAAGGAGCCTTTCCCGTTTTTCTGTGAGTTCGATGACGAACTGAACGAAAAGGTCCGCAAGGGCCGACGTGAAGAGCTATCGCGACTGCCGGGTTTCGATGGCGACAACGTTTCCGATCCGGTCGCATACGAAACCTTTGCCTCCGCAAAGCTGGATTGGTCTCGGGCCGAAAGCGGCGACGGTGCAAAGATGCTGGCGTTCTATCGCTCGTTGATCGATATCCGGCACCAGCACGTCGTCCCGTTGCTGAAAGCGAAGCGTCTCGGTCCAGGCACGTTCCAAACCCGGAGTGGTGTGGTTACCGCGGTCTGGACGTTGGCGAATGGCACGGAGCTTTGGCTTGCCGCAAATCTGTCTGGCGTCCAAGCGGCCGCCGGAGATATCCCGGAGGACAGCCAGCGCATTTTCACTTTTGGTCAGACGAAAGATTCGGGTCTCGGTCCCTGGTCCGTCATCTGGAGCCTGCGCCACCAGAACTGATCGGCTATACCAAAGCCTCGTTGCGGCTTTCAGCGTCGATCAAAAAGACGCTGAAAGCTGCCAGAAGCAACAGGCCTGAGATGACGCCAAGTGCCAGCCCGAAGCTGGACGCCATAACCGGCGCCACGATGGATGGCGCTAAAAGTCCGCCAAAGCGGGCGATCGAACCAGCCGTACCCATGCCGCTTGCCCGCAGGCTTGTCGGGTAGATTTCCGGTGTGAAGGCATAGATCGCGCCCCACGTGCCAAGCAGTGCAAAGCTCATGAGCAGGGATGCTGCCACGACAATTTCGACGCTTTGTCCCAAGCCATAGGCCAGTGTCCCTGCCGCACTCAAAAACAGAAAACCGATTAATGTCGGCCTGCGCCCCCATCGCTCTACGCCGTAAGCTGCAAGCGCGTAGCCGGGCAGTTGTGCAATCGCCAGAATGACGAGGAACATCTGACCGCGCATGAAGCCGAAGCCGTCGCTTGCCAGTTTGACCGGCAGGTAGACGAAAACACCGTAATAGGAGATCGAGATCAGCATCCATGCTAGCATCAGAAAAACCGTACGCCGACGCAATTGCGGCGACAAAAGCGCGCCGATGGATTTGCGCTCAGGAGTTTGAGGCTGAAGCGGCGGAATATCGTCTGCGGCGCCATTGGTTCTGGCGACCCGCCGCAGCACGGCTCTTGCCTCTTCCGAGCGACCCTGGCGATTAAGATAAAGAGGCGATTCCGGGACGTATAATCGTAGTGCGATGCCGATCAGCGCTGGCAATCCTGTGACGAAAAAGATTGTCCGCCATGCTTCGCCTCCCTGGCTTCCGGCGACGAGCGCCAGAACGGCAAGTGCGACAGTGCCGATGGCCCAGAAGCCTTCCAGCAAAACCAGCCAGCGTCCACGCCGGTCCGAGGGCAGGAATTCCGCCATCATGGCGTAGTCGACGGGCAGGGTTCCGCCCACACCCACGCCGGTCAGGAACCGAGCGACGTAGAGCCACTGGAGGTCTGGGGCAAAAGCAGAGGCCACACCGAACACGGCGTCGAGGATGATGGCTGCAAACAGAACCGGGCGTCGACCGATGCGGTCTGCGAGTCGTCCGAAGACGAATGCGCCGATCAACATGCCGAGAAAGAAGATCGTTCCGGTCTGAAGCGCCTCTGGCACTGTGATTCCAAAACTTTTGGCAATCGATGGCGCGGTGAAGCCGATCGCCAGAACCTGCATCGCGTCTGCCGCCCAGACAAGACCAAAGATGACAAACAACCGGCGCTGGAACGTCCCGACACCGGCCATTTTCACGCCCTGCTCAATCGAAATTTTTGATTGCACGTGTGTTACTCGTCTTGTCTCAAGGGTGGATCGTGATCGTAAAATGGAGGTGCCGAACCTGACCTTTCGGTTGGCCACTGTCCAGTCCTTTTCAGGTCCCAGAAACGAAAAAAGCCCCAGGACGACATCGTCTTGGGGCTTCGATTTCATTGATGCAAGATTACACGGCCTTATCCATCTTGAAGTCCGTATTTGCGGCCTCTTCAGGCTTATGCTGGACGAGCGGGCGGTTGCCCGCGAGTTTGCGCACCAACACGTAGAACACCGGCGTCATGAAAATACCGAAGATCGTGACGCCGATCATGCCTGAGAACACCGCGACACCCATGGCTGAGCGCATTTCCGCACCGGCACCCGTGGAAATGACCAACGGCACCACACCCATGATGAAGGCAAGCGACGTCATCAGGATCGGACGCAGGCGAAGACGGCTTGCCTCGATGGCGGCGGCAACCGGCGTTCTCCCTTCAAACTCCAGTTCGCGCGCGAATTCCACGATCAGGATCGCGTTTTTCGCAGAGAGACCCACAAGGACGATGAGGCCGATCTGGGTGAAGATATTGTTGTCACCTCCCGTCAGCCAGACGCCGGTCATCGCAGCCAGTACGCCCATCGGTACGATCATGATGATCGCAAGCGGCAGGGTGAGACTTTCATACTGCGCAGCGAGCACCAGATAGACCAGCAGCAAAGCCAGCGGGAAGACCAGGAAACCCGAGCTGCCGGCAAGGATCTGCTGATAGGTCAGATCTGTCCACTCGTAAGCGATGCCGGATGGCAGCGTTTCGTTGGCGATGCGTTCGATGGCGGCCTGTGCCTCGCCGGACGAGAAACCGGGAGCCGGGCCGCCATTGATATCGGCCGACAGGAATCCATTGTAACGCGTGGTGCGTTCCGGGCCCGTCGTGGCGTCCACCTTCAAGAGGGCGGAAAGCGGTATCATCTGACCGTTGCTGGAGCGCACTTTCAACTGGCCGATATCGTCCGACTGTGCGCGGAATTTCGCATCGGCCTGGACCCGCACACTGTAGGTGCGGCCAAAGGCGTTGAAGTCGTTGACGTACAGCGAGCCGAGATAGATCTGCAACGTCTCGAACACGTCTGTGACCGACACACCCAGTTGTTCCGCCTTTGCGCGATCGAGATCGGCGTAAAGCTGCGGCACATTGATCTGGAAGCTGGAGAACAGGCCTGCAAGTTCCGGTGTCTGATAGGCCTTGGCGAGGAATGCCTTGTTCACCTCATCCAACACCTGATAGCCGAAACCAGCGCGGTCCTCGATCTGCATCTTGAATCCGCCGGTCGTGCCGAGACCATTGACGGGTGGTGGCGGGAACATGGCGATGAAGGCATCCTGAACGGCACCGAATTTTTGGTTGAGCGCCATGGCAATGGCACCGCCAGACAATTCAGGTGTTGTACGCTCTTCGAACGGGCTGAGAGCGACGAAGACCACACCAGCATTGGAGCTGTTGGTGAAGCCGTTGATGGACAGGCCCGGAAACGCAATCGCATGTTCGACGCCCGGCTGCTTCATGGCGATATCGCTCATGCGCTTGATGACGTCTTCGGTCCGGTCAAGGCTGGCGGCATCCGGCAGTTGGGCAAAACCGATGAGGTACTGCTTGTCCTGCGCGGGCACGAAGCCACCCGGAACCGCATTGAACATGCCATAGGTCGCGCCTGCGAGAACCACATAGACGATCATCACGATGCTCTTGCGGTTCAGCAATCCGGCCACGCTTTTACCGTAGCCATTCGAGGCGGCGCCAAAAGCGCGGTTGAAGCCTCGGAAAAAGCCGCCGAGGATTTTATCCATACCGCGTGTCAGCCAATCCTTCGGCGCGTCGTGGCCTTTCAGCAGGAGGGCCGCCAGGGCTGGCGACAGGGTCAAAGAGTTGATGGCCGAGATGACGGTCGAGATCGCAATGGTCAGCGCGAACTGGCGGTAGAACTGGCCTGAAAGCCCGGAGATGAAGGCGAGCGGTACGAAGACCGCAACCAGCACCAGTGCGATGGCGATGATCGGGCCAGACACTTCCTTCATGGCGCGGTAGGTCGCGTCACGCGGTGACAGGCCGTTTTCGATGTTTCGCTCCACGTTCTCCACCACCACGATGGCATCATCCACGACGATACCGATCGCCAGCACGAGCCCGAAAAGGCTGAGCGCATTGATCGAAAAGCCGAAGACATACATCACCGCGAATGTGCCGATGATCGATACGGGTACGGCAATCAGCGGAATGATCGACGCACGCCATGTCTGGAGGAAGAGGATGACGACGATGACGACGAGCGCGATGGCTTCGAGCAGGGTGTCGATGACCTTGTCGATGGAGGCGCGGACGAACTGCGTCGTATCGTACACGATCTCGTACTTCACGCCCTGCGGCATTGCCTTTTGCAGGTCCTGCATCGTCGCAGAGACCTGATCGGAAATGGTGATGGCGTTGGAACCCGGGGCCTGGAAGACCGGAATGGCGACGGCGGATTCCCCATCCAGCAGCGAACGCAGCGCATAATCGGCTGCCCCGAGTTCGACGCGGGCAACGTCACGCAGGCGGGTGATTTCGCCGTTCGTGCCGCTTTTCACGATGATGTTGCCGAACTCTTCCGGGGTGGAAAGGCGGCCTTGAGCGTTGACGTTGAGCTGAAGATCGACGCCGGTCAAGCTTGGCGAGGCACCGATGGTGCCAGCTGCGGCCTGGACGTTCTGTTCGCGAATGGCGTTGCTGATATCGCTGGCAGCCAGATTGTGTTCGGCAGCCTTCTGCGGATCGATCCAGACGCGCATGGAGTAATCGCCTGCGCCGAAGATCTGCACCTGGCCGACACCTTCGATGCGCGCCAGGCGGTCCTTGATGTTGAGGACGGCGTAATTGCGCAGATAGGTCAGGTCATAGCGATTGCCGGGTGAGACCAGATGCACGACCATCATCAGGTCGGGCGAGCTTTTGACGGTGGATATGCCAAGACTTCTGACTTCGGCAGGCAGACGCGGCTCGGCTTGCGAGACGCGGTTCTGCACCAGCTGCTGAGCCTTGTCGGGGTCGGTGCCCAGCTTGAACGTTACCGTCAACGTCATGACGCCGTCAGACGTCGCCTGGCTGGACATGTAGAGCATGTCCTCGACGCCGTTGATCTGTTCTTCGAGCGGCGTGGCAACCGTCTCAGCGATAACCTTGGGGTTGGCGCCGGGATAGGTTGCGCGCACGACGATGGATGGCGGCACGACGTCCGGATACTCGGAAATCGGAAGCGCGCGCATGCCGATGAGGCCCGCCACGACGATGAGGACCGAAAGGACGCCAGCGAAAACCGGCCGGTCTACAAAAAATCTGGAGATGTTCATGAGGTAGCCCTCTCCGGGTGAATGCTGGATACAGAAAGCCGCGCCAGTGGCAAATCGCTACCGGCAGGTCTTCTTTCTCTGTTCTGATCAATGGATCGGCGGGCCGCTGGGAGCTGGCCCGCCGGAATGTTTACTGCGACGCGGCGACTTTTTCTTCCATCTGCGGGGCAACGATGGCGCCGGGGCGGATGCGCTGGAGACCGTTGACGACAATCTTGTCTCCCACGGCAAGACCGCTTTCGACCACGCGTAGACCATCCGCAGACGGGCCGGGCTTGATCTGCCGGTAATTCACCTTGTTGTCACCATCCACCACGAACACGAATTTCTTGTCCTGATCGGTGCCGATGGCGCGATCGGTGATGACGATGCGGTTTTCCGACTTCGGCTCACCCATGCGAACCCGCACGAACTGGCCGGGGATCAGACGTCCATCGGTGTTGGCGAACACGGCGCGAACCCCGATCGTGCCGCTTGCGCTATCGACCTGATTGTCGATGAGGTGCAAGGTGCCCTTGATCGGCGTGCCCTCATCGGCCAGCGTGCCAACTTCGACGGGGATCTGTTCCAGAGCCCGAAGCGCACCATCGGAAACCGGAAGCTGCGACAATGCCTTCGCGACCATGTCTTCGCTGGCGTTGAAGCTTGCATAGATCGGATCGACGGAGACCAGCGTGGTCAGTGCGGGAGAGGCCGAACCGGCCGCGACAAGGTTGCCAACGGTGATTTCAAGCTTGCCGACGCGGCCCGCTACCGGCGCACGAAGTTCGGTATAGCTGAGGTCAAGCTGGGCCGTCGTCAGGGCTGCCCGTGCTGCCCGCGCTTGCGCCTCAGCATCCGCAACATTGCTTTGGCGCTGGTCGAAGTCACTCTGCGAGATCGTGCGATTGTCGGACATTCTGCGACCGCGCTCGAGTTCGGTTCTGGCTAGGCTCACCTTGGCGTCGGCGGAGGCGACCTGCGCTTCGGCACCCGCGACCGTGGCCTGATAGGGTGCCGGATCGATTGTGAAGAGGGCATCGCCAGCCTTTACCAGCGCGCCTTCGCGAAAGTGAACAGCCTGGATCTGGCCTGCAACGCGCGACCGGATCTGGACCCGCTCGACAGCTTCGAGGCGACCGGAGAACTGTTCCCAATGAGTAATGTCACGGCTTTCGACAACCGCGACCGTGACTGGAATCGCCGGTGCTGGTGCCTGCGCCTGCGCTGATGCCGCCACGGCACCAGTTGACATGGGAAAGTCGAATAAAAATGCCGCCGCTGCAACGGACACGGCAAGGCCTAAGCCAGCACCCGCAAGGGCACGGCGCTTGTTCTTGAGCGTCATGGGTGTCTCCTTGGCTCCTCGGGGAGCCTGTCAGTTATGTCGAAAAATACTACTGCTTCAGGTCTTGAACAAAATCCGCAAACTCGGTGCAAACAGCCGGAAGCCATTTGCCACCTCCACCACGATAAAGCCCCGTCCAGCCGGAACCGGTGGGGAAAATATGCTGCCGAACCTGCACCCCCGCTTCGCTCAAACGACCGGCATAATCCACGGTCTCGTCGCGCAGAGGATCGTCCTCGGCTGTAAATATCAACGCCGGTGCCACGCGGTTGAGCCGCGTACACTGGCACGGTGCGGCATAGGGGTGGGCAAACCCACAGGCCCTTGCCAGATAGTGGCTCCAGCCCTCTGCCCAGCGTTGCCGCATGCCAATCTTGTCAGCCTCACGAAACGATGTGGACGCCATCTGCGGGTCGATCATCGGCGACAGCAAAATCTGCCCTGCCAATTTTCCAGGCATCCGGTCGCGTGCTTTCAGCGCCAAACCCGCCGCAACATTGCCACCCGCCTCTTCGCCCGCCACAAACAGCAGCGATTTCGCGCTGCCATAGTCCTTGCGGTTTTTGCTCAGGCAATCCAGAGCATCGAATGCGCAATCGATCACGGCCGGAAACTCGTTGTGCGACGAGGTGCTGTAATCCGCCTCGATCACGACGGCACCCCTGTCCGCCAGCGCTCTTGCCACCGGCAATTCCGCGCACTGGCCACCTTGTTCCAGAAACGAGCCGCCCCGCAAATACAACACCAGCGGTGGGGCGCGGTTTTCGCCTTCGCCTTTATAAACACGAACCGATAGAGGTGGCTGGCTGGTGCCACGACTCTCCATGGTGTGCCATTGCGTGTTCATTGCATTTCCTCAGCAGGTTTTAAAAAAGAACCTGCTCTTGCAGTCATTTCTGAATTAGGTATGATTGTTCGAAAGAGTTCGCGCAAGCGTCCAAAAATGAAAACACTATTCCAAAATTATGGATAATCAGATCAAGGACGGTGTCTATGGATCAACTCGCGGCAATGCGCGTCTTTGCGCGGGTGGTCGAAACCGGTAATTTTACACGCGCGGCCAGTGCCTTGGACATGCCGAAAACCACTGTTACCAATATGATACAGGGGCTTGAGGCGCATTTACGCACAACGCTTCTCAATCGGACGACGCGCAGGGTCATGGTAACGACTGACGGTGCCTTGTATTATGAACGCGCTATCCAGATCCTATCAGAAGTCGACGAACTGGATGCAAGCCTGTCCAACGCCAATGTTCAACCATCGGGCCGTCTTCGCGTCGAGATGGCAGGCGCGTTCGCCGATCACATCATCATACCCAATCTGTGCGATTTCCACGAACGCTTCCCGCTCATTCGGCTCGATATTGGTGTGGGCGACAGGCTGGTGGACTACATCGCGGAAAATGTGGACTGCGCCCTGAGGGTAGGGACGCCGCGCGATCAGTCGCTGATTGCCCGCAAGGTCTCAGACCTCCATCTCGTGACGTGCGCCTCACCGGGTTACATCGAACGGTTCGGTATGCCGCTTGAACCGGAGGAGCTTGAGGAAAACCACTATAGTGTCGGCTATTTTAATGCCACCACCGGACACATCATGACGTTCGCCTTTGATAACGGCACCCGCTCCGTCGAGGTGAGCCCGCGATACATCCTCTCGGCCAATGACAGCCGTACCTATCAGAACGCCGTTCTGGCCGGAATGGGTGTCGGCCAACTCGCCCCCTTCGCTATCCGGGGGGAACTGGCCAAAGGCAACCTCGTGCGCATTCTTCCCGAATGGAAGCAAGAGCCGATGCCGATCTATATCGTCTACCCGCAAACGAAACACGTCACAAACAAGGTCCGCGTCTTCGTTGACTGGCTGGCAAAGCTTTTGCACAAAAGTTCGTTTGGAGAGAAGTGAGGTCTACATTGATCAAAGCCCGGCGCGTGGCCGGGCTCGTGTCCTTGCCAGCGATCACTTTGCCGGGCAGGGTGTTCCGGGCGTAGCGGTTGTTGCCGAACCCTTTGCCGTCTGGCCGCCGGGTGTGCAATTGGCGTTGTTTGTATCGCCGTCGGCCTGTGATCCGGTTGCTCCGGAATTCTGAGAATTGGTACTCTTGTTTCCGCTGTCCATGCCGCTGCTGGAGGAGGTTGTGCCGCTGCTGGATGCAGCGCCCGCCGCTCCATCCGTGCCACCGGTTCCGGTTCCTTGTGCCGCGGCAAGCGAGACAAAGCCAAGTGCAAACACTGTGCCGATTACATATGTTTTCATGGTTGTTTCCTCGGTTATTGATTGTTTTTACCAAGGTTTAACACAGTTGATGCCCAGGAGTTCCCGTCACCATGACAGACGTGGCGTGAACCACTTGAAGGAAACACTCACGCAACGCGCTCAAATCCCAGCGATGCTTCCAGCCGCCACGGGCCACCAAGATATGCCCACAGATCGAAGCCGCTGATACGCAGCTGCCTTGGTTCGAAATCGTGTTTCAATTCGTGAAACAGCGTATCTGCAGCTGCTTTTGACACTTTGTTCTGAACGGTGATGTGCGGACGCCATGGCTGTGTGTCCTGCGGGTTCAGCCAATGGGAAAAATGGTTTTTTAGCTGGGTTCTGGCGACCTGAAGCTCTGCACTGTCAATCGTGAAGGCGACACCGAACCCCAGATGTCGAACACCGTTGACGCTGGCCTCGATCTGTCCTGTCGACCCCGCAACGGTTCTCAAGACCTCCAAGATGGCATCAATATATTCACCGGGCAAACGGTGAAACATGGTGACATGCGCGTGCAGGAAATTTCTGTCCGGTGGAAAATGCTGCGCGCGCAGTGCCGCGAATGGCGCAAGATCGGCGTCAGCGACATGTGCCGTGACGATAAGCGGATAATTCGTTTTCATAGGCGTCCGGCTTTGTTCACTCAGCATCGCGTTCAAGCAGATGGTGAGCGTTATCTGAGTCGGTAATCAGCGTCGTGGCAAGGCCTGCAATCATGCAGGCTTTCAAGATACTCTTCTTGTGGTCGCCGCCCGATGCAATGACGCGTGTGGGTATTTTTCGATACTCCTCTATGGATGGCGAGATGACCTGTCGGTTGAGTGGATGATCCACTTCCACCCCGTTTTTGTCCAGATAACGGCCCAGAAGGTCGCCTACCGCACCGGCGGATGTGATATCGCCAATGTCCGTGCCGTCTGGCAGACCGTAGCGCACCTGGAGCGATTCCGATGAGACGTCTCCAACGCTGAGGATCGATATATCGACGGCTGTCGCCTCTTTCAGAAGACTGTCAAAAACGGGTTGAGAGATAATCGTGTCACGGGACTGCGGGCTATCGGCGTAGATGGGCGCTGCGAGATAATGGCACTCGGCGCTCATCACCTGAGCAAAACGTTGCACGATTTCGAATGTGTTGATTTCAGAGCCGCGCGTCAGACCGCCCATCATCGAGCGAACTTTTACATCTGGCGCATTGGCCGGGGCCATGTGGTGCACGGTTTCCCGCAGCGTCGCGCCCCAACCCACACCCAGTGATGTCGGTTCGCTCGCCTGAATCAATCGCTCGAGATACATCGCCGCTGCACGGCCGATGACGGTTGCGATCTGATTTTTGTCGGACGGTGTTGGAACGATGACGACATCCGTGAGGCCGAAGCACTGCCGCAATTCGGCTTCCAGCTCGATATTTTCCGTCAAAGGAGAGTTGAAGCTGATCCGCACCACGCCCTGATCGAGCGCTGCTGCCAGAAGTTCGTTCACCCTGCGCCGGGTCAACAGCATGCGCTCGGCAATCTGGGCCTGCGTCAACCCCTCGACGTGATAGAGCCACGACGCGCGCACCATGCTTTGCTGATGAGGCATAGGATCCCTCTCTCAAATGTCACAACAGCGTAACATTTGTAACCTAGAGGTAATCGAAGTTGAGAAGCCGGTAAAGAGATTTGATCTCTGCGTTTCCCGACACGAGATCGACAGTTCACTTGAACGGAACCTGACGCGGCGCCCTGCGGCGCTGCGCATGTCTCTGCGCGTCCGTATCGTCCTTTGCTTACACAGGAGTGATCCATGCTTTCCATCAACCGCCGCCACGCGCTGGGGCTCATGTCCGCTGCTGCGGGCAGCATCATCCTGCCGCACATGTCATTCAGTCAGGGCGCTCGCC
The DNA here is from genome assembly GCF_023757665.1 of Rhizobium skierniewicense Ch11. Classification (NCBI taxonomy): domain Bacteria; kingdom Pseudomonadati; phylum Pseudomonadota; class Alphaproteobacteria; order Hyphomicrobiales; family Rhizobiaceae; genus Rhizobium; species Rhizobium skierniewicense. Next base: position 275,421 of record NZ_RXPG01000016.1, read on the forward strand.
CATCCGTGACCATCGCCGTTCAGAAGATCACCAACAACAACACGCTGGATATCTGGAACGAACAGTCGAATGTCGGTGAACGGGTTTTCTTCCCCAATCTGTGGGAGGGCCTGATCAATCGAAACTGGATGGGCGACCAGGGGCCGGTACCCGGTCTTGCGACCGAGTGGAAGCGTATCGACGACAAGACGCTTGAATTGAAACTGCGGCAGGGCGTGAAGTTTCACAATGGCGATGAACTGACAGCAGAAGACGTTGCCTTCTCGTTTTCGAAAGAGCGTCTGTTCGGCAATACCGAGCCAAAGGGTGGCAAGACGGTTTTCGAAGACGACAACAAGCCAGTGACCGCCAAGGAACTGCCGGCCATCATTCCGGGTGTCGGCCGTCGTCTTTGGCCTGCTTTGGCCGGTGTCGAAGTCGTTGATAAATATACGGTTCGTTTCCACAACGCGACGCCGGACGTGACACTCGAAGGTCGCCTTTATTCTTTCGGCAGCCAGATCACCAGCCGCCGCTCGTGGGACGAAGCCAAAACATATGTGGATTGGGCGCGCAAGCCTGTCACGACCGGTCCTTATATGGTGGCCGATTATAGACCTGACGTGTCACTGACGCTCGCCGCGTTCGATGAATATTGGGGTGGCCGTCCACCCCTTCAGCAGATCCGTTTCGTCGAAGTCCCCGAAGTGGCCTCCCGCGTCAACGGTTTGTTATCGGGCGAATATGACTTTGCCTGCGACCTGCCACCCGACCAGATTTCCGCCATTCAGGGCGCGCCAGGCCTTGAGGTCCAGAATTCGACCATCTGGAACCACCGCATCTCGACCTTCAATACGCAGAACCCTGTTCTCAAGAGCCCACTCGTTCGCCGCGCCATGACGCACTCCATCGATCGTCAGGCAATTGTGGATGCACTCTGGGCTGGCCAGACCGTCGTTCCGGCCGGTCTGCAGTTTGAATCCTTCAAGGCCACCGACATGTTCGTGGACGGCTGGACCACACCGGAGTTCAACCCGGAACTGGCCCAGAAGCTGTTGAAGGAAGCTGGTTACAAGGGCGATCCGATCCCTTACCGCCTGCTCAACAACTACTACACCAACCAGACCGCGACAGCCCAGATCATGGTCGAGATGTGGAAGCAGGTTGGCCTCAACGTCGAGATCCAGATGAAGGAAAACTGGGCGCAAATCCATGATCCCGAAAGCGTCAAGGGCGTTCGTGACTGGTCGGCTGGCAACTCCATCAATGATCCGATTACACCGCTGGTCGTGCAGTTCGGCCCCAATGGCGAAGCACAGCAGAAGAAGGATTGGGTCAACGAAGAGGTCAACACGCTTTCCGTTGTCTTGGAAACCTCCACCGACCATGCGCTTCGCAAGAAGGCGATCACCCGCATGCTGGAAATCTGTGAACGCGAAGACCCTGCCTATCAGGTCCTGCACCAGAATGCCGTCTTCACGGGCATGAAATCGTCGCTGAAATGGAAGGCAGCCCCTGCCTTCGCCATGGATTTCAGGACTGCCAACTGGAATTCCTGAACCCTTTGATCGTCTGCGCCGGTCGTCTTATGCGGCCGGCGTCTTTCATGTCTGAAATGGAGATGAGCGCCTATGGCTTCCAATCTCGTGGAATTGCGCGGCCTCAAAGTCGCTTTCGACGGTGTGCAGGTGCTGCACGGTATCGACCTTGATGTCGCACGCGGCGAGGCCATCGGCCTTGTCGGTGAATCCGGTTGCGGCAAGTCTGTCACATGGCTGGCGGCGCTGGGACTGCTTCCCGGCAAAGCAACCGTCTCGGGCTCGGTGAAAATCGACGGCAAGGAAATTTTAGGCGCGCCGCGTTCCGTACTGGAGGGTGTGCGTGGCAAACGCATCGCCATGATCTTTCAGGACCCGTCCAGCTCGCTCAATCCCGTCTTGCGCATTGGCAGGCAGATCACCGAGACACTCGCCATTCATCGCGGCTTGATGGGTGAGGCTGCCAGGAAAGAAGCGTTGCGCCTTCTCGATATGGTCGGCATTCCCGATGCCCGCAACAGGTTCGATCTCTTCCCGCATGAATTTTCCGGCGGCCAATGCCAACGCTTGATGATTGCCATGGCCCTGGCGGGAGAGCCCGACCTTCTGGTGGCCGACGAGCCGACAACCGCGCTCGATGCCACGATACAGGCACAGATCCTTGACCTCCTGATCGCTCTTCGCGCCGAGACCGGCATGGCGACCATTTTCATCAGCCATGATCTGGGTGCCGTCAGCCAGGTCTGCGAGCGCGCCTGCGTCATGTATGCCGGTCGCATCGTGGAGCAGGGACCGATTGCGACACTGTTCGATAATCCCAGGCATCCCTATACGCGCGGCCTGTTCGACGCTATTCCGCGGCTCGATGGTCCACGATCGCGGCTTATCCCCATTCCCGGCACCGTGCCGCACCCCCGCGACCTGCCACATGGCTGCGCGTTTTCGCCTCGATGCGTAAATGTGGCGATGGACTGTCGCATCCGCCAGCCTGAGTTGACAGAGCTGGACAATCACCGCCGTCTCTCATGCCACCATCCGGTAGGTAACAAGTCCTCGTCTGAAACCCGTGTTCTGGAGGCCGTGTCGTGACGGCGCCTATTCTTGAGGCGAAAGACCTCGTCAGAACCTATGAGGTTCGCCAGGGCGTGTTCGGCAAGGCTGCAGCGGTACGCGCAGTCGATGGCATCGACCTTGATGTGATGCCGGGAGAGACGCTCGGTATCGTCGGGGAATCCGGCTCGGGAAAATCGACACTCGGCCGCATGCTTCTTGGTATCGATCCGCCGCAATGGGGACAAACGCGTTTCGAAGGCCAACCGATGCCGAAACTCGGTACGCCTGAATGGCGGGCACTGCGGGCAAAGATGCAACTCGTCTATCAGGACCCGCTTGCGGTCCTCGACCGGCGTCTGACCATTGCCGAGCAGATCGGTGAACCGCTTGCCATTCATAATCTGGTTCCCAAAGAGCATCGGCACACCCGTGTTGCCGAACTGATGTCTGCCGTCGGTCTGCGACCGGATCAGGCGGGATCGTATCCGCACGAGCTTTCCGGTGGTCAGCGTCAGCGTGTTGTCATTGCCCGGGCTCTCGCTTCACGGCCCAAGCTTCTGGTCTGTGACGAGCCGGTTTCGGCGCTCGATGTGTCGATCCAGGCGCAGGTGGTCAACATGCTGCGCGATCTGCAGGAGAAGAACCATATCGCCATGGTCTTCATAAGCCACGACCTCAAGGTCGTGCGCAACATCGCAGACCGCGTGGCCGTCATGTATCTGGGTCGCATTGTCGAGGAGGCATCGTCCGATGTCATCTTCGCCACACCCTTGCATCCCTACACCAAGGCGCTCGTCTCCAGCGTGCCGGTGCCGGGCAAAATGCTTCAGGGCCGAACGATTCTGCAAGGCGAGCCGCCAAACCCGGCCAACCGCCCGTCCGGTTGTGCCTTCCACCCACGCTGCCCCGTTGCCGTCGACCTCTGTCGCACGAGCGTTCCATCCCTGAGACCGATCTCGGCTGGCCGCACTGCTGCCTGCCATCTGCTCGCCAGTGCCGATCAGCCGGTCGCGGCGTAAGGAATAGTCCATGCTGCGTTACGTTTCCGTCCGCTTTCTTCGCGCCTTGGTCACCATCATCGCGGTGATGACCTTCGCTTTCATCGTTCTGCGCATGTCGGGAGACCCCGCGCAGATCATGCTGGGTCCCGACGTGCCGCAAGACGCGGTCGATGCCTTCCGCAAGGCCTGGGGTCTGGATCAGCCGCTGTGGATCCAATATCTCGCCTATATGAAGTCGATCCTGACGGGCGATTTCGGTGTCTCGATGCGTGACAAGGCGTCTGCCATGCAACTCGTCATCGAGCGTATTCCCGCGACGTTGCAACTGACAATCCCAGCGCTTTTTCTTAAAGTCTTGATCGGCATTCCGGCCGGCGTCTACGCGGCCCTTCATCGCCAAAGCGCAGTTGATCGCGGCGTCATTCTGGCTGCGATCTTCGGATTTACCATTCCCTCTTTCGTCATGGGCCTGTTGCTGGTGCTGATCTTTTCAATCACCCTTGGGCTGCTGCCATCGGGCGGTCACGATACCTGGCAGCACGGTGTTTTGCCGACGCTGACCATGAGCATTGGCGGCATCGGCATTCTCGCCCGCTTCTCGCGCAGCGCCATGATCGAGGTGATGGGACAACCCTATATTCGTGCCGCGTCCGCCAAGGGCATGCGGTGGCAGGATGTCGTCTGGCGACATGCGCTGCCCAACGCCGCCGTACCCATCGTCACCATCGTCGGCTTTATGGTCGGAACGTTGATTGCCGGGGCCGTAGTGGTGGAATCGATCTTCTCCTGGCCCGGTATTGGCCGTCTGCTGGTCGTATCGGTGACCAACCGGGACCTTGCCGTCGTGCAATGCATTCTGCTGCTCATCGCCGCCACCATGGTCGTCTCGAACCTGATCGTGGACCTGCTGTACGGCTGGCTCGACCCGCGCCTGCGCAGCCAGACAGCCCATTGAGGACACCCGTGATGACCCTTGCAGACAACACTCGTTCACCGGCACGCGAGGCTTCGCTCTACACACGCGTCATCCGGCAGGTGCGGAAAGTGCCTTTCTCCGTGACCTTCGGGATAGCCTGGCTTGCGGCAATGATCCTGATTGCCGTGTTTGCCGATACCATCCGTCCTTATGGTATCACCGCCATGGATTTGCGGGCGCGTCTATCTTTGCCGGGTAACCCGGCACATTTTCTAGGGACCGACGAACTCGGACGCGACGTCTTGTCACGTCTCGTTCAGTCCATCCGCGTGTCGTTTACCATCGCCTTCGGGGCAACGATCATTTCAGCGGTTTTCGGCACGGCACTCGGCTTTGCAGCCGCGAAATTCCGTGGTGTGGTCGAGCAGTTCGTGCTCATGCTGGCCGATTTTCAGGCGGCGCTGCCGTTTCTCGTCATGTCGCTGGCGGTCCTTGCCTTTTTCGGATCATCCATGCCGCTTCTGATCGGTCTGATGGGGTTTTACGGGTGGGAACGCTACGCTCGCATTGCGCGGGGTCTGGCGATTTCGGCCGGTGCTCAAGGCTATGCATCGGCTGTCGTGCAACTGGGTGCCACGCCCTGGCGCGTTTACATGCGCCACATTCTGCCCAATGTCGCCGCAACCCTCATCGTTTCCATGACGCTCACCTTCCCGGAAATCATCCTGATGGAAAGTGGTCTATCGTTTCTGGGCCTTGGCGTTCAGCCGCCGGAAACCAGCCTCGGTAACATGGTCGGCTTCGGCCGCGAATACCTCACCCGTGCACCCTGGATCATGCTGGCCCCGGCCTTCGTCATCATGATGACGACACTCTCCATCTCGCTGGTCGGGGACTGGTTGCGCGACAAGCTCGATCCTACCCTGCGTTAATCAAGGATATCACCCATGACCAAGATCGTCGGCCATCGTGGCGCCCGCAATATCTGGCCTGAAAACTCGCTCACCGGTTTCCGCAATGTCCTGGCGCTGGATGTCGACGCCATCGAGTTCGATGTGCACCTGACCGATGCGGGGGAACTGGTCGTCATCCACGATGCCACGCTTGACCGAACGACGGATAAAACCGGACCTGTCCGGACGCTGACATCCCATGCCCGTGCGACAACGCATCTGGAGGGTTCATCGGATACGGTGCCGACGCTTGCAGAGGTGCTGGCGGTTTTGGCGCAGGCCAGTGGCAAGCAGCTGCATGTCGAAATCAAATCCGACGAAGCAAACCGACCCTATCCCGGCATCACCGAAAAAGTCGTCGCGGAGATCGAGCGCTTCGATCTGTCCACGCGCTGCCACCTGACATCCTTCGACGTTTCAGTGCTGAAGGAGTGCCGCCGGGTTGCCCCACAGGTTGCGCGGCTCGTTTCGGTGAATGCCGAGTGGGCGCAAAAGCAGGGTGGGCTCGAGCGCTTTCTGCACTCTGTGGAAGGGCTGGCAGATATCGTCGCCATTCATCATGACCTGATGTCCGCAGAATGGACACTCATCACCCAACATCTGCCGCTTGCTCGTCTCGGCGTCTGGACGCTCAACGACGAGGCGCTGATCCGTCCGTGGCTGGAGCGAGGAATAGGCCATCTGACATCAGACAGCCCCGACCTTGCCCTGCGGCTATGTCGCGAAATCCAATCCCGAACGCAACCTGCCTGAGAAGGAATACGAATATGGGTAACATCATCGGTACCGGTTTTAATGCTGGCTCCACAGACGGAGAGCTGCAAAGCCTGGAAGAAGACCTGCGCGCGCTCGCCGATATCGGCGTTGACACGGTCGAACTGGGCCTGACCAGTCTCGACCTCATCGCCGGTGGACGCATCGTCGAGGAGCGGGCGGAGCGGCTCGTTGCCCTCACGAAGCAGTTCGATTTCCGCTATACCGTGCACGGCCTCGTCTCATCAAACTTCATGGACCCGGCAACCTGCCGGTACCAGCTGGATGCCGCCAAGGCGCTTGCCGTTGTCTGCGACCGGATCGGTGCGCGTATTCTGGTTCAGCACGGCGGATGCCTGCGCGCCGACCAACTGGCAGAACGCGCCGATGCCGACAGCCGCGAGCGCGACGCTCTGCATGCACTCGCTGAGTTCTGCAAACCCTATGGCGTGCGCATCGCATTCGAAAATATCTTCACGACGGAACTGGGTCAGTATCGCCAGACACCAACCGAGCTTGCGCAGACCGTGAAGACCGTCGGCCACTCCAATCTCGTGGCGCTGATCGATTTCAGCCATGCCTATATCGAATCCACGTATCGTGGTCTGAATTTCCGTGAAGAGTTGCGCGCCATGGCACCGGTAGCAGGGCATCTGCATGTGCATGACAGCTTCGGCCGTCCGCAAGCCTTTTATAAACCGCACCATATTCAGGAAAATACCGCGCTCGGTATCGGAGATCTCCACATGCCGCTCGGCTGGGGGGATATGGATTGGGAGGGGATTTTCTCCGAGCTGACGTTTCTTCCCGACACCGTGCTGATGATGGAAGTCGGTCGTCGCTACCGCGCCGAACAACCTGAAAGCCTCGCACGGGCAAAGAGGTTGATCGCACTGAACGGTGGGCAGGTTGCGATTGCCGCCGAATGATCTGACAGATGACCTCCCTCCGTTGGGGGGAGGTCATCTATTTCCCGCGAACCGGGTTGGTTTTTAAAGCGAAAGCGTCGCGCGTTTTTCATCCTGGCGTTCGAGCGGTTTCGTCTCGCTGCTGTGGACGATGCGATTGCGCCCGGATGCCTTGGCGAGATAAAGCGCCTTGTCGCAGGCCTTGAACAATGTTTCGAAGGTGGAATGATCTTCATGATCGGCAACCCCGCCGGAGATGGTAATGCGAAAGCCCTTGCCTCCTGCGGAAAATGGTTTGGCAGCGACCAGTTCCACGCAGCGTTGCGCCAGAGCCAGACGTTCCGTGCGGCTCAGCGCGGAGACCAGTACCGCAAATTCTTCTCCACCAATCCGTGCGACCGCCTGGCTTTGCGCAAATATGTCGGAAAGCTGGTTGGCCACCGCGATAATCGCCTGATCGCCGATATCGTGGCCATAGCGATCATTGATGGACTTGAATTTATCGATGTCGAACAGAATGAGTGAAGAATTGGCTGGCGCGCGGACGGCTTCCTCCAGAAACGCCCGTCTGTTGAGCAGACCGGACAGCATGTCGGTGCGGCTCAATCTTTCGAAGGTTGCTCTTGAGATTGTCAGGTGATGAATGGCAATGCCAACGATATAGACAATAGAGAACGTGAGACTGGACGCGACGAGCGTGGAGATGATGACGCCGACGGTTGCTGCGGGAACGACGGCATATGGCAGCAGCCCGAGTGCATTCAACGTGTAATGAGCCAGAATATTGAGAACATCGGCAACGATCGTGACGTAGAGCGTGATCGTCAGCGCAAAAAACAGGACATCGCGACGCGTTTCGAAACGGTTTGTAGAACACGCCTCTTTTACGTAACGATCAATAAATGCGAGCATAGCCCGTGGCTCCATAAGCACATATGAAAACGTCAAAGAGCTACAAGACTACAAATGGATTGAGGAGTCATGAATGGGGTTGGTGTCCGCCCGGTTCTCTTTCTCAACACTGCGAAATGGCGACCTCAACGTGACCAGTCATGAAACTTCTCTGAAGCCGGATACCATCGGTTTCGCGCGTACCCAGCCTGTCGATATCTACGTGGATGGTTCCTATGATGTCGTGTCGAAAAAAGGAGGATGGGCGTTCGTGGTGTTCGAAGGCGACGATATCCTCGTCACCCAGTCTGGCACTGTGGCCGCCGGCACCAACAATGCCGTGGAAGTCGTCGCAACGCTGAACGCTGCACGATGGGCAAGCGAAAATTTCCCCTTGGCTCGAGTCACGATCTGGTCAGATTCGATGCATGTGGTTGAAGGTTGCAATCACTGGCGGCCCATCTGGCGCAACAATGGCTGGAAGCATTATAATCCCGATCCCCGCGCCAGAAACCGCCGCATCGCAGACTGGGCGTTGTGGACAGCGCTCGATCGGCATCTCCTTCAAAACCAGCAGCTTGCCGTTGCCTGGTGCAAAGGCCACCAGGGACACATCGGCAACGAGCTTGCAGATAGGCTTGCCGCCGCCGCATATTCTTCAGGTTCCGCCAGATCCTGAAACATGGGGCGTGGCCGCGCCGGACAGGTCTGGGGTGTTTCCGGCTTCAGGGGGGCGTCAGGAGACACTGACTGGCTTGGAGCGCAGCCTGCTTGCCGTCGCCGGGTCTGCGCGTCGGCAAAGCTGTGGTGGCAGGCCTTTCATGATGAGTTCTGCATCTGCGACCGCCATCGCCCCCAATTGGTAGAACGCATCGCGGGTGCCTCCGCTGCGATGGGCAGAGAGCAGCAAACCGGGGATGGAGCGGACCGGGTCGTCAGCCGCAACCGGCTCATCCGGAAACACATCCGTCGCGGCACGGATATGACCAGATTTGACGGCATTGAGCATAGCGGGGAAATCCACGACAGCGGCCCGGCTCATCAGCAGAAATGCGGAGCCCGGCTGCATCAGATCGAATTGGGGTTTGCCGATGAAGCCCTGATTTTCACTGGTCACACTTGCGAAAACATAAACGACCCGGCACTTGGAAAAGACATCGTCCAGCGCACTTGGAACGCAGTCCAGACGTTCGACGATCTCTTTCGGCAGCCAGGGATCGTAGACATGCACCTCGTTCTTGAAGGGGCGCGTCAGTTCGCGAAGTTCCTTGCCAAGGTCTCCAAATCCGATGATGCCGATGGGTGCACCAGCGTACCGGAACGTATCCATGTTGCCAGCAAGACCGTATTCCTCAACGCCATTGCGAAACTGCCTGTCGGCAATCGTGATGCCGCGTGCCAGATCGATTGCCATGCCAAGCGAGGCCTCTGCCACTGGCGACGAAAAGGCAGACGCCGGCGTGATCACCCAGATGCCACGCTCCACACACGCCTGATAGTCGATGTTCGGCATGAAGTTGGATTCGACATTGATGATGGCCTTGAGTTTCGGCGCCCGATCAAGGCGCGCTCTCGGCATATCGGTCTGGCCAAAGATCAGGACCGTATCAGCCAAGAGGGCATCCACCTGATCGCCTGACATGGGCTGCTCTTGCAAGACGATCACCTCTCCCAGCCTGTCCAGCCGCGCGCGGACATCCGGCTCCATGATGAGATCGAGCGTGCGTGGCAGCGGATCGACAAGCACGATGTTGCGTTCAGACATGATGCCTCCCTTCAGATCTTCGGCGCGGGTCGCCGCTAAAGCATGTCGCGTTTCATCGTCCTCAATGAAACGATAACGTACATGCGACAAAAGAAGAGCTAAAGCGTGTCGCAGTGAATCCTATTCACAGAGACACGCTTTAGGCTTTGAATGTTGCAACCCGGTAAATATAGATGGCGATCATGACGACGAGAACGCCGGTTGCAACCGGGTTGATGTAATCTTTCACCGTGCCATAGGCCTGCCCCAGGCCAAAGCCCGCAAAGGCGAGCGCGGCGGTCCAGATGAGGCTGCCGATAGCGGAGTAGAGCAGAAACCAGCCGAATGGCATTCTGGCGATGCCAGCGGGTACCGAGATCAGGGTTCGCACCGTCGGCACCAGCCTGCCGAGAAGCACTGACGTCTTGCCGTTTTTGCGAAAGTGGTCGCCAGCGTGTTCTACATCGGCAGGAGACATGGTGAGCCAGCGCCCATAACGGGCTGCGATCTTCATCAGCTTCCTCTCTCCCAGAAGCCGCCCCAGAAAATACCAGGGCACGACACCTGCCACGGAACCGAGGGATCCTGCAGCGATGACGGAGAGGATCGAGATATTGCCTTGTGTTGCCAGATATCCCGCCAAGGGCATGATCAGCTCGGAGGGAATAGGCGGAAAGATGTTTTCCAGAAACATCAGCAGGGCGATGCCGAATACACCCAACTGATCCATTGTCGCATTCACAAAACTTTCCAAGAGGCCCCAATCATGATGCGCGGCCAAGCCCAGCGCTGGCATTCCATCTCTATTCGACAGGCAAGTTAGACGAAGACCGGGGCGGACGAAACAGGTGTCGAGAAAAATTATGCTATTGCAGGGGCGCATTCTGCCTTATACCGCACAGCAACACATGCGTGGGGCTTGGAATGACGTCTGTACTTGTCGAAGGCGAAACGTGCTGGAAGATAGCCGGTGCTGATCGCGTGAGTGTCATCGTTGATGCAGCCGCGTTTTTCCAGCATGCCCGTAGTGCCATGCTGAAAGCGGAGCGCTCGATTTTCATGGTCGGCTGGGATTTCGACACCCGCATCGACCTTGTGCCCGGCAAGGCCGAGGATGAGGCACCGGAAAAACTTGGCAGCTTTCTGAACTGGCTTGCGAGACGGCGCGACGACCTCGACGTGCGCATTCTGAAATGGGATATCGGCCTCATCAACTCCATCACCAGAGGTGAAACGCCGTTTTACATTCTGCGCTGGCTGTTTTCCAAAAGGGTGCAGTTGAAACTTGATAGCGCACATCCGCCCTTGTCGGCCCACCACATGAAACTGCTCGTGATCGATGATCGCGTGGCGTTCTGCGGCGGCATCGATATGACGGTTGGGCGTTGGGATACGCGCGAGCATTTGGAAAACGACCAACGTCGCCGGTCCCCGCTGGGTTTTTCCCAAGGGCCCTGGCACGACGTAACGAGCTGCATCTCCGGCGACGCCGCTGCCGAGTTGGGACAACTGGCAAGAACGCGCTGGGAGCTTGCAACAACCGAGACACTGGAGCCTGTCGTCGTATCGTCCGACCCCTGGCCCGATGCCCTCAATGTCGATTTTCGCGACATTTCGGTTGCTATTGCGCGCACGCTGCCGCAGTTCGACAAGCAGTCGCAGGTCAGCGAGATCGAGGCCGCCAAACTCGCCATCATCGCCTCCACGAAAACATGCCTCTACATCGAAAGTCAGTATTTCGCCTCACGCAAGGTTGCGGAAGCCATTGCCGTCAGGTTGCAGGAGGCCGACGGCCCCGAAATCATCCTCATCAACCCCGACGGTGCGGAGGGCTGGCTGGAAGCAAAAGCGATGGATTCGGCGCGGATTCGCCTGATGAAACTGGTGCGCGACGCGGACGCCTATGGCCGTTTCAGGCTGATGTATCCCGTCAACGACGAGAGGACGCCAATTTATGTCCACGCCAAGGTCATGATCGCAGATGACAGGCTGATCAAGATTGGCTCTGCTAATCTCAACAACCGCTCCATGGGATATGATTCCGAATGCGACGTGGTCATCGAAGCCCGCCCTGATCAGGACATTCTATCCGCCAAGATTATCGAGCACCGCAACGGCCTGATCTCGGAGCATCTGGGCTGCGACCCGCGGGAGCTGCAGGGTCAGATCGAAACAAGCGGTTCGGTCATAGGCGCGATCGACGCTCTTAACCGTGCAAGCGGTCGCGGACTGGTGGACGTTCCGATGCGGGATTTGACGGCTGACGAAGAACTCTTTGCAGAATCGGATCTCGCTGATCCTGAACGGCCAAGTGGCGTGAAGGAGCGCGTGACGCGACGCTTCAAGCGCCGCCGCGCCGGATGAATGGAGCGGCCGTAGCCGTCCATTCCCGCCAGGCGAAGGTCAAGCCGCAGCCAGCACCTTTTCGATGTCCGCTATCGAATGTCCCGTCAGATCCTTGTCGAGCTCGCCCAGCAACACGTCAGACAGAGACTTGTGATACGCCTTGCGCATCTCGCCCAGCGTGCGCGGCGCGGCAATGATCACGAGCCTCTTGATCTTGCCATCCAGAACCTGCTTGTTCAGCATCTGAGCAACGCCCGCACTAAAGCCGTCCTCGTCCTGCTGGCTGTCATCGGGATTTGCAGAGCTGCTGGAGTGGCGCGCTCCAGACGATATCTTGGTGTCATCGACATCCGCATTCTGCATCGCCGTCAGCTTTACATTCTGCGCGTCGCCATCATTTTTGAAAAGGCTCAGCTTCTCACCATCCGCAACGGCAACGACCGTGTTTTGTGGAATATCCATCGTCTTCTCCCATGTTTCCTATCGGGCGTTACGCCCTGCAGAGAAGAACCGATCGAACGGCGATCTGTTCCCTGACTTGGTCGAGCTTGACGGGATATGGAAACGATGACCCGTGATCGCCTCACAGGGCAACGCAACAAACGCGAACAATGAGGGTATTTTCTCGAAATTTACATTGTTGACACAATGAATGATTGCATTATGTTCCGGTTTTGAGACTTGATTGATATTTCCGATCACCCGGGTTCCCCTATGACCGACCAGCCTTCGTCGTCCGATTTCATCCAGGCCAGCCGTGTTTTGAAGGTCAAGTCGCCGCTGGGCGAAGACCAGTTGCTGCCCGAGCGGATGGTGATCAGCGAAGGTGTATCACAGCTGTTCGAAATACAGTTGAATGTCCGTGCCAAGAAGGAAGCGGTGAAGCCGGAAGAGCTGATCGGGCGCCTGGTTGATGTGTCGGTCGAGGTTCAGCAGGGGGATGGCGAAGAGGGCAGTGGTGTCCGCCGTCCGTTCAACGGTCTGGTGACCGACCTGCACGAAGGACCACCCATCACCCGCGGCTTGCGCTCCTACGCCATGACCATCCGCCCGCAGATGTGGCTGCTTTCACGCCGCTCCGACTGCCGCATCTGGCAGAACAAGACCTCTATCGACATCGTCGAAACCTTGTTTTCCGAGCACGGCATTCCCGCCCCGGATACGTCGGGCATCATCAAACCACCGCCTGCACAAGAATACAGCGTGCAGTTCAATGAACTGGACCTCGATTACCTCCTACGTCGCTTCGAAGAGGACGGATTATTCTACTGGTTTTCGCATGAAGACGGCTCTCACAAGCTGCATGTGGCTGATACCGCCAATGGATGGCTTGGACCATCACCCTCCGCTCAAGGCGAAGGCAAAGTGAGATTGGCACAAGGATCATCGGATCGCAACCACATTAACGACTGGGCCCGTCGTTTTTCCTATGTGCCCGGCCAGCGTGCTGGGGCCGACTGGAATTTCGAGACACCGGGCATGGTGCCGGGCACGATGATGCCATCGCTGGTACAAATGCCCGATGCGACCAAGCGCGAGCTCTACGAATACCCGGCCCGCATCAGAACGGTGGATGAGGCCGAGAGGTCGCAGAAGTTGCGTGCACAATCCATCGAGGCCGACCACGACCGGGTCTTCGGCGCATCGACATCGCGCATTCTCGAAGCCGGCCGCCGCTTCACGCCCTATGAGGAGGCTCATCCCGAGCACGAATACGAAGAGCATGTGATCATCAGGGCAAGCCACACGATCGTGGACAGGTCCTACGAGACCAACAGCAACGAGCCGGAATATCGAAACCAGTTCGAAGCCATCCCCGCCCGCGTGCCGCTGACCCCGCACCGGACGACCAAGCGCCCAAAGATCGAAGGCACGCAGGTTGCCATCGTGGCGGGTCCCGAGGGCGAAGAAATCCACCCGGATCAATACGGCCGTATCAAGCTGTGGTTCCCGTGGGACCGCAAGGCCAAGAAGGATGGGACTGATACGTGTTGGGTGCGAGTGGCCCAGAACTGGGCTGGCGCCACCTGGGGCGGCCAGATCATTCCGCGCATCGGTATGGAGGTGATGGTCGCCTTTGTCGATGGCGATCCGGACCGGCCGCTGGTGACGGGTGTCGTGCCGAATGCAAGGCAAAAGGTGCCGTATGATTTGCCAGCGAATAAGACGAAGAGCACGTTCAGGACACAGACGCACAAAGGCCAAGGATTTAATGAGCTAAGCTTTGAAGATGATATAGGTCGCGAGGAAGTTTATATCCATGCTCAGAAGGATAGAAACGAAAAGACAAACAATAATCACACCGAAAGAATCGACAAAAACTGGGTTCAGTCAGTTGGGCATAATAAATATCTCGAAGTTGAGCAAAATCACGACGAGGTAATTGGCGGAAACATGAGTATACATGTCGGCAGCTTGCGCACTGAGGGAGCAATCAACTCGGCCATCAAGAAAGCATGGGGCGGAATATCTGCAGTGGCCAGCACTCTTAATTTGCCTAATATTGGTACGGTTGGTCGAGGATTTCTCACAATCTTCACAGAAAAAGGCATCATGGAGACTACGCTCGGGATGAAAAACACCTCAGTTGGTTTATCCAATCACTCGCACGCGGGCAACACCCAGCAAATTTCAGCTGGTCGTCTAGTAAGCGTTGATAGCGGTCGTGCGATAGGTATGCGCGCTGAAACTAGTTTCTCCGTCACGTCTGCTGGGGAAATTCATATCACCTGCGGAAAGTCAGGCATATTGTTAAATAGAAACGGTGACGTACAGATCGCCGGTGTTAATTTGTTCCTAGATTTCGAAGGAAATATAGAGGCTAACAGTGAAGGGAAAATTTCTTTCGACGGCAAAGAAGTAGAACAGAAAGCTGATAATGGTTTTATAATCAAGGGAGGTAGAGTTGATATCAACTAAGCGCTTTAGAATTCGATTGAAGCCATCATATATTTGTTTGGCGGTATCTATTTTTCTTCTACCTGAAATTAGCAAAGCCAACTCCAAATTGTTTTGTGATTTCGAAGGATACGATAAATCAGCGCGATTTCATGAGATCATGAAAATTGCTCGCGACTCTTATGATGTTCGTTTCGGGTTGGGCCATTTTGGTACTCCAGAGATTCATGAGCGCTTGCGTGAGCAGGTCAATCTACTTGACGTCGATCCTGGTAGGACATCGCTGGTAAACGCCGATTTCGATAACGGAAAAATAGATTTGTTTTACTGCGCATCTAAAAAATGTACGCGGAGCGAAATAGAATCGGAATCACTTCGGGCCTGCATGAATAATCTCGGCGCTAAGTCCTGCCGGACTTACGCAATCAACGTAAATAACGATGCGATTTGCATCGTTCTGCCGAGGGCGCAAAATGGGTGACAACAATAGTTTTCCATTTGGAAAAGATCCTAAAAAGGCAACTGAATGGTTGGGCTTAAATAATTCGCCGTCACGTCGTTGGAGCGCAGCATATAGCTCGACTATCAGCCTTGGATGCGGGTTTCACTCTCTAATTTTTTTGGCCCACGATAACCTTCAAATAGGGGTGGTTCATCTTGCTGGTTGCGGACCGAGCGTTGGATTCGGGACAGGGAAACTATTACGAGGCACTGGGAAGGCGGGTCGAATACGAGATCCCTCTTTGGAGCGTGCTGTCGATCGTAATGAGGACGTCGTCAATTACAGCGATTACTTCAACGACGTCCGTTCTGTTGAAGAAGCTGACACTGGCCTTAAGTTGTTAGCTTTATTGAATAATAACGGTACGGAATTTGTCACTGATATGCCCATGTCTTTTTGGGACTTAAGTCAGGCTTGGGGCACCATAAGTGGATTCTCAGTCGATGTAATGGTTGCTGGCGCGCAATTATATAGACTGGATATTTCGCCGGATGTAATTGCTGGTGAACGGATGTACGTCCGAGATCAGCAGGTTTACAACTTAGATGACGGATCGATCGGCGTAAGTGTTAGTCGCCTTGATGGTAAGTGGAACGTTGAGCGGACTTACGACCTCTGGCATGAATATTCTGAAGCAGCTTTAGCGTCCCTTAAGCTTGATCATAGACCAGCAGAGAGCCCGAATATTCAACCCTTGTCAAAGATGGCGAACAACATCCATCCGTTCTTAAGGCAACTGCCAATAGTCGGGTATCCTATATCTGACACGCTGGTATCTAGACATTTTGAAGAACCACTTCCTGCGCAATAGAGGCATAACTTATGGATGAATTGGTTTATCTTGGAGCGAGGAAACTCGGTCCTGACATCATGCTTGCTAACGTGTGGGAGTGGCTCCATCGTAATGCAAATCATTGGGCTCAAATTGCCTCTGTTTCGCCGTCACATCACAACTTGAAAGCAATTGATGAAATTGATCAAAGAAATCTCGCATACTTGAACGATTGTCCTGCAAAAGCATGGCAGCTACTTTGTGCCGGAACTGGTGAGACAATTTACGGCGCATCGGCGTTATCGTGGTGTCAGGGAGCTACCTTTGATGACGTTGTCGCGATGTGGCGACGTACGAAAGTACCCCTTGTACCAACCGCCACATTCGTCAGAGCGACAAGGCTTATCAATCGTAATGTTTTACCGAAAGCCAACTCGTTAAGATCGATTCTGGATCAGCCGGAGCGTGGTACTTTATATTGTTGCATTCTCATCTCGGCGTCCAACCAAGAAACATTTATCGATCTGTCGAGAGAAGATTTTCGTAATGCTGCTCAGGAAATCTTTTCCTTTGCAAGGTTTAATAATTCTCATTCGCAGACAGTTGTGTGAATAATACTATTAGCAGTAAAAATATGTTTTAGCGTGAAATAATACAATTTATTGGTCTGAGGTGGTGTGCAATCCTATCGGTGTTTGTTTTGAAAGGATCTAAATTGATAATCTTTGATTTTTTTTTAGCATGTTTAGTTTCTTCGCTTTTCTTTTTTATGCTGTGTAATTTGATATTTTCTCAGTATCGCGAGTATTTTTTTTACAAAAATTTAAAATGGGATTTTTCCATTGATAGTGAATTAGATCATTTAAAAATAGACCAGTGGATCACGTTTTATAATTTTAATTTTTCTAATTCACAACGGTTTCTCTTTATTCGTCCGTTTCTGATAGTAATATGGGCAGTAACCCTAGGATTTATGATCCGTAGCGCTGTCAGGACTGGTATGTACTTTTTTTATTAGGGAATTATTCTACCATTATGCCTTGCAGCCTGACTTCTGCTTGGAGTTAAAGAAGTGCCTCAGGCCTACCGCTGTACTGGTATAGGTTCTGGCCACTCCTGCCTACACTCGCTACCGGCGGAAGTCCAAACGTATTATTTGTCAATGACAAGCCCCTGATGCGTGTCGGTGACACCTGTGTGCCTCATGGCTGTTTGGTCTGCCCAAACCCATCCACGACCGCAAGCGTTCCGTTGGCTTATTCACCGTCTTCATAAACGGTAAGTCCGCCGGTCGTATCGGCGATGCCATTGATTCTGGTGGGCATGCACAGACAGGTTCATCCACTGTCTTTATCTGAGATGATGTTGGTTCTGGCTCTGGATGAGGCGAAACTTCATGTCAGCAAAGATTAGCATAGTGTCTCAGTCGAAGCCGATGGTTCGATGGCAATTACTAATTGGGTTACAGCTCTTTATCGAGAATCGATTAAAGGTTGCACCGTCGTAAATCAAAATAGGAAAATAGTCATATTTTAGTTTACGACGAGAGATTTTTCCTTTATGGTGTTTGAGGTCGCGTTCTCGTGCTGGAAGCCCCCAGATGAAGAAGGTGGCGGGTTTTGTTTTGATGGTACTCAGTTGTCTTAACAGAACTCGATAAATGAAATGCGCGCTGTGCAGGCGGAATAACCCGTTGGTGACCTATGGGCAGAACGGGCATTCTTGTTGCGCGTCGATGTATTTCGAGCATGGCTGAGTTTGGAGTGCGAGTAGCGGCAGAGAAGTAGGAAGACGAGGAAGATTATATTTCAGCCTGGCGTGCGGGCCCGGATGCTGGCTGGAAATGCGTTTTGATAGTTGGGGGGGGCGCTGAGAGGTGCCAACATATACAGTTGCGAGGTAACTTTCAGCGCCCCGTTGAAATGGCTTGTGCAGCTTATGGGTTGGGCAAGCAACGAATGGTGATGACGCGAGCTCAATGAGCTGCGTGAACGAATAGGTGCGTCTTGTTGAAGGAAAGAGGTGAATCGAAGGATAGAATACGAAGATATAAAATAACTAAATTCACAATACTGCATATATAGGAATATATATTTGCAGATCGAATTGGCGTATTAATATATAAATTATCTGCAGTCGAACATGCGGATGGTCTGGATAAGTGCGCGTATTTTTGGATGGAAACTAGCCAGAAGGCTTGGAATCGACTGTAAATGGAAGGATTTGGCTATGTGTGCACGGAAAATGGAAGG
>NZ_RXPG01000017.1:0-27632 GCF_023757665.1 Rhizobium skierniewicense Ch11
CCGAGACCGGCGCGCCCGCCTCGTGCTCCTTCAGAATGCCGATGATCTGTTCGTCTGTAAAACGGTTACGCTTCATTCCCTGGTCCTCTCAATGGGCCAGAGCTTACTTCAAAATGGATTATTTCAACGGGGCAAGGTCAGCACGGCTCCCTGGTCCGGTGGTATGAGACGATTGCGGAGGCGATACCCGATAGTGTGGTCTGAGATTTGCTGCAAACACCTCCGCCGATCGCGACGACCGGCGTCCCTCATCGATATGATCTTGCAGTATTCGACAGGTTCATCGGCCGCTTGCCCCGCGCAGAGTTGAGATAACAGGGCATCCCTACGCCGGTGCATTGCCGGTCGATCTATATGTGATAATGTCCTTTATCATATATAGATCAGTATCTTACTACGGGTCGTTCGTGGCGCTTCGCCTTGATGAGAGTCGAACCAGCGACCTGCAATTTTAAAGGCTTAGGCGGCCCAGGGATTGATAACTCTCAATCCGGCTGCTTCAAATGGGCTTGTATCTCGCGTCGCGACCGCGAGATGGCTTTCTGCAGCCGTAGCAGCAATGTGTCCATCAGCCTTCCCGATCGCCTTTCCGGATGTTCGGCCGCTGGCCATCAGGTCCGCGTAGAACTGGGACGTACCTGCGTTAAAAGGCAGAATGCGCCCGTCAAAAATCGGTAGAACTTCACCTTCAAGGCGATCGTGGAGAATTGTCTGGCGCTTCCCCGATGGCATTGAGGCAATCCCGAAACGAAGTTCGGCAATTGAAATAGCAGAAATGAATAGCGTTTCGATGGCCTGCGCATCCAGCCAAGCCAGCACAGCGGTGTCAGGAGCCGGCTTCCAAGGCTCAGATATTACATTAGTGTCTAGCAAGATCATTCGAAAGTCATCGGTACTGCCGGAGTCCTGTCGCGCTGTTGTTGCAGCGCTTCGACGTCGCTGTTTGACATTTCGGCGTCACGGCCAATGGCCGCGAGAAGCGAGCCGAGTTTCACGCGTCCAGATGGACGAACAGCGGCTTCGAGAATGTCACGAATTTCGGCCTCCGTACTACGACCGTGGTAAGCTGCTCTTGCGCGTAACGCCCGATGAGTTTCATCAGAGAGGTTTCTTATGGTCACCGCCGCCATTTATCCAATCCTATCAACATCTTTATTGTGATATCAATACCACAGAAATGATAGCGTTCTCAAGTCGTACTATGAGAAGGACACGGGTAATTGTGCGCGGTCGTTCGCCTTAATAGGACACGAACCATCGACCCGTTAGGGGAATCCGACTGAAACTTGTCAACCTGGCAACAAGCCCACTTCTTTATAGCTATCGATCATCGCGTCGAAAAGCGCAACGTCGGACCGACTGCGGGCATGGAGCTGCGCTCCCGCGACGGCGGCGAAGATCGCCCTCGCCCTCGAATTGCTCGCCGTCTCATCTGTCAGACCGGCGTCGATAAGCCGTTCCGCAAGCCAGGCGATGTTCACGTTCGCGAAGGTCTGCACCTGCTTTCGGACCGGTTCGGGAAGATCGTCATATTCTGCGCCGAGAAAGCTACCGAGGCAAAGGCGATTGCCATTCTCCAGCGACATCCGGAACGTCTCGGGATACTTTCGCAGAGCAGCCGTCGGATCACCCTCCGCGTCGGCGACCTCTACAAGCCAAGCCTTTGTATCCTGCCAATAACGCTCGGCAATCGCGGCTGCGAGATCCGCTTTGCTCGGAAAGTGGTGGTAAATGCTGGCAGCTTTGATGCCGACTTTGGCTGCCAGTTCGCGCATGTTGAGTCCCCCATAGCCGTGCGCCTGAGCGCTCAGTCGTCCCGCTGCAAGGATAGCCTCTCTGGCATTGCCGCTCAAAATATCGCTCCTTCGTCCCAAGCTAACAAATGTTAGATAGGGGTTGACGAATGAAATGTAAAGTCCTAACTATTTCAAACCTACCAATCGTTAGTTAGAGAGAGTGTTATGAGCAACAAACTGATTTTTTCCGATGCCAGCAAGCTGGCAGAACTCATTCGCAATAAAGACCTATCGCCTGTCGAAGTGGTGCAAGCCCATCTCGACCGCATCAACGCAGTCGACCCCCAGGTCAAGGCGATTGTGACTGTCGCTGACGGTGCGCTTGAAGCAGCCCGTCAAGCTGAAGCCGCAATTCGTGCTGGTGAGGAACTGGGGCCACTGCATGGCGTGCCCTTCACCGTCAAGGATTCGATCGACACTGCCGGTGTCCTCACTCAGCGTGGTTCACCGATCTTTAAGGGCCGCACCCCCGATCGCGATGCGACAAGCGTCGAACGCATGAAGAAGGCAGGCGGTATCCTTCTTGCCAAGACCAACCTTCCGGAATTCTCTTATTGGATCGAGAGCGACAACCTGCTGTCCGGGCGTTCCAACAATCCATGGGATTTGGAGCGCACGCCAGGCGGTTCGAGCGGTGGGGAGTCCGCTGCCATCGCTGCAGGCATGTCGCCGATCGGTCTGGGAACTGACCTTGCAATCTCCGTCCGCGGTCCTGCTGCACAGACCGGAATCACCTCGCTGAAAGCGACCCATGGCCGCGTGCCGATGACCGGCATCTGGCCGCGTGCACCGCGCCGCTTCTGGCACGTTGGCCCAATGGCTCGTTCAGTGCGTGACATCGCACTGGCCTTCTCTCAACTCGCCGGAGCCGACGGACAGGATGCTTTCTCCTCAAGTACCGTACCCTTCGATGCCGGCATTGGCCGACAGCCATATCGCCAGCTTCGCGTGGGTTGGATGGTAGGACCAGGATTCGGCCCTGTCGATCCCGAAGTTACCACCACCGTCAAGGCTGCTGCCGGAGCGTTGAAAGACCTGGGTATCTCGGTGGAGCATGTCGGCATCCCCGCCCTGGAGAAGGATTTCGCACTTGACGTATTTAACCGTCTCCATGTCATGGAAATGAAGCCAGCCTTCCGCGAAGCGACCGAAGGTCGTCGGGAAGACGAGCTTTACAAGATGGCAAAAACAATGCTGTCCCTGCCCGACACCTCCATGGAGGATTACATCGATGCCGAACAGGCCGCCGAGCGCTTACGAGATGGCTATGCGGATTACTTCTCCCGCTACGACGCTCTCATCACCCACGTCTTGCCAATTCCAGCCCACAAGCATGGCGTCGAGGAATTTGTCATCGATGGTCAGACAGTCGACGCAACCTACCTCCAGGGCGCTACCGTACCTCTCAATGTCACGGGTCTCCCAGGCGTTTCAATGCGGTTCGGAACAAGCAGGGAAGGTCTGCCGATCAACGTCCAGATTGTCGGCAAGTGGCAGGCAGAGTCAACGATCCTGCACGTCGCATCCCTCTTGGAGGCCGTAAGCGCGACGCGCGGCCTGCGTCCCACGCTCTGAGCGCTATTGTCTATCGGGCACGGCCTTCTCCAGTGGAAGACCGTGCTCCTTCGCCACCTCGGCGATCAGAAACCTCAGCCATCTGTGTGCCGGGTCGCTGCGGTAGCGAACATGCCAGCCGAGCTCTACAGGAAAGGTGCCGAGATCGACAGGCGCCGGCAATGTTTTGAGCCTTTCGTCGCGCGCAAGGCGCTCGCAGATCAGGCGCGGCAGCGTCGCACAGTAATCGCTGACGGCGACCATTTCCGGAACCGCTAGGAAGTGCGTGACCGACACGGCCACCTGGCGCTTGAGGCCAGTCTGCTGTAACGCCTGGAACAGGCCGATGCGCATCCGGCCGGGCGGCAGCACGTTGACGTGCTTCATATTCTCGTACTGCTCTTGCGACAATTGATCTTTCACATCCGGATGATCCTTTCGCACAACGCAGGCGAGGCCATCGTCCATGATGTGCTGCACCACCATGTTGTCCGGCGGATCAACAATCCTGCCGAGCACCATTTCCGTCGCGCCGGATACTGCTCCGGTCTCTACCAGATCGTTACCGAAGGGTATCAGACGTAACCGGATACCCGGCGCGAGATCCTTCAGCCGAGCAACGATGATCGGCATCAAAACGATCTCGACATAGCTGTTGGGAGCAATAGTGAACTGGCGCGTCGCGAGAGCCGGATCGAACGCCTGCTGTCCGCCGATTGCGTCGTCCAGGCTGGAGAGCGCCGCACGCACGATCGGCGCAAGCTCCTTGGCCGTCTGTGTCGGCTTCATACCGTACCGCTCGCGGATGAAGAGCGGATCGCGAAGTGTGTCGCGCAATCGGTTCAGTGCATTTGACAAAGCGGGCTGGGTCATTCCGAGCCGCTCTGCGGCACGGCTGACATTGCGCTCGTCCATGAGGGTCAGGAAGACAGGCAGAAGGTTCAGATCGTACTTCATTCAGTCATATTGCTGGCGATATATCTGAAATCAAGAAGATAAATTTCCGAAATGTCTATCGAGGGTGCATCTTTCTCTCATCCGAACAGTCGGACAGATCGGAAGGATCCGCCAAATGAAAATCCTCATGGTTCTCACCTCGCACGACCAGCTCGGCAACACCGGCCACAAGACCGGCTTCTGGCTCGAAGAATTCGCCGCGCCCTATTACACTTTCCTTGAAGCCGGCGCCGACATCACAGTCGCCTCACCGAAAGGAGGCCAGCCGCCGCTAGATCCAAAGAGCGACGAACCGCACTTCCAGACCGAGCAGACGAAACGTTTCCACGCCGATCCGGCCGCGCAGGCCGTGCTGACATCAACCGTGCCGCTTGCCTCCGTATGGCCGGATGATTTTGACGCCGTCTTCTACCCAGGCGGCCATGGACCGCTCTGGGACCTGGCGGAAGACAAGGACTCGATCGCGATCATAGAATCCTTGTATCGCTCCGAAAAACCGGTCGCCTTCGTCTGCCACGCGCCGGGTGTTCTGCGCCACGTCAAGGCCGCCGACGGCGCGCCGCTGGTGAGGGGCAAAAAGGTGACCGGTTTCAAAAACACCGAAGAAGACGGCATCGGCCTGACCAACGTCGTGCCGTTCCTCGTCGAGGATGTGCTGAAGCAGAATGGCGGCGTCTACTCCAGCGGGGCGGACTGGGGATCCTATGCTGTCCAGGACGGGCTCCTGATTACTGGCCAGAACCCCGGCTCCTCCGTTGAGACTGCACAGATCCTTATCAATATCTTGCAGACTGCTTCCTTGACCGGCCAGCGGGCACTCTCCGACTGAATGTGTCCGTCGGAGCGGCCCGCGTCGTACTACCCGCAATTCTTCCCGCCGTTGCAGAAATAGCCTGACGGCACAATATCTCGAACGACTCATCCGATTCAACTGACAATCAAGTCAATCGAGTCAATCGAGCCGTCAGCGCTGAAGTCGTTGCCCATCAAGCAGGTCATGCCGTCTAGGGTCTCGCCATCCCGCTCATGCAAACGTCGGGCTAATGTGACCTAACGGAGGCCCAACCCCTTGGGAGTTTAGAGGTTCAGCTACTCCGTCAGAACTTGAGATTTTGGCGCTCATGACCGTTTGTGGGCTATTATAGCCAACTTATGGACCTGTGGCGGCTTGGCCATTCAAGTGGGCATCCCGTCCGCCCTTATCGTCAAAAGTGTCGAAGATAGCGAACGAACTTGGACCTTCCTGGATTGCGTACCGGGAAATCGTGCCCGGCTCCGCGTTTACTAGAGGAATGGCTGATCGCAGAAAATCGGCGACGATCAGATCCTGAACTATGCGAGCTAACGACCAAACAGGCCGCTAGTTATCGAAGCTTTTACTCAGCCGCGTCGACCCCAAAAATCTTCCGGCTCTCCCATTCTTGTGGCGTCAGCGTCTTGATGTCGAACTGGTCGCGGGTGCGAGCATAGGTATGTCCGCCCATGCGGCCAACGGCGTCCATCATCTGTTGGTCGATATGCAGATTGGACGTGTTTACTGCCTCGCTACGCACGAAGACGCCGACGACTTCGCCCAGGATGATCTCGCGGGCGGGACCTACCTGCAAGGTGGTATGACGACGGCACTCAAGCGCTGCGGGCGCTGCGAGAATGCGTGGGCTAGCCACCATTTCACCCGGCACGGTTTCGAGACCCGCCTCCTCCATCTCATTGATGTCGGGACCGAATTTAATGGCGCATATCTCCATCTGGTCCACGAGTGCGCTGTCGCAGATATGCACGGTGAATTCGCCGGTTTCGCGAATGTTGCGCGCCGTATCCTTGAAGCGCATGTCGGCGTAATTCTCGACGCCGATCGCAACGATTGCCGGATCATGGGTCAGTACATTGAAGAAGCTGAACGGCCCGGCATTGGGGCGGCCTTCTCTGTCGACCGTTGTCACAAGCGCAATCGGACGCGGGATCACCGTGCCGATCAGGATCTTGTAGCGCTCGCGCTCGGTAAGCCTGGCGAAATCGAAATGGGTGTGGGCAGGGGTCGTGTCGGTCATTTCAGGCCTCGGCAGTAATGCGATGGGTTTCAAGCGGAGTGTGGCGCGACAGGTTTTCAAACCCGTCTTTGGTCACGACATACATGTCACCAACATTGCAGCCGGCCGAGAGCGGCTCAAGCCACTGCGTGTGGAGCACGAAGACCATTCCCTCCTCCATCCGATCGTAGTTATGGGAGGATATGTTGAAGCTGTTCTGGCCGCCGGCCATCCCGACCGAATGGCCTAGATTTGGATTATGCGGGCCATGCGTCGCCGGATAGACATGCATGAGTGTGCGGCCCTGCGCTTCCCAGTCGATGTTCTTCACATATTGGCGCGGGATAAGCCTCGCGCTGCTGTCATCCATCGGCGCCCAGTTATAGGGCATGGTGCGCGCTTCCGGCGACGCCAGCATACCGCGCTCGATCATCGGTTCGAAGGCTGCATTGTTGATATCGCGCATCAATGCGCCGGGGCGGATCAGCTTTTCCGCACGCTTCACACCTTCGGTGCAGGCGGCGAGCACCTCTTCCTGGTGCTTGGTAATCTCGCCGATTGCGATCATCCGAGCGGTCTGCGCGGTGTAGCCACGATAGGTGACATTGGAGACGTAAAGATTGATCAGGTCCCCAGGTCGCACCACATGCCCATAAGGCTTGCCACAATGGGTGCCAAACTCGTTAATACCGATCTGGTAACCGTCACCGGTCTCGCCGCCGAAGGAGAGTTGCGCCTGGGTGAAGGCCGCATAAATCTCGTGGTCGGTCACGCCGGGTTTTGCCACATGATACGCCGCCTGCGTGGCGATGCTGACCAATTGGGCGGCAGCCCGAAACATCTCGATCTCGCGTGGCGAGCGCACCTTCTGCATGCGGTCGAGAATGGCATTGTCCGCGACGAATTTTACGCTTGGCATCAACGTGTCGAGACCTGCCCAGAAGGTCAGCGAGGTGCGGTCACCAATGCGGCCGATCTGGGCTTTGGATAGCCCCATCCCGGCCAGCAGTTCGGCACATTTTTCCGCGGTCTTGATGACGCTGTCGCCGGGACGGTCGGCATATTCCCGGCCGATCGGGCCGATCTGCCAGATGTCCTCTACCAGAACGGGTTCGCCGCCTGGCGGCAGAAGGACGGACTGAGTAAAGAAGGACAGCAAGACCATGGGCTTGTCGACGTCGGTCGGGATGATCAGCACGCCTTCCCGCATCCAGTCGCAAATATAGCGCAGATAATGGTTCGACATGTGAAACCAGCCCACACCGCCAGTATGGACGATCAGCGCGTCATGTCCGGCCTCCACCGCCTGCCGGCGGATGCGCCGCAGACGATCCTCGAATTCCTCGACCGGTAGAGGCAATGGTGCGGAGAAATCGAAATCAGGCTGGAAATCCGCTAGCAATGATCCGACGCGGTAGGAGCCGGTCTTTTCGGCACATAAATTCATGGGTGTTTCTCCGATTTTTTGAATTTCGATCAGGCCTGACGTGTCGGTGCCAGCACCCGCCTTGCCACCAACATGACGATCAGCGTCACACCGATCAGCAGGCCAGACATGGCAGCCACCCGCACATCGAGCGATTCTTCGATAAGGGCGAACATCCTGAGCGGCAGCACCGTCGTCTGGGCATCAGCGAGGAAGAGCGAGACGGAAACATTATCGAGTGACTGGATGAAAACGAGGAATGCGCCGGCGAGAATGCCCGGTGTCAGCAGGGGCAGGATCACGCGCCTCAGGGTGGTGAACCATGTAGCCCCCATCACCGTCGAAGCTTCTGCCAGCGAAGGATTGATGCCCTGAGCAACAACGGAAGCGGCGCGGTACATCAGTGGCCCGAACACGACGACATGGCCGATCACGGTCAGCCAGAGCGATGGCTGCAGGCCGACGAAATTGGCAACGATCAGCGCGGCCAGACCATAAACCAAGCTCGGTAGCACCAGCGGGGCGAGAAGCAGTGGCTCGATCGTGTTGACCGAACGACGTTGCATCCGCGCCATGCCAATGGTGGCGGGCACGGCAAAAAGCAGCGAGCCGAGAACAGCAAGGCCTGCGATCTTGAGCGAGTTGCCAGCGGCGATATGTTCGGTCCCGGAACGGACGGGATCGAGCAACGCCTCATACCAGCGCAGCGAGAAGCCCTCTGGTGGGTATTTGAGTGTCTGCCCTGACGTAAACGACATGGTAATTGCGATGACGATCGGGGCCACCAGATAGATCAGGCTCAAGCCGCCGAAGCCGAAGACGAATGCCTTGTAGAGCATGGCAGGGACCGGGTTTTCGGATTTTCTACGCATGGCCGACAAGCCTCCGGTGACGGGAAATCATGGTCATGCCGACGAGAAGAATGCCGGTCGATATAAGGAGCACGACAGCGATGGCAGAAGCCATCGGCCAGTCGAACAGCGTGCCGACCTCGCGGTAGATCAATTGCGGCACATAGACGTTGCGCGCGCCGCCGATCACCGCCTGGGTGACGAACGAGGCACTGGTGCTGGCAAAGACGAGAATCCACCCGGCCAGAAGTCCAGGCAGCATCATCGGCAGCAGGACCGTGACGAGAATGCGCCATGGCCCGGCGCCTGAAACCTGCGCAGCCTCGGTGTAGGTCACGGGGATGCGCGACAGGATCGCCACCAGCGGCAGGATGATCAGTGGTAGGTCGATCTGGCACATGGCCATCACAAGACCTAGTTCCGTTGACATCAGAGTGAACGGACGCTCGGCCAGTCCAAGCGCCACGAACGTCGTGCTGATCGGCCCCTGCCGCCCGAGAATAACGATCCAGGCAAAAGTCCGAACCACATTGCTGGTCAACATCGGGATCAGCGTCAGGAAAATGATGATCTGGCGTGCGGTCTTGCCGCTGTGCCAGTAGAACAGCGCGATCGGCACACCGAGCAGCGTCGTGGTGACGATAGTCTGTACCCCCAGCTTGGCGGTATTGACGAGAACGCGGTAGTTGAACGCATCGCCAAGAAATCGTGCGTAATTGTGCAGGGACAGACCGTCGGGGCCGATAAAACTGAAGCCGACAAGGACGGCGAGCGGCGTCGCAAAGAACGCCACCGATAGCGCAAGCATCGGGATAACGTAGGGGAAGCCGCTCGCCTTCATGGTTTACCCTCAACCGGCCACGAGGGCGTCGAACTGGCGGATCCATTCCGGCCGGTTCTTGTTGATCGCCGCCCAGTCCGGATACACGAGAGAGGCGAGCTGTTCGCGCTTCACATAGGCCTCAATGCCGGGTGTCAGTTCCACTTCTTTGTTCGTCGGGAACATTTCGGTTGGCGGCATTTTGAGCTTGTCCTGAGCGGCCTTCGAGATCGCGGCGTCCATATAGGCGTAGGCCGCGTCGACGTTCTTGGCGCCCTTGGTCAGATGGATGTTGACGGGAGCCGCGGGCGAACCCGTCTCCGGCTGGACGAATTCGGCGTTCAGCCCCATCGCCTTCAACTTGGCGACATTGCCGGTCGAGCACATGAAGACTGCGATTTCGCCTTGCTGGAACAGTGTCATCTGGTGGTTCGTGCTGGCTACCACGCCCTTGATCTGTTCCGGATGCTCCTTGAATAGCTTGAAGACGGCATCCATGTCAGTTGGGCCCGAACCAAAAATCTTGGCGATCTCGGTATAGGCCATCACGCCTGTATTGGAGGCAAAGCCGGTCCACGACACGAGGCCTTTGTAAGCCGGATTTTCAAAGAGATCGCGGTAGCCCTTCGGCGCCGGGACGAGATCTGGATTATAGGCGATGCCGTTGACTTCGACCGTCACGGTCAGGCCGTACTCGCCCTGGAAAACCGGATCGAGCATCCCCCAGTTTTTGAGCTTCGAGGGGTCGATCTTCTGGATGAGATCGTTCTCGATGGCGATGGCCATCTGGCCGGGCGACATCAAAAGCGTGTCGTAAGGCGGGTTACCGGGGCTTGCCATGACCTTGGCGAGCTGGTCCTGCGCCATTGCCGGGGCGACGGTCAGGTCGAAACCGACCTCCTTGACGAGAGGCGTCAGGACCGTACGGTAGCCGTCTTCCCAATTGCCTGGAAAGGTCGCGGCAACAGCCGTGCCACCGGCTGCACGGGCAGCAAAAGGAACGGTTGCTACCACAGCCGCACCGGCGGCAAGCAGTCCGAAACGGCGTCTTGTGATGTTGAAATCTTGCATCTGTTCACCTCTGTTGTTGTTATTCACGGAATGCTTCCGGTTCGCTCGGAAAGGCGTGACACCTCATGGTGTCTATCTCGGCAAAGAGCTGTGCTCCCGGCGCGGGAATGAAGACCGAAGGCCCGCGGACCTCCGAGGAACGAAGGTTGGTCCCGTCTTCGAGAAGAAGATCGTGGACAAGGGTGGGTCCAAGCGGGACGGACACCGTCAATCGCGCCGGTAGGGCCGACGCGCTCGGTGTCGCAGACAGGCGAACGTTTTCGGGACGGAAGGTGATCGTGACCTTGGAGCCCGCGGTGAAATTTAGACGACGCGGGAGGACGAGGGCCCTGCCATTCGCAAGCGTGACCAGGGTTGCCTCGGCATCCAGGCGATCCACCGTTCCATGCAGCACATTGGCCTGGCCGATGAACGTATTGACGAACAGCGTTTTCGGCCGGTCATAAACGGCCATCGGCGTGTCGATCTGCTCGACATTGCCCTTGTTCATCAGCACCAGACGGCCAGCGAGACTTTGCGCCTCCTCCTGATCATGCGTGACGATCAGCGTGGTGATGCCAAGCGTCTTCTGCAGATGCAGAAGCTCGACCTGTAGATCGAAACGAAGCGCCCGGTCCAAGGCGCCGAACGGTTCGTCGAGAAGCAGAAGCGATGGCCGTCCGGCAATGGCACGGGCCACCGCAACACGCTGCTGCTGGCCACCGGAAAGCTCACGCGGCAGGCGATGGCCAAATCCCTTCAACTGCACCAGCGACAGCATTTCCTCCACCCGCTCGCGGCGCTCGGCGCGCCCCACCTTCTGGCAGGCCAGCGGATATGCGATGTTCTCGGCGACCGTCAGATGTGGAAACAGGGCGTAGTTTTGGAAAACCATGCCGATACCGCGCGCACGCGCCGAAACATTGGCAAGGTCTTCACCTCCGAGCTGGATCACGCCGGTCTTCGGCCGGATCAGGCCTGCGATAGCGCGCAGCACGGTGGATTTGCCGCAGCCGCTCGGTCCAAGGAGCGCGACGATCTCACCGGCCTTTACCTCGAAAGAGATATCGCTGATCGCGTTCTGCCCGCCATAACTATGGGTCAAGCCACGAACGCTGAGCTCTCTGCCTTCTGCTGCCTTCGGGGTCTGCGACATGAGTGTTCCCTTGGGTTGCGGCTGCATAGCCGAGCGCGTCGAGCTCGTCGGTATCCAGCGGAGATGTGGTCGATCGGTAATTTTGAGTTCGCTTTGGGTCATGAGAGGGTAGTTGCAATCGGCGTGCCAACTACGTCAATTGAGTTCGCCTAACGAAATCAAATATATGATTTTATTTATTTATTTTTGATTTATCTATTTTCGTAACTTTGCAATAATGAAAAAAATGATATTCATTAAAATTTATTTATTGTGCATTTCTGATGAGAGACGATGATTTGTTGTGCAGATTTTTTCTCCCTCGACCTTTGAAGCGAGTCAATTCGGTGTTTTTCTCCAGGGCCGCGACAGCGCAGCGTACCGAGTAGTCAATATTATTATTCACCAATATCAATGCGTTATAATAAGTCCTCTTCAAAAAAATAATTAGCGCATTCGTGCGGATGATTCTCTCATCACAAACTTTCGAAAATTCATGCGAAAATAAACTCGAATGCTCATCTGATTTCTATGTAAAAAAGAATCTAGCAAAAACAGTCGCATGAGAGCAGTGAGGTCGAACTGGCATACTGATTGCATCGAGAAATCCTAAAAATTCACGACAACACAAATGTGAAAAAGGGGTTCCGCATGCATAGCTTCAAGAAAACTCTTACCGCCATCTTAGCAGGCATCGCCTTCGTTCTGCTCGCCTCAACCACCCACGCCGCAGAAGGCTCGCCCGTAAAGATGGTGCCGGAGGCGGATGTGGCCAAGCTTCCAGGCGTCGCATTCAATCAACAACTGGCAGATCGCCTGCCCGCAGCAATCAAGGAGAAGAAGGTCCTGAAGGTCGCGACGGATCTGACGCCGCCGATCAGCTTCCAGGATGAGGCTGGCAAGCTGATCGGTATCGATGCCGACCTCGCGGCAGCGCTAGGCGTCATTCTTGGCGTCGAT
This sequence comes from Rhizobium skierniewicense Ch11, assembly GCF_023757665.1. Classification (NCBI taxonomy): domain Bacteria; kingdom Pseudomonadati; phylum Pseudomonadota; class Alphaproteobacteria; order Hyphomicrobiales; family Rhizobiaceae; genus Rhizobium; species Rhizobium skierniewicense. Next base: position 12,580 of record NZ_RXPG01000017.1, read on the forward strand.
GTGCAGATGACCAATGTCGGCGCGGGCGCAGCCATCGTCCCCGCCGTGCTCTCCAAGCGGTTCGACATGACGCTCTCCGGTATCAATGACGATGTGGAACTGGAAAAGCAGGTCGACGTAATCGACTACATGTATGACGCAACGACCATCATGACGGTCAAGGGCAATCCACTCGGCATCAAGAGCATGGAAGACCTCTGCGGCAAGAAGGTTGCCGTGCCTGTCGGGACGTTCCAGAACAGGCTCGTCGTCGCTGCCTCGGCAAAATGCAAGACCATGCCAATCGAGATCATATCAATCCCGAAAATGCCTGACGTCCTTCAGGCTGTGCGAACGGGCCGCGCCGATGCGACCGTCAATGGTTATGCAACGAGCGTCTACACCACCGAAAAGCAGACCGGCAAAGGCGTTGGCCTGCAAGCCTTGCCCGATGTCCGCCTCGCTGTCGGTTATCTTGGCATGCTGGTCTCAAAGGACAATCCGGAGCTCCGGGATGCCGTGATCGCCTCGCTCCAGCACATGGTCGACAGCGGCGCGTATCAGGCCATCATGGCGAAATGGAGCCTCGGGCCGCTTGCCGTGAAGACCGTCAAGTTCAACGACGCCGCCTCGATGCCGGTGGATTGAGCTATGGCACTCTTCACTCAACCGATCAGCATGACCGTCGCCCCGCTAAACGGCAAACCTGTAGGGTGGGGCCAACTTACAACTGGAACCATCGCGATCCTCGTGCTGGCCCTCATGGTTCTGGCTGTCGGGCGAAATCAGAGCGTCCAATGGAGCGAGATCCCGCGCTACATGATCGACCCCGTCATTCTTGGCGGCGTCGTCCTGACGCTCGAGCTGACAGCGGGCGCCATGGTCGCCGGCATCGTCATCGGTTGTCTCGTCGCCGTCATGGCAACCAGCCAGAACATCGTTCTCAAGGCGATCGCCGTCGCCTTCGTCTGGTGGTTCCGCGGCGTCCCGCTGATCGTCCAGATATTCTTCTGGTTCAACATCGCGCTCTTCGTCCCTGAGATCGGCTTAGGTTCCTGGTCGGTTTCGGTAAACGACATTGTCACACCCGCTTTCGCAGGCTTTCTGGCGTTAGGTCTACACGAGGCGGCAAATATGAGCGAGATCATTCGCAGTGGCCTGACTGCCGTGGATCGTGGACAGCGCGAAGCCGCATCGTCCCTGGGCCTCAGACCATTGCAAACCCTGCGAACCGTGGTCCTCCCTCAGGCAGTCCGGCTCATCGTCCCGCCGACTGGAAACCAGGCGATCGGGATGCTGAAGGCGAGTGCCATCGTCTCGGTCATCGGCATGCAGGACTTGTTGACACAGGCGCAGGCGATATACGCCCGCAACTTTCTGGTCATCGAGCTCCTATGCGTTGCCTCCCTTTGGTACCTCGGGATCACCACAGTCGCATCGATCGGCCAGCACTATCTGGAACGGAAACTCGCGCCGAAAGGTCGCTCGAACAGCTGCAAGAATTGAGCATGTGGGGCCAGCGCGCAGACAATGGCGCCACAAAATCAACCAAACAAGGGATCGCCACTGCAGCGCATCCCACCAGGAAACACCAAGGAGAGACCGTTATGAGACTGGGTATCGACAGCCAGAAACTTCCCGAGTTCGTGAAACGCGGGCCGCTCGCAAGCCTTGACCTTGTCAAGGAGCTCGGCCTTTCGGGCCTGTTTTTCCCGACAGTTCTCGACATGAGTCCGATGCTCGACAGAACTGCACTCCGCGCCATCCGCGAGAAGGCCGACGAACTCGGCCTCTACATCGAAAGCGGCGTCGGCAAGATCAACCCCTATTGCAGCGCCGAGGCTCCGGAGTTTCGCGCGATCGGAGATGGCGACGTTATTCTGGGCTTTACTAGGATGATCGAGGCAAGCGTTTCCATCGGCTGCCGCGAACTATGGGTCTCGCCGGGCAACTTCAAATCCGAGTATCGTGGCAGGCTGGCGAACGACCGCTTCCGCACCGACGTCACCTGGGACGAACAGTTGCTTGCAATCGAGAAGGTGTTGCTGAAGCTCGCTCCCGTCGCGCGCGCCAATGGCGTCCATCTCAATATGGAAACCCATGACGAGATCACGTCCTTCGAGATCGTGCGATTGATCGATAAGATCGGTGAGGACTGCTTGGGCGTTGTCTTCGACACGGCCAACGGCCTGCAGCGCGGCGAACATCCAGTTTACGCCGCAAAACGCGTCGCGCCCTACGTTCGCCAGACCCACATCAAGGACGCCTATGTGGGCCACGCACCGGGAGGCCTTGATTTCCAGACCCGCCCCGTCGGCCGCGGTATCGTGGATTTTGCTGCGATCATTCCGATCCTGGCTACGGCGAACCCGGATCTCAATCTCTCGTTGGAAGTTGCAGCCTCCGTCGAAGACAAACCGCGCAAGGCCAATCCGCGCCAGTGCATCGAGATTGACGACCCCGCGTGGCGCGCTGCCCACCCGGACCTGAATACGGAAGAGCAGGAAGCCTATCTTTCCCTGGTCAGCACCTTCGAAAAGCGCGTTGCATCCGACGAGATCCCGGATTGGGAGACCTATGAGGCAAACAACTACGGCTACCCGACATACGAAAAGCAGACCTATGGCTTCGGCGCGGCGATAACGTTCATTCGTAATTCGGCCGAGCATATCCAGACGATCTGCGCCGACAACGGCATTGATCTTTCCGCACCCCTCACAAAACGGCAAGCGGCTTGATATTGTCTTGGACGAGGACGGCAGCGATCTCCGCCGTCCTCGTGCAAAACCCCAAGATCAAGTGGATTTCCAGTGCGTATCAATGTACGCACCAATATGTGTATGGATGTGATAAGATCGAGCGACCGGCCGCTCGACTGAGTACGGAGCAAGACATGAAGAAGACACGTCGGCAAAACCCTAAAGCCGCCAAGGCAACGAGCGCGGCAGAAGCCACTGAAAATGCCAATGACGACGTCTCCGAGCGCATCCGCACCACCCTTGCCAATGCCATCGGAGAAGGGGCGCTGAAACCCGGCACCAAAATCCTCGAAGATGCCATTGCCGACCATTTCGGCGTCAGCCGCACCGTCGTTCGTGGCGCGCTCGGCGTGCTGGAAAGCGACCATCTGCTGGAGCGCAAGCGCAATCGTGGCACCTTCGTCGCAGAGCCGGGCATCGAAGAAGCCAAGGCTCTGTTCGAGGCACGCCGCAAGATCGAACACGCGATCCTCGACCTTGTCATGTCCCGCGCCACCACTGAACAACTCGATGCGCTGGAAAAATTGACCGACGAGGAAGAGCACATCCACCACCACGGTGACGAAAAATCGAAGACGGTGCTTTCCGGAAAATTCCATATTGTTCTGGCAGAGCATGGCGGCAATGCCGTCATGACCGAAATGCTCTCCAAGATCGTCGCGCGCCTGTCCCTCGTCATGGCGCTCTACGAAGAAGACAAAAAGGACGATTGCGGCGCCGACCACCACCGAATGATCGTCGCTGCATTGAAGGCAAAGGACTTGGCCAAGGCGCAACAGTTGATGGATCACCACCTCGGCGATATCGAGGAGCGCGTAAGGCTGACAGAAGGTCAGGGAGATCGGCATACGTTCTTGGCGGTGTTGGAGAATTTTTCCTGATCATCTAGCCTTGAACCAAATCGAACCATTGACACGCGTTCCTAAGGAATTTTCATCATCCGTGGTATTCAGGACAGACGCCGTGAATCAATGGATAACGCATCCAGAACTTCCAAAGTCGATTGAAACAAGATCTGCGCGCCTGCGACCCTATGTTCGGGTTCGACATATTCCGCCTCATTATGACTAAGACCCTCTCTGCATGGTACAAAAATCATGGCGGTCGGAGCGAGGCGCGATATGTAGAGAGCGTCGTGAAACGCACCGGACACCATAGGCTTGAAGGCCAGTCCAAGGTCACGGGCCGCGGTTTCTATACTGTTGATGCTGATGCCGGAAAACGAGGCTGGGCTCATATCGAATGTCTTGTGAAGATCAATCTGGCATGACTGCGCGGCAGCAGACACCTTGAAGACGTCCAGAACTTCGGCTTCGATCGCATCGAGGCGGTCACTTTCTGGATGTCGCAGGTCGATCGTCAGGGTGACAGACCCTGGTATGGCATTGATCGAACCGGGATATGCGGCGATCCGTCCAACCGTCAGGCGTGCGTTTTCGTCCATCGGCATAATCGTGCTGTGGAGTGTGTGCAGCGCAGATGCGACAGCCACCATGGGATCGCGACGAAAGGTCAGCTGAGTGGTTCCGGCGTGCGCCGCCTGCCCCGTCACGGTAACTTCAAGCCAGCGCGTCCCTTGGATACCGGTAACCACCCCGATCGGAATGTTCTCCTTTTCGAGCGTTGGTCCCTGCTCGATATGCAGTTCGAGATAGCCTAAAATCGGAAAACACAGCTTTCGCTGCTTGGCAACGGGCAGCGCACCAAGTGTCTCAGTTAGCGCATCTTGAAAGGACACCCCGTCAGTCCCGCGGAGCTCGTGCCATTCTTCCGGTATCTGTCCGAGCGAAAATGCCATGGAGCCCATTGTTCCCGGCGCAAACCGACTACCCTCCTCATTTGTCCAGGCAACGACTTCAATTGGTACATCCGTCTCGACGCCACCATCTTCCAGCGTTTCAAGAACCTCGAAGGCGGCAAGTGTTCCCAGAGCGCCGTCATAGCGCCCGCCTGTTGGCTGGCTGTCGAGATGACTGCCGATCAGGAAGGGTGGGCTTGCCTTGTTTTTCCCTTCGCGGCGAATGAACAGGTTGGCCATCTTGTCCTGGAAGACTGTAAAACCCCTTTCGATGGCGAGACCTGCCAGAAGAGCGCGCGCCTTCCGGTCCTCTGGCGACAGAGCCTGCCGATTGACACCGCCCGCAGGCGTTGCCCCGATCGCGGCGAAATCATCAAGACGTTTCAACAGTCGCTCGCCGTTTACCTGCGTGTATTGTTTCATGGCCGCAGACCAGCGATAAAAGCGCTGACCCGCGCCTTTTCGACCTTGTTCCACCAGACGCCGTCGTACTTCAAAGAACTCGCCACGATGACGCCATCGACGATATCAAGAATGTCACGGGCGTTGTCTGGCGTCACGCCACTACCCACCAGTGTTGGCAATCCTGCGGCCTCTTTGATCATACGGATATAGTCAAGATCAGCCGCGTGTCCAGTCCGCTGGCCAGTTGCGATAATCGCGTCTGCGTCGAAGAAAACCAGATCCTTGACCTGTTCCTCGACCGGACGGTCGGCGACGATCGCGTGCGCGCCATGCTTTACGTGGGCATCCGCGAAAATCTTGATCCCATTTGCGCGAAGCTGTGCACGGTAGCGCATCGCGCGGGCCGCCTCGCCCTCGATAAAGCCTTCATTGGCAACATAGGCATTGGCCCACTGGTTGACGCGCACAAAACCGGCACCTGAGGCACTCGCAATGGCAAGTGCTGGAATGGCGGCATTGGCGAGCACGTTGATGCCGATCGGCCGGCCGAGTTCACGGCGAATGCGGTCGGAGACGACGGACATATGTGCAGCGGTTTCAGGACCGATATCGTCCGGCTTGGAAAACGGAATATCGCCATGGTTCTCGATGATCACGCCATCACAACCACCGTTGAGATAGGCACGGGCATCGTCTAGCCCCTGTTGATAGACATCCTCGACAGCTTCCCCTCTGTAGCGCGGTGCGCCCGGCAAGGGAGCCAAATGCACGACGCCGATGACGGCCTTGCTGCGTCCAAAGAGAGAAGTGATCGCATCGCCGGCACCTGGTCCAACGGGTTTTAAGGACTGTGTCATGCGCTTTCCGTTTCTGATTGTTTGATAAGAAATGATATTTCATCTACCGGCGGGCAAGAAGCGAGCGTGCCAACCCGCGTTACTGCCAGCGCCGATGCTGCGACAGCGACGCGAAGAGCGGCCTCTTGCCGCATGCCTTGGGCAAGGCATCCGGCAAACACACCGCACAAAACATCGCCCGCTCCGCTGGTATCGACAACATCAACTTTTGGCGCCGCGATATAAACCGGTTCGACGCTGGCGCTGCCGAGAAGAAGACAACCGCGCGATCCCAGCGTGACGATTACGCAGCCCGAGCCAAGACCCCTGATCGCGGCAGCCGCATCTTCCGGCCGGCGCGAGCCCGCGATTGACTGCGCCTCACCTTCATTGACAATGACGATGTCCACGGCCTCGAAACGGGGTTGCCCGTCCGGTGCCAGCGGGCTCGCGTTGAAAATTGTTGTAAGGCCCTTTTCCCGCCCGGCGCGCAGGCAGGCCTCGGTTATCGCAGGGGTAAGGTTAGCCTGCACCACCAGCACATTATCCGGTTCGACAATGTCTCCAAAGTCGGTTTGTGCCAGTGGGTCGAATGCCAATGCGCAAGAGACACCACTGAGGATCATGTTTTCGCCACTCGCGTCAACAGCCACCGTCGAGCGGTCGGTCGGCAGATCGAACTCGGTTAAACAGGCACTGTCGATCTCGCCCGCCAGTCCATTTCGAATCCAGCCGCCATTCGCATCCCTGCCGATAGCGGCCCAAAATGTGACCGGCGCTCCGGTCCGTGCAGCGGCGACAGCCTGATTGGCACCCTTGCCGCCGAGACCATCCGTATGGCTCGCCGCATTGCGCGTCTCGCCCGCTTGCGGCAAAAGGTCGAAACGGAATGTGGTGTCTATGCAGACATTGCCGACGACATGCACGCGCATGGCTCAGGCCTTCCCTGTCGCCCAGGCGAGCATCTGTTCGAACAACGTCTTGTAACCCGACCACGCGATGAAGCTCGATGGCAGCCAGTGTGGACCGACATCGGAGGTCCAGGCGACCGTGCGGCCCTTACCATAGGTTCCTGTTACCAGCAGCGGCTGAGAACCATAGTCCGTCGACACCGTCGCCAGAACATCGGCACCGTCTTTTACCGTCACTTCATTGTAACCGAGCAGGATAGGCCAGTCTGTTCCAAGACCTTTCAGAATCGGGTGGCTTGCATCGCCGGTGACCACGGGCGCAAAACCTTCCGGCACTTCGACACGATCGTCATAGGCAAGGCAGGAAACCGGTAGCACGTCTTCGACTGGCGTTTTGCGATAGCGCGCACCACCATTGATGCCCTGGAAGCTGTAATAGCCTCCAAACATCAGGAGCGCACCACCGTTCTGAACATACTCTCGCAACAGACGTAGACGGTTCGGTGTGGTCTTGGAGTGAATCCAGGTGTCGGGATGCAAAAGCAGTGTGTTGGCGCCGATATCAGACAGGATGATCGCATCATATGCTGACAGTGCCTCCAGCGATTGCGGGAAGTCACGCTGCGCTTCGTGCGCTGGCATGAACTGGACGTCGAAAGGACTGTCCTTGAGCGCGGCCAACAGCTCGTCTGCACCGGTATGATAGGTAACGGTCGGAAACTGGTCGAAGCCTTTGATATGGGTCGCCGTGGACACCCAGGATTCGCCCGCGAGAAGAACTTTGGACTTGGACATGAAAACTCCTTGGATATGTCGCTCAGCGTTTCAGATTACGCTGGAAAAAACGGATTTCGGATTGTCGATGAGCATCTGTTCGATGGCCTCTTGCTCGACGCCGTGTCGCTTCAGGCGCGGAAGGAAGTGCTTGAGGATGAAGCCGTAACCGAAGCCACCGTAGCGGGTGAGCATGATTTTCATAAAAACGTCCTGCGACAACAGAATACGGTCGGCGTATCCCATGTCGATCAGTGAACGGATGGCACGGGCATTCTGTTCGTCAGATGGCGATTGGGCATCCTGATCGGCATAATAGAAGTCCATGCCGATCATATCGTATTCCAGAAAAGCACCGCGCTCGGCCAGTGCCTTCTGGTAGGGCAGATCGTCATGGCTGGGGTTCATATGGCACAGGATAGTATGGCGCAGATCAGCACCCTCCTCCTCCACAACATCCAGAACATCGTGAGCCAGTCGCTCCCAGCCGGGAAGGTGGATGGACAGGGGCACGCCGGTGATCTTCGATGCCCGGGCAGCGCCCCGCAGCGACTTGCGTTCTTCGGCGGTAAAATCCTTGCTGACGCCGATTTCACCGATGATACCTGCCATGACCTCCGGCTGCGTTTCACCACCGCCGATATCATCGACGATAAACTGGGCGACCTCATCGACATCCATGGATTTCAGCCATTCGGGGTGGCTGAATTCAAGGTAAAAGCCGGTCCCCATCACGATTTTCAAACCGGACATCTTCGCGATCCGGGCAAGCTTCGCCGGCTCGCGGCCAATGCCGATATTGGTCGTATCGACGACCGTATGTCCGCCCAAGGCCTGAAACCGGCTCAGTTCCGATAGCGCCAGATCGCTGTCATCCAGCGAAACGTTATCGCGGTTCATATAGGGGTTCATCCGCAGCTCACCGATGATCTCGATGCTGACCTTCTGCTCGCCGATAGCCTGCGCCTCGGGATGGCAAGGGCAGCGCCAGGATTTGGCACCATCCAGCAGAATATGCTCGTGCATAAGGGTGATGCCCATGTTAGCGACTGGCAGAGCTCCGAGAACCGTCATCACTGTCCCGGATTTGACGCCGATTTCCACTCGCCCTCTGGGTGTCGTGCCGAACAGATGATCCATGTCTATTTACCCCTGACTGCGCCACGGAACAGGCGGAAATTGAGCCAAACGGCGATCAGGATGATGGTGCCAGTGACGATCGGTGTCAGGAACGGCGACATGTGCGCGAGGATGAGGCCATTGGCGATGACTGCGACGGTAAGCGCTCCGAGCACTGTCCCGATAAGTGTGCCGCGCCCGCCAAACAGGCTGGTTCCCCCGAGAACGACGGCGGCGATCACCTCGAGTTCAAAGCCCTGGCCAGCATTGGACGAGCCTGAGCCGAGACGTGCGGTGACGATGATACCCGCAAGTGCCGCAGCCGTGCTGGAGAGGATGTAAACGAACATCGTCGTGAAGCGGGTGTCGATGCCGGCGCGACGCACCGCTTCGGCATTGGCGCCGATGCCGGTGACGTAGCGTCCGAAGGGCGTCTCATTGAAGGTGATATGGGCGATCAGCAATATAGATAGCGCAATCCAGGCTGGCACCGGAACGCCCAGAAACCAGGAGCGGCCAATGACATTGAAAACACTGGCCGGATCGACGGGGATCGAGTAACCGCCAGTGATCAGGAGCGCCAGCCCACGGATGACAGACAGACCAGCCAGTGTGACGATGAAGGCGGGGATACGCTCATAGGCGATGAAAAAGCCCTGGATTGCGCCGATGATCGCACCCAACAACAGCATCACCAGGATGACCAGAGGCCATGCAAGACCGCCTTGGAGAGCGGTTGCCGACAATGTGGCAACGAGTGCCAGCACAGAGCCGACGGACAAATCGATGCCACCGGTGGTGATGACGAAGGTCATGGCGGCGGCAACGATCAGAAGCGGTGCCGACTGGCGGATGATATTTAGCAGGTTCGGCGCCGTGAGGAAGGCATCGGTGATGAACGAAAAGACGACGCAGACGACGATAAAGAAAAGGGCGATGGAGACGACACTGCCATTGGCCAGCAATTTTTCCCAGAGTGTCGCCTTGCGCAGGCGCGATGGCGAAACGTGCGAACCGGCATGCCCGGCTTGAGATGACGACGTGCTCATGCTGAAACTCCGTTTTCATTGCCGTGCCCGGCGGAGCGGGCAGAGAACTTGCGCCCGACGATCAGATTGACGACTTCCTCGATACTGGTGTCGCCAATCAGCCGCTCGGCGACATTGCGCCCTTCATACATGACCTGAATGCGATCGCAGACGAGGAACAGATCCTGCAGACGATGGGTTATGAGGATGACACTGACACCCCGCGCACTGACCGTGCGGATCAGTTCGAGCACGGCTTCGACCTCGGCTACTGCAAGAGCCGCCGTAGGTTCGTCCATAATGAGAACCTTGGGCTCGAACGATGCTGCGCGGCCTATGGCGATCGACTGGCGCTGACCACCAGACAGGTTTTCGACCTTCAGCCGTGTATCTGCAATAACGATTCCGAGCCGGTCGAGCATCTCGCGCGCCAAACCGTGCATTTTCTTCTTGTCGAGAAAAGACACGCCTAAAACATGACGACGCGGTTCGCGACCGAGAAATAGATTGCCCGCGACATCCACCGTGTCACAGAGCGAGAGGTCTTGATAGACCATCTCCACATGGGAGGCGCGCGCATCAGCCGGCGAGGAAAAAGAAACGACTTTGCCGTCGATCTCGATTGTGCCGCTATCGGGAATGACGGCACCCGACAGCACTTTGCTCAGCGTCGATTTTCCGGCTCCATTGTCACCCACTAGGCCCAGAACCTCGCCTGGCTTAAGGGTCAACGTGACGTTGTCCAGCGTTTGAATTGGGTTGTAGCGTTTCGAAATACCGGTCATCCGGACACGGTATGTTTCGCCGTCGGTCATGGTGGCGTTCCTGTTCATGGTGGCTTCAAGAAAGATTGCATCTTTTGCAGCTCCACCGCCCTTGTCCTAAACCCGCAAACGCAGAAAGGTAATGGCGGGGAAGTGCCGTAAATTCCGTCTCCCCGCGAGCAGGAAGACGATGGCCAATCGCCAGATGGGTATGGGCTTTGACCAAGAGACGCGCGCTTACTTGAACATGTCCTTGAACTTGGCAACGTTAGCCTTGGTGACGATCGTTACCGGAACGTTGATGATCGGCTCGATGGTTTCACCCTTTTTCAGCCTGGTCAAGGCTTCGACAGCCGCCTTGCCCTCACCTGCCGGATCCTGCTGGACGACGGCTGTAACCCAGCCTTCTTCGATACCCTTGACTGCCTGCGCGGTCAGATCCCAGCCAAATATCTTGACGTCTTTCTGGCGCCCCTGACTTTCGACGGCCGAGACGGCGCCGATCAACTGCGGCTCGCCGGTGGCATAGATCGTCGTCATGTCGGGATTGGCTGTCATCAGGTTCTCAGCGGCACCCAGCGCGACGTCCTGCTGGTTCTGACCATCAACCGTGTCGAGAAACGTAACAGTCTGGCCGCTATCTTTGACCGCCTTTTTGAACCCATCGAGACGCTGATTCTGGATGAAGGAATTGAGGGCGCCAACAATACCGGTCTTGGCTGTACCACCCATGTCGGTCTTCACATAATCAGAAAAGAACTTGCCGATGTCTTCACCGGCTTTGGCGTTGTCGACACCGATAAATGCGACATTGTCGCCGTCAGGAATTTGCGCATCGATAGCGACGACCGGGATGCCTGCGGTCTTGGCAGCCGTGATCGCCGGCTTCACACCATTGACATCAATGGCGACCAGAATGATTCCATCAACCTTCTGGGTAATATAGTTTTCGATCGCATCGTTCTGCGCGGCAGGCACGTTGTTTGCGTTGAAGATTACCAGTTTCGCACCGGCAGCATCTGCCGCCTTCTGCGCACCGTCATTGATCTGATTAAAGAACAAAGCCTGCTGGTTGATTGTAACCAGAGCAAAAGTGTCTGCGCTCGCGGATGCGACGCCGAAAGCAAGCGTGATGACGGCGGCTGCGGTGCTGTGAATTAAAAATCTTGAAAGGCGCATTCGGGTTCCCCTTGTTTTTCAAAACGGCCCGTAACCGGACCATCTGGCGCTTAAGCACAAGGGTATAATTCAAGAGACTTGAATCTTTGTCAAGTCTCTTGAAAATAGTTTTCCATAAGCAGGTTTTTAGAATGTGGCTGGCGTGTTGACCCAGAAAATGCTGGCCCGTTCCTGGCCTGTATTGCGATAATGGTGCGGCAGTTCTGAATTGAAGACAAAGGCATCACCCGCCGTCAGCATGTAGCTCTTTTTATCGACAATCAGCTCGATCGCACCCACGAGAAGATACCCGACTTCTTCGCCCGCATGCTGGATTGGACCAGCACTTTCACCACCCTCCTCGATGTGATGGATATTGCACTGAAGCAAATGGCCGGCTGAATAGGGTATAATCCGTTCCAGCGAAATCCCCTCACCGCGTCTTAAGGGATCAAGCGCAATCAGCGGCCGTGTGCCAGCACGGAAGACAATACCTTCCTCGCCGTCCGAATCTTCAAACATCCAACCGATATTCGTATCGAGCGCGCCCACCAAACGATGCAGCATGGGCAATGAAGGTGACGCTTTGCCATTTTCGATTTTCGACAGCAAGCTTTCAGAGCAGTTAGCGGCATCAGCAAGGGCCTTCAACGTCATACCCCGCGTCTGGCGAGCCAGCCGCAACCTCATCCCCAATCGCGCTGGATTAACGGCCTGCTCTAGAGGGTCACTGAAAATCTCTGTCATTAATCCTGGACCGCCTTCATTCTTTACAAGTGGACTCAAAGCCGGCTCTCTGCTGCGTTATCATAGCGGTTGGATGGCCCTGATCGATACCATTTATCACCAGACTTTCATGTCGATCAAGATGCTTGAATTCTACGCCGGATCAATTTTTGACAGGCACGTGGGATCCAGTGCCGTAAGAATCCAATTACCACCAGCTCACTTTTGCATCTTGATGCAGCTCCCTTAGCTCGACACGAAATGCCGTGATGACTCACAGTCATCAAAAACGTGCAGTGATGCAGGCGTTGCCTTCTGAGATGCGGCATTGTGGGTTCGCGTAATGAACAACGAGGTCGTGAGAACCAAAATGGCTACACCAAATGAAAAGTTGGCTGACGCCCTGCAAGCTCTTAAAACATTGCAGGATGGCGGGCGCCGAATATTCAAGTCCGACGAGTTCAGCCGACTACACCGAGAGCGCCTTACACGGAGCGGATTTCTCCAAGAAGTCATCCGCGGCTGGCAAATGTCAACGGGGCCCCAGTCCCAAGACGGCGACACAACCCGTGGTACGCTTCATTTTGGGAGTTCTGCTTCCTATATTACAACGACCGCTTTGGACGGGAATGGCGTGCGCATCATCAGCGATATGGCGGGAGATTTCGCTCAGATGCTGGGTCATGGCATGGGTGTCGCACCACGGCATGACCAATGCGGCGGCCTTACCAAGCTTTGGACAAATTGCACCGAAGATGTAGGCCGACCTTGTACGTTGATCATGCGGCGCTGTAGGCCGTGTTCCACGTTTGGCCCAGCGGCGCGTGATCTTGTTCTTCTGGCCGATCCGAGCCTCATCCTGGAACCAGATTTCTACTCGTTTTCCTCGGGCTGCTCCGGCGGCAATGTCTGCCACTGCGGCGGGGAAGCTTTTTTAAAATCCACGATAGCTTGGGGGTCTTGAGCATGATGCCGCGGTCGGGCCGTGAGCTTACGATAGCCCAACGCCTGCAGTTCGCGCCCACGCGTCTGGCGGCTCACCGAGATACGGTGCTCCTGCCAAAGCCATTGCATCAGATCGACAAGTCTCCAGCGCACGACCCCATCGAGATAGGGAACGGGACCTTTCTCAACGACCTCGATGAGTGATTTGCGCTGCTTGTCGCTCAACAGCGGCTCACGGCCTTTGGCCTTTCTGGTCTTCAGACCGTCTGGACCGGACTGGTTGAAGCGCTCGACCCAATCGCGGACGATTTGCAAACCGACCCCGCCCATAGAAGCGGCTTGCCTCCGCGATCCGCCTTCGTAGATCACCGACAAAGCAAGCAATCGCCGGGACAAGTCCGCGTCTCGGCTTTTTCTGGCAAGCTGACGCAGGCCCTCAGCGGTGTAGTCCCGACGAATATCGAGTGCCGTTCCCATGGCGAAATCTCCTTCCGCCATGTTGAATCATGATTTGCTTCAAAACGGAATCCCGTGAGTCAAATTCATAAGGCACTGGTATAAATCGTCTCCCCTGGACCATCATGCGAACGGCTGATGATGCGACGATGCTCGCATATGATCAGACCTTCTGCTGCAACAGCGATGCGATCTGGGTAAACACGAACGCTGACAGGCCGATTGGCGAAGGATGCCGGAACACTGTAGCGATTACGATCAAAGTGGACGAGACCCCTCTCGGCGATGCAAGCATCGCCTGCCGGCAGTGGGTCGGGGAAACCCGCTTGGTATGTTCGACAAATCCATCGAAGACACGTGCTGTTGGCATGAGAGCCTGCGCTTCCTCAGCCCATAGTTAAGCGATGGTCCGACGCATCTTTCCATGCGGGGTCTGCTGCCAAACCCCTTTGCATCGAAGCTCCAGCCAGTCGTTCAGGGCTTCCAGTGATGGAAAGCGTGGTGTTGGTTGAAAGAACCGGTGGCGTGAATCCTGGACATTCTTCTCGACCTGGCCTTTCTCCCAGCCAGACGCTGGATTGCAGAATTCCGGTTCATAGAGGTAGTGGCTGGCCATTGCCATGAAGCGGACATTGAAGTTGCGCTCTTTGCCGCGACCTATTTTGTCGATTGCCGTACGCATGTTGTCATAAATGCCACGTCGAGGAACGCCGCCAAAGACACGGAATGCGTGGTTATGGGCATCAAACAGCATCTCGTGTGTTTGGAGAAGATACGCCCGGACGATGAACGCGCGGCTGTAGCTCAGCCTCGTATGGGCCACCTGCAGTTTGGTGCGTTCATTGCAAATGATTGCCCAGTCTTCCGACCAGTCGAACTGAAAGGCTTCACCGGGGTCAAAGGCCAACGGAACGTATGTCCCACGCCCCGAGGTCTGCAGTTCTCTCTGAAGATCAGCCTTCCATTCCAGAGCAAATGCAGCAACTCGCCCATACGACCCATCATAGCCAAGGCTCACCAAGTCGGCATACAACTGCTTCATCGTCCGCTTCTACTTGCGGTTCTTCTTCGCTTCTGTCCTCAGCCAAGCCGTTAATCGATCAGCAAAAGGGTCAAGTTTACTCGGTCGCTCTGGAACTCTGAACTTCGGTTCCACACTCCCCAGACGCAGGTATTTGCGGACCGTATTCCGAGACAGACCGGTCCTGCGACCAATCTCTCGGATCGATAAATGCTCTCGAAAATGCCAGCGTCGGATCACGCTCAATAACGCCATGTCGATCACTCCGTAGCCCTCGCTGAAAACACGCAGGGCAGGTTCAAACATGGGTCAATTCTCGATGGAAATATCCTATGCTACCGGGTCAGTTCTCAGTGGCAATCAACAACGCCGAG
>NZ_RXPG01000018.1:0-5946 GCF_023757665.1 Rhizobium skierniewicense Ch11
CACCACCTGAACGAGAAGCCCAAAAACGCAAAAACCCACCGACAAAAATCGGCGGGTTTGTCAGCAGTCTGACCCGCCGGTGTTATCGGCGGGTTCTTTTTTGTCTCGACTTTGGTGTCTGCCTATCGCGACATCAGCGTCAAGGCTGTTGTCTTGTCCAGAACGGTGCGGGTCACGCCGCCGAACAGCATCTCCCACCAGCGGGAGTGGCCGTAAGCACCCATGACCAGTAGGTCGATGCTGTTATCGGACAATCGGGTTTCGATGGCGGTCTTTGCAGAGACGCCGTGCGCCTTTTCCTGGGAGGTGACAGTCACATTGACACCGTGGCGGGCGAGTGTGGAGGCGAGGTCGGTTCCAGCGAGGGCCTTGGTGTGGTCGTCGCTGTCATCGGCGCCGAACGAGAATATCTCGACACTTTCAGCTGCGATCAGAAATGGCAAAGCATCGAATGTCGCGCGCGTTGCCTCCCGCGATCCGTTCCAGGCCACAAGCACGCGCTTGATCGGTCTGGGGTTGGCCAACGTGTATGGCACAAGAAGAACCGGGCGACCGCTGTCATAGAGAAAGCTGTCGATATCTGCGCGACTGTCGGACAGGGCCGAGGTGTTTGGCTGCCGTGCTATGACGAGGTCGGCGCAGCGAGCGCTGTCGAGTGCAGAGCTTGCTGCATAGCCGACAGAGGCCATGAAGCTTCGCCACTCATGCGAAACGCCACCGTCCGACATTGTTCGATTGAAAATACGTTCGACGTCCGTGGTCTGCTGATGCGCGACCTCTTGAACAGCCTGCACCGTGGCAGGATCCGGCATCTCCATCGGCGCGACAAGCGGGACGGTCGCAAATGTCTCCATGTGGAGACCAACGACATGGGAGGAGAAATCATTGGCAAGGGAAACCGCGAAGTCGCCAAGTCTGTTGGCGTTCTCTGCAGTATCCATCACGGCCAGTATCGTTTTGTAAGCCATAACCGGGCTCCTCATTCGGGTGAAGCGCCGCGCTAGGGATTCAGCGCCAGCGCTGTCGTTTTTGCCTGTGGTACAAAGCCGTCACGACAGTAATCGTGAGCAGACGATATGCTCAAGGCACATCAGCCATATGTAAAACGTCTGAACCGTCGATCTGTTCAGGCCGACAGAGCAGCTTTCTGCTGTGCGATGGTTTCCAGCATAGCCTCGACGTCTCTTGCGGCAGCGCTCAAAGCATCCGCTTCGCGGGCACGCACAACGATCTCCGTCGAAAAGCGCTGCCCGTCATATTTCGGATAGGAGCCAATGCTGGTTTGTGGATGGGCTTTCTGAACCGCGCTCAACGGCGTTCCGATATCGCCTTCGCCGTAAGGGGAATGAACGGCCTGAGACAGCACCTTCGCCCCCGTGCGCAACGTTGGCATCACGTTGTCCAGCATGGCCTGAAACACCTGCGGAACGCCGGCCATGACGTAGACGTTTTCAACGATGAAGCCGGGCGCCACGGAAACCGGATTGACGATGTGTTGCGCCCCGCGCGGCATCCGCGCCATGCGCCTTCGTGCATCTGTGAATTCCATGTCACGCTTCTGGTACATCTCGCCGAGAAGCCGCATGGCCTCGGCATCGTGCTCGCAGGGTAGGCCGAAGGCGGCTGAAATGGCATCGGCCGTGATATCGTCATGGGTCGGGCCTATACCACCTGACGTGAAGACGTAATCGTAGCGCGCGCGAAGCGCGTTCAATGCCTCGATGATGTCAGATTCTTCGTCTGCAACGATGCGAACTTCCTTGAGGTCAATGCCTGACATGGTCAAAACATCGGCGAGATGACCGATATTCTTGTCCTTCGTTCGGCCTGATAAAAGCTCGTCGCCGATGGCGAGCATGGCTGCGGACACGAGGCTGGAAGCGGAAGAAGGTGCAGACATGAAGGGGCGCTCTCAATGGAATGTCCACGGACGTTACCGCGCAACGTACGGATTGCAACACGCCGGAAGACGAAAGGTAGAGAAAAGTGAGATGTGCGAGAGCAAAACGGAGTTGAAGATGGACAGTCTCGCGATGAAAAACAGTTTTTGAAATCATTTAAAGTAGGCGTCGTATCCAGTCGAATACCGCATTACATGATCGGGTTCGCCATCATCAGGCACGTGACGATGACAAAGCCCAGTACGGAGAGTTCAAGCACACTGTTCAGACCGTCACGCATCTTTTTACCTTTCATGATTTGTGAAAGAAGAACGTGCAAAAGTTAACGAAGTTCCATGACAGCGGCGTGAAATCGAGGGTTTTCTATTGGAGCCGTAACACCGAAATCAGGTCACAAGCAGCGCGAAAACCCAGTGGCCGACAATGCTGATGAACAGACAAGCGATGAGCAGAATGAAAAGGATTTTTTTCTTCATGATGAGATGCCTTGGGCGTGGTCGGTGCTTTGTCTAGTGTTTGCGTCTAGGGCGCTTGTGTCTGGGCGAAGAAACGCTCTAACGGTTTGTGACACGAAATTTAAGACCTGAACGCCACCTGCGTCATTATGACTTTACGTCTAGCCCGGCTTCCATGGCCGCTTCTATGAAGGCTTGACGAGCATCTTCGGGTTTCTTTTTACCCGCATCGACGGCTGCAAAAACGAGGAGCGCGCGATCCAGCTTCTCACCATCCTCTTCCGGCCAGTCCTCAATGAGGGCCCAGGATGCGGCCTGCGTCGATTCGATGCTGACATAAACACCAGGTTCTTCCAGAGCGACGAGGACAGGTTTTTTCCAAGGGGTTTGCATGATTGATCCATAACGGCCACGTTACAGCGCGTTTAGAAGGTTCCGGTCGTCAGTACAAGGCCAATCCGCTCGGACCGTCTGTCCGCATCAGTCGTCGCGACCGAACATCGACCAGCTTCTGATGATCCGTCGGTCTATGATCTTGAGTGAGCGGTCCGGCTGGATCTGGTAGGTCTCCACAACCCGGTCGTCGAAGCGTCGGAAATTGTGCGTGAACGTGCTACCGACTGGCGACTTGGTCAGCTTTGTGCGAGGCTGGCCGCGATAGGTGATGCTGCCGGGGATCGGCTCGAGACTGTAGGAGGAGATTGCCGTCGCGCTGAAGCCTGTGGCGGTGCAGCCCGCCAGAGCGAAGGCCAATCCTGCACTAACCAAAGCGATGGACAGTTTCATGATTCTCTCCGCGTCTGTGATGGGTTGCCACTCTGCGCAACGATCCTGACAGCCTAAACTGCCGAGTGGGAAGGATGTTCCAAGCGAAATACAGATCCCGGACGGCCATTGATCCCTCGGTGAGTGTCCATGGGATATAGTCTCATCCCGAGAGGTGATGACGAGACGGGGATGCCATCAACCACACTTGGCGAATGGCCATCGGTGTCGCGTCGCGGACCGACAAATCGTTAGACCGCACCGCGGAGAATGTTGCGCCATGTGACAGCGTGTCATCATAAGCGTGCAACACCAGCGTCCCAACCCAGATAAAGGACTTGGGAGACTCATCTCTATCACGATTGAAAATGGAGTGGTTTAAGGAAATTTGGAGGCCTCGCCCGGAATAGGAATTTCCAACTATTCCAGACGCTTAGTGGACGCTCTGCCAATTTTCACTTGAATTAATTATCAAGCGTTATCAATCGACGCTGCCACACCCTGCCACACCATTCTGTGGTTCATCCTCAATTACCAGAAGCTTCGAGCCGACGCCATCCCAATTGATGCGTCCCACGGTCTGACGGGCCAACCGCGCACGCTCTGCGCTGCGGGTGTATATCTTCGAAGTCTTCCCATCCTTCCAGCCAAACATCGCTTCCAACATGCTGTCTGTCGCCTCATTGTGTGCCACGTCAGTTGCCAGACCTTTCCGAACAGAGTGAGAGGTGAGGTGCCCCATCCCGGCTTGTCTCCACCAATCCGATATTCTGTTGCCGAGTCCTTTGACGGAAAACGGCTTGCCGAACTCTGTCACCAGATAGCTCAAAGCGGTGACTTTGTGCGTTGCCAGAACAGCCTCAAGAATAGGGTGGATGGCGATGATGATATCCACGGGCGTCCGGTTTCTGTTCTTGAATAGCCGGAACCTGAATTCATCCTTGCGCCGATGCTGTGGTCCGAGCGCGGCCAAGTCCGAGACGCGAAGCCCGGTATACATCTGGATCGCGATATAGAGCGCCGCCTTAGAGCTGGTGCCGTGGTGCGCGATGAATTTCTCTATGTCTTCCGGTGTAGCTGTGGCGTGGCCATCTGTGTGAGCGTTGAACGGCTGCACAAGTCGCGCAATGTTAGCGACGATGGCTTTCCCATCCTTCTTGGTATCGAAAACCTGGCGCAATACCTTCAGGCGCTCATCCGCGGCGAAAGGCACGTCGCGCTTGCGATCCCGCAGAACCTCAAGGTTCGACACGTCAAGCTTGGAGAGCGGCATATCTGCGAACTGTCTGGCATCGGAATCAGTAAGTGTTTCGGTCCACATGCCTTCCATGATGTTTCGGCGCCGAGTACGCGTGGTCTCATCAAGAGCCAGAAACGGGTTGCTCCGCATGTATTCCATGCACAGCCATCGGAAGGTGTTGGGTTTAACCACGACAGATATTGGCTTAGGCTCGCCAGACCGCTCCATGAGCGGCAGTGCAGCCTTGCGGGCTCCCCAATATGCTTTGTTGAAGGCTTCGCTGTCTATGTCATCTGGTAGTCGGCAGATACGCTTTCCATCGATGCGAAGGTAATATCGCATCGTGCCGTGTCGGTTCTTGTTCTTCTCGACATAGGGAAGATTGATATTGGCCACGTCATTCATGCAGACGCCCGCCAGTCATCACCGTCGTCAGCGCCTTCCTCTGGTTTGCTTCCGCCTTCTTCGGGCCACGCTGCCAACGCTGCAACGACATCGGAAACCAGCCACACCTTGCGTGTGTGCCATTTCCTTGGTTTCGGAAGAAAACCCTCCTCAACCATCAGATCGACCGTGTTCGCGCTGACGCCGATTGCGTTGGCAACCTCTGCCCTGTTCAAGCCAAGGCGGGGAACATTGCGGGATAGGTCAACTGTATTTGTCATCTATCCCCGCTTTCCTTGTTGTCATCAACAGGTCTATTCACAAAGGCGAATTCCCCGAAAATTTCTCTTGACGCTTTTATGTACGCATCAGATGCCGCCTCAGCGGTGTCATGCAGCCCAAGGTTTTTTCGAACCCCATTCTTTTTGATGCGCGCTAGCCATTTGCCCGTTGGCTTGTGCAAGTAGATCCCTTTGAACTTAGAAAAACTGTTTCTCTGGGGCGCAGCATTCTGAGAGTTCTCAGAACGGGTAGCAAGACGAAGGTTCGCTATCCTGTTGTCGTCTGGTTTCCCGTTGATCTGCCAATAGCCAAATCTGTTTTTGACACCAACGCGACTGCCTTTTTTAAAGATGCCAATGTCCTGGCTTCTATAGAAGTGGCCATCTTCAGCGTCGTAGATGTAGTTTGTGAGCAGATATTCCCGTGTAGCGATGACAAAAAGATCAGACACCGAACCGTGACATGACAAAACGGACGATGAAACGACCTCGACATCGGCATCTGGGATAGCCACAGGAGAGCTAAGGACAGAAGCGACACGCTCCAGTTCTCTCTTCAACGAATGTATTTGTTTAAGCGCGAGTGCTGCTGCTGTCATCCCTCGCTCCTTTTAAGCGCCGCTTTGGCTTTCAGTTTTGCTGGTATCTTCCGGCTCTGGCTGAAAGCTTCACGGATTTTTGCCTTGGTTTCATCAAGACATGCGCTGGCTTGCTGCGCGTCGTCATCGATCAACTGATAAACCATCAGTTCACCTCGCTCATGGCGCGTGCAGGCCCGGTGCCATCCTCATATTCGGACAGGTCGTAGCCGTTGCGCTGGAACTCAAGGATTTGCTTGGCGCGCTCTAGGTGTTTGATCCCGGCATTTGATGGTGCGATATTTTCCAGTGAATGGAAGGATGCACTATGGGCCAGGTTCA
>NZ_RXPG01000019.1:0-19377 GCF_023757665.1 Rhizobium skierniewicense Ch11
AATCGCGATGGAAGAAAAGCTGCGCTTCGCGATCCGCGAAGGCGGCCGTACCGTCGGCGCCGGCATCGTCGCTTCGATTGTTGAATAACAATCGTTAGCGATGGCGAAAGCCTGCCGACGGCACTCAAAGTAACGAAACGGCGCGCAAGCGCGGTTTCGTGAACGGCGTCGGCATCGCCACTTCGATCGTCGAGTAACTCTTTCCCTTACGGGATTGATAAAACCCCGCCAGAGATGGCGGGGTTTTTTCGTTTTTGGAGACAGAGCGCACTCAAAAATGATGTGGATTCGCTCAAAAATATGCGTTTCCAACCATTCGCCTCTATATTGTCGACTATTGTCGTATAGTTTCCGCTATCGAAATTCGATTCATCGCGACGGACAGTTTCGCGATAAGAACACTCATTTATGGTATTGATGGGAGTCAATATGACCGACAAGGCACGCATTTTTATCGGCTTCGACAGCAAGGAAGTCGTTGCCTATCACGTCTTTTGCCAGAGCATTCAGGAGAAGAGCTCTATTCCGGTTGAGTTCATGCCGATCGCGCTGAACAATCTCGAGGGCGTCTTTACGCGCGAACGCAATCAGTTGCAGTCCACCGAGTTCTCCTTTTCGCGTTTCCTGGTGCCGTATCTGTGCGACTTCGAGGGATGGGCGATCTTTGCAGATTGCGACATGCTGATGCGCACCGATATCGCCAAGCTCTGGGAGCTACGCGATGACCGCTACGCTGCGATGTGCGTGAAGCACGACTATGTGCCGAAGGTCGAAACCAAGTTTTTGGGTCAGACCCAGACGAAATATGAAAAGAAGAACTGGTCCAGCTTCATTCTCTTCAACAACGCCAAGTGCAAAACCCTGACGAAGGACTATGTCAACACGGCCACAGGTCTCGAGCTGCACCAGTTCAAGTGGCTGGAATCGGAAGAGCTGATCGGCGAAATTCCGAAGACTTGGAACTGGCTCGTCAATGAGTATGAGCACAATGAGCAGGCCGACAACGTCCACTTCACCGATGGTGGGCCGTATTTCGACGAATACAAAGACGACGATTATGCCGAAGAGTGGTTCGCCACCCGCGAGCGCGTGTTGTCAGTCGTCCAGCGCGCCTGATGGCGAAGAGAGTGAGTGCGCCTTACGGCGCATTCGCCCGCATCATTTCCGTTTGAACAGATACAGGACGCGTTTGACCTGCCGTTGCCATTTGGTGAGATCCCACAGCTTGGAAACTCTTCTTTCCAAGCCAGTGAAGCGATTTCCCAGCACCTGAGCTGCCGCCAGCGCGATCTCTCCCTGATTGAATTCGGGAAACTGCCGGCTGACGTTCGAAAGCCAGTCCTGCGACGTCGCCGTATCGCTTTCCTGCAATCGCACGATACGTTTATTCTTGGCGAAGAGGGAAAGGACCGTCTGTTCGAATGTCCAGTCGTGCTCGGCATACATATTGAATTTCGTCCCGGCGACACCGGTAAATCCACACAGAACGACTTTTGTATCGGGTCGTGATTCGATCAGCCACAATGCGAGCGCGAACCCCGTCGTCGGCATCCGTCCGGCAGGATAAAAATTGTCAAAAGTATAATCGAAATCAATGATATATGGAACGAGATCGCTGCGGCGTGGCGAGAGAGGCCTGCTGTCTTCGATACCGACCTTCTCTGCCAGTATGCCAACCTCGGCCTTGACGCCTTGTGGGAAAAAACTGCGGGCGCTGTCGAAATGCTTTTGTGATTTGAAGAACCGTTTACCGCCAGCCACCATTCGGTGACATAAGACGGCGTCGCGTGGAAATGGCGCACTCAAGACTTTGGCGCAGCCCGTGAAAAACACAAAAAGAGTATCGGAAGGCAGGGCGTTGACGATCGTGTCGATATTGACGCTCTCGCTGTTGGCGACCAAGGCAATTGTACCATATCGTTCCACGAGGGCTTCGAATGCCTGAGGTTCCTGCACGTCAGATGTCTGGAGCATAATGGCTCCCCCTATAGAATGCCATGAATATGAAACAAGAGCTTATCCTTTCGGGCTCTTCTGCGATGTGAATAGCAAAAAAAACACTTGCCAATCAAGATTCGTAGCCTTAAACGAGCGTCAAGAACAGCGGTGGATCGAGAGTTCCACCGAATTGTTCTAATTTAGGGGTATAGCTCAGTTGGTAGAGCGGCGGTCTCCAAAACCGCAGGTCGTAAGTTCGAGCCTTACTGCCCCTGCCATCCTCATTCGCAAGCGCGGGGCATCGCTGCATGGCATGTGAGGTGCCGGTTTACCGGTGAAATTCGCCGAATGTCGTTTTTCTCTTGTGAAAGAGGGAATCGGTGTTTATGTAGGACAAAATAGACACGCGGTGCGTGGGGTCGATTATTTCGACTTTACGTGCCGTAATTGCGTGGGCAGTCAATGGCATCCAAAACCAATCCGTTTACGTTTTTGCAGCAGGTTCGCGCCGAGACGTCGAAGATCACTTGGCCGTCGCGCCGCGAGACGATGATTTCCACGGCCATGGTTTTGGTTATGGTCGTTTTTGCGGCACTGTTCTTCTTTGCGGCGGACCAGCTCATTGGCTGGTTGCTCAGTCTCGTTCTGAGCTTTGGCCGGTAACGAATTGAGCGGAGAGTAAAGATGGCAGCGCGTTGGTATATCGTTCAGGCGTATTCGAATTTCGAGAAGAAGGTCGCCGAGTCGATTGAGGAAAAGGTCCGCCAAAAGGGCCTTGATCACCTCTTTGAGAAAATTCTCGTTCCGACTGAAAAGGTCGTCGAGGTGCGTCGTGGTCGCAAGGTCGATAGCGAGCGTAAGTTCTTTCCAGGTTATGTGCTGGTGCGCGCAAACCTGACAGATGAGGCCTATCACCTCATCAAGAATACGCCCAAGGTCACGGGTTTTCTGGGTTCGGATAACAAGCCTGTTCCTATTCCTGATTCGGAAGCAGACCGTATTCTCGGTCAGGTTCAGGAAGGCGTCGAACGTCCGAAGTCTTCCGTCTCCTTTGAGGTCGGCGAACAGGTTCGCGTCTCCGATGGCCCGTTTGCATCCTTCAACGGCGTTGTTCAGGATGTTGACGAAGAGCGTTCGCGCCTCAAGGTGGAGGTCTCGATCTTTGGTCGCGCAACACCTGTCGAGCTTGAATATGCTCAGGTCGAAAAAGTCTGATCAAGTTTGAGGGGTGCCTAGGCGCTCTTCATGTGTCACATCGGGAAAAGCGGGCAAATGCCTGTGTTATAAGCTGATGTGAAGCGGCATTGCCGCAAAGCCGCGTGGAAGATTGTCTGGCTCTTAGCCGGGGCAGGGATCGCACCACGCAACCGCAGCCGCCGGTTTCACCGGCATATGAGCCGGGAAACCGGTTCGATTTGAAAGGCAGAGAGATATGGCTAAGAAAATTGCAGGCCAGCTCAAGCTTCAGGTCAAGGCAGGATCGGCAAACCCGTCCCCGCCAATCGGCCCGGCGCTTGGTCAGCGTGGCGTTAACATCATGGAATTCTGCAAGGCGTTCAATGCCGCCACGCAGGAAATGGAAAAAGGTATGCCGATTCCGGTCGTCATCACCTATTACCAGGACAAGTCCTTCACCTTCATCATGAAGCAGCCGCCAATGACATATTGGCTGAAGAAGGAAGCAAAGATCACTGCCGGTTCCAAGACACCTGGTAAGGGTGCCAAGGTCGGTTCCATCACCAAGGCTCAGGTCAAGACAATTGCCGAAGCCAAGATGAAGGATCTGAATGCGGCCAATATCGAAGGCGCAATGGCTATGGTTGAGGGCTCTGCCCGCGCCATGGGCCTGGAAGTGGTGGGTTGATCATGGCAAAGCTTGCAAAGCGCGTACAGAAGATCCGCGAAGGCGTTGATCCAAAGACACTTTATGTCCTGACCGATGCCATTTCGATGGTTAAGGAACGGGCTGTCGCCAAGTTTGACGAGACTGTTGAAGTTTCGATGAATCTGGGCGTCGATCCACGTCACGCAGACCAGATGGTTCGCGGCGTGGTAAACCTGCCAAATGGCACAGGCCGTGACGTTCGCGTTGCCGTATTTGCTCGTGGTGCCAAGGCTGATGAAGCCAAGGCTGCTGGTGCAGACATCGTTGGTGCAGAAGACCTGCTGGAAATTGTTCAGGGCGGCAAGATCGACTTCGACCGCGTGATCGCAACGCCTGACATGATGCCGCTCGTCGGTCGCCTCGGTAAGGTTCTCGGCCCACGTGGCATGATGCCGAACCCAAAGGTTGGTACGGTTACGATGGACGTTGCTGGAGCCGTTAAGGCTTCCAAGGGCGGTGCTGTTGAATTCCGCGTCGAAAAGGCCGGTATCGTACACGCCGGTATCGGCAAGGCTTCCTTCGATGCCAAGGCACTCGAAGAAAACATCAAGGCTTTCGCTGACGCCGTCATCAAGGCAAAGCCAGCTGGCGCCAAGGGTAACTACGTCAAGCGCGTTGCCATCTCCTCGACCATGGGTCCAGGCGTTCGCATCGAGCCTTCGTCGGTGACTGCTTAAAGAATTCGCCGCGTCTCTTTTGAGGCGCGGCAAACCAGATTTCCGGCTCGAAAGGGTCGGAAATTTCCAGGGAAACCTGGAACTCCTGTCCGAGATTGTAGGTGGCTTATTTCCTCAGGGATCTGGGCCTTAATCATTCAGCCTGCATGAGACGGGTAAGGCCCGGATTTTCGCATCCAAGGATGCTTAATAATCCGGTTCGAACCTGATGTGCCTGTGCCTGAAGCCGTTTGCGGCGACAGAGCGGGGGACAGGATCCTCAAGCGTCGCTTGAGATTTTGGGAACAGAATCTCTTGAGGCAAAGGCAAACCCGATGGGTTCACAGTTCAATGTGTTCCCATCTACTGGAGACAGACAGTGGAAAGAGCGGAAAAACGCGAATTCGTCACGGAGCTGAATGAAGTCTTCAAGGCTTCTGGTTCAGTTGTCGTGGCCCACTATGCCGGTGTCACAGTTGCGCAGATGAACGATTTTCGTTCGAAAATGCGTGCTGCTGGCGGCACCGTCAAGGTCGCGAAGAACCGCCTGGCCAAGATCGCTCTTCAGGGTACGGAGTCGGAAGGGATCATTGATCTCTTCAAGGGACAGACGCTGATTGCATACAGCACTGACCCTATGATTGCTCCGAAAGTCGTCATGGATTTCGCAAAGACCAACGACAAAGTCGTTGTTCTCGGCGGTGCCATGGGCGCAACCACGCTCAACGCCGAAGCAGTCAAGTCGCTTGCGACCCTGCCTTCGCTGGACGAGCTGCGTGGAAAGCTGCTGGGCCTCCTCAACGCCCCTGCAACACGCATCGCTACGGTTGTCGCAGCACCAGCAAGCCAGCTTGCTCGTGTGTTCTCGGCTTACTCAAAGAAGGACGAAGCCGCTTAAGGCGGTTTTTCGCTGTAATTATTCAAACCGGTTCGAACCGAATTAAAGGAACTATATCATGGCTGATCTCGCAAAGATCGTTGAAGACCTCTCTGCTCTGACAGTTCTGGAAGCCGCTGAGCTTTCCAAGCTTCTCGAAGAAAAGTGGGGCGTTTCGGCTGCTGCTCCTGTAGCTGCTGCTGCTGCTGGCGGTGCTGCTGCTGCTCCTGCAGAAGAAGAAAAGACTGAATTCGACGTTATCCTGACGGACGCTGGCGCCAACAAGATCAACGTCATCAAGGAAGTCCGCGCTATCACAGGTCTTGGCCTGAAGGAAGCTAAGGACCTCGTTGAAGGCGCTCCTAAGGCTGTCAAGGAAGGCATTTCCAAGGCTGAAGCTGCTGACCTCAAGAAGAAGCTTGAAGACGCAGGCGCCAAGGTTGACGTCAAGTAATCCTGGATTATTTTGGGGGGCGGCGCTCGCGCCGTCTCCTGATATCTTCCACCGAACTTTTTACCCAAAAGCCGCGTGAAAATGGCTTTTGGGTAATGGGTTCTTCAAGAGAATGGTTTCGAACCGCGCTGTAAAGGCAATCCGGCCTTACTGTTCGGGACGTGAAACGAGATTGAAGACACTCATTGGATTGACGGGATCGACTGGCCAGCGGTTCCCGTCCGTTGCAGGCCCGGATGCAATTTTAAAGGAGCGACGATGGCTCAGACCCTTTCGTTTAACGGTCGCAGGCGCGTACGCAAGTTTTTCGGCAAAATTCCAGAAGTAGCGGAAATGCCAAACCTCATCGAGGTTCAGAAGGCTTCGTATGACCAGTTTCTCATGGTCAAGGAGCCCGAAGGCGGGCGTCCGGACGAAGGATTGAACGCGGTCTTCAGGTCCGTGTTCCCGATCACCGACTTTTCGGGCGCGTCCATGCTCGAATTCGTGTCCTACGAATTCGAACCACCCAAATTTGACACGGAAGAATGCCGTCAGCGCGATCTGACCTACGCGGCTCCCCTCAAGGTGACGCTGCGCCTCATCGTGTTCGATATTGACGAGGATACGGGCGCGAAATCCGTCAAGGACATCAAGGAACAGTCGGTCTACATGGGCGATATGCCGCTCATGACAGACAATGGCACGTTCATCGTCAACGGCACGGAACGCGTTATCGTTTCGCAGATGCACCGTTCGCCAGGCGTGTTCTTCGACCATGACAAGGGCAAGAGCCATTCGTCCGGCAAGCTTTTGTTCGCTGCCCGCGTCATTCCTTATCGTGGTTCGTGGCTCGATATCGAATTCGACGCGAAAGATGTCGTTTACGCCCGCATCGACCGTCGCCGCAAGCTGCCAGCAACATCGCTTCTGATGGCGCTTGGCATGGACGGCGAGGAAATCCTCTCGACCTTCTATACCAAGGCAAATTATCTGCGCGACGGCGACGGCTGGCGTTTTCCATTCCAGCCAGACGTGCTGAAGGGTGCCAAGGCCATCACCGAGCTGGTTGACGCCGATACGGGCGAAGTCGTTGTCGAAGCGGGCAAGAAGCTGACACCACGTCTGATCCGTCAGCTTTCCGACAAGGGCTTGAAGTTCATCAAGGCAAGCAACGAAGATCTCTACGGCAACTATCTTGCCGAAGATATCGTCAACTACGAGACAGGTGAAATCTATCTCGAAGCCGGCGACGAAATCGATGAGAAGACGCTGAAGCTGATCGACGAATCCGGTTTCAACGAAATTCCGATCCTCAACATCGACCACATCAATGTTGGCGCCTACATCCGCAACACGCTCGCTGCAGACAAGAACGAGAACCGTCAGGAAGCTCTGTTCGACATCTACCGGGTGATGCGTCCGGGTGAGCCGCCAACCATGGATTCGGCCGAAGCGATGTTCAAGTCGCTGTTCTTCGACGCAGAGCGCTACGACCTTTCTGCCGTTGGCCGCGTGAAGATGAACATGCGTCTCGACCTCGATGCGGAAGACTCCGTGCGCACACTGCGCAAGGAAGACATTCTTGCTGTCGTCAAGATGCTGGTCGAACTGCGCGACGGCAAGGGCGAAATCGACGACATCGACAACCTCGGCAACCGCCGCGTTCGCTCCGTCGGTGAGTTGATGGAGAACCAATACCGTCTGGGTCTGCTGCGCATGGAACGTGCGATCAAGGAACGTATGTCCTCGATCGAAATCGACACCGTCATGCCGCAGGATTTGATCAACGCCAAGCCGGCAGCGGCAGCTGTTCGCGAATTCTTCGGCTCCTCGCAGCTGTCGCAGTTCATGGACCAGGTGAACCCGCTTTCGGAAATCACCCACAAGCGCCGTCTTTCGGCTCTTGGACCAGGTGGTCTGACGCGCGAGCGCGCGGGCTTTGAAGTCCGCGACGTTCACCCGACCCATTACGGCCGTATTTGCCCGATCGAAACGCCTGAAGGCCCGAACATCGGTCTGATCAACTCTCTCGCAACCTTTGCCCGTGTCAACAAGTACGGCTTCATCGAAAGCCCGTACCGCAAGATCATCGACGGCAAGGTCACGATGGAAGTGATCTATCTCTCCGCGATGGAAGAAGCGAAGTATTACGTCGCTCAGGCCAACGCTTCGATGGAAAAGGACGGTTCGTTCTCTGACGAATTCGTCGTTTGCCGTCACTCCGGCGAAGTGATGCTGGCACCACGTGACAACATCAACCTGATGGACGTGTCTCCAAAGCAGCTGGTTTCCGTTGCTGCGGCGCTTATTCCGTTCCTCGAAAACGACGACGCCAACCGTGCTCTCATGGGCTCGAACATGCAGCGTCAGGCCGTTCCACTCCTGCGTGCCGAGGCTCCGTTCGTCGGAACCGGCATGGAGCCGATCGTTGCGCGCGACTCCGGTGCTGCTATTGCGGCGCGTCGCGGTGGCGTTGTCGATCAGGTGGATGCGACCCGTATCGTTATTCGTGCGACGGAAGATCTCGATGCCGGCAAGTCCGGTGTGGATATCTATCGCCTGCAGAAGTTCCAGCGCTCCAACCAGAACACCTGCATTAATCAGCGTCCGCTGGTTTCCGTTGGTGACATTCTGAACAAGGGTGACATCATCGCCGACGGTCCTTCGACCGACCTCGGTGACCTGGCACTCGGCCGCAACGCACTTGTCGCGTTCATGCCCTGGAATGGTTACAACTACGAAGACTCCATTCTGATGTCCGAGCGCATCGTCTCCGACGATGTGTTCACGTCCATCCACATCGAAGAATTCGAAGTGATGGCGCGCGACACCAAGCTTGGTCCTGAAGAAATCACGCGCGATATTCCGAACGTTTCGGAAGAAGCGCTGAAAAACCTCGACGAAGCCGGTATCGTTTACATCGGTGCGGAAGTTCAGCCGGGCGATATTCTCGTCGGCAAAATCACACCGAAGGGCGAAAGCCCGATGACACCGGAAGAAAAGCTTCTGCGCGCCATCTTCGGTGAGAAGGCATCCGACGTTCGCGATACCTCCATGCGCATGCCTCCGGGCACGTTCGGTACCGTCGTTGAAGTTCGCGTTTTCAACCGTCACGGCGTCGAAAAAGACGAGCGTGCGATGGCCATCGAGCGCGAGGAAATCGAACGTCTTGCCAAGGACCGTGATGACGAACAGGCCATTCTGGATCGTAACGTTTACGGTCGTCTGATCGAGATGCTGCGCGGACAGGTTTCCATTGCCGGTCCGAAGGGCTTCAAGAAGGGCGTGGAACTTTCAAACGCCGTCGTATCTGAATATCCACGCTCGCAGTGGTGGATGTTTGCCGTGGAAGACGAGAAGGCTCAGTCCGAGCTGGAAGCGCTTCGTGGCCAGTACGACGAGTCCAAGTCGCGCCTTGAACAGCGCTTCATGGATAAGGTCGAGAAGGTTCAGCGCGGCGACGAAATGCCTCCGGGCGTCATGAAGATGGTGAAGGTCTTTGTCGCTGTGAAGCGCAAGATCCAGCCGGGCGACAAGATGGCTGGCCGTCACGGTAACAAGGGCGTTGTCTCGCGTATCGTACCGGTTGAAGACATGCCGTTCCTGGAAGATGGCACACATGTCGATATCTGCTTGAACCCGCTGGGCGTGCCTTCGCGCATGAACGTCGGCCAGATTCTCGAAACGCATCTCGCATGGGCTTGCGCCGGTATGGGCAAGAAAATCGGCGATATGCTCGACGAGTATCACAAGTCGCTGGATATCACCGACCTGAAGCGCGAGCTGACGGAAGTATATGCCTCGGAAGCCAAGGACGAAGTCGCTCACTTCGACGACGAGTCTCTGATCCGTCTTGCGGAGCAGTCCAGGAAGGGCGTTTCGATTGCAACGCCGGTCTTTGACGGCGCGCATGAGCCTGACGTTGCTCAAATGCTGACAAGAGCCGGTTTGCATGACTCCGGTCAGTCTGTTCTGTACGATGGCCGTACCGGTGAAACCTTCGACCGTAAGGTCACCGTCGGTTACATGTACATGATCAAGCTGAACCACCTTGTCGACGACAAGATCCACGCTCGCTCGATCGGTCCTTACTCGCTCGTTACCCAGCAGCCGCTGGGCGGCAAGGCGCAGTTCGGTGGTCAGCGCTTCGGGGAAATGGAAGTCTGGGCTCTGGAAGCTTACGGCGCCGCCTACACGCTGCAGGAAATGCTCACCGTCAAGTCTGACGACGTGGCGGGCCGCACCAAGGTTTACGAAGCGATCGTCCGTGGTGACGACACCTTCGAAGCCGGTATTCCTGAAAGCTTCAACGTTCTCGTCAAGGAAATGCGCTCGCTGGGTCTCAGCGTCGAACTGGAAAATTCCAAGCTCGATGAAGTCGGCGTGGCGGATCAACTGCCTGACGCGGCGGAATAAGAAACACGAAGGGCAGGCACTTTAAAAGGTGCCTGCCCGTTTCGCCCGAAAGGTTTGACCTTGACGGTAGAAACTTCCGCCGCATTTTGCGGTTAATCATGTTTTAGGCATTGGTCGGTGACCGGCACAGCACCGCGCCAGATGCAAGCAAGGGGCCAAACCCCTAAGGAGACAGGCATGAACCAAGAGGTCATGAACCTTTTCAACCCGTCGGTACCGGCGCAGCACTTCGATTCCATCCGGATTTCGATTGCCAGCCCGGAAAAGATCCTCTCGTGGTCTTACGGTGAGATCAAGAAGCCAGAAACCATCAACTATCGCACGTTCAAGCCTGAACGCGATGGTCTGTTCTGCGCGCGTATTTTCGGACCGATTAAGGACTATGAGTGCTTGTGCGGCAAGTACAAGCGCATGAAGTACAAGGGCATCATCTGCGAAAAATGCGGCGTTGAAGTCACGCTGTCGCGTGTTCGTCGCGAGCGCATGGGCCATATCGAGCTCGCTGCACCCGTTGCCCACATCTGGTTTCTGAAGTCGCTGCCTTCGCGTATCTCGACATTGCTCGACATGACGCTGAAAGATGTGGAGCGGGTTCTCTATTTCGAAAACTACATCGTGACCGAGCCTGGCCTGACTTCGATGAAGCAGAACCAGCTTTTGAACGAAGAAGAATACATGATTGCCGTCGATGAATTTGGTGAAGACCAGTTCACGGCAATGATCGGCGCTGAAGCCATCTATGAAATGCTGGCCTCGATGGACCTCGAAAAGATCGCCGGCGACCTCCGCACGGATCTTGCCGAGACCACGTCTGATCTCAAGCAGAAGAAGTTCATGAAGCGCCTCAAGATCGTTGAGAACTTCATGGAATCTGGCAATCGTCCCGAGTGGATGATCATGAAGGTCGTTCCTGTCATTCCACCGGATTTGCGTCCGTTGGTTCCGCTGGATGGCGGTCGCTTTGCGACGTCTGACCTGAACGATCTCTATCGTCGCGTCATCAACCGTAACAACCGTTTGAAGCGCCTGATCGAGCTTCGCGCGCCCGGCATCATCATCCGCAATGAAAAGCGCATGTTGCAGGAATCGGTCGATGCGTTGTTCGATAACGGCCGTCGCGGTCGCGTTATCACGGGTGCCAACAAGCGTCCGCTGAAGTCGCTGTCCGACATGCTCAAGGGCAAGCAGGGCCGCTTCCGTCAGAACCTTCTCGGCAAGCGCGTCGACTATTCCGGTCGTTCCGTTATCGTGACGGGTCCTGAACTGAAACTGCACCAGTGCGGTCTTCCCAAGAAGATGGCGCTTGAGCTGTTCAAGCCGTTCATCTATGCCCGCCTCGACGCGAAGGGTTACTCCTCCACCGTCAAGCAGGCCAAGAAGCTTGTCGAAAAAGAAAAGCCGGAAGTGTGGGATATCCTCGACGAGGTCATCCGCGAGCATCCGGTTCTGTTGAACCGCGCACCGACGCTGCACCGTCTGGGCATCCAGGCTTTCGAACCCATGCTGGTCGAAGGCAAGGCCATCCAGCTGCATCCGCTCGTCTGCACGGCCTTCAACGCCGACTTCGACGGTGACCAGATGGCTGTTCACGTTCCGCTGTCGCTCGAAGCGCAGCTGGAAGCACGCGTGCTGATGATGTCCACAAACAACATCCTGCACCCTGCGAACGGTCAGCCGATCATCGTTCCGTCGCAGGACATGGTTCTCGGTCTCTACTACCTGTCGATCATGAACCAGAACGAGCCTGGCGAAGGCATGGCCTTCTCTGATCTGGGCGAGCTGCATCACGCTTTGGAAAACAAGGTCGTGACGTTGCATGCCAAGATCCGTGGGCGCTTCAAGACAGTGGACGCCGATGGCAAGCCGGTGTCGAAGATCCATGAAACAACGCCTGGCCGTATGCTCATTGGCGAACTTCTGCCGAAGAACGTCAACGTGCCGTTCGAGACCTGCAACCAGGAAATGACCAAGAAGAACATCTCCAAGATGATCGACACGGTCTACCGTCATTGCGGCCAGAAAGACACGGTCATCTTCTGCGACCGTATCATGCAACTCGGCTTCACCCATGCCTGCCGCGCCGGTATTTCGTTCGGCAAGGACGACATGATCATTCCTGAAACCAAGGTGAAGATCGTCGGCGACACCGAAACCCTGGTTAAGGAATACGAACAGCAGTACAATGACGGTCTGATCACTCAGGGCGAAAAGTACAACAAGGTCGTGGACGCCTGGGGTAAGGCAACCGAAAAGGTCGCGGAAGACATGATGGCCCGTATTAAGGCCGTCGAGTTCGATGCTGAAACCGGTCGTCAGAAGCCGATGAACGCCATCTACATGATGTCCCACTCCGGTGCGCGTGGTTCTCCGAACCAGATGCGTCAGCTGGGTGGTATGCGTGGCCTTATGGCCAAGCCATCGGGTGAGATCATCGAAACACCGATCATCTCCAACTTTAAGGAAGGTCTGACCGTTAACGAGTACTTCAACTCGACCCACGGTGCCCGTAAGGGTCTCGCAGACACTGCCTTGAAGACGGCGAACTCGGGCTACCTGACACGCCGTCTGGTTGACGTGGCGCAGGATTGCATCGTGAACTCCGTGGATTGCGGCACCGACAAGGGCCTCACCATGACTGCCATCGTGGATGCCGGTCAGGTCGTTGCCTCGATTGGCGCACGTATTCTTGGTCGTACGGCTCTCGACGACATCGATAACCCGGTGACTGGCGAGAACATCGTCAAGGCTGGCAAGCTGATGGACGAAGCCGATATTGCGATCATCGAGAAGGTCGGTATCCAGTCCGTTCGCATCCGCTCAGCTCTGACCTGCGAAATTCAGGTTGGTGTTTGCGGCGTCTGCTACGGTCGTGACCTTGCACGCGGTACGCCGGTCAATATGGGTGAAGCGGTGGGTGTAATCGCCGCGCAGTCCATCGGCGAACCGGGCACGCAGCTGACCATGCGTACGTTCCACCTTGGTGGCACGGCAAACGTGGTCGACCAGTCGTTCCTTGAAGCGTCGTACGAAGGTACGATCCAGATCAAGAACCGTAACAGCCTTCGCAACTCGGACAACATTCTCATTGCGATGGGACGTAACATGTCCGTCACCATTCTCGATGAGCGCGGCGTCGAGCGTTCCTCGCAGCGTGTGGCCTATGGCTCCAAGCTGTTCGTTGACGATGGCGACAAGGTGAAGCGCGGTCAGCGTCTGGCTGAGTGGGACCCTTACACACGTCCAATGATGACGGAAGTGGAAGGGACCGTTCACTTCGAAGATCTGGTCGATGGTCTTTCCGTTCTGGAAGCGACCGACGAATCCACCGGTATCACCAAGCGTCAGGTTATCGACTGGCGTTCGACACCACGTGGTTCGGATCTGAAGCCTGCGATCGTCATCAAGGATGCATCCGGCAATGTTGCAAAGCTTGCACGTGGTAGCGAAGCCCGCTTCCACCTGTCGGTCGATGCCATCCTGTCGGTCGAGCCTGGCATGAAGGTCTTCCAGGGTGACGTGCTTGCGCGTTCTCCGCTGGAAAGCGCCAAAACCAAGGACATCACCGGTGGTCTGCCGCGTGTTGCCGAACTCTTCGAAGCGCGTCGTCCAAAGGATCACGCTATCATCGCCGAAATCGATGGTACGATCCGTCTCGGCCGCGACTACAAGAACAAGCGTCGCGTCCAGATCGAGCCTGCGGAAGATGGTGTCGAACCAGTCGAATACCTGATCCCGAAGAGCAAGCCGTTCCACCTTCAGGAAGGCGACTACATCGAGAAGGGCGAATACATTCTCGATGGTAACCCGGCACCGCACGACATTCTGGCGATCAAGGGCGTAGAGGCTTTGGCTTCCTACCTCGTGAACGAAATCCAGGAAGTTTACCGCTTGCAGGGTGTTGTCATCAACGACAAGCACATCGAAGTGATCGTGCGTCAGATGCTGCAGAAGGTGGAAATCACCGATGCAGGTGACTCGCATTACATCGTGGGCGACAGCGTCGATCGCATCGAGATGGAAGACAACAACGATCGTCTGATTGACGAAGGCAAGAAGCCATCCTATGGCGACCCGGTTCTTCTGGGTATCACCAAGGCATCGCTGCAGACGCCATCGTTCATCTCGGCTGCTTCGTTCCAGGAAACCACAAAGGTTCTCACGGAAGCTGCAATCGCCGGCAAGACGGACACGCTGCAGGGTCTGAAGGAAAACGTCATCGTCGGCCGTCTCATCCCGGCCGGTACTGGCGGCACCATGACCCAGATCCGCCGCATCGCGACGGGCCGCGACGAACTCATCATCGAAGAGCGCAAGAAGAGCACAGGCTCGTCTTCCGCAAACCAGATGTTGCAGGACATGACAGACAAGGCTCCTGCTGCCGAATAATGGTTGTTGGGGCAGGGGCCTCGAAAGAGGCTCAGTCTGGTCTAAATGGAAACGCCCGGAGTGATCCGGGCGTTTTTTTGTTTCGTGCCGGTTCAATGGGTCAGGTGGGGTAGTCAGCAGGAGGGAGGATAAATCCGGCTTGCGAGAATGCGGCGTTCATGCCGAGATTGATGGAAGGTGAAGATCTCACTGAGAAATTTAGAAAATTAAATCTGGCTGTATTGTTACATGTGACGAAAACCGGGGGCTATCATGCCGACGCCTTTCAACCATCGTGTACAGAAGCGTCATGACGCTCTTCGCGCGTCTGGCCTTCGCCCATCGCAGAATTGGGTTCCAGACACGCGCTGCGCTGGCTTTACTGAAGAGTGCCGCCGTCAGGCAAAACTGGTCTTTGCGAACGACGCGATGGCTGATCTGGATGATGACGTTTCTGAGTGAGGCGAGGGGATATCGTAACGATGTCTGTTTCAAGTGGTTTTGGCAAGCCACGCCCTGCCTTGATCATTCAAGCTGATTACTTTTCAGATACAGCAACGGTTACAGTGTTGTTGCTTTCTGGCACACTGGTTGACGCAACGTTCATACGCGTTACAGTCACAGGTTAGCCTTCATCTTGAAACGGATTGACCAAGCCATCTCAGGTGATGATCGACATGTCCATGACTATGCTGCGAAATAAGTCACGGCCAGTATTCGGTCACGTTGGCGACGACATGATGCTTTCGGTCACGAGATCACTGGCAGTCTTCGTCGGCGTTGCTTGAGCGCACTGGCAATCCAGCGCGCCCAACATTTCCTCAAGCAAACCGGATAATCGCCACTTCCCCCTCAAGCGCGCCCTGATAGGCCGACGCATGGGGTTCCTCGTCGGGAATGTCGGTCAGCATGCCGATCTGGTCGAGGTCAGCTTCGAGGAAGCCTTCTTCGGAGAGCGCGTTCAGGGCTTCACGCACGGCGCTGTCGTCATCAGGCGCCTTGAGGATGACGTGGATATCGATGCCGTCGTCGCCT
Source organism: Rhizobium skierniewicense Ch11 (assembly GCF_023757665.1). Classification (NCBI taxonomy): domain Bacteria; kingdom Pseudomonadati; phylum Pseudomonadota; class Alphaproteobacteria; order Hyphomicrobiales; family Rhizobiaceae; genus Rhizobium; species Rhizobium skierniewicense. Next base: position 15,609 of record NZ_RXPG01000019.1, read on the forward strand.
TCACGCTCATAGGCCTTGCCGATGACGATGAAGACCATGGCGTCGTCGCGTCCGTTGTCGTTGTCTGGTTCTGTAATCATGACGCGATTCCTTTTCTGGTTATAATCGTCTGGCGGTGGCACGAGCCCTCGCCTTGAGGGAATCAATAGACCGCTTTTCGCAAAAGCCAAAGGTGAGATTGGGAAAAGCGTGCACGGGGAGGGACATTATGTTATAGGCTTTCGAAATCCTGTATGCCAAAGGCGTCCAGGGCGCGTGCGCGGGGACTAAATGTTGAATCGCCCTTGACGAAAGCGGGGTAAAACAGTAGTACGCCCGCCATCGGAACCAATGTGAGGTTTGGCTTTCTGGAACGACTCGTTCCAGAGATTGCCTCAAACAAGGGTCCAAAAACACGTACGAGACACGATTGTTGCATGCAAGACGTAGGATTTACGTCCTCTGCTCTTGGTGGTCCATCCGTCAAAAACGGATAGGGCCACGATTTATGCATGAAGCCATGCGTGCGTCGTTGCCGGAAACGGTATAACCGCCATCCGTGAGGGTGGCTAAAGTAGTTTTTGCAAGGGATGGTTATATGCCTACCGTAAACCAGCTGATCCGCAAGCCACGTCAGGCACAGGTAAAGCGCAATAAGGTTCCTGCACTGCAGGAAAACCCACAGAAGCGCGGCGTTTGCACACGCGTTTACACAACGACCCCTAAGAAGCCTAACTCGGCTCTTCGTAAGGTTGCCAAGATCCGCCTCACCAACGGTTTTGAAGTCATCGGTTACATTCCAGGTGAAGGCCATAACCTTCAGGAACACTCCGTTGTCATGATCCGTGGCGGCCGCGTAAAGGACTTGCCAGGCGTTCGTTACCACGTCATCCGTGGTGTTCTCGATACGCAGGGCGTCAAGAACCGCAAGCAGCGCCGCTCCAAGTATGGTGCGAAGCGTCCGAAGTAATTCGGGTTCGAACAAATTCAGGCGCTGCGCGAGGTTCTCCGCGTGGTAAAGCGTCCCTAACAATTGAGAGACAAGAATATGTCCCGTCGCCATAGTGCAGAAAAGCGTGAGATCAATCCGGACCCGAAGTTCGGCGATCTGATCGTTACCAAGTTCATGAACGCCATCATGCTTCACGGCAAGAAGTCGGTCGCAGAAAGCATCGTTTACGGCGCGTTCGACGTCGTTCAGGGCAAGTCCAAGGCAGAGCCGCTCGGCATCTTCCATTCGGCCCTCGACAATGTCGCTCCGCACGTTGAAGTGCGCTCGCGCCGCGTCGGTGGTGCAACCTACCAGGTTCCGGTCGATGTTCGTCCAGAGCGCCGGCAGGCTCTCGCGATCCGCTGGCTGATCGCTGCTGCGCGCAAGCGCAATGAAACAACCATGGTTGATCGCCTGTCTGGCGAACTCATGGATGCAGCAAACAATCGTGGCTCTGCGGTCAAGAAGCGCGAAGACACGCACAAGATGGCAGACGCCAACCGCGCATTCTCGCATTACCGCTGGTAATCTAAACGATCCGAAAGGCAGTCCGTTATGGCTCGCGAATATAAAATCGAAGACTACCGCAATTTCGGTATCATGGCGCATATCGACGCCGGTAAGACGACGACCACCGAGCGTATTCTTTATTACACCGGCAAGTCGCACAAGATCGGCGAAGTTCATGATGGCGCAGCCACGATGGACTGGATGGAACAGGAGCAGGAGCGTGGTATCACCATTACCTCTGCTGCCACCACGACCTTCTGGAAGGGTCGCGATGGCAAGATGCGCCGTTTCAACATTATTGACACCCCCGGCCACGTTGACTTCACGATTGAAGTTGAACGTTCGCTGCGCGTTCTCGATGGTGCGATCGCGCTTCTCGATGCCAACGCCGGTGTAGAGCCGCAGACGGAAACCGTCTGGCGTCAGGCTGAAAAGTACAACGTTCCGCGGATGATCTTCTGCAACAAGATGGACAAGACCGGTGCTGACTTCTACCGCTCGGTAGAAATGATCAAGACTCGTCTCGGTGCTATCGCTGTTGTCATGCAGCTTCCAATCGGTGCGGAAACAGAATTCAAGGGCGTGATCGATCTGATCGAAATGAACGCTCTGATCTGGCGCGACGAGTCGCTTGGCGCTCAGTGGGATGTTGTCGAAATCCCTGACGACATGAAGGAAAAGGCAGCTGAATATCGCGAGAAGATGATCGAACAGGTCGTCGATATCGATGAAGAAGCAATGGAAGCCTACCTGAACGGCGAAATGCCCGACAATGACAAGATCCGTGCTCTTGTTCGCCGCGGCACCATCGACGTGAAGTTCCATCCGATGTTCTGCGGTACCGCGTTCAAGAACAAGGGCGTTCAGCCCCTTCTCGACGCCGTTTGCGATTACCTGCCTTCGCCGCTCGACATTCCTGCGATCAAGGGCATCGACTTCAAGACAGAAGCCGAAATCGAACGTCATCCTGATGACAGCGAGCCGCTTTCCATGCTCGCATTCAAGATCATGAACGACCCCTTCGTTGGTTCGCTCACCTTCGCACGCATCTATTCGGGCAAGCTCGAAAAGGGTACTTCTGTCATCAACACGGTCAAGGACAAGCGCGAGCGCGTCGGCCGTATGCTTCAGATGCACTCCAACTCGCGCGAAGACATCGAAGAAGCCTTTGCTGGCGACATCGTTGCTCTGGCTGGCCTCAAGGAAACGACGACAGGCGACACGCTTTGCGATCCCCTGAAGCCAGTTATCCTTGAGCGCATGGAATTCCCTGAGCCGGTTATCCAGATCGCGATCGAACCGAAGACCAAGGGCGACCAGGAAAAGATGGGCCTCGCGCTTAACCGCCTGGCTGCTGAAGATCCATCGTTCCGCGTCAAGACGGATGAAGAATCCGGTCAGACGATCATTGCCGGCATGGGCGAACTTCACCTCGATATTCTCGTTGACCGTATGCGTCGCGAGTTCAAGGTCGAAGCTACCGTTGGTGCTCCGCAGGTTGCTTACCGTGAAACGATCACGCGTCAGCACGAAGAAGATTACACACACAAGAAGCAGTCCGGTGGTACCGGTCAGTTCGCTCGTGTGAAGATCGTTTTCGAACCAAACCCGGACGGCGAAGATTTCAAGTTCGAGTCCAAGATCGTTGGTGGTGCTGTTCCGAAGGAATACATCCCGGGCGTTCAGAAGGGTATCGAAAGCGTCCTGTCTTCCGGTCCGCTCGCTGGCTTCCCAATGTTGGGTGTCAAGGCAACCTTGATCGACGGCGCATACCACGACGTTGACTCCTCGGTTCTGGCGTTCGAAATCGCGTCGCGTGCCTGCTTCCGTGAAGCAGCGAAGAAGGCTGGTGCACAGCTTCTCGAGCCGATGATGAAGGTTGAGGTTGTTACGCCTGAAGATTACGTCGGTGACGTTATCGGCGATCTGAACTCGCGTCGCGGTCAGATCCAGGGTCAGGAGAGCCGCGGTATTGCCGTTGTTATCAACGCGCATGTGCCACTGGCCAACATGTTCAAATACGTCGACAACCTGCGCTCCATGTCCCAGGGCCGCGCGCAGTATTCGATGACCTTCGATCACTATTCGCCGGTTCCAAGCAACGTTGCTACGGAAATCCAGGCAAAGTACTCCGGTCAGAAGTGATCGGGGTACGCCCCAAACGAAATTTAGAGTTTATTCCCTTTACGGGACAGGAATGGAGAGCCACGAATGGCAAAGAGCAAGTTTGAGCGCAACAAGCCGCACGTCAACATTGGCACGATTGGTCACGTTGACCACGGCAAGACG
>NZ_RXPG01000002.1:0-197296 GCF_023757665.1 Rhizobium skierniewicense Ch11
GAGAGAGAGAGAGAGAGAGAGAGAGAGAGAGGATCCGTCGGCGATCAGCGCACCATGCCCTGTGCGTCAAGATTTCCTTGAGATCAATGAAAGGCCGACGATGATAATTGCGCGCAAAACCGGAGAACCTACACTCGACAAACATCTCGAAATCAACGACTTCCGGCTTTTCTCAGTCTTGCTCCAACAGCAGTGCCAACTGGAAAGCTCACGGTTGAATAATTGCACACACCGTGGAGGGTAAATATAACCCGTGCGAATACCACGCCCAAATCAGCGACTTTGACACTTATACGCCTTTGAAATTTAGTGGAAACAATAACAAAGGAGGCGAACATGATATCTCACACTGGGAAATTGAACCTTTCCGCGCTAATCGCAATTTTTCTGTCGACAGCTGCACTTCCGTGTGCCGCAGAGGCAGCCACGCTACGCGTCGGTGCTGCCGCCGAAAACGTCGCCACGCTTGATCCGACCAGGGCCACCGCCACCGTCGATGTCGGTGTCGTCTCATGGATGTTCAACGGCCTTGTTCGCTTCCCGCCCGGCAGCGCGGACCCGACAAAGATCGAGCCGGATCTTGCCGAAAAGTGGGAAACTACGCCGGACGGTCTGGTCTGGACTTTCCATCTGAGAAATGGCGTCAAGTTTCACGGTGACTACGGCACGGTGACGTCCGAGGACGTCGTCTACTCCCTGGAGCGTGCAAAGAATCCGAAAACGTCATCTTTTTCGAACGACTTCACCGAAGTCAAATCGATCGAAGCGATCGACCCGCTGACCGTGAAGATCACCTTGAACAGCCCGGTTCCAGGCTTCCTGGGCCTGATCGCAAACTACCATGGCGGCAATATCATCAGCAAAAAGGCAGCTGAGAAGCTGGGAGCCGACTTCAAACTCCGTCCGATCGGAACCGGGCCTTTCATGTTCGAGAACGCGGTCACGCAGCAATCGGTAACGCTGAAGGCTTTCCCGGACTATTTCCGCGGCAAGCCGAAACTGGACGGCATCCAGTACAATCTCATTCCCTCGGACGCGAGCCGCGAACTTGCGTTCCGCTCCGGTGAGCTCGATCTTATATACGGCAAGCGCGAGCAGCGCTGGGTCGACCAGGCCAAGGCATGGGATGGTTCAACGGTCGATATCTTCGCACCGGGCGAATATCGCACGCTGTTCCTTAATCAGGCTCACAAGCCCCTCGATAACGTCAAAGTGCGTCAGGCAATAGCACATGCTGTGAACGTCGATCAGATCGTTGAATTCGTCGGGGCGGGCGTCGGACAGAAGGGTTGCTCGGTCGTCCCATCGGGTTTTCTTGGTGAAGACTGCACCTGGAGCTATAAGTACGATCCGGAATTATCCAGGAAGCTTCTCACGGAAGCCGGTTTGGGCAACGGCTTGACGATCAAGGCCATCGTCTCATCGGCCACCGCGCAGCAGCCGATCATGCAGGTCGTGCAGGGCCAGTTGTCGGAGGTCGGCATTAATATGGACATGCAGGTGGTCGATCACGCAACCTATCAGGAACAGAGCCGCAAGGATCTCAGCGACGTCGTCTTCTATGGTGCCGCGCGTTATCCCGTTGCCGACAGCTATCTCAGCCAGTTCTACCATTCCAATGCCTCGATCGGAAAGCCGACGGCAGTCACCAATTTCTCGCATTGCGATGCCGCCGATTCGGAGATCGAAGCAGGCCGCAAGGCTGCAACCGATCCTGAACGTTTGAAGGCTTGGTCGGACGCGCAGCACAAGATCTATGATCAGGTCTGCGGAATCCCGCTTTTCAACCTGATGCAGGTCTGGGTTCGTAAGAACGAGCTTGACTATGGGTACGAACTCGAAGGCGCGTTGAATCTGGCGCCGCCGATCACGGAAAACACGACGTTCAAGCAGTAGCCCGTCTCAATCCTCCCCACCTTGCCCCGGCCTACGTTTCCTCCTCTTGGAGAGTTGCTGGCCGGGGTCTTGCTCTAGATGGCAAGTGTGGTGTTGGCTGCGGCCAGATGCACCTCTCGAGAAAATTCCAGCACCAGATCCGTGTGCCGGGCTCGTGCCGGGCGATAAAGCCTGTACTCGGCATCAATGCTTGGGAGAAACGGACGCAATGCAACGCGTCCCTTGACGCATTCCATCGAAATCGGATCCGACACCGTAACGCCCAGCCCAGCAGCAATGAATTCCGCGACATTCGGCGCTGTCGCTGCTTCCATGGTAATTTTTGGCTTCAAGCCGTGCGCCTCGAATGCCGCATCGACTTTTATGCGCGTTCGGCTTGAGTCGCCGAACGCGACGAAGGGCTCTGAGGCAAGTTCCACCGGGCTGAGCTCAGACTTTTCCAGCAAGTGGTGGCCTAACGGCAAAACTGCCGCCATGGGCGGGCTGTCTATGGGTTCAACAATGATCGTCGGATGCTCCAGTCCACTCTTGACCAGCGCGAGATCAATACGTCCCAGAAGAACCGATTCCGTCAGAAACTGAGACGCTTGCGTCTCGATTTCCACGAATACGTCCGGATAGCGGGATCTAAAACCCGCGACGACCCGACCGAGAAAAGGACCCGACAGGCTCGGCATCACGCCGATCACGAGATGGCCAGATTCCTCTCTCCGCATCGCTTCAACGGCGCGGGCGACCTGATTGACACCACCAAAGATGCGCTTGATTTCCTCGTAGAGCCGCATTCCACGACCCGTCGGGACAAGCCGCCCGCTCTCTCTCTCGAACAGCTTCAAACCACTGTCCAACTCCAGGTCCTGGATCAGCTTGCTGGCCGCGGGCTGGGAAATCCGCAGGACCTCCGATGCACGGCTCACAGTCCCGGTTTCAACAACCGCTATTAAACCTTCGAGTTGCCGAAGGCTCGGATTTCTCATGAACTATAACCCACGCGAATATGAAGCCAAATTTTTCGACTTTGACTTTCTACCCCTGCGGGTTTGAAGTTACAATAATAATATGGGGAACTACCGCCGTGTCTATCGAACTTTTCCCGCCTGAAACAGGCGTCGGTGAGGTCGCAATAATATCGCGATGTCATCACCCGACCATTGGCCGCCCACGCACCTGGGACTCTGGGTGGCGCGTGTTGGCCGTCGCCAATATGTCATCTCATTCGCTGAATTTCAGACGTATCGGTCGGACGAGGCCAAGCCCAGCCTTCGCGTGCCCTATACCGCGTCTTTCCGGGCTAGATCTCCGATTGTTCCCCTCGTCGACCAAGCGTCGCGATTCTTCGATCGACGCGGGTCCAATTTCCAAAAACCTTGACGAAGAGTTGGTGAGCTGCATCGATGCTGAAAGGGCTACCATATGACAACCTATGTAATCCGAAGACTCCTTTTGGCCATACCGACTTTGCTCGCAATGCTGACGGTGGTTTTCATCCTCGTTCGGCTGGTGCCCGGTGATGCCGCCGTCGCAATGCTTGGGGATCGCGCCAGTGCCGAAGCGCTCGCCGCACTGCGCGCGCAGCTCGGCCTCGACCAGCCGTTACCCGTTCAATACCTCCGCTTCATGGGTGACATGGTGACCGGTAATTTCGGGCTCTCCGCCGTCAGCGGCCGTACGGTACTGTCCGAAGTCGCTGTTGTCTTACCTTATACTCTCGAACTCACCGCCGCCGCGATGATCATCGGTGTGGCATTCGGTATCCCCCTTGGCATTGTCGCAGCTATTCGCCGCAACAAATGGCCGGACTATGCAAGCCGTCTTCTTTCACTCGTCGGCCTCTCGTTTCCCGGGTTCGTCTCGGCAATTCTGATGCTCCTCGCATTTGCTGTCTGGCTGCATTGGTTCCCGGTGATGAGCCGGCCTACGGCCAATCCGATTGATCATCTGCGAAGCCTGGCTTTGCCGGCTCTCAATCTCGGCCTGATCATGACCGCCTATATCGCCCGCGTCACCCGCTCCTCAATGCTTGACGTTTTGGGTGAGGACTATATCCGCACCGCGCGCGCCAAAGGCGTCAAGACCAAGAGCATCATCATCCGGCACGCCCTTGGCAACGCTCTTATCCCGATCGTGACGGTGGTCGGGCTGAACTTCGGGACGATGATCGGAAACTCGGTTCTTGTCGAAATCGTCTTCACCCGACCTGGTCTGGGCAAGCTCATTCTCGGAGCACTTCAGTCACGCGACTACACCATGCTGCAGGGCCTGATGGTCGTGTTTGCAACCTTCGTGGTCCTCGTCAACATCTTGACCGACGTAATCTACGCCGCTGTCGACCCAAGAGTGAGTTACGCGAAATGACCGATATCATCTTGCAATCCGCAAAGCCTGAGAAGGCGCCAAATCCGGTGCTTACCGCACTCCGTCGCAACCGCCTCTCCTGGGTTGGCATCGGACTGCTTCTCCTGATCGTGCTGGCTGCCGTTTTTGCTCCGATGATCGCACCTTACGATCCACTGAAGCAAAACATCGTTCACCGCCTGAGCGCACCATCCGCGCAGTTTTGGCTGGGAACCGACAGTTTCGGTCGCGACGTGGCGTCGCGCCTGCTCTATGGGGCCCGTATCTCACTCGCGATTGGCTTCCTTTCCGTGATGATTGCGATGGTCGTCGGTTCGGCGCTCGGAATTCTCGCGGGTTATATCGGCGGTCTCTTCGATCAGATCGTCATGGGCCTTGTGGACGTCATGCTGTCGTTCCCGACACTGCTCCTTGGGCTCATGGTCGCGGCAATGCTCGGCGCCAGCTTTGAGAATCTTATTATTGCAATTGCGATCACCGAGACGGCTCCCTTTGCCCGCGTCGCACGCGGACCCACAATTGCCGTCAAGCGACGCGATTTCATCGACGCTAGCAAGTCCCTCGGCTTCACGCCGATCAGAATCATGGGCGTCCACATCCTTCCGAACATCCTGTCCGACATTGTCGTCGTGGCATCGCTCTGGATGGCATCCGCTATTCGTACCGAGGCGTCTCTTGCCTTTATCGGTCTCGGTGTCGCTCCCCCCACGGCAACCTGGGGCGCAATGATCCGCGAGGGATTCGAAAACATCCTCAGCGCCTGGTGGCTCGTTGTCTTCCCCTCCCTTGCAATCCTTCTCACGGTCCTCGCGCTGAATTTGCTGGGTGATGCCTTGCGCGATGCGATCGATCCGAAAACGAGGAATGAGCGATGAACCAGATCGCCGATCAAATCAATCATGCAGGCTCTTCTGCCGCGCCCGTCCTGTCGGTCAGAAATCTCACCACCTCCTTTCGCGCTGGAGATGGATGGAACCCGGTGGTGCGCGATATCTCGTTTGATATCGCCCCCAAGGAGACCGTCGCCATCGTCGGCGAGTCTGGATCGGGCAAGTCCGTCACCTCGCTGTCGATCATGCGCCTGCTGACGGAAGCCTCGAGCAGAATCGAAGGCCGTGTAATCCTTGCCGGCAGGGAGCTTCTTTCTCTTTCGGAAGAAGAGATGCGACAGGTACGCGGCAACGAGATCTCAATGATTTTCCAGGAACCGATGACCTCGCTCAACCCAATCTTGCCGGTTGGAAAGCAAATTGCCGAAGCCCTGACCGTTCATCAGAACATCTCCGCTGAGGAAGCGAAGCGGAAGGTTCTTGGCCTCCTAGACAAAGTGCGCGTTCCGAACGCGAAGGGACGCTTCGACGAATATCCCCATCAGTTCTCCGGCGGCATGCGTCAGCGCGTTATGATCGCCATGGCGCTTGCATCGCGGCCCAAGCTGCTGATCGCAGACGAACCGACGACAGCGCTCGATGTAACAATTCAGGGGCAGATCCTCGACCTGATTAAGGAGCTTCAGGATGAGGAGGGAATGTCGGTACTTTTCATCACCCATGACATGGGAGTGGTTGCGGAGATCGCTGATCGGACGATCGTGATGTATCGTGGCGACCAGGTGGAAACCGGTCCGACCGAAGAAATCTTCCATCGCGGCAAGCATCCCTACACCCGTGCCCTGCTTGCCGCGGTGCCCAGGCTTGGGGCAATGGGAAAAAGCCACCTGCCTCTGCGTTTTCCCATCGTCGACCCGGAAAGCGGCGAATTAAAACCTCTCGCGGACGTCTGGGATACGGTGGCGAAGGACAGGGCGCCAATTGTTGAGGTGAAGAACCTCATCACTCGGTTCGGAATTCGTTCAGGAATATTCGGCCGAACGACCGGTGCAGTGCATGCCGTCGAAAAGGTATCGTTCAACCTCTACGAGGGAGAGACCTTGTCGTTGGTCGGGGAATCTGGATGCGGGAAGTCGACGACGGGACGCTCGATCACCCGTCTTACCGATCCGACAAGCGGAAGCATTACTGTCGATGGTCATGATATGCTGAAGCTTGACCAACGAACACTGCGCAAGGTTCGTCAGTCGATTCAGGTGATTTTTCAGGATCCTTACGCATCGCTCAACCCGCGCATGAATATCGGCGATGCAGTTATGGAGCCGTTCATCCAACATGGTCTCGGAAGCAAGGCGCAGGCACGCGACAAAACCGCCGCCCTTCTGGAGAAGGTCGGTCTCTCGGCCGAAATGATGAAGCGCTATCCACACGAGTTCTCAGGCGGGCAAAGGCAACGTGTGGCGATCGCGCGCGCCCTTATGCTCGACCCGAAGGTGATTGTCGCCGACGAAGCCGTTTCAGCGCTCGACGTCTCGATTAAGGCGCAGGTCTGTAACCTTCTCCTCGACTTGCAGCAAAGTCTGAACCTGGCATTCCTGTTCATCTCGCACGACATGGCAGTCGTCGAACGAGTCAGTCACCGCGTCGCTGTCATGTATCTCGGCGAAATCGTTGAAATCGGGCCGCGAGCAGCTGTGTTCGACAACCCTCAGCACGCTTATACCAGGAAGCTCATGTCCGCGGTGCCTGTGCCGGATCCGGCAAGGCGCCGGATCAAGAGAAACAGTCAGATGGACGAAATCAAGAGCCCTGTTCGTTCGATCGACTACGTGCCTCCGCAGCGGAAGTATGTCGAGGTTTCTCCCGGACATGTCGTGCAAGTCGAGTAAACCGGGAATTGCGATGATCGCGGTCAAACCTCCGCGACCTTCGATCTGTTTCAAATGATTGGAAATACATAACGGCTACATATAGTGGCAAGGATAGTGAGATATGCGCGTAGGAATTGCAGGTGCCGGAGCAATCGCGATGGGCTACGTGGCCTTTCTGGATAAGCAAGGTCACTCAGCAAGCGTCTGGTCTCCCACGGGGGCCGGAACGGTGGACCTCGCCAAAGGAGCCGCCCTAACGATCACCGGTATGATCGAAGGCGAGTTCAGTCCAGCGATCTGCCGTTCAGCCGAAGAGCTGGCTTCAAACGATGTCATAGTATTGGCGTTGCCGGCCTACGGCCACCGATCCGTGCTCCAAGCACTCATACCGTTCATCCGCAAGAACCACACGGTCATCATCAGTAGCCACCTGTCCCTTGCCGCATTGTTTCTCTCAAAGCGTCTTTCCGAACGTGGCATCGAAATCCCGATCGTGGCCTGGAGTACGACGGTGCTGACCAGCAAGCAACGCGGCCCCAACACATTCAACATCGGGACCATCCGGGACAAAGTCGATATGGCAACGGTTCCAACTCGTTTCGCAGACGCGGGACTGGCGATATGCGCGAACGTCTTCGGTGACCGGTTCAACCTCAAAGATGACATTCTCACGATCGCATTAAGCAATCTGAATCCGCAGAACCACCTCGCCGTTGCTCTATGCAATCTGACGAGGATCGAGCGTGGCGAGTCCTGGGGCCAGAATACGAACCTCACATCGGCGGTTGGGAACCTAATCGAGGCGCTCGACCGTGAGCGCGTAGCGATCGCCTCCGCGTTCGGGAAGGATGTCCGCACCGTGTTCGATCACTACAGGCTAACCCACAAAGTCGAGGGTGATCGTGTCTGGGAATTGGCGGTTGCCGTCATTGCTCGCGGAAACGACCCGATGGGCCCGAAGAGCCTTGATACACGGTACATCCTTGAAGATGTACCCTTCGGCCTGATGCCGACGCTCTTGCTTGCCGAGCTCGCCGGCATAACCGCGCCCCTTCACAGGAGCGGCGTGAACATCATCAGCGCTTGTTATGACCGAGATTTCGGTCGTGGCAACGATATCCTCGAAGAGCTCGGACCGCTGATGCGCGAAAATCTTCTTGAGCGAGTTGTCACCGGGTTTCCTCTTAATGCCCACGAGCTCAGATCGGTTGCGCAGGTTAGCTAATGTTCAAGAAACTCAATAAAGTGCCCCAGGGAGCCATCACGGTCTACATCGATGGTGAGGCAGTCGCAGCCGAGGCCAATGAAAGTGTCGCCGCAGTTCTTTTGCGTCAGGATCCTGTCTGGTCACGCACGACCCCAGTTTCCGAAACCAAGCGCGCACCTTACTGCATGATGGGAGTCTGCTTCGAGTGCCTTGCCGTGGTAGACGGTGCATCTGTCCAAACCTGTCTTGTCTCGGTTCGCGATGGAATGAGGATTGAGCGGCAACTCGGACGGCGGAGGATTGCATTATGAGCCGTCAGGTTGATCTGCTCATTGTCGGCGCCGGGCCTGCAGGTATGTCGGCAGCGGTCGTGGCGAGGCGCTACGGACTGGATGTGCTGGTTGTCGACGAACAGCCTACCCCGGGCGGCCAGATCTGGCGTAATATCGAAGCGGTTTCGGGTACACCGCGGATGGACATCCTCGGCAAGGCCTACGCGGAAGGGCTTGATCTCGTCCGGCAATTCCGCGCCAGCAGCGCTCGTTACGAACCAGGCACGCAGGTATGGCAGGTCGAAGCCGGCCCGCGGGCCTATGTCACGCGCGATGGTGCCGCAAGCTCTATCGAGGCGAACTACCTCCTTCTGGCAACGGGTGCGCAGGAAAGGCCGGCACCATTTCCGGGCTGGACGTTGCCGGGTGTGATGACAATCGGCGCTGCCCAGATCGTGCTGAAGACGTCAGATCAAATCCCATCTGAGCCGGTCTGGATAGCAGGGAGTGGCCCTCTCTCACTCCTTTATGCAGCTCAGCTTCTTAAAGCGGGCGGTCGGATTGCGGGTTTCCTCGACACGTCTCGTGCAGGCCAGATCAGCAGCGCGCTGCCCGATCTCTTTTCCGCGTTGAAAAGTGCGCCAATGGATATCCTCAAGGGAGTCGGCTGGCTCCAGTCGATCAAACGGCGAGTTCAGTATATCCAGCACGTGGCCGAGATCGAAGCGACGGGCAAGGAAAGCCTTGAGCGCCTTCGCTACGTGACGGCGAGCGGCCAGTCCGCCACTGTCGACGCGAAGCTTTTACTCGTTCATGAAGGCATTGTCCCGACAATCCATCCGACCCTCGCTTTGGGCTGCCGACACGTCTGGAACGCCGATCAGGACAGCTTCGCGCCCGAGCTCGACAGTTGGGGCGAAACGTCCGAGGCGAATATCTTTGTCGCCGGAGATGGGGCCGGGATCGGCGGAGCAAAGGCGGCATGCCTGCGCGGCGTGCTGACGGGTCTGCAAATTGTATTCAAGTCCGGACGAGTGTCACAGCTAGAAGCCACCCTTCAGGCGGAACCGACACGCAAACGCCTTAGGCAGGCCCTTGCAACCCGCCCGTTCCTGGACAAGCTGTATCGCCCCCGCCCATCGATATTCGTTCCACCCGACCATACGATCGCTTGTCGGTGCGAGGAAGTAAGTGTCGCATCCGTGCGCGCCCAACTTACATCGGGTCGGCCGGGTCCTAATCAGATCAAAGCCTTCACCCGTGCCGGGATGGGTCCCTGTCAGGGCCGTCAATGCGGGTACACCATTGCGCGTGTTCTTGCGGATGCGGAAGGTCGGGCCGCCCCGGATGTTGGCCTCTATCGTGTGCGTCCGCCATTGAAGCCAGTCACGTTGAGCGAACTTGCAGCCCTCGACAGTCAGGAAAGATCGTCATGAGCGGGAATGCATTGGACACGATTGTCATCGGCGGGGGATTGCACGGTCTTTCTGCTGCGATGAACCTGGCACGAGCTGGCAAAACGGTTGCGATCCTGGAGCGTTCTTGGGTCGGCCGTCATTCTTCCGGGGCGACGGCTGCGGGCGTCAGAACATTGAACCGCGATCTCGCGGAGATCCCGATCTCGCTCGAGGCCATGGACATGTGGCATAACATTGAGCGCATTGTCGGCGACAGTTGCGGTTTCCATGCTTACGGGCAGATGAGCATCGCGGAAAAGCCCGAGCATCTCACCGTTCTGGAGAAGCGTCTCGCCAAGATTCGATCGGCGGGTTACGACCATGAGGAACTGATCGACCGCGCGGAGCTTCTGCGCCTTGTTCCTTCCATCTCGCCACATTGCATGGGCGCACTGATCGCTCGAAACGATGGTGCCGCAGATCCCCACCGTACGCTCAAGGCTTTCCGCCAGGCGACAGAAGCCGCCGGCGTCACAATTTACGAAGGCGCGGGTGTCATCGCGATCGAGCACGCGGGCGCCGACTGGCGCGTCAGGACGGAGACGATGGAATTCATCGCGCCAACCGTCGTCAACGCCGCCGGAGCCTGGGCGGTTAAAATCGCCGCCATGGTCGGCGATGACATTCAGATCGGCCACAAAGCCTCGATGATGATCGTCACGGAACGCATTGCGCCTCTGTTGAAGCCGGTCGTCAGCGTTGTGGGCCGCCCGCTTTCCTTCAAGCAGTCGGACCAGGGGACGCTTGTCATCGGTGGGGGGCTTCAGGGAAGAGCGGATCTCGACGCCCAGCGAAGCTTCGTCAACTTCAAAGAGCTCTCAAAGGGTGCCCGTGCCGCGACAGATCTGTTTCCCATCGTGGGGCAATTGCGTATCGTGCGGACATGGGCTGGCATGGAAGCCATGACAGCGGATCACCTGCCCATCATAGGCCCGTCGCCCAATGCCAGCGGCGTTTTCCACTCCTTCGGATATTCCGGCCACGGCTTTCAGCTTGTTCCTGTCCTGGGAGCTATTATGACCGATCTGATTGTGCATGGCGGAACGAACAGAGTCATCGAACCTTTTTCAGCTAAGCGCCTGATAAGAAAAGAGGTGCGGCACGTGGCGCACTAAGGCGCACTTCACGGCTCGCTCATGGCATACATTCTTGCCGCATCGGAGTGTCCTCAAATGGTAAAGCGCAGATGTTGCACCAGGTCGGCATGGCACTCGACAGCGCCTATATCGGCTGACTTAACAAATCCGCCCCCGATCCATTCGCGTCTTCGGGGGCACTTTCTCTAATTTGAAAGCCAAGATGTTCCACGAACGAGACACCATGCCCGACGACATGACGGCGACGAGTATCGCGAAGTATGTAGAGTCGGGCACTCGCACCGCTTCCGATATCGCCGAGGCAACAATTGCAGCAATCATGGCTGGAGAGCCTGAGCCTCAAGCGATGGAGTTCTTTGAACCGTACCTTCTTCGGCAGCAGGCAGCAGAGCTGGACGCGGGGACACGTGGCGGTCCGCTGAAGGGTGTCACCATCGCGGTTAAAGACATCATCGCGACGAAAGGCATGCCGACGGGATGCGGCACGCCTAGATACAAGGGTGTTTCTCGAGGCACGGATTCAGCATGTGTCGATATACTCCGCGGTGCGGGTGCCTTGATCGTTGGCAAGGCAGTTATGGAATGCCTGTAGGCATCTCCGTTATTGGACGCCACTATGAGGACCGAACCGTTATTTCAGCCGCAAAGTTGATGGTCTGCCTGTTAAGCGAAGCGAGCTCCCACACGGCTGGCCAAAGCGTCATACTGAACCGCACCGGGTTGTCCTCGATGCCCTTGAACAGGCACTTCATGATCGGCGTCCGGTTCAGGGCGGCGGGCTTGTGCACCATTCGGACAGGGGCGTTCAATACGTGTCCATCCGGTATTCCGAGCGGCTGGCAGAAGCTAGCATCGAGCCGTCTGTCGGAAGTGTCGGCGACAGTTATGACAATGCCCTCGCCGAAACGATCAACGGTCTCTACAAGGCCGAGGTGAACCGCGCCGGGTTTGCCGGAGGCTCCAATTTCTGAGAAAGTGGAGCCACCATGAGCAAGACAACGAACAAGTTTTCACCTGAAGTCCGCACCCGTGCCATCCGTATGGTGCTGGACCACGAAGCCGAGCATCCATCCCGCTGGGCTGCCGTTTCATCTATCGCCGCCAAGATTGGCTGCTCGCCAGCCACGCTGCACGAATGGGTCAAGAAGACCGAGGTCGATAGTGGCAAAAGAGCAGGCCTGCCGAGCGATGTCGCCGAGAAGATGAAGGCTCTCGAGCGGGAGAACCGTGAGCTTCGTCAGGCCAACGAGATTTTGCGCAAAGCTTCGGCCTATTTCGCCATGGCGGAGCTCGACCGCCCCTTCAAGCGATGATTTCGTTCATCGACGAACACCGTGGTGTGTTCGGGGTCGAGCCGATCTGCAGACTGCTGCCGATCGCCCCGTCAACCTACTACGAGAATGTCGCCAAACGTCTGGACGTGGATCGCCTGTCGATCCGCGCCCGCAGCGATATCGGCCTGAAGATCGAGATACGGCGTCTCTTCGAACAGAACTTCCGCGTCTATGGCGTTCGCAAGGTCTGGCGGCAATTGAAGCGTGAAGGCTTTGACGTCGCCCGCTGCAGTGTCGCCAGGCTTATGAGGTCAATGAGCCTGCAGGGCATCATTCGGGGAAAGCCGATCCGCACGACGTTCTCGGACAAGACGGCTCCGAGCCCGCTTGACCGGGTGAACCGCCAGTTCAAAGCCCCAGCACCAAACAGGCTGTGGGTTTCAGATTTCACATATGTCGCCACCTGGCAGGGTTTCGTCTACGTGGCCTTTGTCATCGACGTCTTCGCTCGTCGCATCGTCGGCTGGCGGGCAAGCCGGACAGCACATGCGAGCTTCGTCCTCGATGCGCTGGAGCAGGCACTTCATGATCGGCGTCCCGCTCATGGCAGCGGCCTCGTGCATCACTCGGATCGCGGCGTTCAATACGTGTCCATTCGGTATTCCGTAAGCCTCCGGTAAAGACCACAGGTCAGGCAGCTTGAGCGTTGACGGTCGGCGGCATCCAATTCCACGGAAGCAACTGCTCCAGCCTGATAATCGGCGTGTCGGCGATGCGGGCAAGAACGTCGGCCAGCCACGCCTGCGGATCGATGTCGTTGAGCTTTGCCGTCATGATCAACGTGGCCATGAAGGCTGCACGATCCGCGCCGCGGTCTGATCCGGCGAAGAGCCAGGACTTCCTACCGAGTGCGAAGCCTCGCAGGGCTCGCTCCGCGGCGTTGTTCGTGAGGCAAATCCGGCCATCCTCCAGGAATGACGTGAAGCCATCCCAACGCTTGAGCATGTAATCGATCGCCTCGGCGACCGGAGAACTGCGCGACAGTTTTGCACGCTCGGTTTGAAGCCAGGCCTGCAGACTGTCGACGAGCGGCAGGCTTTCCTTGCGGCGACGTTCCAGGCGTTGATCGGCCGTAAGCCCGTTGATCTCCCGCTCGATATCGAACAGGCCGTCGATCCGTTTGACGGCTTCGAGCGCCATAGGCGAGATCGGCGCGGCGTTCTTTCCACGCTTGGCGTTCGCATTAATGTCTGCGAGCACGAAGAACTTGCGACGCGCGTGTGCCCAACAAAACGCCTGTCTTAGCGGATTTGGATCGCGATCGCCCTTGAACAGCGGATTGTAGCCGCCATAGGCGTCCGCCTGCAGAATACCGGTGAAGGTCTTCAGGTGGCGTTCCGGATGCTCCTGCCGTCGATCGCGCGAGGCATAGTAAAGGGCTGCCGGCGGTGAGAGGCCTCCGAACGGCCGATCATCCCGGACATAGGTCCAAATGCGGCCCGTATCTGTCTTTCCCTTGGCCAGGATTGGCACGGTCGTGTCGTCGCCGTGCAGACGTTCGGCGGCAAGGACATGCGCTTCGATCAGAGAATGAAGTGGCTTCAACGTCGCGGCGCAAGCTCCGACCTGATCTGCAAGCGTCGATAAACTAAGGTCGACGCCCTCGCGAGCATAGCGTTCGCTTTGACGATTGAGCGGCTGGTGCTGGGCAAACTTCTCGAACAGGATCATCGCCAGCAGGTTTGGCCCGGCAAAGCCGCGTGGCGTTACATGGAAGGGTGCTGGTGGCTGCGTGATCTTCTCGCACTCGCGACAGGTAAACTTCTCCCGTACCGTCTGGATGACCTTCCACTGGCGCGGGATGACCTCCAGGGTCTCGGTGATGTCCTCGCCAAGCTTCGACAATTTGGCCGATCCGCAGCAGGCGCAATTGGCGGGAGCGGCGATGACGATGCGCTCGCGTGGCAGATGTTCGGGAAAGGGCTTGCGTGACGGACGCCTGCGCTCGAAGGCTTTGACGGTTGAAGCTTTGGCTGCGATCTCCGCGGCCAGTTCATCTTCACCGGCGTCCGCTTCCAATTCCTCGAGTTGCAGTTCCATCTGCTCCAGGAGCCGCGCCTTACGCTCGGACCGGCTGCCGTAGAGTTCACGGCGAACCTTGTCGATCTCCAGCTTCAGCCGAGCGATCAGCGCTTCGGAATGCGATACGAGTGCCTTTGCACTGGCGGCTTCTGCCTTGGCGGTTGCCGCTTCTGCTTCGGCTGCAACACGTCGAGCGCGTTCCTGGGCCAGCAATGCGAGGGCACTGGCAAGGTCGTCCGGAAGCTCTTCGGTCGCGTCGCTCATGACAGGATGGAATCATATTTGACCCCATCATTCCAGTGTTTTTGCTCATCCGGCCGACGTCGGCCGCCAGGTCTTTTGCGGCATCCGCCAGTCGATACCTTCCAGCAGATAACCGAGCTGCGCAGGTGTGATCACCACCGTGCCATCGGCCGCAGATGGCCAGATGAAGCGGCCACGCTCCAGCTTCTTCGTGAACAGGCAAGCGCCTTGGCCGTCATGCCAGATCACCTTGATCAGGCCACCGCCGCGGCCGCGGAATACGAACAGGTGTCCACACATCGGGTCACGCTTCAGCGCCTCCTGCACCATCAAAGACAGACCGGGGAAGCCCTTGCGCATGTCCGTATAGCCCGTGGCCAGCCAGACCTTCACGCCAACAGGAACCGGGATCATCGCAGCCCCAGCACACAGTCGAGTATGCGGCCGAGCGCCTCGGTATCGATGTCGCTATCCACGCGCACGCGCCGACCCCGTCCAAGCTCGATTGTCACATCGCTGCGCTTCCGACGAGGATGGGGTGTGGTCGGCGCTCCCGGCTGAATGGGAGAGACTGATGAAATGGCCTCGGACACGATCACCGGCACGAACACGGTTCCCGTCTCGGTCTGCGGCTCGTCGAGCCGGCACAGCTCTTTGCGCCAACGAAACAACTGGCTGACATGGATACCAGCCGCGCGGGCAATCTCGGAGATGACCGCGTCTGGCTCAAAGCAGGCAGCGACCAGGCGCTCTTTGTCTTCTCGTGACCAGCGCCGACGGCGCTCTACGGACGTGATCACCTCAATTGCATGCTTCGTCATATGACTACTCCTAGTGTTACCACTAGGACTGGCAGTCAGAAGGCCGTCATCGCAAGACGGCCTTCACCGTGGGCTTACGGTATTCCGAGCGATTGGCAGAAGCTGGCATCGAGCCGTCTGTCGGAAGCGTCGGCGACAGTTACGACAACGCCCTCGCTGAGACGATCAACGGACTCTACAAGGCCGAAGTCATTCATCGGCGTGGACCATGGCGCAGCTTCGAGGCGGTGGAATTCGCCACCTTGGAATGGGTCGATTGGTTCAATCATCGAAGGCTTCTCGAGCCTATCGGGAATATACCGCCAGCCGAAGCCGAGGACCGGTATTACGCCATGCTGGACGAACCAGCCATGGCCGCATAACTTAAACGAAACGGCCTCCGGCAGACCCGGTGCGGTTCATACCGCTGCAGTAGCTCTCGTCAAACAACCAGTTGGCAGTTCATGGGTAGATCGGGCCGCCTGTCAGTACAGATGGACATCAGGATCTTCCCGCGCCTATACGGCGAACCCCGCACCTCGCGCTCCGAGACTGCGGATGCCACCGATACCCACGCCTGTGCCTCTCTGCTTATGCCCTTATGCATACCGTCCGGTCGAATTGGGGTGCAGTTTAGGTGCACTCAACACAAGTTACAAACAAATCAACAATCAAATAGTATTATCTCGTGAGAGACGTACAAATTTGACATCCCAATATATCCTGCCAAACATTAATTTGTTGATTAAGTTGGTCTCTTAAAATGTATAGGTGCGAATCCAAAGACGCTCTACCCAAGCAATCAATGCGATGCTTATGCGCTTACAAAGGTAATGGACGTAGCGGTCAGCGCAGGCGAAGCGCTATCATCGAACCAAGAACCGCGCTAAACCATCCTTAGAATCGTGTTTCGTTTGCTGTCGCTGATTAATAATTTGGTCGGGGATTTATGATCCAAGTGGTCGGCGATACCGTGTGTCGGCACACATACCCGCGGCCAGGTTTGGAGGTTATAGTTGTGCATACAACGTGTGCGTGAGTGGAGTTGCCCCATAAACACCGTGCGTGAACACCTCTCGGAATGCAAGTGATTTTTTCTTCGGTCATGAGCATGCGGATGAGTTCCGTCGTGTGTCCGGCCTGCTGAAGTGCATCGCTTTAGATGCTGGCCATTACGGTTCGTGCGGGGATTCGGCCCATATCGGACAGGCGTGCTCGGGGCACGTGGTTTTTAACTGGGTTTCCGATCCCGTCACTCTCAACTTTCGCCCCATAAACCTCCGCTTAGATCACCCGCATGCCGACATTCCAGCCGCCGCAGTCAGACGGTAGCTGGAGATTCATACACCCCGCCGCGAGCTATCAACGCCCAAGCGACACGAGCAATTTTGTTTGCGAACGTCACTGCCACTAGCATCTTTGGTTTGCGCGCAGGACTTCTATCTTTGGATTTGTGACTAGTCATGATGGGCACATTACCTCGCACACTTGTTAAGTGGGAGACCGTGTTCGGATATTATGGGACCGTTACAGTGAGTGGGTCGTTGACGCACGAAAAGATTAGTGCACCTTGCGAAACAAAGACAGCCCGTCAGGTTGGCCCACCGACGATCACAAACAACCTCTCCATCTACCAAGCACCCGACAAGTGGGTCTCTGGCGAGCCAAAGCAGTCAACGTCCTCCAATACGCAACATGAGTATCGCGAGTTCTAGGAACAATCCCTTGTGCGATGCTTCTACACGATTTCGACATGCAAAGCCATCATACCATACCCTCTTGAGATCTCGCGATTGAGGGACGAGCGAATTCCCTGAGCGATCGAAGCTTGTGGTTTACGCGATGCTATCAATATAGTATGAGTTTAAGCGTTTTTAAGTTTTTAAATGATATTATTATCATTTTTGAGTTTATTATTTTCAGTACATTATATTGATTCAGAATAATCCGACATAATGCTTTATCTGAAAGTTGCGCGATTGCGAATCGCCCCCACTTCCTAATATAATAACATGCAAAATTTTATTAAAGATGACAGAAATATAGAAAAGATACAATACACACGGCACTTATTGAAACAATATTAGATATTTTAAACATAGAAACATCCGTGCATTGGGTAAGCCACTTAGTTGGGCAGGGCGATCATCTTTTCATAGATGTGAGCGGCGACGGCAATATCCATACTAGCAAGTCCCACAGTGGTGAAGTGCGCCGGTCCCCCGCGAGCGGATATAGCATCAAAAAGAGACTTGTCCGCCCGTATTGCGGAGTAGTGCTTCACACCGACGCTTGGTCCAACTTCGCTCAACTTCTGGCCTTTTCTTGAGAAAAGCAGTGCTAGAGCGTTCACGTTTCGCTCCTCCATAGCAAGCATGTCGTCGCAGATTATTGGTGCTTTAGCCTCGATTAGAGATTCGAGATATCGCTGAGGAACATCGTCCATGCTAAGGGAGAGCGTCACAGCTTTCGGTGCAAGATCTCCTGGATTAAAAGCAGGTGGTGAACTGGTAGCAATAATTACAAGGTCCGCTCCGGAAAGAGCGGACGTTTCCCAAACGGCGGCAAGAGGAATTTTTACAGTGTCCGCCAACTCTCGGACAAGGCGCTCGTTCGAAGTCCCTCTGCTTAATATCCAAATTTTTTTGATTCTAGAAGAAATATTTTCATTCAAGGCCCTGACTATCTCACGGCCAAGCTCTCCAGCTCCAAACAGGAAGACCTCAATTTTATCTTTGGCTTTTAGCAACAAATCGACACAGGCGGGGGCAAACCACGCGGTACGGCCGAAGGATATAGCTTTTCCCTCTAGCGACAGTAGTCGCTCGCCGGTGGATTTACGCCGGAGAAGAATGTCGATGTGCCTCAGAGGAAGATTTTTCTGTTCATTAGAGGGAGAGAAGTGGATATTCTTGACACCAGAATAGTCTTTGAAGCACCCTATCAGGACGCCTTCTCGCCATCCGTTAGGAATTGAATCAAACTGAAGATACTTCTTCACCTGTCTCTTATCGAACTGGCTCTCCCAGTAGTCTTGAAGAGAATCTTGTACGAGAGTTGGCGTAATGGCCACGCCGAGTTCCTTCAATTTTTGCTCAGACCAATGAAGCTCATTGATTTCCATTGCCATTTCTTCTGATATGAGCCTTCTCAGGTCCTTCCGCCTTATATGCGGGGCTCGCTGTATACTCACCCCACCAATTACGCTGAAAGGGACTGTGAAAACGCAATCATCGCATTGAATGAATAATTTCAGCGGTACCTTTTGAATTTTGAAGTAACGACAAATCGTTTGGGGGGCCTAGGGCGATTTTTGCGACAACATGTCGGGGCTCAGCAGCTGAAAATTCAAACGCGCTATTCATGCTATCAATCTTTCGTGTTTTCACACGGCATCAAACCGTCACCAATGACGTCAGAGGGCTTCCTTAGTCAGTATTAGAACTAACGGCTCACATTTACCAGCGGCAGGTATTTTGTAATAAATCCAAAAAATACAGCTCTGTTAAGATGACGGTAGCTAATTGGCAGGTTCGAGATTTGTCGCTCATCCTGAGCGCCGGCGAGGTCGAGATCCGCTTGGAACAGGCGAGAAGGGATTTCGGATCTTTACTGCCCGGAATTCTCTACTTCCAGCCTTCCGCGATTAGCCCTGGTGAGTTTGATGATGAGTACATCCTCTCTGGCCAAGAGATGGTTTATGTCTACCTTCGTGAACAAATTGCACGCCAATGCGCTTTGGGTCGGCTCCTACCGTCCAACTCCTCCAACTTCGGAACAGTGGCAACTACAATACCGCCATGGTTGATGGATTCACGCAGGTTAAATCAAGTTTTGCGGCAGCGGTGCGATCGAGGTGGCCTCGTCAATTACTATCAAGGCCGACATACAAATCAGTTCTTTTTAGCGATCATGCTAAGCAACTGCTTCGTTCGGTTTGCGACCGACGTGATCAACAATGAAAGCTACGGTTTCTATGCCCGGGGCGGAAATTACATCGAGGAAGGAGGAGCTGGCGACGATGAGGTGGACGATGAAGGCGAGGCTGGTGAAGCGGAACCAAGAGAGTGTCAGATCGGAAACCTTATCAATTATCCGATCATTGCTTTAGGGTCATGCGATCTTTCGGCATAATTCCCGTCGACGACACCTAATAAAGTCGGCTAATCTATGTGATTGAGTGTGTCTTGGCTCTTTGTTATTTTGCATGTTTCCAATGTCATCTAGTAACGAAAAGTTATCCTCTTCTAAAAGCAGCTTTTTTTCGGCAAGCATCACTACCCATCACGGGTGTTTCTAAAAGTGTTCGAAGCTAGCCTCGTAACAATCTATACGAGATTACATTTTTACTCAATGCCGCTAAAACCTGTTTATAAATAATTTTGTAAATCTTTTTACTATCATCGCGATCACACAAGAAGACGAATTAAATATAATATTTATCAGCCAGGATGAGCATGGCAAAAATTACAAGCGAACACAATTGTCTTATCCATTAATACTTAATTCAACAAAGTTCTCTGACACTCCTTGATTTAACAAAAGATTTTACAAGCACCTCTATGATGCAACAACTAAACCGACATAGACTTCGATACCCGGCACCATAAAAACTAGATTGCACCATCTAACTCCACGTCTTCAAGAGCAGCCTCCGGCAGGAAAGCTGAACAGCCCACAGCGATCAAAAGATAATCCAACGGCTGGCTGGCGCTTGGCATTTTCCTTTTCCAAACGTCCTTGCTTTGACCAAAAGTGTTCCGGACGGCTCCTATGCGCTCGAACTCGTTGCTGGCCTGAATTGCTAGAAAGTACGAGGATGAATATTCATTTCTGCTGTAGTTGATCCGACCACCGTTTCCGCTGAAGGCATGCAGTTGCTCCCTCACCTGCCGAAATGTATAACTGTCGGAATAGGGCTCCAATGTCGTGGCAAGCAATCCATCTGAAGCATTTGAAACTAAAACCATTCCTTGCCGGCATAACAGATAATTCTCTTCATCGAGATAAACGTACAGAAATTCCCCGCCAGGATTGATGATGTCGCCAGACTTAGTGTGTAGATCGGTTTGAAACTTTTCCCGATAAGCTTTTGAAGTTCCGAGAGTTCGCCCTGCAGTTGATCATCTTTGCCATGAGAAAAACATGGTACAAACCAACCTTGCCGAGTCATGCTCTTTCGATCCAGCGTTCTAGAAAAGGAACAGCTGAGCTTGGCCGCAATGATAGCAGCTGGTGTCAAACTAAATATTAATAGGCAAACTGAAGAGACTGCCCGCAAATTTCGCAGTTTTTGTCGCATTCACGGATATCCGTGACTTGTCGCACGAAAATGATAGAAAAGGTTCCCTGGAGCATAAACGACTTGTAATGATGTATTTATACTGTAAAATATCACTATATTTAAAACTTATTGCGTTCGATAATAAACAAGAGACATTTAGAAAATTTATACGTAACACGCACACTTACGATAGGTTATTTTACACCGTAGCGACATTTATACATAGATTTTTTAAAATGGAGTATACTACTTCCGTGTAAACTTAAGACTTGTTCGCCAGCATAAAGTTCCAAGACATGATGGATTGTCTGGAGCACTTGCCGCCCTGCCACAACGGGACAAAGCTAAAAGCAATTGCGAACATCTTATTCAGATGAAGACAGTTGTGACGAAGGTCTGGCGTAACCTAATACATTCCGAACGGATGACCTTCGAATCCGTCGAAAGCGGCTGCGTTAACTCGAGGGAATTTCTGCTCCTGTTGGCGCGCGTGGATGAAATACTCTTGAGCGATCCCATCAATCAACTTACCTTCCATATCTGCGTCAAGCTGCAATAGCATATCGGGCGTGATCTGGTTCTGGCTAGCAAACAAGATGGCATATCGATATCCATCGATCTCTTTCAGCATGGGCCTTAGCCGAGGCTCATTCCAAAGATTAACCAACTCTTGAATAAGAGAATGGCCTGCAGTGGGGTGCAACATCTGCTTAACTCTGGCCTTGGCCGCTTTCATGAAGGTCTCCTGGTCGGCTAACTTGTGGCGCATAATATGCCAACGAAAATCTGCACTCCAATAACTGTTTCGCGCCATGCGGTTGAGCAACGAGGTAGATCCTCCCTCAAGAATAAGCCCGCCGTCGGCCTCATAATTATACACCTCCTCGATAAGCCTTTCATGAGCTTGCTTGGCAGCAATGATACCTTCCACCAGAGGCCGATCATCAAGGTATAGACGGGTCGTTCCTTTCAGTTCTTCCACTGTTGGTCGTCCGCTTCCGGTGGAGAGTTGAGGACAGCATTGGACCCGATCGAGCGAAAGGACTGGAAGCCCTGTCTGCTGGGCAAGAGCTATCGCGGTCGACGTCTTTCCTGTGCAAGTTGGACCGAAAATTAGATGCAGATCCATAGGTTTTTTGCGGTATTTGAATACAAATTGGTTCTTGGACTAAAGAAGTGTACTATCAGAGGCGGTTATATTGTCTCCTTGAAATTCATTATTGAAGAGCAACTGGCTTTACCGCCTCCCAAAGGGCAACTTGTTTTTCAACAAAGTGTGGGGCATGGCTGTCTCCTTGAAAGCAATTTGTCACTTACGAGGGCACCCTTAAGTCAAATAAGGCGGACTAAATCAGCAATACAGAGGCAGCTATTCATGTCACTCGGGGACGTTTTTCCGCGCTTTACTGCCATTTGTCTGCGCTTATTACATCATTGCTGGCGACAGAGTGCGATATTTTGTAATATTTGACTTGATGAGATGTCAAAATAAGGGCGGCTATTTCACAATTGACTTAAATGTCGCTATAGTTAGGCACATATGATAGCAATTTCTTAACAACGGCGTCCATTATTTACTTCGTGCAGTCGTTTTCATTGCAACAAAATCAACTATATTTTTGAAATAACAGCGCCATTTCAATAAATACGGCAGTATATAATTTTTAATTTTACAGCAGCATATTATTGCGAACTTCAACATAATGAAAGATAAATACAATAAAATAAATCTTTTTACGCCATTACATTCTTCGTTAAACATCCAGATTGCATTAATATGCAATTTATAAAACGTTCAATACATGTAACAGGATCCATAGATTAATTTCTGATGCGGTAGTTATATCTCTTCCAAGAGTGTTCGAGAGGATTGCCCTTTGCTAAAACGCCTCCACAATTGTGGATAATTGCACAGACGGCGTTACACGCGGTCTGAATAGCGCCCTCCACCCATCCACCCGTGAAGGAACAACTGCAACCCGCCAAGTAAACTCCGGTATCATTAGTCGTGTCCAGCGCCTGAAAGAAAAGTTCTTCAGAATAAAAATCCTCGCCACGCCGGTTGAGTTTGAAAGCTCCCCCGGCATTCTCGTCTGTAAGCCAATCATGTTGAATAACATTTTGGTCGTAATCAGCGCAGGCGGGAACTAGATGCTCGGCAAACGCCGGGAAAGATCTCGAAATCGCGTGCCGCAGCAGACATAATCGCTCTTCTTTGTCGGGGACCGCCAATAGCTTGTGGGAGTCGTCCTCCCATGTATAACTGATGAGCACCAGACCTTTACCATTCGGATCCTGCGGCTCATAGTCCAGGCAGTACACTGCTTTTGCGATGCCGTCCATGAGGACACAGGACGGGAGGATATGGTCTAACCAAAATTTTCGTTCAGTCAGCAAGAAGAGTTTTGACGAGCCAGTCATGTGGCTGTTATCAACCGCTTGGTTCACTGGTGCACGAAAAATGGTGGTATCGTATGTCAGACAATGCCTTAGTTGGATATTTGCGAGTCCAGATGTCACCACCACCTTATCATAAAGTTCAGATATCCTGCTCTTAAGCGTTATCTTTATTTTTGTCTCTTCCTTCTCAATCGCCCTGACTTGAACATGGCGTATACGCTGACTTACAGACACACCGTTAACCACTTGAGAGGCTATTCGACGAGGAAGTTCTGAGATTCCCTCAGAGCACATCCACTGATTTTCTTCATATTCGTTTACGACCAAGCGAAGGATCTCAATAAACCCGCTTTCAAAAACAGGACCAAACCCGCCAGATCCTATTCCCATTAGCTTGAATAGGTCCCAATCATGAGGGAAACTCCATGTTTCACCACCAGGAGGATGCGTGCCCAGAAAGATCCTCTCTATCGCGGAAGAGAAGGACTCCCTCCCGAAACGGTTCAACCAAATTTGCCAGGAGTCACGAGCCCGCCTAATGTCTCCTGATTTCAAGGCCTGAGTAATTGCGACAGGCGAAGCCAACACAATATCTCCCTCATGGAAACCGTCCTTCAAGAACGCACGCCAACCGTTGTAAACGCGATGGAACAGCTCCGGTGGCTGCTGCCCGGCGTTCCACATGTACCGGACGCCTTGGTAGACCAAGTTAGTGTCGACTGTGCCGGGATTTGGGAACGGCCTCATCGAAGACAGGCCGTACCGCTCGAGGAAGAAAAACAAGCAGGATGCAGCAGGAGGAAATCGCATCGCCCCCATTTCGGCCACGACGCTGGGAGCGTCCTTGAAAACATGTGACCAAAGCTTGCCTCCGACCCGATCACTTGCTTCATATATTGTAACATCGTCTACCCCAGCATGAAGCAGTTCGCTTGCCACCACGAGTCCGGAAATGCCAGCGCCAATGACCGCCACTTTAGGCTTAGGAACATCTTCCGGAAAGAAGCCGATCCGTCCACTATCGAAACATTGGTCAAAAAACGGTCTGTAGTCATAGAGCAAGTCGATTGTTGGAAAGGAACCTGACGAAGCCTTCAGCATCAGGTTTCGACCATAAGCGACCATGTCAAATGGCACGGCCTCTTCAAGGGTCATGGTAAACCCGGTAACGCGTTTCATCGTGCCTTTCTCATACAGCGGCATTTGCAGGGTTCGAACGCGGGCAGTCTTAGAGATTGAAATGGCCACGAAATGACTAAGATCGCTGGGTGCACATCTTTTACCGCTCAGCAAAAACAGGGTTTGGAGAAGTTGTGCTTCGGAGAAATCCATGCAAAATGGTGCAAGGTCGATGGCAATGAGGCCACTGACTGTTGCTCGCGCCCAAGGTTCCGATTCAAGTATCCGCGCCAGAATTTCCTTGCCAACATAGATGTAAGCGGAGAGAACTGCTATCTTTCGCCCATCTGAGATCTCGGGAAAGCGACCGTCGGCCAGCCTTTTGCAAGCTAACCCAGCGCTGCACTCGGTGGAGATTTGAGTAATCCTCCTTCCCCTGGAAACTTCTCGTTCTAAGAAGGCATCGGAAACCCTCCGGTCCATTTCATCAGCTTTATCGACCATTATCAGATCCACCATTTTGGTAGAGAAATGATCGCACTGGTTATCAAAGAGAGCTGAAGCTGACATTGCTAGAAAAGATTCGTCTCTGTGTAGATAACCAACGACATCAACTGTTTCTATTTAAGTTGAAAATCGGGGAACATACTGTTCGTTGACATGCCAATGGAAAGCGACAATTTGGGCTTTTTTTTAATATGATATTCACTCTGGTCCACCTCGCTGCTCAATCAAGTTGAATATTGATTGACAATTGATACAATACTGTTTGCGTTTGAAAAAGCGACCTTAGTGCCTACAATCATTCGTATCACACGCCGTAATTGCTGAATTCCCACCAATAATCGCGCAATTTGGGCCCAAGCTTGGTATATTTATTTTGTCTGAAATGGGTTTGAAATCCCCAACTCAGAAAGATGGTGGCCATTACCTCGTTAGCACAAACCCTAGAACGCATCAGACGGAAGGAATACTCCTGCCTAGAACTAGTGGAGACTCTGATAGCGCGTTGTGAAGCTGCAAAATCATTAAACGCCCTTCTGGCTACAGACTGGGATGGCTTGCGGCGAAGCGCAAAACAAATTGATCGCCATGGAAACGCCGGAGTAGGTCTTTGCGGCATTCCACTCTGTTTTAAGGCGAACATCGCGACCGGCATATTTCCTGCAAGCGCTGCTACGCCGGCGCTGATAAACCACTTGCCAAAGATACCATCCCGCGTCGCAGAAAGACTTTTTTCAGCTGGAGCACTGCCGGGTGCCTCGGGAAACATGCATGAGTTATCGTTTGGAATTACGAGTAACAACTATGCCACCGGGGCGGTTCGGAACCCGTGGAATCCAAGTCTGATACCAGGAGGGTCAAGCGGTGGTGTGGCGGCTGCGGTGGCAAGCCGATTAATGTTGGGCGGCATAGGCA
The DNA here is from genome assembly GCF_023757665.1 of Rhizobium skierniewicense Ch11. Classification (NCBI taxonomy): domain Bacteria; kingdom Pseudomonadati; phylum Pseudomonadota; class Alphaproteobacteria; order Hyphomicrobiales; family Rhizobiaceae; genus Rhizobium; species Rhizobium skierniewicense. The sequence goes on from NZ_RXPG01000002.1 coordinate 25,607, forward strand.
CCGATACCGGGGCATCTGTTCGCCTTCCCTCAGCCCTATGTGGGGTAGTAGGATTTCGACCGACGCTTGGTCGATATCCGGGAGATCGGATAATACCGGTTAGCCCTACCCGAGACACTCCCGGAATCATAGCGCAGTGCGTAGCCGACGTTGTAATCCTCGACGAGATAATTTCCGGCACACCGGCGAGAATGCCACCGATACCGCTGAGGGGGCTAAGGATCGGCCTTCCTATAACCTACTTTTATGATGACCTTGATGCTGATGTGGGCCTAGCAGCTGAAACTACAATTCGCCAGCTAGCAAACAAAGGCGTAACTTTTGTTGAAGCCAACATTCCTCACCTAGAAGAACTAAACAGTGGGGCCAGTTTACCAATTGCACTCTATGAATTTCCACACGCTCTAAGACAGTATCTCGATGACTTTGTAAAAACCATTTCTTTTTCTGACGTGATCAAAGGAATTCGCAGCCCTGATGTAGCCAACATTGTCAATGCGCAAATTGATGGACATCAAGTTTCCAGAGCTGAATATGAACTGGCCCGTCATTCCTTCAGACCAAGGCTTCAAGCCACCTATCGCAACTACTTCCGACTTAATAGATTAGATGCAATTCTCTTCCCAACTGCACCCTTGGTGGCCAGACCCATAGGCCACGATTCCTCAGTTATACACAATGGCTCGATGATGGACACATTCAAGATCTACGTGCGAAATGTGGACCCAAGCAGCAACGCAGGTCTACCTGGCTTAAGCATTCCTGTTTGCCTTACACCTGATCGCTTGCCCGTTGGAATGGAGATCGATGGACTAGCGGGTTCAGACCAACGTCTGTTAGCAATAGGGGGGGCATTGGAAGAAGCCATTGGATTCCGATATCGTCCCGGTTTACCTAATTAAACCTTCTATCTTGTCCGTTTTTACAATTCTTTAGATTGTTGATATACAATCATGTGTTGCGTCCATAGACAAGGAGAAATTATGTTCTGGAAAAATAAATAATCTGAAATGAATATTTCTTAAACACATCGGCTTGATGTAACAATAAAACTCTCTGTAAATCCATGATAGATAAACAACCTCATCATTGAAAATGAAATATAGCCTTTTTAGCAATATGTAGATTCGTAGAATGATAATGCGTATTCGGATTTAAATGAAACAAATTCCTAAAAAATGAAATTTTATTCAGTTAAAAGGATAACTAATGGGATTACATAATATAACATCGGCCTAATGTATTAAAATCAATCTGTATATCTATGATCCGCGTTCCGCGATCCGTTACAAATTTCTCAAATCTGCATTATGAAATTCGCGGCTTTTTTGAAATGAAGCGCCGCGTGAGGATAGATGTGACGGAACATGACCCACCTTTGAATGTGGATGCACCTGTCACAACCACATCATTATTAGTCATTATTTTACGCTATCGACGGCCCACTTGGCACACAGATATGCGCGGCCTTACGAAAAGTCAGCAATTTCAGCCAGCGCAAAATCCGCCAAGCGTGACTAGCGGTTGATCGCCTTTTTTGGATGAAAATAGTTCAAGCTTTAAAATCGATGCTCCCCGAAACCGTAGGCACGGATCACGCAAGGCCAGCTTATATAAAGGGCACCAATATTAGCTTGTCTCACACAAAGAAACCTCACATCATGAACTTCTCAGATATTCCGTTGGCTTCTCACGATCTACAATGGGCATCCGAAAACTTTATCAACACTTATGGTAAATCTTCAGTTCTGGAATCCGGAGAGGTAATCAATACCGAGAAAGGACTGCTGTACATCTACGGCGCAGAGGTACTCAGACGCGAACTGCGGAATATTTACCCCTCAGACGTACTCAAAACCCGAATTGATAATACCCAATTCCTGATTCATGCGAAGGAAGAACTATGCTTCGTTCGCATGCCGCCAGCTGAAATGAAGGAGAAGTTAATTGACGCAACTTTCTATATCGCCGTTTTTCCAAGCAGCTTATTCCTGTACGTCGGAAAAGAATTAGGGAAGAGTTATCTAAGATGCCATGACTCAGCAACCTACTATCCCGTGGTAGCATATGGACCGACGAGTTAACTATCTATATCACCATTTATGTATCACATACAATATCTCACTTCGTGTTTCATACACGACAATATATCTACCTATGTAACCTCATATTTTTAACGTATTTCTACGTATTATCCTTGTACTAATAAATGTGTTATTCCATTATAAAATGATATCGCCATTTTATAATGGCGATTATTATGTCTTATTAATATCCACTACCTGTAATCATTTTTAAATCATTCGTGTCGTCAATCTAGATTTGAATTGAATTAACCGAGCTTCAGAACTTACATTTCAATAACGGACGATATAAAACGAATTATGATAAACATATTACTTCGTCCATGATGAAGAGAAAGTCATACGGCATCATGTTGTGACAACGCTTACATAACGGCAGCAATAACAACATCGGAAATCGTATTACATATTGGAAACAAAATGATTATATTAATGCTGACTACATAATTTTATACTTAGGTGGGATCGTTACATTTTGTTACAAACGGACACCCTTGCTTCATCCCCGCCAACACACCTCTGCACGTTAGACCAAACGCTTCCACAAGGAAGTGAAAGCCATATCACACCACATCTTGGGCTCCTTTTTCAGCCCGTTATCCTGAAAGAGAGTCTTGCCGACCGCGATTATTTCAACACAGAAAGGACCAATCCGGGATGGCGCTAAGAAGCTATTGCCGCCGATCTTCATATGCGAGAAAATCGGATTTTGAAGCGACGTACTCGGAAGAAAAGCAATGTAAGCATCCAAATCATGTGTCTCGTTGCTTGTATTTTGATAAACATTTTTCTGCCACAACCTCATAGTTTGTTTTGTTATCCCTTCGGCATAGGGTGGGACGGTGGAGATAACTGCGCCTCCGTCGGAAGCGCCGTCATAAAATCGCTTCTGTGCATACTCTCGCATTTCTTGAAACGAGCAATAAACGTACATCAAAGATACATTGGGTATATCTGTTGGACCTGGGCAGCCCGCAACTTCGCAAAAGCGCTTGACCACTTTGTCTTTAGGTGGATCAATGGGAACATCAGTATTAGTGATTAAATTTATCCACGAGCGTTGAGCAGCTATGAGACTTTTTTGTGCAAAACTGCGGCGAGCATTCGCGGTGTGAATTAGAACGAGTTTAAGTTCACGCCGGTCTTGTAGATTCGAGCTGTCGATAATGTTGAATATCGGCTGACTGTCATACATCTCGAATTAGTGACTGATTTTTGAATATAAATTCAGTTATATCTCATAATTAAATGGGCTTCGGTGGCCGTATTATTGGTACTCAAAATCATCAATCACGGGATTGATTTAAATTAACTAATTTTAAAATGAGCACCGAAGTATTTCGTCTTTTTACCCTATTAAAATATTGATTGTTATTAAGACTTTCTACAAGTGGGACACGCATCTTATTGAAATCGCCGACAAAGGCGTGATGTTCGGCCAAACAATTTTAACGTTCGCGTAATTCTCACCTACTCCCCATCTCGATGCTAATTTAGGCATTTCAAATCACAATCATCGGAGGAAGTATTTCATTTTATCGCTTTATCAATGCAATGAGTTATAATATTTCGATTCATGTGATGCATATTTCTGTAAAGAATTTGCAATTTACTACGCCTATTGCATAGTTAGTTTTTGCTCTGTATCAACCACCATGCTCATTGATGTGCCATGTAAAATTCCCGAACATCACGCCATTTACATTTGAATATATCCTGCCGCCGCCGTAATGCTACTGGCCCACCTGTCGATTGGTTAGAACCCAGAGTTAATAACGTAAGCGCTTACGTCAATAAGACAGGTAAAGCTATCTATAAATATATTCGGTATGCAGACTATTAATATTATCTAGTCAATTTAAGAAAATAGCGGCATAAACAATGGAGGTAGAGCAGGCATTTTTCTTTTTTTATTATTTTTCTGTGAGTCCTCAACATTAACTTACCTGCAGGTGCTTTCTCAGAGGAAGCCGAGACGACGGAGTGATACCAACTGGCCGATGTGGGAACTAGAGTGGGATCTCCCCGCTGGAACAAGTGTCTCTGAAGTGCTGGCACGTTACTCGACGCCAAATCTGCTCCAGAAGCTTGACGAGAAACTCGATGTTCAGGTTGTTGAGCACAGAGGCATGTTTAACTTGGGAAAGGGAATTCAAGAATGTACGAAAACAGCTATTTTGTCCGCGATTGGAGAGGGGCATAGAAACCTTTGTGAAATTGACATTGCGCTCACGGCGGACGGCGTTCCAATCGTCGCTCACGAATTCAATGTATTTCGTGTTGCTGCTTTAGATGAGGATAAGCCGGTTCGCAAATTTTTGTCCCATCAGATCGTTGGACGACCAGTCATCATACGCGAGATCGAGAACGGTAAGATCTCTGAGACAAACTACAGGGTTACTGACCAGACTATAAGCACTCTTGAAGATATCCTCGACAGCGCGATTCAGGTGAATCCGGACGCAACCTTCATTCTCGACGGCCGCGATGACGAAGCTCATCTCATCGTGGCCTGGTTAAGCTATAGGTCGGCGTATTTTGGCAAGGTTGCTCTTCTATTCTACACCTTCAAGTACATTGATGGGGATCACTTTGTGCAACTGGTAGAGAGTGCAGATCCGGAACCTCGATGGAGGCAGACTGTGCCCCTCATGCCTATGCTTTTTCCAATGGAAATGGTTCGGATCGCAAGGGATCTGGGGCATTCTCATCCGACTGTTGATGAAATATATGGGGCTGCAAAATATTGGATTGATTCCGTCCTCGCCCAAGACATTTGCATTTTTGCTGTTCAAACTATGCTGTCCTACGTTTCTGAAGACACTTTAGAAGACGCGGCAACTGAAGACGAAAGACTCGCGTACAGGGCTAGCGAAGCGAGCACGCGTTTGGCTTACTATGTAAAGTTTGATCGCGATATAAAGGAAGCGAGACCAAACCTAAAACTCTCGACCGGTACCCGAAGTTACGATTTTAGTGCTGTGACACAAGGAAAAAGGTTGCAATTCCATAACGAGTTTTTCACCGGTAGAGAGGAAGCATGGGACACCGACCTTCGCCATTACATCCGCTGTCGCCAAGGAACGCCTGGTATACCCCTGCTGCATGATCTTCCAGATTTGGTAATTTCCGACCGCTCAGAGGACGACATGGCTTTACTTGCTTGGAAGAGCGCTGGCGTCAAACGTAGGGTCGACGTGCAGGCACCTCACCTTGACATCTACGATTCTGAAGAGGAGTAGGCTTCGTAATTTTTTGTTGACGAATGCGCACAGTTATTGAAGTATTTCTGAATACTGAGTACTTTAAATTCAAATATCAAATAAGATCGGACATATTCGGCCGTATGCACCGTTCACTTGCTTTGTAATTTGACATGGGACTATGTATTGTTTTCAGACATTTATCTTATATTATAATGTATTGCGAAATTATTTCAGCAGATAAAATTCGAAATAATTTCATTCGACAATTGCCCAGAATAATTTACGGTCTTATCGGTACATAATACATCGTCGCGCTCTTAACTGAATTATGAGCAATTTTATTAAATCAAGATGCCTTCTAGTGGGACCTGTTAGGTATTCATGACGGGCCTAACCTATTTCGTCTTACAATCACCATTAAAGTATTTACTCGTTGATGCGAATAAACTTCAATTCAGGCTCAAAGTCGATAAAATGGCATGATTGCCTCGGTCCGCTTTTGATTCAGAGAAACAAAAGTTTCTCTCTCGCTGATTGATTTTGTGTTTCTTTCATAGGCTCAGATTGCAGTACGGGTCATTCCACTGTCTCGCGGCTTCCCGCTGACAAAACGGAAGGCGGAAATCCCGCATACGGCTATACTAAATGCCATAAACACGTGTTCAGTAAGTTCAAAAACTGACGGCGATTTCACACCCAGTAAGGCCACAACGCCCGCACTTTTCATAGTCATATATATTCCTGCAGCCGTTATCCTTTTTCGATAATCGTAGGTGCCCTGAACCGCGTTCGAAAATGGAGTTTACACTGCCATATATCCTGCCGCTGCTGCAGAGGTGCGGTAAGTCGATTTCAGTGAACGCTGGGAAACAATTTGGCGATTGCCAGTTTATTTGTCAGGCGCTTGTCACCGTGGACCTCAATCTGCCCGTCGAGGATGGAACCAAGCCATTCGCTGTGTTATTCTTCACGTTCGTCTGGTTCCGTCCTCGTGTCTAGCAAATTCCCTTCAACTGAGATGCAGCATGGCAAAGCGCGGTGATAAAGACTATCTTTTCGACCCGCTGCGATGTCCGGAATTTTGTGCGACCACTTCCGTAAAATTTTTGGAAGAACCGATGCCGGGGACTATGCCCACGAGACGACATGGTTGATCAGACCGGGCATGACTTTGAGGCGCCCCTCCTCTTTTTCACGCGGATGGTTTCAGCTCGAGGAAAAGGTCGTCACTGTCGCCAAGCTTCAAGCGCCCTCATAGGAGCCAAACACCAATCCGATCGTATAGTTGCAGCTCTCCCCCGGCTGCAGGAGTGGACGGTCTTCTGCGATGTCGGTACGAGGCTCGACGCCAAGGGCGTACATACCTGATTGATACGCTCGCCAGATCGCCAGCCTGTTCAGGTGCGTTCGGCTGAACGATAAGCCCACAGATACATCGAGCGCCGGGTTTGAGAGCATGATGGGATCGGACCAGGGAATATCGCGACTATCTACAGAATCCACGCGCTCACCGTATTTGTCATTTGGCAGAGGTTGCTCAACCAGCATTTTTGCCGCGAGAAGTTCAGGTAGACCTGTGAACTCCAGGTTCTCATCAAGAAACGGATACCCCAAATTCAGGTGGTAGATCATCGCGTGATGGGACGGGACGAAGCCTCGATTGGTAACCACATCATCGATCACTATTTCAGAGGCAAATATCCCAAGTGTTACGCGCCGCCGCAATTCGAGTGTCTCACCAAATACACTTGCCTGCCTGACGATGCCCTCACAAAAGATTTCCTCGCTGCCCTGGTCGACCCCATATCCCACCAACCGCGCTTTCTCGGTGGAGATCCTACCGTGCTGCGGCATTTTTCTCGTTTTAAGATGGGGGTGTCCGTAGTGCGAAATATCCGTTTCGCGCGGGCGGCTGACGTGGTCAAGTCCGCAGGTCACCATGAAGCCATCGAAGTTGCGCAGGAACCCCCACCCGTCCTCCGAGCCGGGATCAGACGGAGGAAACCGCATTTGTGCCGGCGAATTCCAGCCGATGTTCACGCCCTTGAAAGAAAGACTGGAGACATCAAATCCTCTGTCGACGGCAATCTCGAATGAAATCCCCTTCGCGTTCCGGGCAATGAGTAGTCTTTGACCTCGCGCGGGACCATCCTCGAGCGTCACCAGTCGAATGTCCGCAACCCCTCTCAAATCCGGGGTCTTTCTCAACAGATTGATATCCATAGTATCCTCGATCGCGTCGCTCGCTGAGATTGTCAGAAGTTCCGACTGGCCGGCGACGCTAAACGTCGGCGTTCTGGCCGCCCAAATTGAAGAGAAGCTGCTGGAGTCCGGGTTCATTTACTGCCAGAGCGGCATCCGCTGGTGAACACCACCTTTTGCGGCGTTGGCCCTTCTCAGGGAACTCGTCTTCGACCTCCGAAACCATCAGCAGATAAACCTGAACGAGACAGGGAAGAACCTCATCCAGAGAGATCTTCTTATCGTAGGTGTAGTGGCCAAGAGGCAACTTGCTGACACGCCCTCTGACCCCTGCCTCTTCCCACGCTTCCTGTTTAGCAACCTGATGCGGCTTCTTCTTACTCATCGGCCAACCTTTGGGTATTACCCAACGGCCGGTATCTCGGCTCGTGATGAGGAGAACCTCAACGTCACCGGGGGCGAGGTCGGCCGATCGCGTACAAAGTGCCGCGTATTGGTCGACCTTCGCGCCGAGTGGTGTTTGACATATTCTGGTGGCATCACGCCGCATTAGGCAGCAACCGCCACTTTCTGGAGCAGTGGTCTTACTTTCTCCAGAAAAGTGTCGCTTCCACAAGCAAAACGGAGCTTCTGCGGTAGTTCGGTTCTGTCCCAGTCAATCGTATGCGAGACGCCAAGATTGCCGAGTATCGGCAACGCCGCCATCACATCCCAGGTCGAATCGCCCAACGACACATAGCCATCGGTTTCACCCATCGCCACCTCGATGAGAGACAACGTTGCCGAACCGCAGCAGCGGAAGCTGATACGAAGATCATCGGAGATGAAGCGAACAACTTCGAGCCGGTCTTCGGTCGCCACCGACGGATGAAGACCAACTCCCATTGAAGCCCGGGAAAGATCGAGCGGAGGAATTGGTTGCAAGGGCTTGTCGTTCAATTGCGTCTCGACGTCCCTGCCGCCAGTCAGCATCAAATCTCGCACGGGGGCGTAGATCACACCAAAGACCGGCCGACGGTGTTCATAAAGTCCGATGGAAATCGCCCAGTTCTGGCCGCCACGAACAAAATTGAACGTCCCATCTATAGGATCGATGACCCAGGTCCGTCCGGACGTTCCATTGATCTCGCCACCTTCCTCGCCATAGACGCCGTCTTCCGGAAAAGATCTCTTGAGATTGGCGATTAGGAATTCTTCGACCTGCCTGTCAGCTTCCGTCACGAGATCAAGATGGCCCTTTTTCTCGACAGGCAAATCAGCGAGCTTGCGGAAATACTGAAGGGCGAGTGCGCCCGCTTTTCTCGCAATCTCTTCTACGATGGCCTCTACCGTGTGCCCCGTATGCAAATCAGCCATTGGCTTCGTCCTTGAGCCGCGCGGCCTGCGACACATCGTTGCTGATGAGCTGATCAAGCTGACCTTCGCGAATCCAGCGAACGACGTCGGCTTCGATATCGACGCCGTACGTCTTGAGACTCTTCAGTTTGCTCGGGGGTGGAACGTGGAGGAAAGTCGCAATCCCGCCGTCATGGAGCTGGATTGCTTCTCCGCTTGGAAAATGGTGGATCTCAAGGTTGATGGCATCAACGTTGGCTTCGCGTGCGATGGCGGCCGGATCGAGAAGGCGCGAATGCGACAAGCCGACAGTCGGCACCTCTGGAATAGATTTCTTCAGAGCCCGGAGCTGGACAAAGTCGAAGGACGAGAACTGCAGCAGGTCAGCACAATCGAGTTCATCGATGATCGCCCGGAGCTTCGGGAAGAACACGTCGTCATGACCATAGGTCTTCAGCTCAAGCTGATAGATGATGTTGTGCTCGCGGGCGAAGTGCAGCGCGTCCCTGAGGCGTGGAATTCGCTCGTCTCTAAACTCCTCGCCGAACCATCGGCCGGCACTCAAGGCGGCAATCTCGGAATAGGCCATGTTGCAGATCAGGCCATTGCCGTCGGTGGTCCGATCGACGGTTTCATCGTGTATCAGGACCAGTTCACCGTCACTGGTAATGCGCAGGTCAGTTTCGCAGGTCACGCCGGGTCCGGCAAACTCGCGGGCCGCGCGAAACGCAGCATACGTATTTTCCGGCGCGCCTTCGCTATGGCCGCGATGGCCAGCGACGCGCATTGTCTTTGGCGTCATTCTCAGCGGGTTCATTTTGTTTCCTTTCGTTTAACGGAGCCGCGCATCGAAGCGGTCACGCAGATAGTCGCCGAGCAGGCTGATCGACAGGGTTGTCAACACGATTACCGCGCCCGGAAACGCAGCCAGCCACCAGGCGATAGCGAGATAGTTACGGCCGTCAGCGACCATCAATCCGAGACTCGTGGCCGGGGGCTGGATGCCGAGACCGAGAAAGCTCAAACCGCTTTCGAGAAGAATGATTTCCGGGAAATTGACAGTGAATTGTACGATGAGCGGCCCCGCAATGTTCGGCAGCATGTGACGCAAGTAGATTCGCATCGGCGGCACGCCAACGATCCGTGCCGCCTCCGCATACCCTTCCTCTTTCGCGCTCAGCACGAGCCCCCGGGTCAAGCGCGCATAGCGTTCCCAGTTCGCGAACCCGACCAGAAAAACAAACAACAGTGGGCTCGACCCGAAGATTGCGAGAATACCTAATGCGACGATGATGAATGGAACAGATGCCATGGCGTCGGAAAAACCCATGATCGCATTATCGATCCACCCGCCGAAATGGGCGGCGATCAGCCCCAGGCATGTGCCGATCAGGGCGCAAATAAGCGATCCGACGACCGCGATCATCAGGGTCGTCTGGGTTGCAACCAAGAGATTGCTGACAACGTCTCGGCCAAGGTAGTCGGTCCCGAGCATATGAGCTACCGACACAAACGGCTTGGCAAACCGGGCCAGCGGGTCCTGATGGAGGTAATCATAGGGTGCTGCCCACCGCGCCGTGATGCCGATGATTACGACGATGGCAATCCAGGCACAGCACAGTCCAATGATGACCGGCATACGATGAAAGGGAGCCCACACGGTGCTCTTCAACGAGCGTGAAGCTGTCGCTGTCGTCATGTCAGTGCTTCCTGATTTTGGGGTTGAGAACCGCGTAGAGGACATCGACGGTCAGGTTGATCGTCACCATAAATGCCGTGAAGAGCAGGATCATTGCCTGAACGACCGACAGGTCGCCGCTGCTGGTTGCCGCGACGAAACCGCTGCCGAGCCCCGGCCACGCAAACACTGGTTCGATCAGAACGGCGCCGCCCAGCAGTCCACCAGCGGTGAAGCCGAGCGTGGTCACCATAGGTATCGCCGCGTTTGGCAAAGCATGGCGGAGTATGATTTCCCAGTTTGGGATGCCGTCAGCGCGAGCCGCAGCGATGTAAGGTTGGCCAAGAACATCGATCAGGGTCGAGCGCATGAACCGCGCAATGGCGGCGGCATTGAACAAAGCAAATGTCGCGACCGGCAGGATCACGTGGTTCCATGACGAACTTCCCGAGCTCGGGAGCACCCGCAGCCAGACAGCGAATACAAAGACAAACACAAGACCCAGCAGAAAGTTGGGAATGCTGTAGCCGAGTACAGCGCCTGCCATGACGCCCTTGTCAACAGCGGACTCCCGCCGAACCGCAGCAAGGATGCCGGCTGGAATTCCGATCAACATGCTAAGAACAAAGGCCGAGACCGTAAGAAGCAGCGTTTTCGGGATTCGCTCACTGACGACATCGAAGACGTCTCGGCCATCGGCGTATGAAGTCCCGAAATCGCCTCTCAATGCGTTAACGACGTAAATCAGGTATTGCTCGACAATAGACCGATCGAGCCCCCACTTGGTCCGGAAGGCGGCCAACGCCTCGGGGCTCGCAGTGTCAGGCAACATCTGTTGCGCGGCATCTCCGCTTAAGCGCAGAACAACAAAAACAAGCGTTACGGTGAATACAAGCACAATGACAGCCCGGACCAGGCGGGCAAAAATGAATGCCACCATTAGGCAATCTCCTTCTGCTGCGAGTCTGCCGGCAAGGAAGCGATTGATCGAGGGAACTCTTCAGCCCTATGGCATGCCACCTGCTGGTCCCCGACCGATCGAAGTGCTGGCGTCTCATTCGTGCATCTGTCGATAGCAAACGGACAGCGCGAACGGAAAGCACAGCCCTGACCGGCTTTCGTTATGTCCAACTCACCCTTGATCGGCGGTTCGACGTTGCGCACAGTCGGGTCCATGGTAGGGACAGATGCAAGTAGCGCACGTGTGTAAGGATGACGCGGCCATTGGTAGACCGACCTGATATCACCCGTCTCGACGACGCACCCCAGATACATCACCGCAATCCGGTCAACGAGATGACGAACAATGCGTAGGTCGTGGGTAATAAAGACGTAGGCAAGATCTAAGTCACGCCAGAGTTCCCGCAGCAGCGCCACAACCTGCGCCTGAACGGAGACATCTAGAGCGGATACGGCTTCATCGAAGACGACCAGCTTCGGATCAAGGATGAGAGCCCGAGCGATAACGACGCGCTGTCTTTGGCCGCCAGACATCTGGTGCGGATAGCGGTCCATCATTACGCTCGACAGGCCGACCCGCTCAAGCATGGCCGCAGCCCGCTCATAGGCAACCGCTCGGTCCGTCACGTGATGGACAATAAGGCCCTCGGCAATCTGCTCGCCGATGGTCATCTGCGGATTCAAAGCCGACAAGGGGTTCTGTTGAACGAGCGATGTGTGTATGCGGAAGTTCTTCCAGTCCTGAGCAGTCCGTTCCTTGTGGTTCACGCCTTCGAACCAGATGTCACCGCTCGTTGGCGGTGTCAGGCCGAGGAGAAGTCTGCCGAGTGTCGATTTGCCACTTCCGGATTCCCCGACAATTCCGAGCCTCTCGCGGGGCGCCAGTTCCAGATTGATCTTCCTGGAAGCAAACAGGCTGGTCGACTTCGAGAAAAAGCCGGTCTTCTGACCGAAGGCCTTCGACAAGTCGCGTGTCTTGAGGAGGGGCGCGCTCATGCAGCCACCGGATGATAACAGGCCGCTTCATGCGCGAAGCCGACATTCGCAGGCGCCGGAAACCGCGTCGAACATTCTGCCGTCGCTCGCAAACAGCGCGGATGGAAATAACAGCCCTGGGGAAGGTTATCGAGTAGCGGTACAGATCCGGGGATCGGGACCGGCGGTTCGAGATCGTCCGCCTCGATACTCGGCATGCATTCGATCAGAGCGCGAGCATACGGATGGGCCGGTCTTTCAAACAATTCCGCAACGGGCGCCGTCTCGACGATTTTTCCGCAGTACATCACTGCCGCCCTATCGGCGAGACGCGCGATAACACCTAGATCGTGGGATACAATAATCAGCGCCATGCCGGTCTCGGCTTTCAGTTCTTCGAGCAGATGAAGGATCTGTGCCTGCATCGTCACATCGAGCGCCGTCGTCGGCTCGTCGGCGATCAAAAGTTGGGGCTTTGCTGCCAGAGCATGGGCGATCATAACGCGCTGGTTCATGCCGCCGGAGAATTGATGCGGGTAGGATCGCAGCCGGCTTTTGGCCCGATCGATACCGACACGCTCAAGAAGCCGCATCGCTTCCAGCCGAGCATCAATGCCTTTCAGACCCTGGTGGCGGTAAAGGGCGGACTCCAGGTAGTAGCCGATCGTGTGGACCGGGTTCAGGCTGCTTGTCGGGTCCTGAAAGATCATCGCGATCGTCGGCTTGCCGGATTTGGCGGACGCCGTCCGGTTCGCTCCGAATTCGATTGATCCGCCGGTTTTCGCAATTCCCCGCGGAAGCATGTTGCCCACCGCGTAGCACGTCATGCTTTTTCCACAACCAGACTCGCCAACGAGCCCCAGCGTCTGGCCGGCTTCCAAAGAGAAACTGACACCGTCGATAATCCGGATATTGCGGGCCGGCACCTCGACCACGAGATCACGAACATTCAACAAAGTAGACATTTCATCCTCCCTGAGCGGTGCGCACGGATGCGCACCGCCATCTCGTTGGATTGTTGTTATTTGAAATTGAGGTTTCCGCGGAATTCCATGGTCTCGAATGAAACAGGACTCCACTGGACGTCTTTGCGTGCAGCGTAGACATCGTAAGGCTGATACATCAGGACAGCAGGAGCTTCGTCCTCGAAGATATCACGAAGGCGGTTGAAGGCTGCGGAACGCTCTTCGCCATCCTTCAGCTGGGCCACCTGGTCGCAGAGGTTGTTGAACTCTGCAGGTGCCTTCCAACCCCAGCGCTTCTGGACACCGCGGCCAGGACCAAATTCCGATACCATCGTTGTGAGGCCGTCCGTCAGCCACTGGCCGTTCGACCAGTTGCGGATTAGAATGTCGGAGTCCTTGGGTGTCGTCCCCGGCGCAAAGATCTTCGGCACGACGGTGATGCCGGCGGCTTTCCACATCTCAATCATCATCATCAACGCGGGGACAGCGTTGGCGTAATAGTTGCCCATCGTATGATAGGTGATCGGGGTGCCGTCGTAACCGCTTTCCTTGACAAGACGCTTGGCCTCTTTGAGGTTGAATTCCATAGGCTTCCGCTTCGGGTCGTAAGTCGCGCCGTAATGCGGGAAATTAAAGCCGTTCGGTATGGAAGCCTTATTCTTCCACAAAGCCTCGACGATAAGCGGCCGATTGACAGCAAGCGCCAGAGCACGACGCAAAGTCTTGTTCTGGAAGATTGGCTGGTTCATGTTGAACGTGAACATATGGAGGTTCTCGATCAGCGTGCCACGCGTTTCGAGGTCAGAGTAGCCGTCAACCAACGCCATGTCGTCCGGCGTCAACGTCGTGATGATGTCATACTCACCACTGATCAGACCGGCCACGCGCGTGGCTGGCTCCGCTACGACCTGGTAAGTGATTGTCGAGGCCGTAGGCTTATCGCCCCAGTAACCGTCATTCGCTTCCAACGTCACATGATCGTTAGCGACAAGCTCCCTGAACTTGTATGGCCCTGTGCCGATCGGCTTGTTACCGAAGGCAACTGCACCGAGGCTCTTGTAATACTCCTTCGGGACGATCGGGCCGAGCCAGGAGCCGAGATATTTCTCGATGAGATAGGACGGCGTCTTGGTACGCAAAACGACGGTGTACTTGTCTTCCACGACCGGCTCGTCCCAGTTGGGAGAAAAATTTCGGCCATTCGGAACCGTCTTGATCGCTTCGTCACCCCACAGCCGCTCAGAAGAGAAGGTGAACGCAACATCTTCCGCCGTCATCTCGGCGCCGTTGTGAAATTTGACGCCTTGCCGAAGCTTGAACCGGATGGACTTGTCGTCAATCCGTTCGAAGCTTTCAGCGAGTGCCGGCACAAGCTTGATATTGTTGCCTTTGGCACCATCCGCAAAATAGTCGCGCCGGATCAAGGCATCAAAAATCTGGTTGATGATACGCGGGCCGGTGTTGCTAATGCCGTTGATCGGCTCCAGCGACGGAGGTAGCCCATTTACACCGATGCGCAACGCGCGACGATCCGCGGCAGATGCAAAATTTCCGCCTGCGGTTGACGCGAGAGCTATCGCCCCGGCGCCCATCATAAAACTTCTGCGACTGGTCTTACGCATCTGGTTGTCCTCTCCCTGCTCTTTCTAAAGAGTGTTTGTGCGATTGCGCGGACTTCGAACCTAGTTCGCGATGACGAGCTTCTTCCGCAGCTTTTCCGGTACTGTCTCAATGATGCTTCTGGCGCCGGCATCGGTGACGATGACCCCGACGTCCTCTATCCTGGCGGTCACCGAGAGGCTTGATTTCGTGAACTTTGAATGATCCGCAACGACAATGACGCGGCTTGCGACCTCAATCATCGCCTTCTGGACGCTCGCGTTCAGTGGCGACGCCGTACAGATCAATCCCCGATCCAGATCGATCGAGCTGGCATTGAGGATCAGCTTGTCGACATTGAATTGTCGGATGAACTGCTCGGCGAGCGGACCTCTGAAGGACCGGTTGGTTTCGGTATATTCCCCGCCGACTGAATAGACGTTTTTCGTTTCGCCTCGGATCAGTTCGGCAACGATGTCTGTGCCGTTCGAGATCAGCGTCAGGCCAGCGCGCCCGGAAATATGCTTTGCGACCTCCAAGGCAGTGGTACCGGCATCAAGCAGAACAGCGTCGCCGTCCTTTATCATCGCCGCGGCCGCCGCAGCGATCACCGCTTTTTCGGCCTGATGCGAAACGGCGCGAGCCGCGTTCGGCTTGTCTTGAGCGACTTGGGAAACGCTGACTGCTCCGCCGTGTGTCCGGCGCAAAAGACCGGCCTCATGGAGTTCACTCAGATCCCTCCGGGCGGTCGCCACTGATATCTCGAAGTGGTCGGTTAGCTTGCCGATGGACAGAAACTGTTCGCCTCGCAACAGCTCGACGATTTTAGCCTGGCGGTCCTGCGTCGAGTTGAACACAACACTTCCCTTTCACCCAAGAATGATCTATATCGCTCACATTATGAGCGTTATCGTTCTTCGTCAAATGAAAGTTTGATGACGGTTTTGTTGCGTTGCAACAGAGTACTACAGCGTATAAGATTTCCCCGCCGAGCTTTAACACAGCCGCGTCCGCCCTGTAAGCGATTGGTCGAGTGAGCGAAACCGCTCATTCGTTACTTAGGCCAAATGGGCCCCTGCGCCTGTTTTGCCTGAGATGAACTTTGGGAGAGTGCCTATGCCACGTGCACGATTGATTGAAGCTGAACGGCCTCGAACTTCTGGACCTCCAGCAAATTCTTCCTGTATGCGAGGCGGCGCAGGCGGGAGGCCGGTGGGCAGCTTTCCTCCCAGCTCGCCCACCGGTTCAATGTCTCCACGCCCCGGGTTCTCTTCGACAATAGTCCCTACCAAACCGGCTTAGACTGAGGACGGCGGCGTTGGAGTCGACAATCGTCATGATCAACCTGTTCGGGGCAGTTGCTCTGCTGCTGTTCGGCCTTTCGCAGGTCAAGGAAGGAGCGTCCCGGACGCTTGGTTCCAAGCTTCGCACCGGTCTCGCAACCGGAACAAGGAGCAGCACACGATCATTTCTTGCAGGCTTTGTCGCGACCGTAGCACTGCAGAGTTCTACGGCCACAGCGCTGATGGTCTCTTCATTTGTTGAGCGAGAACTGATCAAGCCGCGCATGGCGCAGGTCGTGCTGCTGGCAGCCAATGTCGGCACCGCAGTAACAGCATGGATCGTTGCTACCGGAATCGAATGGGTTTCGCCTGTCTTGCTTGCTGTGGGAATCATTCTTTATCGAGGCGGAACAACGTCGCGTCAGGGCGCTGGAACCGCCCTTATCGGTATTGCGCTGATGTTGCTTTCTCTTCATCTTCTCAGTCCAGCGACCGAGCCGCTGCGCCATTCAGCAGCGCTTGCGGCCTTCATCGGGCTCCTCGACAACGCATGGCCGGTCGCCATTATCCTCTCGGCGGCGATTGCCCTTGCATCGTCCTCAAGCCTCGCTGCGGTCGTTCTTATCCTGTCGATGGCGTCTACCGGCATTCTATCCGGCGGCCTTGTCGTTGCATTGGTTCTAGGGGCCAGTTTGGGTGGCGCTGTTCCGCCGGTGATTGCCGCATTGTCGGGATCGGTAGCCGCCCGGCGTGTGACGCTCGGTAACTTGCTCGTACGGGCCATTGGCTGCGTCGTTACCCTTCCCGGAGCGGGAATTCTCGCCGACTGGCTGTCCATGTTACCCCTGCCCTACTCCGAGCTTCCCGTCGATGCGTACCTGGCCTTCAACATCGCCCTCGCGTTGCTCAGATGGCCCTTTTCGCGGCTCATCGCACGGTGGATGACCATTCTAATCCCTGATAAGGCCCAGACGGAAAACGGTCCAAAATTTCTCGACGCCGACGAACTGTCGACACCGATCGTGGCCCTCACCAGTGCTACACGCGAGGTGCTTGGTGTCGGAGATCTGATCGAAAGAATGCTTTTGAAAGTCTCTGATGCTTTTGAGCAGAATAACGCATCGAGGCTAAAGGATATTTCTCAGATCGAACATCAGGTCGACCGGTTGCAACAGGAGGTCAAGGTCTACCTTTCCAAACTTGGTCGGTCCGGATTGTCAGAAGACGAAGGGCGCCGTTCGATCGTCATCATCGACTACGCCACAAACCTCGAACACATCGGCGACATCATAGAGAAAGGTCTCTTGCAGGCGGTAACCAAGAAGATCGGGCACGGCCTCAAGTTCTCCGATGACGGCTTTGTCGAGCTTCAGCAGTTTTTCCAGCTGACCATAGACAATCTCAGGATCGCACAGACGATCTTCGTCACCCGCATGTCAACCTTGCCCGCCAACTCATGGAACGCAAGATCGAGGTGCGCCAGATGGAGAAACGATCTTCCGAGCGTCACCTTGAGCGGTTGCGTCACGGACGCGCCGACAGCCTGCAAACCAGTTCGCTTCATCTCGACATCCTGCGCGATCTCAAACGGATCAACGCCCACCTCGTATCCGTCGCCCATCCGATCATGGACGAACAAGGACTGCTCGGTGAAAGCCGTATCATTGCTCGCGACTCGATAACCTGACCTACACTGGATCAATACGCCTCGTACCCACGCAAACCATCGGAAGTTCAAAATGAAGAACAAAGTACAGCTATTCGCCTATGTCGACCGGTTAAGTGGTGGAGGCTTTCCGAACCTCAAGACCTTGATAGAGAGCAAGTTTGCTGGCTTGTTTGGTGGTCTTTATGCCCTCCCCGCTTTTGCCACGATAGATTTTTCCAACGCCGGTTTTCATCCCATAGATCATACGACGGTCGATCCCCGACTGGGAAGATGGCGGGACGTGCGACGCTTTGGCCGACCTGATTTGGAACACTCCACATCGCTCCCGATCGGCAGCTGTCGGACAAACAATGACGACAAGGATAATGGCAACGATTAGACGGAGATGAAGAATGCAACACTGGCTGGACAAGCTGACGGATCTTGCCGCGATCGAAGGCGATGAATGCATCCTGAAGACGGGGCTGGCGGATATCGCAGAGCATTTCGGCTTCACAGGTTATGCCTATCTCCATATCCAGCACAGGCATATCACTGCCGTGACCAACTATCATCGCGAGTGGCAATCAACCTATTTCGACAAGAAGTTAGTGGCTCTCGATCCGGTCGTCAAACGCGCAAGGTCCAGGAAGCACATCTTTACCTGGTCGGGCGAGCAGGAACGACCGTCGCTGTCGAGAGACGAGCGTTCTTTCTATGCTCGCGCAGCCGATTTCGGCATCCGCTCCGGCATCACCATACCCATCAGGACTGCCAACGGCTCGATGTCGATGTTCACGCTGGCATCGGATAAGCCGGTGATTGATCTGGATCGGGAAATCGATGCAGTTGCAGCGGCATCAACCATCGGGCAGATCCATGCCCGCATCTCATACCTTCGCACCACGCCTACGGCAGAAGATGCCGCATGGCTCGATCCGAAGGAGGCGTCTTATCTCCGATGGATCGCCGTTGGCATGACGATGGAGGAGATCGCTGACGTCGAAGGGGTCAAGTACAACAGCGTCCGTGTCAAACTTCGCGAAGCCATGAAACGCTTCGACGTCCACTCCAAGGCGCATCTGATAGCGCTGGCAATCCGACGAAAACTCATTTGAAAGTCAACGCAACAATCGCGACGTGACACGGTGATCGCAATACGCTTAGGTTGTCCAGTTATGTCTCGAAAAAGAGTCGGCGATGAGCCGGGTTGCGTCACACGGAAGGAGGGCTGTGGCCGCGTAATCCTTTGGCACTTGTGGCAGGTCAACTTCTCCCATACCGTCTGGATGCCTGCCCACTGACGCAGGATCACTTCCAACTCTCGGTTATGTCCTCAATACGCTTTGACAGTTGGGCGGAGCCGCAGCGGGCGCGTGGAGTGACGACGAGGACGGCCACGAACTGTCGTGCTATCGATTATGTGTGCCAGTCATCCGTCAGCCCAAGTTCGAACAAGGTCTCAAGGAGAGCGTCCCAAATACCCCGTTCGGCCCAATGGCAGAAGCGTACATAAACGGAATACCATTTTCCGTGGCGCTCATGCATGTCGCGTCAGGGACAACCGGGCCGGAGAACATGCAGCATGCCGTTCAGATACTGCCGATTATCGTGCGACGGTCGAGACTTTCTACCGCGTTCGTTGGGCAGTAGCGCCTCGATGATCCATCATTCCATATCCGTGAGGTCCCCGCGAGCCGAAACTGCCTCCTCAAAGGCAGTCATGAATCCCGCTTCTGGTGACCACTTTGTCATCAGAGCCTAAACCATCGGAAATGCCTTTCGCGACCGGCTGATTTTTCTGTGGAAGGAAGAGTGGTACATCGTGCCAGTCAGACGGCAGGAATCGAGAACCTTTTCCTCACCGGGGCTAGCGGCTTTGATAGCGAGCGGTCCGGTTTTATATCCAACAGCGGTGTTCCATCCAGGCAATCAAGACCACGTACAACAATCGAGTTCCCAGATACCCTCTCCACTTTCACAATCGATGTTCCGATCGGATTGGGCCTCACAGGTGCTCGTAGGGAGAAAGCACCGTGAATCTCTCCATCGTCAGCGGGACTTAGTAGGACGATATCGCGTGGTGACTGGTGCAACCAATATAGAACCTCAAGTTGCGAATACGCCTCGACCCCCTTTAGCGCCACGGCCCACGGTTCTGAAATTTCAAGTGTGCATAGTGGCCCGGATTCACTGCCCTGCCGAGGAGTGTCAGCTCGACTTTTCCAAGGGGTCCGGATCTTTCCAACAAAGAAAAGCGATGCGTCGCCTTCTTCGGGTAGCGTGACCGCGACTTCGTTTGTTCGCAATCTGGTTGAGTGCATGACAGCTCCTGCCAAGTCTAGTGAGCCAACAGATATCGCTTCGCTCGCAGAATCTTGTAAGAGGTGAGTTAACGGGTTATTTCAGGTTCGCCGCATTTGATTTCAGTTGTAACATGCTTCTGCCGAGGCAGGCTGTGCGGCATTGCGGTACTCAACCCGCACCGCTCGGCAACGATGACCCCAGATAATCCCGTCTCGCGCAAACGAAAGGGTGCCGTGACAGCCGTTCAAAGCTGATCACTTCGTTGGCTTAGAATATGCGCGGTAACGCCGACAAGGTGTCGTCATTTAACGCTGGAGACCACCAGGTTGACCCCACGCCCGTTGAAGCTTGTTAGAATTTCCGCGCGGCGTAAGGAAAACTAAGGCTTCTTTTTAAGCATCGTTGACAAGGCAAAAACCAGTAATCCCATTATCCAAAAAAATGAGAACTCCGTATAGAACTGACAAAAATATGTATCTCCTGAATCTTCACTATAAAGAGTGAGCAAAATTTTATATAGTGGAAAATATATAAATCCTGGAGTGAAAATTATCGCGGCGTAGACAAGCATTTTTTTGGTCGACGTTTTCATGTTTGCCTCATTCGGCTGCAAGACGCGATAGGTAATTATCGATAGCAAGAGATTCGTTTCGTTAATAAACTTGGATTAAACACAGCAGTGTTAACGTGCTACGTAGGCCGTTTCCCAGTGGATCAGTATCGCGGCGCCGGACAAGAGAACAATCATCAGACTGCTCATCAATTGGTTCTCGTGGACATGCATCTGGCCCAGTCTATGTTGAAGACGCCGCCTAATTCAGTCGACATTTAATCGCGCGCTACACATGGCGTCGAAATGCTTAAGTGCCCGCTTCGACGTAGGCATCCGTTGAATGCCGCAGTCCAGGCTCTTGATCGTGCATGTTATGCTTCTGAAGCAAGGCTAGGGCACGTTGAACGACTGATGGCATCCGCTTTCAGCCCTTCCCGACATATGTGCGGCAATTTCAATGTGAATATGATGTAGTAGAGCTACGAGCGTAGCTCTCCTTCTTTAGAGAGGTTTCAAGTCTATTAGATCCTCAATATCTTCTAGAATGTGCGTGGGATTGCTGCACGCCAAAGCCTCTCTCTTAGCATAACCCCACGTAACTCCCGCGGAGGCAACGTTTTGACTCATCGCTGCCTCAATATCACGTACCTCATCTCCGACAAGAAGCACTTCAT
Source organism: Rhizobium skierniewicense Ch11 (assembly GCF_023757665.1). Taxonomy (NCBI): domain Bacteria; kingdom Pseudomonadati; phylum Pseudomonadota; class Alphaproteobacteria; order Hyphomicrobiales; family Rhizobiaceae; genus Rhizobium; species Rhizobium skierniewicense. Next base: position 47,076 of record NZ_RXPG01000002.1, read on the forward strand.
TCCGGGACCTTTCAAACCGACGAAGTATCTTATTGATCCTTTTGCCCTTCCCAAATATTGGCGAGCTGCCCTCTATATAAGCAAAGTATCTCTCCAATGGCCCGAGCACGCGCTGAATATTTTCAACGCTGTTCGAACTTAAGATTGCAAGCTCGACCCCTTGATCTTGGAGGAGAAACAAGACCTTTTCTGTCCTAGGGAACATATCGAACGTGGCTTCGCGAGCCAGTTTACGCAAGTCTCTCACGATCAGAGGAATGCGCCACACCGGTACTCTCATCCACTTCAGAACCTGGCAAACTGAAAGGCCCCGCAGATATTCAATCTGAGTGTCGCTGGGCGATACGAATCGGTGACGTTCGGACATTTCCCTCAGAGCGCGTATCATCCAGGCGCCGCTGTCGGCCAATGTACCATCAAAATCAAATATAATTAGCTTATAAGCATCATTTTTAGCCATTCATACTTTCCATATTTCGTATGCACGCCATATTTCCATCAAAAATATATCAGGAATACTAGGGTTGTTCCTGTTGGCGGCGATCTCGCTTCAGGTCTATCACTCCCTGAATGCTGGTTAAACAGAAACTGTGTTTCAACGGTAACATTCGCGATCGGTTTGCTGCCGGGGTATGCTGGGAGCGACATCCCTCGTTACTCAACGCTAACGAATTAAATCACACGGCTAAGAAGTATCTGGTGAGTCAACGCGCACCACCTTTGTGACGGCGCGCTAGGCCAAAGACGGAATTTGCAGCAGTTCGACCATCAAATCGAGCACGCCATCTTTCGACCCCTCATGCGAACTCGGTGGAACAAAGGAGACCGACCAACTTAACGAACGTTTGGAACGCCGGCGAAGTATGTAGCCTTGCTTTTTGTTTCTGCTCGGAACCTGCCAAAATAAATTCAGTGTTTCAGTTGAAACGCGGTTTTTTCCAACATGCATTGCTAGGACTGCTCAATGCACCAATATGCCGACCCAGAAAGAGGGCCAAGCATTGATGTGCAAATTTCTTGAAGCAGCAAAAAGCCTGTTGATGAGACCATGGCGGGTGTCCGTCAAACGGGAAAGGTCATCAAACTCTTCTTCGTGCACGATTGTGTATATCTGTGAGGCAGAGTTGCAGGTAAGAGATTGCGTGCAATTATGCATTGATCGAAAAGTCGACTATTTGATAGTCGAAAAATTTAGCCACCATCGTTTTGATAGACATTCTGTTTTTGTCCGCGGGTATCGCGAGCTTTGCATTGAGGTCGAATTTGCTGACCTTCTCGTTATTGTTCGTGACTTTTATGACAACGGATTTGACGTCCAAGACGTTTGATTAGGTGCACCGACAGATCGCGTTCCTTAAGGAGATCGATCAACATATAGAGCGAAGTCTTAGCCGTCTCAATTCTTGCGCTGGGTACTATGGCCGACCGCGGCGGAAGGCAAGTATGCCCATCATCAAGTCCGCCATCCACGTTCCATCACAACTTTCGCCACCCAACTGGAACCAGTCATGTTCAATACCAGAAGACCCTTCGAGTCTGCGCCGCAAGGAAATCTGATGGTGACAAAACACCTGAATGCCGACAGCGCCGCTGCAAGGGTTGGCGACGAAAGTGTCCAGCAATTTAGCCGCGAATATGCTCGAATGTTCGAGGCTCCGCCCAAGCGGGATGGGATGTGCAAAGCGTCTGGCGCGGCCTACCGTAAGTGCGAGCAACATGTGCACCGACACAAATTCCCGAAGTTTAGATCGCCGGAGGCGTTGAAATCGACGGTATCCTGACCTTGGCAGACGCTGGATTTGATGTGCTAGGAGAAGTTTCCTTCTTGGGGGACCTTCGGTTGATCGAGGCGAATTTCTGTGAAACAAAGCAAACCTGAGTGGACAAATGATATTGCGGCTCGGTGAGCCAAAACGTCTCACGTACCCCACGAGAGCGCCTTGATCTTTTCGCCAACACTGTCGATAACGCCGGATCGCGCGACACATGGTTCTCGTCGTCGTCTCGTAGTTCGCAACAATTCTACGAAATAATTGAGGTTACCTCCCTCGGACGTCGGGGGCGCGGCTTTTGAGTTCTTCACGCGCGAGATTGAGGGTGTCACTTATAGTCTGTTGCAGGGGCCTTGCAGAGCGCATCTTCTCAAGGTCACTGCCTTGACCGAGGCTGAGATTGCTTCTAACTGAACTTTCTATGTCTGCCAGCCGCTCATCGACAGTTGGCTTTTGCGTGGAGCGCCAAGTGGCCTTCTCGTACTCATCTTGCGCCCTCAACCAATCATAGCGTTCCTTCTGCGATTGAATGAGTGCTGCCATATCAGGATTATTGACCACGGTATCAAGCATCCTCGCCTTCAGGCTATCTTCCATGTGGGGCAATGCCTTGAACAAGGCGTAAGTTCCACTGAAGTTTTCATCGCTTGGCAACTCATCGGTAAAGGGGGTGGAAAAGTGCTCAAGCATTTTCTCGACAAGACGTCGACGATCTTCCGAGCTAAATTCACCGACATGGGGCGCAACATACTCAAGCGCGTGACCTTGATCGTACGGTTCTGCGATATTCAATATATGATCTACGAGCGCTGATTTTCGTTGCGGTGTTTGCAGCTTTAAAGTTCCCCCGATTGCATCAATTCTCTCCCCGGCCAGGGCGTAGTCCCTTGGCAAGGCTGGACGAAACTCAGGATGCTCAGAGAATCCTTCTGTGGGAACCGCGTGGTCATATAAGGCCTTGCTTGCTGCGCCAAGTCTATTGATTTGTCCGTGAAATCTTCCTCCAGCACTACGCTCAACACTTTCCTTTACAGATTTATTAGAGAGCTTAAGGTTTGAGATATTCCTTGCAGTCTCAACAGGATCGTTAGTGACCATGCCATCCACGATCCGGGAGATCAGATCGTCGCTCATTACGCGATGGAAGGGTGACACCTCTTTTTCTATGGGTTGCCGCTGTGTCTGTGAATTGGATACAATATTCTGCATATATCTCACTCCGCGGAAATCTTGCGATCCGACCACAATATCAAATAAGACCGCGCCGGTTATAAGAATAACGTTTCAACTGAAATTTCTGTTTGCCGTCATGCCGCGCTGTCTGAGTGATTTTCGAGCGGATTAGGCTGTTGAACTGGAAAATCGAAGGGGGCCTCGACGCTGGAGTCCAAGCCATCAAACCTATCGAATATAGCGGTGGATCGTAAGCGTCCGGTGAGCCTGTAGTAGAAATTTTCATCGAACATCGGAAGTTACGTCCATAACTTTGTCGTCAGCGACGTCATCGCGGATAAACTATGGACCTTATGAAGATTTTGACAGGGGTCGAGCGTCGGCGTGACTGGTCTGATGACGATAAGCTACAGATATTGGAAGAGGCTGCCGCTTCAGGCGCAAGGATCGTGGATGTCGCCCATCGGCACGATATCCGTCCCCAGCAGATTTACACCCGGCGCAGGGAAGTTCGCGGCGACCAACCCAGTGGTTTCGTTCCTGCTGTTGCGCTGATTGCGTCGGAGCCGATCAGTGAAGCGGAGCGGCCGAATGCGACGGCCAAACCTACGACTGCGAAGCGCTCGGTAAAACCATCGCGCATTGAGATCGGTTGCAAGGGCGTTTGTGTTTTGAAGGTCGAGGCTGATACCGCACCTGACGTGCTGAAGGCGCTGATCCGCTCGTTGAAGGGGCATGATAGTGAAGGGTGCAAATTACCGGGTCACTCTTGCCTGCGGCGTAACCGAGATGCGCAATTTAGCGCCGCCAATAATTATGCGGAGTCGGAGACGACGATGGGCGCAGGAAGGGTCACTGTCAATCGGGCCTGTGATTGTGACTTAGTCAATTCTGTTTTGTCCGAGCCGGGGTCATGGTCCTTTACTTTTACGAGAGTTCGGATGCCGCCGGTGAGGCAGTTCACCAGTTCAAGCGCGAGGCGGCCGAGTATCCTGAATTTGGAAATCGGCTTATCTCGTGAAAATTCAGATCCGCGCAGTTTCGCCGGATGTGGCGCGTGTGTCACTGAATGAAGGCATCTAGAGGCTCATCAAAACCTACGAAATAATCGAAACGATTGACGACACAGATCAAGCCGGCACCCGCTGAGGAACACGATGGGCGACGCCACCACTAGACGCGCAGCTTAAGCACGTAAACCAAGCGATACAGCCATATCCGCCCTCACACGATGATTGTCCGCACTTGACTTTGCCAGCTGTCAGTTGACGACGACCTTGGGAATGAAGCCAAGAATACTGATCAAGGTTTTCACGGCGCTCATCTGCGCATGCATTTCGATGATCGCTTCAATGTATCGAACATGCTGTGGGCCGCCGGCTTCTTTTCCGGTTTTGTAGGTCTCCGGGAGAGCCTGGAAGAGTTCATCGGCTTTTGCCACCAATCGCCGGTGCGTCCTGATAGCGTCAACCGTGATGGTTTCCAGATCCGCCGGAGGTAATCCTCGCGTCAGCCCGATCAATGGGCGGAGCTCGACCTTATTCGTTACGATTGCATCTTCCAGTTCCATTCCTCACCTAACCCTGGTTGGCCGCGGTACGCCCCCGCTGACGTTGAACCCTGTGAACCCTTGCCGGGGGTTAGAATCCGAGATGAATCGGCCCTGCGACCTTTAGCCGGAGCCTGGACATACGCCGCAGGCCCCCGGACACAAAGTCAGAGGGTTCCTGGCGCCATTCCGGTCAGCGCCAACCGTTCATCTGCGGATTCTAAGCCGCAACGCAGCGCGTACTGCGTCAACCACCCTTATAAGAGTCATTCCATGGAGAAGCCAGTCGTGATGAGGATCGCGTAGGTGCAATTTTTCACGAAACCGCCGTCAGAGATGATTTCACGCGCCTGTCGGATTAGTTTTGAGCTAATTTTTCGCTTTCACGTTGCTCGCGGCGCTGCTTGCGTCGTTCCTGAACGATCAGGAAAGTCTGACGGGCGTTCAGCCGATCCTCATCTCTGACGGCGCCGAAGGGTTCACCAACATATCATGGCGCAAGGCATCCGGCCGCGCGGTCGCATAAAGATACGCCGCACTGTGCGTGTACCGGCGCAGCGCTTTGTGCAGATCCGACAGTGCCGCACCCGGTCTCAACAATCTCTCGATGTCATCATTGATCCCGATCCTGAACGGCAGGACTATCTCCCCTTCAGCCGAAGGAAGAACTGCAATTGGCCCAGTTAACAAGGCGTTTACCGCCTTGGCCGCTCCAAACGAGTACCGATCGACCTTGATCGGACCGCGGGAGGCTTTCCATGGGCTGATAGGCTTCGAGTTGCTGCCCTTAATTCATCCTGCCTTAGACGCGTTAGAACTAACTGAAATTCGCTGGATTGTCGAAGAACGCTTCGCATTTCGCCTTGTTAAGCCGCACATCAAAGCTCCCAAAATAGAAGTATTTGAAGCTCTTGATGAAGTGCTTGTATCCAAGTTTGTCGTAGTCCCGCGTCTGGCGGACATATGCGAAATCGAGCGTCGGCGAGCGGGAAGTCCTGCTTGAGCCGACATGCGGTGCGCGATCAGCCTCGACAATGTCGAAATGCGCGAACTTACCGTCGGGTGTCAGAAAATACTCGACGCGCCAGTTAGCGGGATCCGGTTTGGGGATCTTGATGCGGCGGGCTTTACGGAGGATGTCGGCTGCCTGCTTTGCAAGACCGCCCCTGAAAAAGTCATCCTGCTCCATCGCCCAGAAAAAATAGTCCGGGTCCGTCAGCAACAACTGCGGTAGCGTTTTACCCTTATACTTACCTATTGGCATCTCTAACCACATGATCGCCTCCGCATACACCGTGCGAAAGATATTGTGTTGATCTGGAGCGTCTTCAATGATCCGTCCGAGCTGAATATGCTGCAGGCAGCGGCAAGCCTGCAGGGAGTCCGGGTGGCGCGATTCCAATTTCATCGCACTCTGGCGGCAGGCTTAACGCTCTTGAGCGCCGATCCCCGACAGGTCGATCCTGATGCCGGCCTTGTTTGGATCAGACGAGACAGCTTCGGATGAAGCATCTTCATCTCTTGGATTTTCGCGAGAGTCGTTTTTTGTTTCGGCTTCGTCACTTTGGGTTGAAGCGGGTTGAGCAAGTTTTCCCTGACCAGGATCTTCGGCCCGAAACACCGCCAGCCCCTCAAAATATCCCGTCTGCCAAGCGATGACCGCATCATCCATAACCTGTGGCAGGACGTCTTTTGCTGTGGGATTGCCGTACCATTTAATGACGATGCGAAAGACCTTGGCAAACAGTGCTGTCCCCATGCGGATATTCTCACAAGGCTCGACCATTTCCGGCTTCAATTGACCGGCCTCGACGATTCCGACCCCTGCCGGATACTGGGTGATGCCAACGCGAACGGTGTTGCGTCCGAGATTGTCGCGGATGAGAGCCAAAGCCTCTTCCGGCGTTGTCGGCTTTGGCACCAGAACCATGCTGTTGCCTGAGCGCACGGTGACAGCCAGCGGATCCTGCGATCCTGCCTTCGCGATGAATTTCTCGACGATTGCTGGCTTCAGGGAGGGGTCGGCGCATTGCTGGACAAGGACGGCATCGAGCATCCCGGGTACTCCCTATGTGTTGAAGGTCATAACGACGGGCAGGTCAAAGAGCCTTGCCCAGGCTGAGACGCTCGCTTTTTGGATTGCGACGATCGATGTGTTTTCCGTCCACCAGCCATTGCCGACGGCAACGATCACCTCGGGCGAGTGCAGCATCGATTGAAGGATCGGCCAGAGAATGAGCTGCTCGTAGCAAATCAGCGGCGCGACCCTTGCTCCGTCAACCTCAACCACCGGATTGCCGAAGAAGTCGGCCCGCGCGCCACCTCCTTGCCCGGTCCATGGCAACCATGGTTGCCACATCGATCCGGGAACCGGCATGCGCTCGCGATAGAGGATGTTCGATTTATCGGCCGATATCGCCACCATCACATTGTCGTAGCCTTTGGGATCGACGACGGCAGCACCAGCGATGACGATGCGGTCCGAGCCGCGGAGACCTTCACGCCAGAGCCGCGCAACGGTCGGCGTCCAGAAGCCGAGCGCACTTTCGGGCAGCACCGCAACATGTACGTCCGGCTGCTCAGCAATCGTCCGACGCACTGTCGCGATCAGGTCACGGTGATAGTTAAGCGAGCCATCGCGCCCAAGGTCTCCCCCTCGTTTCAGATCGACGGCCATCCATCCGGGTGTTAGTTTCGGGGGCGTCCAGTTCGTGGCGGACCAGACGTAAAGTCCTCCGAGGACTGCGACCGCGATTTGCCATCTTCGACCGGTCATGAGGACCAACAGGATCGCGGTCGCGCCAAGGCCTGACCAACCCCGCCCGGGAAACAAGACGCCGGCGGCTGTCAGCGGATGCGCCCAGCCCGTGATGCCAAATGGCGGCAGTCCTGTCAGCGCCATGGCGAGCAGATAGCGGAGCGCTCTCGCCGCGTCCGTCCCCCTCTTCCCCGAAGAGTCTCCGCCACGAGGTTTCGTCCAGCACACTGCATGGACGATGACGAAGGATGCGGAAGCCATCACCCAAAGCGCCAGACCGGGCCAAAGATCGGCGGCATAGAAGTTCGCCACGCCCTGCGGCAATCCGCGCGAGGCCGCCAGGAAATAGCCCGCCGCAACAAGTGCGGCGATCATACGTGACGGCGCCATTGCCCAGAGCAACGGAAAGAACATGGCGAGCGGGAGAAGAAGCACCTCGCCGCTCCAGCCGATCCTCCCACAGGCAATCGAGGCGATGATCAGAAGGATGGGTTTCCAGCGCTCGTTCCTCTGGTCGTCACCGCGATCACGGATCGAAGGTGAGGACCGGCCGCGCCAGGCCGACCAGACCGGAATCCGGAACCGGGCCAAAGTATCGACTATCATAGGAGCTCGCGAAGGATGAGTGAAGGAAGAGATGATACGGCGGCACAACGCCGCCGGGATCAGGCAAGAGCATCCTGCCCTCGCCGTCCGTGCGCCACACAGACGATGCGGGAACCAGACGACCGTCGATGAACACGCGATCGGTGATGTCGACACGCTGTCCGGGAAGTGCTGCGACCGTCTTGATCAGCGGCGCAAAGCCGCCGGCGCAAAGCCCTCGGCGCAGATATCCGCGCCGCCATGCGTCTGCGAAGACAGCTGTCATGGGTGGGCATAAAAACACCAGATCGCCGATCGCGACCGGACGCTGAAGCTCTTCGATACGCCAGAGGCCGAGCGGCTCGCTTGGGGTCAGGTTCAGGCGATAGCCACCCGTGAACGCCGTCGCCGTCACTACGGACATGACGACGGCGGCGCCCGCGAGAAACTGAAGAATCCTCTTCCGTCTCATTGCTTCAGCACCGGTGCCTGGCGCTGGGTTAGACGCTGTTCCTCGGCTTGCCTTAGCGATTGAGCGGTGCGCTCGTGGGCCGCGAGCTGTTGCGCTGTCCGCATCACCGGCCAGGCTTGTTTGAGCTGCTGCTTCTGCTCCGGCGTCATGCCCTCAGAGAGTTTTTCGTACAGCGTTCCGGAAGGCTCGCGCGCGGCGTTGTTCAGCAGCGTTCGTTCCCCGAACCGCTCCGTAACCGACTGACTGAACCCGTCGATTTCGAGCTTGGTTTCACGATTGCTGAGCGCGTAGGCCATCGCCGCCGGAAGATCGTTGCGGTCGATGGCGTCACGCACCCGCTCCAGCACAACACGCGCTGCCGGCGACAGTGCCGGAATGTCGATCGAGACCCGCTGGCGCAGCGTCTGCTCGTCCGCCTGGTGCCGCATCGTGGCAGTCTCGCGCATCTGAAGATATTGCTCAAGATCGCGCTTGAGAGAAGGCACATTCACCTCGGCGATGCGACGTGCCTCGCGCTCTGCCTTGCCTGCCAGAATGCCGGTCTTGCCCTTCAATGGACCGATAGTCTCCGGCTCCGCCTCAAGCTTTTGGAGGACCTGCTTCGCCATCTCCTTATCTGCCAGAACCGTATCGAAGTTGATGGCGCGGAAGGCGGTTACGGGATCGGCGAAGACGTAGCGGAAGCGCGCCGAGACCTCCTCCCATTGCTGCTTCAGCGTGGGATCGGCGCCGAGCTTGTCACCGATCGTGTCGGCAACAGAGCCGGAGAATGTCTTGATGCCTGCGACCATGGGCGCGGCCTCCTTCATCGTTTGGGTTTTTGGGGATTGGTCGGAGCCGAGGCGCTCACCGAGCGCACGAAGCCTATGAACGAGATCGGAAACCTTTGTTTTTTGGCGCAGCGTCCAGTCGAGCCGGTCGCGCAGCATTGTTCGAGCCACCTGCATGATGTGCAGGCCACGGTTTTCGGCAAAGCGGAGGGCCTCGCGGTAGAGTTTGCCGCGCTCGTAATCGAGCGTCGTCTCCTTGGCGTTCTTTCGAGAAAGAACCTTTGCCAGGCCACCGTTGAAGGCGAAGGAACGGCGCCCGTAATAGAGCTGAAGATCCTCGCGATGGCGGGTCATCGCGACATAGGTCAGATGCCGATCGAGCGACAGAGAGGCCAGCACCTTGACCCTGTCGACAGTGGCGCCCTGAGACTTGTGGATGGTCGTCGCATAGCCGTGATCGAGATTTCTGTAGAAGCGTTGTTCGACCACAACATGCCGCCGATGATCCCGATCCCCGACCACCGCAACGATGCGGTTCGGCGCAGCCTCAACGACATGGCCGATCATGCCGTTCTTTACCCCAAGTGAGGTCTCATTCTTCAGGAAGACGATCTGATCGCCTGCGTCGAAACGGCGTTCGCCGTCAGCCGTTCTAAAGACGTGGCCCTCGCCGACGATGCCGCGCTCGACCAGCTTCTCGCGCGCCATGACGTTGAGCATGCGCACGTCGCGGCGCAGATGGGCGAGGATCAATGTCGTCTTCGTCTGGTCGTAATCATGGTTCCAGTGGGCGATCAGGCGCTCAACCGCTTCCGCCTTCAGACGTTCGCCAACAATTCCCGCATTGGCATTGTAGAGCGCCAACGCCTTCTCGACATTGCCGCGCGCCAGATCGAGCGACGCCTTGCGCATCCAGTCCTCGCGCTGGCGATAGATCGTTTCGAGTTCAGCGTAACCAATCCGATCGACAATGGCGCGGAAGGCAGCGCCCGCCTCAATGGGCTGCAGCTGTTCGGGGTCGCCGACCAGCACGATCTTTGCCCCTGCCCTGACGACGGCATCGACAAAGCCCGCCATCTGTTTCGAGGCTACCATGCCGGCCTCGTCCATGACGAAGACGGTCTTATTGTCGAGCACGTCACGACCGCGGTTCCAGCGCAGCTCCCAGGATGAGAGCGTGCGGCTCTCGATGCCGGCTTCGCTCGAAAGGCCCTCCGCCGCTTTGCCGGCGAGCGCGCCACCAACGACACGATATCCGGCCAGCTCCCACGCCTCCCGCGCCGCCTTCATCATCGTGGTCTTGCCAGCACCCGCGCGTCCGACGACGGCGGCGATACGGGCAGGTCCTGCAATGCGCTCGATCGCTGCTTTCTGCTCGTCGGACAGCCGCTCATGCCGCTTGAACGTGGCTTCGAGAGCGGAGTGGGAAACGCCCCTTCCCTCCCGGTTCGACAGCCATGTTGCCTGCCACGCCATCGTCGCTTCCAGCCGAATCATCGCTCGCGTCGAATAACGCGCCGGCACTTTCTTTGCGGTCGCAAAATCGATCGTTTCGCGCTGCAGCCGCAGCACTTCCGGGTTCAGGATGATCCTGACCATGAGTTGTTGGAAGACTGCGGGATCGTCGATATAGCGATGCAATACCTTGGCTATATCGCGTTCGTCGAAGACGCTCTTTTCCCGCGTGATCAGGTCGAGCACGATGGCGGGATTGCGTAGGATCCGGCGGGCATTTTCCGAGCGTCGCTCCTCGTTCAGCTCGATCCGCTCCAGCTCCGGCCTGACACCCCGGCTCGCCGCTTTGCGCTCGATCGCCTTGGCACCGACGCCGAGATGGATGGTGGGCTCAAGTTCGATACCCTGCTTCTCGTAGGAGCGTCCATCGATGCGAAGATCGATCTCGGCAAGCGCCAAATGATGGTTCTGTCGCTCGAACCACCCATCCCGCAGCACGTTGAAGGCATCGGTCGATCCGCCCCAAAGTTCGTAGAGAATCTTGCCGGACTTCGTCCGCACCGGCTGGCCGTCCTCGCCGATGACCGCGACTTTCTTCGACCCGAAGCCGTCCTCGGAGAGAGGCCGTAACGTGCTCATCAAATGGACGTGCGGATTGCCGGGATTGTCGTGATAGACCCAGTCCGCCACCATGCCTTTCGCCCGGATGTGTTTCTCGACGAAATCACGGACCAGGGCGATGTTCTGCTCGGGTGTGAGCTCCAGCGGCAGTGCAATCGTCAGGTCGCGGGCCAGCTGCGCGTCGGAGCGTTTTTCGAAAGCCTCGACCTTGTTCCAGAAGGCTTCGACCGCGCCCGAAACCGCACGATCCGCAATGAGCGCTTTCGCCCATTTCGGGGCATCGGCAGGAAGCATGAATTCCTCATGCAGCAAGCCCTGCTTGCGCGTGTAGTCGATGGTGCGGGCTTCACGCTCGTATTCCATCTTCGCGCAGTGCCGGTAGGCCGCGGACAGCACCACGCTGCGGCCGTCGCCGCGGCTGATGATGCTGGCTGAGAAGTGTGCGATGGCCACGGCGATAAAAGCTCCCGGTTCGAACCTTGTTCGTCGGGAGCGGCCAGGCGATTCCGGGCCTCTGAGCAAGACGTCGCGCCACGACGTATAATTGCGCCCTTGGACCCTTGGAGCCATTCCTTCGGAACAGTCGGGATCATCCACCAAAGCGAGCGATCTGCCGATGTGCAGATCTGCACATGTCTTTTCCAGCGCATCCGGGAGACTCTGGGCGTCGCAAGAGCAACGCCCAGAGTTCAAAGGAGCAACCGGAATGAAGAAGCCGTCATCGAAGATCAGGGAGGAAATCGCAAGACTCCAGGATCAGCTCAAGCAGGCCGAGACCCGTGAGGCTGAACGCATTGGTCGCATCGCACTGAAAGCCGGCCTCGGGGAGATCGAGATCGACGAGGCGGACCTTCAGGCGGCCTTGGAGGAGATCGCCAAACGGTTTCGCGGAGGCAAAGGTATTGCAACCGGAAAGAAGGATTCCGGAGATGGCCGAAACGCAAGCGGGGCCTCCACGGCGCAGTCGTCTGGCGCGGATGCGGGCGGCATTGGTGAGGCTTGAGCGGATGGCAAAGACGATAACATCAGATGCGCGCAAGAAGGGCACGCGCGAAAAAATCGAACTCGGCGGCCTGATCGTCAAAGCCGGACTGCGCTACGAGAAGCGTTCTCTGCTGCTCGGCCTGCTGATCGACGCCAACAGACGGATCAGGGGCGACGAGACGGAGAAGGCCCGACTCGCGGCAATCGGCGCGGAGGCCTTTGGCAATGAGGGCGAATAGGCTGCTACTGGCAATCCTGCCCGCGGCGATCATGCTCGCGGCGATGATCCTGACGTCAGGCATGGAATATCGGTTGTCGGCGCTCGGAACATCAGCGCAAGCGAAGCTGATGCTGGGAAGGGCTGGTCTCGCCCTGCCTCATGTGGTGGCTGCCGCGATCGGCGTCGTCGCGCTCTTTGCCGCCAATGGTTCGACGCATATCAAGGTGGCCGGTTTGAGCGTTCTGGCAGGAAGTGCTGTGGTCATCATCATCGCCATGACACGCGAAACGATCCGCCTGGCTGGTGTTGCCGGCAATGTGCCAGCTGGCCAAACGGTTCTCGCATATGCCGATCCGGCAACGATGATTGGCGTTGGCGTCGCCTTCATCGGAAGCGTCTTTGCCTTGCGGGTTGCGATCAAGGGGAATGCAGCCTTCGCAATGGCTGCACCAAAGCGGATCGGTGGCAGGCGTGCAGTCCATGGCGAGGCCGACTGGATGAAGATGCAGGAGGCCGGAACGCTGTTTCCTGAGCACGGCGGCATCGTCATCGGCGAGCGGTATCGCGTTGATCGCGATAGTGTTGCCGCCATGCCGTTCCGGGCCGATGACAAGCAAAGCTGGGGCGGCGGCGGCAAGGCGCCACTGCTCTGCTTCGATGGTTCCTTCGGCTCGTCGCATGGCATCGTCTTTGCCGGTTCCGGTGGATTCAAAACGACCTCAGTAACAATACCGACCGCGCTCAAATGGGGCGGCGGTCTCGTTGTGCTGGATCCGTCAAGCGAGGTTGCTCCGATGGTCAGCGAGCACCGGCGCCAGGCCGGCCGGAAGGTGATCGTGCTCGATCCCACAGCGTCTGGTGTCGGCTTCAATGCGCTGGACTGGATTGGCCGTCATGGCAATACGAAGGAAGAAGACATCGTCGCCGTCGCCACCTGGATCATGACCGACAATGCACGCACAGCGTCCGCCCGCGACGACTTCTTTCGCGCCTCGGCCATGCAGCTTCTAACCGCACTCATCGCCGACGTTTGTCTGTCCGGCCATACCGATGAGAAAGAGCAGACGCTGCGCCGTGTCCGGGCTAATCTTTCCGAACCGGAGCCCAAGCTTCGGGCACGTTTGACGAAGATTTATGAACAGTCGGAATCCGACTTCGTGAAGGAGAACGTCGCGGTTTTCGTCAACATGACGCCGGAGACGTTTTCCGGTGTCTACGCCAATGCGGTCAAGGAAACACACTGGCTGTCGTACACGAACTATGCCGCCCTCGTTTCTGGTGACAGTCTCTCAACTGACGATCTCGCCGAGGGCGGAACGGACATCTTCATCGCACTTGATCTGAAGGTGCTGGAAGCGCATCCCGGCCTGGCGCGTGTCGTCATCGGCTCGCTGCTCAACGCCATTTACAATCGCAATGGTGATGTGAAGGGGCGCACGCTATTTCTGTTCGATGAAGTGGCCCGTCTCGGATTCCTGCGCATCCTTGAAACGGCCCGCGATGCCGGTCGCAAATATGGTATCACGCTAACGCTGATCTTCCAGTCGCTCGGCCAGATGCGCGAGGCTTATGGAGGGCGTGATGCGACGAGCAAATGGTTCGAATCCGCATCCTGGATTTCGTTTTCTGCAATCAACGATCCTGACACCGCTCACTACATTTCGAAGCGATGTGGCGACACCACGGTCGAGGTCGATCAAACCAATCGTTCCTCCGGAATGAAGGGATCGTCGAGATCGCGGTCGAAGCAACTCAACCGCCGGCCCCTGATCCTTTCGCATGAGGTTCTGCGCATGCGCGCCGACGAGCAGATCGTCTTCACCTCGGGCAATGCACCCCTTCGATGCGGGCGCGCCATGTGGTTCCGGCGCGAGGACATGAAGGCCTGTGTCGCAGAGAACCGGTTTCAGAAAAACTCTTTCGGCACGGACAATCCGGCTTTGAATTAGATCGAGGGAGCAACCATGAGATATTGGGAAGCCTGTGAAGCACAGGTCACAGCTGAAGAGGCAATCGAAGAATGCCGCATCCACGAGATCGACGCCGTTGCCCGCCAGCTCGACAGCGCCATCATCGATCTGCAGACCGGTGATGTCATCGCTTATGTCGATGAGGCGGGAGAATATTCTGGCGCCGATATTCTTGGATATCTGGGATATTGATGATGAACGGTGAAGTGAGGTCCATGGCCTCGATGGCAAGGAACGAAACCTGTCAACCAGCTCACAAAATCCGGCGTTCGTCACGGAAGTCAGTGTGGTTGCTCGTGCTGTTTTGCGCAATGATCGGGACGGCACAAACGGGCGATCAGCTCCGAGCGTCGTTCACGCTGTGCGATACGGGAAGACGGACGACCTGCGTTGTGGACGGGGACACCTTCTGGCTGGAGGGCGTCAAGATCCGCATTGCCGATATCGACGCGCCGGAAATCTCGCAGCCGGCCTGTGAAGAGGAACGCCTGGCCGGCGAAGCAGCAAAGTTGCGATTGCTCCAGCTGCTCAATGCGGCGGCCGAATTTTCGCTGGTGGCTGGTGTACGGGACGAAGATCCTTATGGCCGAAAGCTGCGTATCGTTTCACGCGCAGGCAAGTCGCTCGGCGAGCAGCTGGTGCGGGAGAAGCTTGGCCGACGCTGGGGCAGCCCCCGGATCGATTGGTGTGGCGGCGATATGCACTGAAAGGTCGCCTGCCTGCATCCGCCGTAGTGTTTCCGCGAGAGGATCGTCACCGGAATCGGCCGAAACCGCGTTGCGGGTTCGGTGAGCGGAGCGAGTAGAACCGTGCGGCGAAGCCGTCTCACCCAACCGGAGCCGATTACCGATATTCATCACGAAAATGAATCGAAAGTGGCCATTCGATTCAGAAGTGTCGTTGGACCGTAGCGTGAAGATCGACGATCATGCGGGGATGGGTATTCATCACTACCAGCTTTATTGCCAGAGGATCGACGCCAACAGGAACATGGCCCGATATTACGCGCTTGCGATCCGGCCAACCCTGTTCGGAGAAACCGCGTTGGTACGGACATGGGGACGGATCGGCAAGGCGGGCGGGGAGATGACCGAGGTGTTCGGCAATGAGAATGATGCGATATCGCGCTTCCTCGAACTGGTATTGCAGAAGCGCAAAAGGGGCTATCAACCGGCAAGAAACTGTGGAAACCCCGGCAGGAGCGCCACTCTATGGACAACGCCGCATGACAACGTAACGATCGCCTGAAAGGGTTTTCCCGTCTTTAACGAGGAAACCGTCATGACCACAACCAATGAAATCGCCGAAAAGATCGCATCCGAACAGAACCTGACCAAAGCCCAGGCGAAATCGATCGTCGAAACCGTCTTCGCGTCGATCACGACGGCAGCCACGTCCGGAGCGGAAACATCTATCCCGGGATTCGGCAAGTTCAAGATCAAGGATACCCCGGAGCGTGAGGCTCGCAATCCGGCAACCGGCGCCACCATCAAGGTTGCCGCTGCGAAGAAGCTTACGTTCCAGCCTGCCAAAGCACTGAAAGATGTGCTGAACAAGTGAGCCGAACCGCGGCAAGCGGGGTCATCAGGGGGAGCCGCCAAAGGCAGACGGCGTAGCGTCATCGGCGCTGCTTGCCTTGACGCTTAAAGCTGATCTCGATCTCGATGGCAATCGGACGGTGGTGGCAGCATTGCGGGTGTATGCCGCCCTCAGAAGGACGGCACGGCGTCAACGGAACCGTCCTGCTCGGCCATGATAACGGCCAGTTCGGCCAGAGCCAGTTCCAGCTCCGCGGCAATCTGGCGACGCTCGTCCGGGTGGCAATGGTTCATCTCGGCGCGCAGTTCTTCGATATGTTGTTCCAGTAGCATCGTCATCTCCTTGACGTTTGAGAAAGATGACGCCGCGGGGCGTGAGGAAATGACGGGGTCAGGGATCGCGTCGGCGACCGCCAGAGGCGGCGAGTGGGGTGCCGGTTTTGTTGAAGCGCAGGGAACCGGAGCGGAAGCAAAATCGGGGGGCCACGCGAAGTCCTTGAGGCCGGCATTTGCTCGCGGCACGATTGGTCACTCTGAGCAGACCCCGCCTCTCCGTATCGCGACCGGAAGAAGAAGCGGGCTAGATGCCCGGTTCCTTCTTGGTTTGAACAAGGGAAAAGCCCCGCCGTTTCCGGCAGGGCTTCCGTCTTTGATCAGGCGTCGCGCTTCGGGCGGTTCCAGACCAACGTATAGTCGCCTTCCCTCTCGGTCGGCCAAAGTGCCGCATTGATCGGGGCCGGAAAGCTCGGATCGTCGAGCTTGACCGAGATGTAGGGCTCTCCGTCGCCGGAAACCTGGCTCCAGGCGGCGCCGACTTCGGCCGCTCCGGACATGATCCGGAAGTCGGGAGCGTCGCGGGATGTGCGTTCGATCGGGTTCAGGCGGGCCTTCATGGAGACCGTCAGAGTGCGTACGTGGCCGAGGATGGTGTTGCCGTTGGTGGTGAATTCGCCGATGATTGCCATTGTCGTGATCCTTTCGGTTTGATCGGGCCGCGACCATCGCGTCCTCGATGACTGTCGATTTGATCGGGGACGATCGGACCGCATCCCCAGGGACCGGAATGCAATGGAGGGCGGCGGGAGACGGCTTTCTTGGACCGCGAGGAATGCGAACGCAGGT
The DNA here is from genome assembly GCF_023757665.1 of Rhizobium skierniewicense Ch11. Lineage (NCBI taxonomy): Bacteria > Pseudomonadati > Pseudomonadota > Alphaproteobacteria > Hyphomicrobiales > Rhizobiaceae > Rhizobium > Rhizobium skierniewicense. The sequence goes on from NZ_RXPG01000002.1 coordinate 64,065, forward strand.
CGCAGGGGAAGAAAGGTGGCGATGCCGTTGCGGGCGAACGATCGAGGCGCAGCCGCTCTTCGATCAGACATGTCAAATCGAGGCCGCGTTGGCCGCGCCCACTTCCTATGCCCGAATGGATGGCAGCAATGGCCACATCGATCGTTTGGGAATTTGCCGGGCCAATGCGACGAGTCCGCAGAGCGTCGCCGAACTTTCCGTCTCGATGGCGGCTCCGGTTTCAGATCGGTTACATGTCGTCCATGCATGCTCTTGTTCGCCAAAAATTATCCGTTGTTGGCAAGACGCAGGGGCCAGTCACAACAACATCGTTTCGTGCCCGCACGAGGTAAGATCGTGTCCGCTGACACCGGACCGGACAAGCCGCGCTGTCCGTTCCAGAATTTGCGATCAGCATATTCTGTCCTGCACTCAATCGCAGCTGATTGATGCCGCCCCCTCGGTCGACGGTGGGTGTGTCCACGGATCCATGTCGCGGCCATGAACGAAAGTGAGGATACCTCTCAAGGAGAGCGAGCGCTCCGGACCGAGACACCGATTTCCTTCAGTGCAGGAACTAGGCCCGGGTGTCGAAGAAGCTCGATTGCCGGCGTCGCCGCGAGCTTGCGCGTCACCGCACGGTCGTAGACCGCCAGACAATGGGCGCCTGTCAACCGCGATGCGTACAACAATCCGTCGGCATCGAAGGACCCGTAGACGGCCTCGCTCAGCGCCTGCCCATCGTTGTGTGTTTTCGCACGGGCAGCATCGGTACTAACTCCTAGCTTGAGCAGACCGGTGGTTCTCAGATCGAGGACGGTCAAGGGATCGACAGCGGAAACCTCGGCAATCGCCCAGTCTTCGAACTCTGTTTCATCAAGCACCCGGTCGGCGCTGCCCTCGAAGCGGTCACGCACGATCGTTTCGGCAATCGCCGTCGGCAGATCCTGCGCGATGTAGGCCAGGCGAAATCGCCTGTGTGGGCTGGAAAAGCGGCTATTGCCAAAGCCCATGCCGAGTGGCGTCGCCATGTGAGCACGCGGCAAAACGCGCAACCAGGCATTCGGCCGAAACGCCAGTGCGAGATCGGCAACTGTTTTGGGATCGAGCTTCACAGTGTCAGCCGAAATCACGCTCGGCCGCAGCAAGGACCTCGTCCAGACGACCATTTTTCATGAGATCCAACGGTGAGCCGCCGATATCGGGCTTTGTCCGGATCAACCACTGCCAGGCGACACGAGGGTTGGCGATGATCCGCGTCACCTGAGCCATGCCCTCTACCGGGCGTCCATCGACGAACTGCGCCAATGGAAAGACATGCTTGCGTTCGCCCCTCAGCAGGCCAATCACCGCGCCACGCCTCTGCCAGTCGTGCAGCGTCGACCGTTTCGTGCCAAATGTCTTTTCGATCTCGGCCGGTCCCGCGACAGGACCGGCCCAGTCCTCGAGACGCGTCGGCTCTGCAAAAGCTGCAAGTCTGCGCCTTCCTTCATCGAGATCGACGGGCGCGGGAAGACCGGCGCCCTGACTGACCTCGACGGACTTGCCAACCGCAAGCGGCGCGAGGCGGACGTCCGCCTCCGCGATGAGGCCAGCGACCGCGACCGCGACGGCTTGCGCCAGCTCGCGCTCGTCGGCAACGAGCCGGCGTTGCTGGTCGGCGGCAAGACGTGCGGTTGCTGCGGTGACTGCGGCGACGACACGCCCCGTCGCGGCAAGCGCCGTCTTGGAAAGACGTGGATTATGACGGGCGAGGACCTCGACGACGTCGGCAATGGCCGCCGGGTTCAACCCAGACAAGGAGGTTGCTGACGATTTTCTGACGGATGTGACCATGTTCCTGCTCCTATCATCTACCACGATAGATAGTACAGATTGTCCGGAATGTCTAGATTGTAGGTCACATTCCCATGGGGCGGATAGGTCCACAGAAAGCTATTGTTTTGCTCGAACCAAAGGACGCCCAAAAAGAGACGAGCGCGATTACGCTACCTCCCTCGTCGCGCAGGCATCCGCCCTTGGCTGAAGACCGTGGAGATAATTGACCGCCCGCTGCGCATGGGCTGCCGCCTGGAAAATTGCCCGTTTGTCGTTGGCCAGCACCGAGAGCCATGACTGCAGATAGGACGCGTGATCCGGCCGCGGCTCAAGTTCCGGCGCGATACCGAGGTCAGCGCAGAGGAAGCAACTGCCAAGTTCGGCAATGAGTTCTTCCCGCGCTCGCTCCGTCCGGTCCTTGGCATAGCGCGACAGGTCGCGTCCCACGCGATGTTCTGCCGCCGTCCAGTGGGTCGCCTCATGGCTGAGGACTGCCGCATACCCGGCGGCATCGCGGAAGGCTTCGAACGGTGGCATCTGGATATAGTCCATGGCCGGAGAATAGTATGCCTGTTTGCCGCCGTGCCGAATGACTGCGCCGGTATTGCGGAAGAACTCGTCGGCGTGACCGATGCGCTCGATCGGGCTCAGGAGCGGTTCGGGTACGCCATGATAGTGGTCAGGCAGGCCGTCGATCTGCGCCACGTTGAACACCGTGTACGATTTAAGGAACGGAATATCGCGCTCCACCTCGCCGCCATTGCTGTCGGTCTCCGACTTGGTGAAGCGGCTTGCATAGATGACCGTCGTTCCGGTCTCGCCCTTGCGAACAGCTCCATCCAGCTGCAAGGCCTGTTTGAACGTCATCCATGTCGGCGAGACATAGCCCCTCGCTGTGCTCTCCGACCACAACAGCAGCACGTTGAGACCGCTATAGGCTTCGCCGTTGTGGCGTAGCGGCCGGGTGATCCGTCCGGTCGTGTTTGCGGCCGACCAGGGTTTCATCCACGGACGGACGCCTTTTTCCAGATCCGCAACGATCCTGTCGGTGATCCCCGCATAGAGATCGGCGCGCTCGCCCTGCCCTTTTCTTTTCATATCCTTGAACCTCCGTTTTCGGAGGTCGCGACCATCGCGACCCCGTCGCGGTGGTCCAAAAGCCGGGCAGATCAGGGATGAGCGCACGCGGAACGCGCCGTAACAACGTGAAGGAGGGCGAAGCCCTTGCGCGAAACCCTAGCCCCGGCAGGACCGGAGGCGGGACGGGTCGCGATGAGACCGATTATTGCGCCTCTTCCTCGGCGCGAGCGAGCGACTTCACCAGCAGGACAACTTTCTGCCGCACGGCAGCCGAAGGGATCTGCATAAAGGCGCGGTTGAGATTGAAGCCTTCCCTCGAAGACAGGAACAGCGCAACCTCGTCGGTCTCGCGTGTGATATGGGGATTATCGTCGTCTTGCCGCCCACCCTGGTTTCCGTCGAAGAAATAGGACATCGGAACATCCAGCGCCGTCGCGATCTGGCTGAGGCGGCTGGCGCCCACGCGGTTGGCGCCCTTCTCGTATTTCTGGACCTGCTGGAAGGTCACGCCAAGCTTGCCCGCCAATGACTGCTGGGACATCCTTAAAAGCTTCCGCTTCAGCTTAATACGGGCGCCGACTTCGACGTCGATCGCGTGCGGGGCTTTCCTTGTATCACTCAATTATCCGGCTCCTTCCGCATGTGATGGCTGCAGAATGAAGCAACAATTGTATCCGTTGCAAGGCCGCATTCTCATACGCGCATGATCGAAGGGAGGATTTCCCCGGCTTTGAAACTACTTGTCCGGGCTTGGCCCGGTTGCAACCTCTTCGGTCCGCCCAGCCTCTGCCGACGTCTGTCTCTCTCGCCGGATTTCCTCGACGCGCAACTGCGCTGACAGGCGATCCGCCTCATCGACCGGAGTGACAGGTGTACCGGTTGCATCATGACGCATGGCGTCCGGCTGCGCGCTCGCCAGCAGATAGTTCTTCGAGCGCGCATAGGCGGCAATCGCCCTGCGCAGGCGCACTGCCGGCACATCGGGTTGCAACGAGGAGCGGAACGTATCGAATATGCCGATCACAAACGGTAGGATCGGATCACCGTCTTTTACGGGAAGAACCGGCGCCGGGGTCGAAAGAAGCGCGTTGATGGCCGCGGCCTTTCGCAAATCGGAGGCGTTGGCCAACACGGGTCCCTGTGACTTCGGCCAAGGTTTGGTCCTGGGGGCTGAAACGGTTTCCATGGATATCCTTTCGAAATCGATCTCCTCGCATATAAGCATGCAGTTCTGACGAAAACAGGACAACCGTCTATGTGAAGGTCTGGCGGGGCTGGAGCCCCGCCGCGATGGGTGTTACTCGAAGGCGGATAGCTGCGCTGCGGCTGCCTTGCGGTCGAGCGTCTGGCCGGGGTTCTCGACCGGGCGGTCGAACGGCTTCCAGGTTTCGCCGACCACTTGCTCATAGGCAGCAACAGCGCCGACGGCTGCCATTCTGAGCGCATGCGCCTGGATACCCATGTCAGCTGCGAATTCGCGCTTGCGCTGGGCGGCGCTGTCGTAACCGACCGGACCGTCGAGATCCTCGTCGCGGGCATCCGCAGCACTCTTGGCGGTGGCGTCCCGCGCCTCAGTGACGGCGCGGGAGTAGAACTGGCCGGCGCCATGGGCCGATCCGACATAGGCGCCGACGATGCGCTGCAGATGGATCTGCATCGCCCGTTCGCCAAGGCCATCGGAAAGAGCAGTTGCGGTCTCGACGATCAGGCGCTCGTGCATGTCGCGGATGCCGTCGCTATCGAGAACGGCGGTGCCAAAACTTTCGGCGATCCGGAGCGCCTGGGTTTCGTCGGGGCATGCAAGGCGGACCATTTCGAGGGTGGCGCCTTTGCGCAGCGGCACGACGCGCGCGGAGGGGCGAGCTGATTGGCGGGACTGGGTGGTGGACTTTGCCATGATTGGTTTCCTTCTTGCTTCACCGAAGCGTCGGCCCCCTGGCCGTTCCGTCCTTCGGTGCGGCGACAAGGAACCGGCGCAAACCGGGCGGTTCAGGGTCCGGGCAGGCCAGATCGAGCGAAGAAGGCATGCGGTCAAGCGGGGCTGCCCAAGCCCTTGCGAAGCCCGCGTGCCTGCTTTGTCGAGAGCGGCATGACCGGCCGCCCCGCGGCGCGACAGCGGCCTTGAACCGAACGGGCGCCGGTTCAGACCGCCACGAAACCGAAGGACGGAACGGCCAGAGGCAAACCTCGGATACCGAAGTGGAGAGGAAACCATGCAAGACCTGCGCCAGGCCAGGCCAGGCCAATCCACCCTTCCTACCTCCCTGCCTTGCTTGCCAGCCATCACAGGCGCCGGACGTCACCGCTGGCTTGCGGCGCAGTTTGACCAGCGTTGCCGGGGAGAGCTGTACGGGCACGCAAGGATGCAATTGCCGCTTCCTGCCGCGCGAGCTTCCTCGAGAGCGCATCGATTTCCGGCTGCCGCTCGGCGGTGATGGCGGCGAGATTGGTGCGATAGCGGTTGAGGAACGCGTCCGGCTCATGCGGTCTGCCACGTCGATTCCTGGGTTTGCGCGCGCCAAGCGATGGTATCAGGGCGGTCATCTTGCGGATGATCTGACGCTCGATCATGCCGATCTGGTGCCGCGTCTGCCGGCAGGCGTCCTCCATGCGCCGCAATTCCACGTGGTGGTCGATGGAGGAGATCATGCCGCATCCCTCCCGTTCCATGATGCGAAGCTCGATGGGCCGTCAAATGCCGCATACCGGGTCTCGTCTATGACGAAGCCGAAACCGCCGGCCTGATAGTCTACGGACGGCACCAGAAAGCGGCGTTCCTCCACACCGTGATCGCGCCTGCCACCACGCGTGGCGATGACCTCCGTCATGCCGGGATGATGGTCCGAGCGAAGCGCGGAGATCACGACCCAGTCGTTGGCATGTCGCAGCTCGAAGGCCCGCCGATCTTTTTCCATGGATTCACCGGGAACGAGAACCCGGCCGAAGACTGCCTCACATGCGTCCGGCCAGCAATCGCGGATCATTTTGTCTGCGCATTTTCGCTCGAACACGGTGAAGAGATCCGGAAACGTCAGCGCGACGATGGCCCACTCGGCATCCTCTTCATAAAATCCGCTGTCGCGACCCAACATCGGATGGACCCGGGCGTTGCGCTCAGCCGAGAGTTTGAAGCCGCCATGTCCCACCGTGGTGTGGAAAACCACACCCTCGGCATAGATCGTCGCGCCTTGCGACGGACCCCAGGGCGTGTTGCAGTGTATCCGCGCGGGTCTGCGTGCAAGGAGAAGCAGCTCGCGGCTATGCTGCTCAGGTGCAGAAAAACATCCGGACCACCATCGTCCGGCGTAATGAAGCCAAACCGCTTGGTGGCATCGAACCACTTGACCTTGCCTGTCGGCATATTCTTCTCCCTGCTAGCTGGGCTTTATCTGCGATTGTTTGGCGGACCACATTTCATAATCGCGGAGCAGATCTTCGGCGATCGACTATTGCGGATATTCACGCCGCAAGATCTCGTTCTGCTGCTCCACGTCCGGCGATTGTTGAATGGCTTTGCCGAAAACGGTCAAGTACACTGTGACGCATCAGGGCCAGGCACTCCGGCGAGGCCAGATCACGTGGCAAATGTTCGAGCAAGCCGCTGACGATGACCACCCAGTTGTTGACCACATACGGCCGGTGGACCTCTTCGACCTTGCTTGTGATGTCCTCCAGCATCGAGAGAAGCGCGACAAACCGGACGGGCCAGGTTTCGGGCAGAAATTCCAGCGCCATCATCTCGACCGTCTCACGAATGTCCTCGGGAAGGGCCTCGCAGAACCCATGTCTCGAATATTCGATCAACGATTACTCCTTGCCACGCGGTTCTTCCGCCATATTCAGACGATCTTTGATCTCCTTGCCGGCGCGGAAGAACGGCACCCATTTTTCCTCGACGAGCACCGCGTTGCCGTTGAGGGGATTGCGCCCCGAGCGTGCGGGACGATGCCTTACGACAAAGGTGCCAAAACCCCGGATTTCGACGCGCTCTCCCCGTTCGAGGGCGCCGGTGATTTCATCGAGAACGGACTCGACGGCATTCTCCGCATCGCGACGATGGAGGTATGGATTTCTCGCGGCAAGGAGATCAACAAGCTCGGATTTAATCATGACAGACTTTTTAGCGAAAACGAGGCATTTGGGAAGCCTGTAGGCCTTCTCAACGACAAACCGTGCGCGGTTCGGCTAGGCCTCGTTACCGTGGTGTTCGCCGCAGCGGACCGCGCCTCATGGAGGTGATCTCATGCGGCGAGTTCGTTCGTCTCCACATCACCGCGCGCCGATTTTCCCAGCGCCTCCTCAACCTTTCGCAACGCATGGCGCTTTTCCGCCAGTTCATCCGCGAATGCAAAGGCGCCACCCTGCCGTGACTGGTAGGAGATCAGCCGGCGTTTGTATTCCTCCAGCCGCTGGCGATAGCGCTCCCGCTCCTCCCCGAACCCGTCGAGCGCATGTTCGAGACGAGAGATAGCTCCAAGCGGCGCGACGGTCACCGGCAACTCAATTTCATAATCCGCGCCGGTGCGTTGAAGCAGGGTCTGATAGTGGTAATTGTCACCACGCCCGAACGTTTCGGCATCGTAGACGAGATCGAAGCCACCGATGGAAGCAATGTGAATCTCCCCTTCATGCCGCAACTGGACGAGGGTGAGGATTTCCTTCATCAGCGCCCTCCCCGCCTCCTTACGCTCTCTATAGGTCTCGCCCTTGACGTTGATCGCAAAAGCATCACCTGAGGTCGGCACAAGCCGCTCGATATCAACTGCGATATCGCCAAGGCGACGGCCGGCGGTTTCGATCTCGCGCTCGGCGTCGCGGACCTGCCGTTGCACGGCAAAGAGATCGTCGTCATGGGCGGCACGCAGCCGTTCCAGCCGCGCAATGTCGGCCTCCAGCCCCGCCTTTTGCATCAGGCGCTCGTCACCACTTGCAATCGCCTTGGCCATGGCGAACTGGTTGGCCCGCCCCTCGTTCAGGTCCTCCAGCCGGCGGATCGAGGTATCACCCGAAAGGGCCGCGGCAATGAACCTCGCCTTGCGTTCGTTGTTCTGCCACATGGTGGCGTCGAGTGAGCCTTGCGTGGCATAGGGGTAGATCTCGACCTCGTCGTGCTGGTTATCCTGTTACTCGGTGATTAATCGAAAGGTCTCGTACGCGCCTCGGTGATTGGCATCGCATGAATTCCGGTATCGACAGGAAGAAGCCGCCATCAAAGCAGCAGCGGCGCCTCGGGCGCAGCTTTCTTTTTCGCCCATAGCTCGCTTGTCCGCTCCATCGTCACCAACTCGGGCGGAAATGTCCGCTTCCGGAATGCGAGCGCAGCTGCGGTGGCTGGCCGAAGCGCAGCCTGATGTCGTCTGTCTGCAGGAACTCAAGGCGCCGGACGAGAAGTTTCCCCGCCGGGAAATCGAGCGTGCCGGCTACGGCGCCATCTGGCATGGTCAGAAGAGCTGGAAGGGCGTTGCGGTCCTTGTCCGGGATAGGAGCCGCGCGAGACAAGCCGCGGCCTCCCGGGCGACCCCGACGACAGTCACAGCCGTTAAATCGAGGCTGCCATCAATGGCCTGATCGTCGGCTGCCTTTATCTTCCGAACGGCAATCCAGCACCAGGGCCAAAGTTTGACTACAAACTCCGCTGGTTCGAGCGGCTACATTCCTATGCCGCGGGGCTGTTGGAGCTTGATGTGCCCGTCGCCCTTGTCGGCGCTTTTAATGTGATGCCGACCGATCTCGACGTCTACAAACCCGAGCGCTGGCGAGACGATGCCCTGTTTCGGCCGTAAGTACGGGCCGCCTATGCCGAGTTTATTGCCATAGGCTGGACGGACGCCGTCAGGCTGCTGCATCCCGAACAACGGATCTATACGTTCTGGAAGTATTTCCGGAAAGCCTTCGCGCGTGATGCCGGTCTGCGCATCGACCATTTTCTTCTCAGTCCGTCACTACGGGAGCGACTGCAGACCTGCGGTGTCGACAAACATGTGCGTGCCTGGGAGCACACCAGCGACCATGCCCCGGTCTGGATTGAACTGGATGATGATTAGTCCGTTGTCGCCAAACCCATCGATGACAGAGGAGCAGACAGACAATGGCAGAGGGACAAGAGTTTGATGATGCGGAGTTTGCAGACCAACTTTCCGCGATGACCGACGAAGAACTGTTTGCGCTGATGCAAAAGCTCGAAGACGAAAGCGAAAATACCCCCTCCAAAGACCGTGACAGCAGCGAGGTCTTTGTCAGGATCGCCATGGTTGAGATCACGATCGAAGAGCGATTTCCCGGACAGCTATTGGTGCCATATAAGGACTGGCAGCAGCGGCGGATCGATATCTGAGGAGCGAAGATCGTGACAAATGGACCCGACAATGCCGAACTACTGTTCAAGCGTCTGGATGATCTTGTCGCCGAGATTATCGACCGGTTTGCGAATGAGGGCCATCGAACGGTCACGGTGATCGAAACGCTCCAAGACGTCATTGCAAAACATCGCTTGGCTTACGACCGTGACCCGATCCGGCTGAAGACGTCGAGGAGTCAGCGAACGATTGGCCCGCCGCGGCGAGCCCCGTCTGCGGGAGCCAACGTTCAAAGCCGATATCTGCGTCGGCCCGCTGACCTGCACCTCAGCGGTCCGCGAGCAGACTTGATGGTCGCGTCGGTTCTGGTGCGATGCAGTTCCCTGCGGGCGGCCCATCTTCTGCGAACAGTTCGACAAAAAGTTGGTCTGGCTCGCTCTGGCCGCCGCACTCAACCGCTCGAGACGATCGACCACCGTCTTGATTTGCCGCATAGCAGCATACCAGCTGCAGCTTTTGCCAATCTCGTCTGATGATGTCGGCGACAATCTGATAGGGGGTAGCGGGGCCAACCTCAATTGCCGGCCCTTTGCTGCGGGCGATTGCGGCCTTGCCCTGCGACGCGCTTAACGAAAATCATGTCTTTTCGTCAACCGATGGGAGATCCTTTGACTGGACCTCGGCGCGGCTTGCCTTGCGAACGTCCTTCAGATGAATATGAACGATGCGGTCGCCGAACCGCTCGATGAGCTTCGCGTAGTCGAATCCGGCTGCCGCGGCGTGTCCGGTGTCAAGAAGAAGCCCAGTTTCCGGCCCAGCTTCTCCAATGATGTCGGATATCTCTTCGAAGGTCTCCGCGACCATCATGAGGTGGTGATGATAGGCAAGCCTAGACGCGTTCCACCTTAGAACCCTCTGGAGGTGGAACGCTCTCTTGAACGTGAACCTTCGAAAATCATAGACCTCGCGCATTCGGGCTTCGGTGAAGGAACCGGCAGTGGCACACTAAGCAATTGATTCAGCAAATTTTCCTGTTCCGAAGCTGACAAATGGTAATCTTCCGATGGAATTTCTGGCCCCGATTTTGGACCTCTCGATAAGTCCGGTTCACCGAACAACGATTGCGGGTCAATAAACCCGTTAGTAGTATTGATCGAATAATCCCGTACCAAATGCCCTTGTACATCTTCGTCGAAGATACTCTCCGACATTGAACTCGTTCGCCCTGAGCTACCTCTGAAAGAGCCGCCGGGCGCCTCCCCCGCAAGTCGCTCTTGATCATCATGTATTGCTACAGAAACTGGGGCTGGCGCATTATGAAGGAAACTTAAAAGTTCTTGCTGTCCTGGAGCTGGCTGATGATTGTCCGAGGATGAAGACATCACCGGTCCTTCGCAAGCCGTTTCTCCAACCGCCGTGTGCAGATTTCCACTCGGGTGTGCCGGCTCTCCCCGCGAGCCAAACACCTTAGTTATTTCCGGCGACCCGGGATGCGGTAACACCAACGGCTCTGGCTGGGAGAAATGTCGCAGCCGCTGATCATTCTCCTTGTGCCCGTCAGATTCATTATCGCGCCGGAGGGTGAGATGAGCTAACCCTTCGTATGGGCGAGGTCCGTTCGCTTGAAGGTCTGGATTTGACAACAGCATGTTTGCTGGCTTGTATCGTGATTGAGAATCTAACCATCCTTCCAAGTTCCGTTGGGGAGACGATGATGTTTGTCCAGCAACATCAACATGTTGATCTGTCACACGCGTGACGTCAGCTTCGACGTGATCAGGGTTGGCTTTGGCTAGGTGCGACTGCTGTGCGAAATGAATGTCATCAGTCTCCGGGAGGGGCGAACCGGGAATCGCTGCCCGCTCCTGCCAGATCTGGCGATGCGCACCGGATTCAAAACTACGCAGTCTCTCAGCCTCGGATTCTCGCTCGCTGAGCGCCGCAAATTTCCGGTAGACCGTCACCCCGAGTATCTTTTTTGAAACCTTCTTGAGGCCCGCGCTGAGATATTCGGTTTCGCTCCTGTAGATCTTGCCGAAGGTATGCTTGGCACTCTTCAATTGTCCGGTAGCTTCATCGTAGACAGCAGACCGCTTGTTATAGAGCCGTCGATGGCTCAAAATATCGCGGCCCATTTCATTGCCCTCCTTGTCCAGAAGGGACCTAAAAGATTTGTTGAAAGCGCCACCAAGTTTTTGAATCTTCGTCTGGGAGGTTTGACGATTGGGTGCCTTCACTGAAATCTTGGAAAAGCCGACATGGTTGCTGCCGATACGCTCGAGGTTTCCGTGATCGTCCCGTTCGAATGTCTCCCGTCTGAAACCGTTTCGACGGGTTAGATCGCGATAGAGCCGGTCGTCAGGGCCGCTCCGATACGGCGCGCCCATTTTCTCGGATACAGGTTGAAAGAGCCTGCCACGGTTGGCGTACCTTGTGCGGATCAGGTCGCCATTTTCGTCGCGCTCCCATTTTTCCTCAAAACGTCCGTCTTTGTATTTCACGTGCTTCATGCGGAGTGTGCCGTCCGCAGCATACAAATGGCTGCTGACACTTAACCAGGACTTCCTTTCATATAAACCCAAATAGACTTCCTGCGTCACCGGGTTACGCTTCAGAACCGTTTTGGTTTTGCGAAGTCTACCGTGCTCACGCGTTAATTCTTTATGGTTGTCTACTCGAAGCCGGTTATTTCCAAGAATTTTATAGCCTATTTCGCCTCGAAACCCTACGTCGAGTTTGTCGACTATCGCCATATCAGCAGCATACTTTCGCTTCCTATCGGGACTCTCCAGTCTGGCTTGCCGCTTGAGCGCCTCTTCTTCGGTAATCAATGCTTTTCGCATTTGCTCGACAACGCGCTGAGCAGAACGGCGCATATCTGCCGTAAGCGACTTCGCAAAACTTTTCTTTGTAGTGTTCACCATGATTGAGCCCTTTCATTGGCAAACCCGGGTCAAACGAGCTTCCTCGTTGACGCGGCAGCAGGAACGTCAAAAGCTGTTGACGCTTTGGCTACGCGGTCGACTTTCGTATATCCTGCGGCTGTCACTGATTGGACGCGACGCCGGCTCTGGCCGAACGAAATCACGTGAATATTTGTCAGTTGCTTCACCAAGCACCCCCGCTGCATCGGGTGGCAGCCTTAACTGCAAGCGCTCATATTCCGCGACGCTGGTGTACGTGCCAGTTCTCTGACCATTCTCATTGCGATCGGCGACGATGACATCTTTGGTGGACAAATTTTGCAGTTTTTCAGGAGACAAGTCATGAATGTCACGTAACTCTGGGCCATTTAAGACAATAACCGCTGCCTGCGCGTCAAACTTTTCGAATTTGATACTAGCCGCATGGCTTTGCCGACCCATCGATGCGGGTAAACCAACCCGGTTCATCAACTCGGTGAAATGTGCAGGGTCAGAATATTCCAATCTGGGCGGCGACAGATAGCGGTTGCCGTCGCGAGCAAGCAACTGAACGCGATCCCACAGTTCTCCCTTTTTCAAAGCTTGCGCCCAAGGCGAATTGGGTGCGCTTTGCATTAGGAAGTCAACGCTCACATGACGGTCGCGGGTCAAACCGCCCTGCCCGTCTGGCTGCTGTCCCATATTTACTGTCGCAGTTGGAAACTGCCGATTGTGAGCTCTATTTTCCCCAACGAATTCCGCGAAGCGAATATCCGCACTGCCCCGTTCCCAGGATTCCAGATATTTCGAGTCATGCATAATGCCTGACTTTGACTTCAATTTGATCTCAGTCTCGTCGCCATACCTGCGCTTGACGGTGTGTTCAAACTCGCTGAACTGTTTGTTGGCGTAATTGTCGCCGGCAAACCTGTACACGAAGTGGATGTCATTTTGGGGAGTTTTGATCATAATATCGGGCAGCAGCGAACCAGCCTGGAGTTCGTGTTGATATCGCTTTTGAATTTCCCGGCGCCCGTATTTTTCTGTTTGTACGTATCGGTCTTCAGGTCTTAGTTTATAATTCCGGTCGAGCTTTATGTTCTTATCTGTTTGATAAAAGATCTCTGTGCCCGTGATCCCCATATCAGCGTGCGCATGATTCCATACGTCCAACTTGTACTGAAACCGCAGTTTGTTACGTTCCTTCGCCTCCATCATCCCCCATTTTTCCTCCAGTTGCTCTGGAACGCTAATCTTGTCGAATGCGAGAGGTGGCGGGTAGTAATTACCGGCTCCGTCCCTGTAGAGACGGCAGCACGCGTTAAATTCCGCCTTGGTGGGCATTTGGTCGAGGTTGCCTTTGGCAATACCAGTAAAAGCATCTTGTCCCGTTTGATGCACGAGAATGTATTCGTCCGGGCGCCGATCGTTGCCTGGCAAAGACATGTTCGAGAACAAGACGGACAGCTCTTTTTGAATCTCAGCTTGATTTCCGTGCTCGCTGCCAGAATAAAGGCTGGAGGAGGAGTCGACCGATCCATAATCCAGACGTGGGCTTACAACTTCCGTTCGGGTAGGGCTCCCTGATTGTACGTCTTCGCCATTCGTCATCTGAATATCGGAGATGGTGTTGGAACTGATATTCGCCTTCTTCCAACGCCTGGGGTCAGTGTCATCATCATTTTCGATGTTGTGACCGCGACCCACATAGACATTCTCATTGCTAGACGGATCCATCGTCTCACTCCTTCTGACCAGCAAGATTGTCTTCTGGGAGCGGGCACCGATGGACAAAGTCCTCCAGCTCGATCATAGCGAGATCCAGGTTGGTAAAACCACTCGGCGGATGACTGCCGCTCATTTCCTCTATGAGAGACTCCGGTCTCTCTATCGGCGAGGTTGTCCTATTTTTGTTCACATGCGGCTTGATGATGGCCATATGTTCTCTCCTGCAAAATTGCGGTTTTCTAGAAAATCCTCCGCAACCCGAGTTAAAGCTGCTTTGCTACTTTGAGCAAAGCCGGGGGCGGAACTGTTTTGATCGGCGCCACCACTAGACGATCCACTTATAAGGTCCGTCGTCCGTAACCTCTTATCGGAATTTTTAAGTCTCCGACCGGGAAGTCTGGCAAGTGCTCATATCTCCAAAGTACCATCCATACCCGGGTCTTGAAACGGATATCGCGTTTCAACTGCAATGAGCAGGCAATAAATGATGCCACAATCGAGCTGAAAGGGAGGAACTGGAAAGACAGGACGCACGCGGCCTGACCGAGGCCATCGTATCCCTGTGAGCATTTTTGGCGACGAGCAGCCGGTCGACCAGCGGCAGAATATCAACCAGCGATCGATGCGAATACTGCAAATGATCACTATATTGGCGACTTATCAGCGTTTAAACGCTTTGTCTTGAGCTCGATCACGCGGATCATAAACTCGTCGATCATCGAGCTCGTCAATGGCTTTTTCAGTCTCTGCTTTGGATCGAGCTTTCGAAGGCGACGTGCTTATCAAGCGCGCAGTTCGGTCTAACGCAGAAATAACTTCTTTTTTTTTCCGTCTTACGCCGACTGATTTGGCCTCAAGATCTTTTTTTACGTCATATAAGGCCAAAAACTCGCGATACACTTGCTGCTCACGCTCGAGAGTCGGCCATTTTCCAGTCAATGCTGTTTCGCGGGCAAGAACAGCTTCGGTTTGACCACGGGGACCAAGATGCAGCAATTGAGGGGCTTCGTTTTTATCCGGCGGAACAAGGACAGGATCGCGGCTCACTGTATAGTTGTAGCTCGTTGTTGCCACTTGAATTGGCAAGGCAACACCATCGGGCGATTCACTTTGCAGGCCATCGCTAGCGAGTTGGTGCGCGTAACCCAATTGGTTCAATTGATACCCATTTGAGGCCGTCGCGCCTTCCGAGCGCGCAACGGGGTCCGACAGAGTTGCCCTTTGATCCGAGCGATAGCTTGTGTCATCCGGCCATCCGCGCCCGACAAGTTTGGTCCGTCCTCTCCCGGTGCCAATATGTTGGCGATGAAGCCCCTTATCCTCAAGGTAGGCGGGCATGGGCCTTTCGAGACGCCGGCCCTCTTTCGTCGCTCTCGCAGTATCGTGGACAGCCTTGAACCCGAAAATATGCTCCGACTCATACGCACCGGTTTCGGTCGCGAGCCGCGCTCGTTCATTTTTCCGGCTCCCATAGGTGCCAATATTGTCGCTTCTTAAGCGAACAGTCTTTTCTGGCGAAGGGCGCGGAGCCTCCGATCCAAATTCGTTAAGCAACGGTCGCCTTGTGCTGGAATTCACGTCATGGATAGAAGCTGTAACGGTTCTGTCGCTTTTGGAGCCTAGCCGCTTAACTCCACCCGTGCGATCGACGGGATCGCTGGCGGTGATATTTTCCGTATTGTTTGCATCTGACCCAGAAGCAGTAAACCATTGCACAGGCCTCGTTTCAGATTCTGAACATGCTGCGAATTGCCTTTGAGACGATTCTGGCACCTGCTCCCTTACTAGGTCGGAACGACGATAGATTGATTGATCGTCTAAAGGGACGTCTGATCTATCCGTCAAGCTTGTGTACGACGGGCGACCAAGCGCGTCGCTATCATCAAGCGGATCGCGCTCATCGGCAATCCAGGCTGAGGGATCGATTTCTGCCAGACGAGCGTTCACTACAAGATTTTGCCATCGCGGTTGGGCTGGCTGCCGCCATTTTTCGTAAGCCTTTCGTTCCCTGTCTCCGAGCGACTTTCCTTCATATAAGAAAACCGGTGAGGACGACTGACCAATCGCTTGGGTCGTAACAGCGTCACTTTCAGTCCTGGCCTGGTGTGCATCTAAGATGAGATCTTCCCAAGTCGGGCGTTCCCTCTTACTCCAGCGTTCATAAGCAGTTCGCTCAGGTGCTCCGAGCCTTGTGCCATCATACACAAAAGAATCGGAGGAATCTGTCCGTTGACCAATGGGGCGTTGCGAACCGCGTTCCGACGCGGGCAGAGCCTCCCCGCGCTCTTCAAAGCAACCTTTTTGACCTTCAATCCAACCAGCATGGCAAAGTTCTGCCATACGCGCGTTAACAACGAGATCTTCCCAGGTAGGCTGAGCGTCTCCTTGCCATTGTCTGAGAGCCTGCCGTTCCGGCTCGCCCAAGGGAACACCGTTGTATTCAAATGATGATGAAGATGTTTGTGAATCAAAAAGCCAAGCAGAGTCATTGATCGAGGAAACGCGTGCCCTCAATACCAAATCTTTCCACGTGGGTGGCTCCGCCTCGGCCCAGTCACCATATGCAGAACGCTCGGCTTCCCCGAGCTTCATCCCGTCATATGAAAACGATCCGGATGAATTCTCATCATCAATTAAGTTGCTCCGCTTTCGCTTCAATGAAATTGAACTTGTATTCTTCGATCCTGCGAGGGATGTATACTCGCCGGTAATCCCGTGTGGACGGCCAAGTTCCGTCAAGCGTGCGCTGACAACAAGGTCTTCCCATGTCGGCTGAGCGTCCTCTTGCCAATTTTCGTAGGCCTGTCGTTCCCCGATGCCCAGAGGCATCCCTTCGTATCTGAAGGTTGAGGGGGTGTCCTCTTCTAAATCTCGGAGCCAGGTCACATCGTCAATCGGATCGACACGTGCCTTGATTATAAGATCTTTCCAAGTGGGCCGGCCCGGTTCGCACCAGTTCTCGTAAGCCGCACGCTCGGCAGGACCAAGTCCAACACCATCATAGGTAAACGACACGGAAGTAGACTGGCTGTAGTCGGTTTGGACCTCAAACGAGGCATCAACCTGATCCCGAGAAGGTTCGGTTAAAAAAGGGGCGGTAGTACTTCCGCCAGGAACGTCAGGAAGCGCGTCAGCCGAACCTCTTATGTGAACTTTCGACTTTCCTGTCATACCGACACCTCGTAAAGGGCCAATTGGGATCTGGCGTACACTTTGTTGAACCGCAACATGCCGCCTGAAACGAATTGCACCATTAAGATCATTTCGCAGGCTATGCCGGTGCGGACCTCGATCTTTGCTGAAGTGCAATAATCTGGTCCAACAATTGCTGTTGAGCGGTCAGAGCGAGCGTCAATTCTGGAGGCACAACCGATTCCGGCGGTATCTCGCCCGCATCGGCTTGTTCCTCGTCACCATTTATTCCCATCACGCGTTCAGGGATATCAGCACCGACTTTAACACTTCCATGGTCCTCGGCCACAGTTCTGTTTTGCGGTGCAGCATCCTCATTAAAATTTGCTATCGGAGCCAAGTGGTATTGAACTTGATCGTTGCTATAGTCGGAAAGCATCAAGGGTGCGGGCTCAGGCAGAGAGCCCATCTGGCGTTCGAAAAGGCCTTTCAGCGTACGATCGGAATAATACTGCACCTTTCGTAATTTGAGTGGAGGTCGCCCTTTGATGAGAACGATTTCACTCTGATCGTCTAGCAGGCGCACTTGTTCGGGGCGCAAAAGGGCTGCACCTTGATCAGAAATCTGGATGTTGTGGTCGAACATTCTGGCTTGACTGTAAGAGGTCGAACGCGCTTTAAACGTATATTCGCCGATAGCTTTTGAGATGTAGGTTGGAGTTTCGTCATCAGCCGTGGCCATAAATACTTGTACGCCAGTATTGCTCAGAAAGTTTTGTTTTCCTGCGTCATCGTATGTGCCCGACAAGGCCGAAAGACTTTGAATAATAAACATAAAGCGGCCTCTGTAACCGGCGATGGTTGTGATCGCGGTCTCTATGGCCTCAAGCTTGCCCAGGTGTTTGAATTCGTCGAGGAGAAATAAAACTTCATGGCACTCGTCTTCACCTGGCAGCGATCTCTGCAAGATTGACACGAGCTGCTGAAACATCAGGCGCATAAGTGGTGCCAAGACCTCCAGATCGTTGGGACTGACACAAAGATAAATGCAGGTCTTCTTCCTCCGGAGATCGTAAACGGAAAAGTCTGACCGGCTTGTCGCTGCTTTGATAAGCGGATCAGCCCACAGGTTCAGTCCACCGTCGCCCAGCACAGAGGTGTACGATGTCAGAATTTTCGTGTCGTTGCCCGC
This sequence comes from Rhizobium skierniewicense Ch11, assembly GCF_023757665.1. Taxonomy (NCBI): domain Bacteria; kingdom Pseudomonadati; phylum Pseudomonadota; class Alphaproteobacteria; order Hyphomicrobiales; family Rhizobiaceae; genus Rhizobium; species Rhizobium skierniewicense. Next base: position 82,193 of record NZ_RXPG01000002.1, read on the forward strand.
CATATTATCGAAGATACGCTGAGCCTCTTTGTTTAGGCTTTCCTCCGCGAGTTGCGCAAAAAGCTTATACTTTTCGCCAGGCTGCGCAAATAGGTCATATACCGCGCCAATCGTTGGTGTGCCACGCTCAATGCAGGTAAGGATTCCCGCGACGAACAGGTCACGTGCGCCGTCAATAAAGCCTTCTGCTCCCTTTCCCTTAGCCGTAATAAGGTTCGCAGCTAGACGGCGTGTTTCAGTGAACTGGCGTTCGGGCGGAAGTGCGGCAATATCCAGGACCGGATTGTAACAATGAGTCTTCCGCTCAGGATCTAGGGGGGAGAACTTGAAAACTGCGTCGCCGCTCGCTTTGCGTGCTCTGGACGTCAGTTCAAACAATTCTCCCTTGACGTCAAGGGCGATTACCGAGCCCTTGAAGGTCAACAGCGTTGGAATGACGATGCCGACGCCTTTGCCAGCACGCGTTGGCGCGACGACAAGACTGTGTGGCTGTTCGCCATTGGTCAAATAACTGCCGAACCAAAGGGGACCACATGTCTTTCCAAAGATCGGCCCCTTGATGCGACTGTAACGCTGCAGATAACCAGCATGCCGCATTTCGCCAATTTCTGCCCAACGAGCTGTCCCATGATGCTTCTGATTGCGCAGCGATATGATGAGCTGACTTGAAAGAACGATCAGCGAGGTAAAGATGACAACAGATAAACCACGCCAGAAGACGGTGCTGGCATAACCCAAGTAAAGCGGGGTCTCATACCAAAAAGCGAAAACGTCGAACGTCATCATCGCTTCGCCGTTGAAGCCCCGGCGGAACGTTACATAGCAGCTGGCCGCACAAAAACCGGCTGCCAGCGAACATACGATGCTCAGGGTCATACGCTGGGGCGAAGTCTTGCTGGAGTTCATGACTTCACCGAAATCTTTGCACCCATCGTCAACGCGCTCCGGGTCTGGCAGCAACTGCAAACAATATAGTACGTATGCTTTCGCAATCTTCGAGCAAACGCGGTTCCAATCTTTTCATGTAAGGTTGGCGTCGCACCATGACTGCCACGTCCTTTCTGGGGGTCGCGCGTTTCAGGGCGGTCTTCTGCGTCAGCGGGCAGTCTTCGGTCGGAATTGACCCTTGATATACGTGTACTAAGGGGTACGGATGCGAGCGTTTTGCCGAGCCCGCCTTGCTTGGGAACAGGGACTGCCCTGCCGACTTTGGCAGTCACATTTCTTGCGTTATTTCGCGTCTCAAAGTCATAAGCGGCCGGAGCCAGGTCGTTGCTGTTTATTAGCGATAATGGCGCGATCGCAGACCAATGAAGAGTAGCCGCCATGTACCGCAGACCAGTCGACGCTCTTCCCGAGGAATCACGCAATATGGCTGCATTTGGTAATCTTGGTGAGCTAGTTGGAATCAGCCTATCCCTAACATCTCTTTGAACATTGGACAGTGCAGAGCTAGAGGCGGATGCGGCTCCACGCCGTTCGCCTGTCAGTCCGACGGAGGCCGGGCGAGCAGAGCGTATCGTGAACTGACCATTTGCCATTATTCGGTCCTTCCTGTCTCTAGGTCCCCCCGCGCCCATCGTCGCGACGATTACCTCTTGCACGTTTGCGTTCTCCCAATTCTCCATCGTGACGGTCACGCGGACGCGTTGGAGAAGCTTCCGGTTGCTCGGTACGGATGGAAGCAGACACCGGATCAGCCGCCTTGTTGCTGTCATCGCGACCGTCGGGCTCACCGACATTTGCCTCGGAATCAACTTGCGCGGCCTTCAATCTTTTACGGTTTGCTCCGCTCGGACCTGCCTCCTCGTCATGACGTCGTTTTGATCGCTGCTGGCGCTCGACTGTGTGCATGGCAACGTCAGTCACCGGGCGAGAAGTATCGGAATTGCCGCTTTGTTTGGGCACGCTGGCTTCAGCGACATACGAAGTCTCAATCCCGAAATGCCCAGTTACAGGGATTTTGGACGCGGATGGTTGGGCACCCCGCTCGCTCTCCAATGGTACGCGGATCCGTGCGTCGGCTTTGATGCTGGAGCCGGCGGGCTCCTGGAAACGGGCGTGCGGTTCAAGCGGTTGTTTGTCATGTCGGGTTGCACGGTCCGGTTCGCCGGCAGATGCGTCCGATCGAAATGGATCGAACGATTGACTGAGGTCCCGACGATCTTCCTCAGGCGAGGTCTCATCAAAATCTGTATCTTCGAATTGAATCTTTTGAGCCTGCATCCGCTCAAGGCGTCGATATTCAGCATATGTGATTGGTCGCTCTGCTATTCCCCTTTCTGCTCGCGAAGTCGCATCCAGGACTATGCCGTGACGAAGTGAAATCTCTGCCATCTTTTTCCGTAAGCCGTCATAATTCAGCTGGGGATGGCGCCTGGATATTTTCAGCCACCCCTTCCCCAGAAGTTCCCGACGATTGACCACGATATGTAAATGTGGATGATCGCGATCGACGTGGTAGGCTGTCAGATAGTTATAGCGGCCACCCCCGTATCCTGACCCAAACATCTCGGCTGCCCATTCCCGGCTTGCTTCATGAGCTGCGGTTTGGTCGGTACCTGCGGGGAAGCTTACAATAATGTGTGTTGTTAAGTCTTGTTGCCTGTCATCGTCTGACTGACTTTCGTCATAAATCCCGGCCTCCGTAACCCAACTTTGGGCAAGCTCACGGATTTGATCCGGCGGAACAGGAATATCGAGATGCCGGGCTGAACGCTGCAGTTCCAGCTTTCCCTTACGGGACAGGTACTCCAGCTGATTGATTATCTGCTGAAGGGTCTTGGTTCCACCTCCTGGCACAATGCGAATGATTACTTGAGCGCGATCGGGCATCCAATTTTCTCCCGTCAGGTGCGTGGTCAAGTGCTACAAGGCACCTTTCAGTAACGAGCGACCGTCGATCCGTCGCCGGGATACGGACAAAATGGAGCGCAGTAGTCCATCGAGGGCGGCGAAAGCCTCGCCAAAAGCAATACGTTCATCTCGCACAGCCTCCAGATCCGATCGAGGGTCTTCGGCGTAGGCAGATAGAAGCATGGATACATTGCTTGAGAGTATTCCGATGGACTGAAGTATGGCTTCCATCTTTTCTCGTGTGTCTGCATCTATTTCGAGAAAGCCCCCGATGCGGCGCACCGCAACGCGAATTGCCATACTATCCGAAAGTCCCAGCAGACGCGCTTGATAGGAAAAGGTTTCATACTCGGCCGATCGCAGACGGGCACTCACGACCCTGAACCCTTCAACTTTCAGGGATCGATGCTGGTTGATGGTAGTCTCACTCGACGTGGCTCTGGTGTGTTTTGACATAGCTTCCTCCAAAGAAAGCGGAAGGTCTGGATACTCCAGCACGAAATGTGCCCGGGTAGACGGATGGAAGTCTAGCCCTGCTCAATATGAAATCAACAGTACATTTACAGTAAATACTGAATATACTTGCTACATTTGCAATTTTCTTATAACGAATGTGAAATAAAAATAGTGTAACAACGCTTTTACTCATCGATAACCACAAAAACATTTATACGAACAAAAATACAAATGCACTCCGGTTTCACAGGATAGGCGGGATCAGAATATGCAACTTTTGACGTTTTGTTCTTTCAAAGGGGGTGCTGGCAAAACCACCGCACTCATGGGCCTTTGCGCTGCTTTGGCAAATGACGGTAAACGAGTGGCCCTCTTCGATGCCGACGAAAACCGGCCTCTGACGCGATGGAGAGAAAACGCCTTACAAAGCAGTACCTGGGATCCTCGCTGTGAAGTCTATTCCGCCGACGAAATGCCCCTTCTTGAAGCAGCCTATGAAAATGCCGAGCTCGAAGGATTTGATTATGCGTTGGCCGATACGCGTGGCGGCTCGAGCGAGCTCAACAACACAATCATCGCTAGCTCAAACCTGCTTCTGATCCCAACCATGCTAACGCCGCTCGACATCGACGAGGCACTATCTACCTACCGCTACGTCATCGAGCTGCTGTTGAGTGAAAATTTGGCAATTCCTACAGCTGTTTTGCGCCAACGCGTCCCGGTCGGCCGATTGACAACATCCCAACGCAGGATGTCAGAGACGCTAGAGAGCCTTCCAGTTGTACCGTCTCCCATGCATGAAAGAGATGCATTTGCCGCGATGAAAGAACGCGGCATGTTGCATCTTACATTACTAAACACGGGAACTGATCCGACGATGCGCCTCATAGAGAGGAATCTTCGGATTGCGATGGAGGAAGTCGTGGTCATTTCGAAACTGATCAGCAAAATCTTGGAGGCTTGAAGATGGCAATTCACAAGCCCGCGTTGTCGGTCGGCGAAGCACGGCGGCTTGCTGGTGATCGACCCGAGATCCACCATCCCAACCCGACACTTGTTCCCCAGAAGCTGGACCTCCAGCACTTGCCTGAAAAAGCCGACGAGAAAGACCAGCAACGTGAGCCTCTCGTCGCCGATCACATTTACAGTCCCGATCGACAACTTAAGCTAACTGTGGATGCCCTTAGTCCACCTCCGTCCCCGAAAAAGCTCCAGGTTTTTCTTTCAGCGCGACCGCCCGCGCCTCAAGTGTCGAAAACATATGACAACCTCGTTCGGCAATACAGTCCCTCGAAGTCGCTACAAATGATTTTAAGGCGCGCGTTGGACGATTTCGAAAGCATGCTGGCAGATGGATCATTTCGCGTGGCCCCGAAAAGCTATCCGATCCCTTCAACTACAGAAAAATCCGTTCTCGTTCAGACCTCACGCATGTTCCCGGTTGCGTTGCTCGAGGTCGCTCGAAGTCATTTTGATCCGTTGGGGTTGGAGACCGCTCGAGCTTTCGGCCACAAGCTGGCTACCGCCGCGCTCGCGTCCTTCTTTGCTGGAGAGAAGCCATCGAGCAATTGGTGAAGAGGGACCTATCGGAACCCCTCACCAAATATTGAGTGTAGATTTGAGGCCGCTGGCCGCGTCCTCAGTCACCCTTTGAGCCAGATAATTAAGAGCCAAATGCAATTGGCTCAGGCTGCCATCGTCCCCCCGTGCGAAACCTGCACGTCCGCGTCAAAGAAATAACCGGCACCTCTTGCTGTTTTTATCAGTTGAGGGCTTGACGGATCCGCCTCAAGTTTGCGGCGCAGCCGCAAAATGAGAACATCTATACTCCTGTCGTAAACCTCCTCGTCGCGTACTCGACTGGCAATGAGAAGTTGCTCGCGCGATAGAACGTCGCGGGGTTTCTCTAAAAACGCGAGGAGAAGATTGAACTCACCTGCCGTAAGTTTCACCTCACCGCCAGCTTCGGACATCAAGCGACGTTGCCTGAGATTAAGTGTCCAGTCAGTAAAACAAAAAGACCGTCGGTCTTTGGAGCGGACAACGTTGGGGCGCACGCGCAAGGCAACCCGAATGCGTGCAAGAAACTCTCTCGTACTAAACGGCTTAGCGATAAAATCACTTGCTCCTAGCTCGAGTGCAACAACTTTATCCGTCTCCTCAAGGCGGTCGCCACTGATAATTATGATTGGAATATCAGACTTTGCCGCCAGATTTCGAACGATCTCAAGCCCATCTTCACGACCTAAATTTAGATCAACAACCACGACATCGACCGTCGCGGAAGAGAGTACTCTAGTGAACTGGGTGCTGTCGGCTACCGCGGTCACTTTGAAGGCGTGGATCGTAAGGTATTCGATAATAAGATGCCGCATAGCGACATCGTCATCGATAAGAAGAACGTGTTTCAACGGCTCACCTTTCAATCTAAAATCTGAACCCTTGTTCACAGCGCTTGAGAAATTTTCTCGTGAAGGATGTACAATCATCTCCAGCTAAATGGGCAGTTCGTCAGAATTGCGGCTGACCGCGGATGACGAAAATGCGAACCAAGTATTTCAATTTTATGACAAAAATTCTCAATCGTTGTTACAAGTGAAACGCTTCGAGGTTACAGCTACTATTGATTAAGGAGATCGCCTATGGTCTCGCCCCGGCGTCGTGCGTCCGCCGCGAGCCAGATCTCGCCTACTTCATAAACGTCCTCATAGGCACGGAATGGAATGATGACATCGATCGCCGTAGAGAGCATGTCAATCAGTGTGCGATCTTCCAAGCTAGCACCTTGGGCGCTACTTTTGACAAGGGAAAACAGTTTCTTGAATCCTTGGATTGGATTCGCGCCGTGTATTGTTGAAATCGATCCCGGATGTCCCGAGACGACTTCACTCAGATAAGCCCATGCTGCATCGTCGCGCATCTCGCCAAGCAATATCCGGTCCGGCCGCATACGCAGACTTGCTTGGAGCAAGTGCTCGGCGCTCACAGCACCCAGCCCAACACCGTTCTTGGAGTAGAGTAGTCTAACATGATTATCGTGTGGAATGACGAGTTCGAGCGTATCTTCTATGGTGATTAGCCTTTCCTGGGGGGGGATGGCGCTGATCAAGGTCTTGCTCATTGTTGTCTTGCCGCTTCCGGTAGGGCCACATAGCAACATCGTCAGTCGGCTGACGACGCATGCGTGCAGAAACGCTTCCAAATCCCCGTTGTCAAAATGCTGAAGGATAGCTTCATCATCCTGATTTTGGCGTTTCCTTCGTGTCTGCCACTGGTTCCACCTCGAAGCATCATAACGGGAGGAGACTTCTTTAAGACCAGAAACACGCGAGCTTGGCCGTCGAATGGTCAAGCTGACGGTGCCCGAGGGAACGGTCGGCGGCAGACAGATTTGTAGTCGTTCACCACCAGGAAGTTCAGTGGCGCAGAGGGGGTTACGTGGTCCGACATCCTGCTTTCTCAGCGCGCCCGCTAAAATTGCGATATCTTCAAGATCATCATAAGAGACGGGCAAAGGCATCTTGGTAAAAATGCCGGCTTGGCGCACAAATGCCTCTCCAGGTCGATTGATCGCAATTTCTTCAGTCTTCGGGTCATCGAGCCATTCCAAAATCGGCTTCAGAAGAAAGCGTAGTTGCGGATCCACTTCCATTTACAATGTATCCTATCTCTAAGCGGAAATTTGAATTCATTAAGAGCGGCGGTTCCTCCCCCGCGTGGCGCCGCCAGTCAGGCGGAGCTGGTAAACACCAAAGAAATCGAGGTCCCGTGCTACGAAAATGGAAACGGTGTCACCCTGATTCTTCTTCAGGGTTGGCGGTATGTTGATGGTTGCCTTAAGGGCCGTATCAGTTGTCTGCTCACCGTTATTTTGAAAGCTGTTGAAGCTCATCCCGCCACCCGAGCTGCCGGCGTAGGTGCTAGCTGCCTGGAAGGCGCCTTGAACAACACTCAAGAGCATAGCTCCGCTAAAACGCTGCCAGAAGTGGCTGTCGACCGAGCCCGGCAATCCTGAGCGACCGAGTTCGTCCGCGCTTGGCGATGTTAACGAGATCATCGCATGGTCAGGTGTCTCGGCGCGATCCCACAACACAAAAACGCGCCCGTCTCCCTGTTGCAAGCCACGCTGTATTTCGCCAACAACGGTGGTGCCACGATCAAGAAGCACGATATTGTTCGTTGTTCCACGAATATCCTGAGGCAAGACACACTTTACATAGCCTGCCAAATTTGTGTCGATTGCGGTTTGCAAGATGCACGGAATTATTGTCCCTTGCGTTACCATAAAATCGGGGTGCGGCAACAGCGTGGCCCTGCTGGGCAGCAGCTCGGTGGGTTTCATACGTATCGACAAATCGTTCTCGCCGGACACTTCGCCATTCGGCAACGAGCTGTCGTCACGCTTGCCTTCTTGTCTTCGGCCCGTGTCGCCCTGAATGGCGCGTTTGCTGACCCCTTGATCGCCGCTGCTATATGCAAAAATCGGTGTTTCTTCCGGCCGTGGCTCATGCCGCTCCGGTTCGCCCCTCGGCGGTAGAGGAGCAGCAGGCTGAACAGCCTCTTGAACCGCTGGAGGATCCGGCGGCACCTCAATCGGAGCTGGATGAAATGGCTTGGTGTTTGTTGCGATCAAAGTTGACGGCGATGCGTTCTCATTCACCTTCTTTTGGCGCCCACCTAGCCAAATGAGGCTTAATGATAACGCGAGAACGACACCTCCGACGATCAATTTCTGAGACCCCGAAAGACGCCGGCCATGTTTGTCGGAGACCAGGGATCCAGATGCATCAACCTCATGTGCCGCTTGCTGACTATCGTTATTCATCCCTTCGCCCCCTTCAGGACGCGTTTCACATCGGGCCTCACCGTGCCCGTTTGCGGCCTTTGGCCAACGGGATCGTAAGCGGTATTCCAGATACATAGGACTGTGTGGCCATCCCTCAGACGCCAACCTCGGGAGACCGAAGAAATCTCGACATCGCTCCCTTTAACTGAATAGTTGGCAACAGCTTCCTTGCCATCAGGATTGATGGTGTAGATGGAGGGTATGCGTACATTGCCCGGAAAGTGGAATACCGTCGTAAATCCATTGTCGAAGACTTCGAGTGGCAACAGCGAACGATCGCCTTGGGCGACGTAGTGCCAATTACTGTCCGCCGCACCAAGGGCTGTGACAGGCTGATCCAATAAATTCTCAGCTTTCCGTTGATATTGTGCTTCCGCGTGTAGTCTGTCCACAACAGCCTTCTGTTGTGCCTCCCTTCGCCGAGCCGCCGCATCGTCGGCGGGGTAGGCGAATTGGACGCTGTAATAGAGATCGGGCTGCTCTTTATCGAGGTGGGACAGAGTCTTGGAACTTATACTGAAAACATAACGGCGCATCCCGGAGTCGCTTGCGGTTAGCACGATTACTGGCTGAGGCGTGAGGACCTGGCTTGCCTTGAAAAATAGATAATTTCCCCGCGGTAGGGCTGCTAGATCTTTGCTATTTGAAACGGCAACCGCTGTCACCGTTTCGTTCGTGGCGAATGTGACGACCAAAGTAGCTCCAACCGCCGTCGAGAGGCGCACCACTTGATCGGGATTGTAAGCCAAATAACGCATGCGCGGATCTAGCTTGCCCGCCATTGGAGTGTCTTCAGCCTCCGCACCAGTCGCAGCGGCAAATAAACATGCTAAAATGAAAAGTGCTTTTCTGATCATGGTTCGCTGTGGCCTACGTTTGAAACGGTATCTTCCGATGTCTGATAGGAGGTGACAACCAGACCTGCCGGGTTGGTCAGTCTCAATCTGCCGGGCAAGCTGGTCACCTTTTCGTAGCGAACTGTCGCGGTCCACGTACTCACCACCGGCATTTTGCCGTCAACGACGAGGGTCCTTTTATAGCGAATTTGCTGCGTGCTTGGAGTTACATCATTTGAAGCGATGTGCTCGACCTCCACCCTGCCGCGTTTGCCAAGAATGACTTGAGGCGAACTGGGATTGGGATAGTTGAAGAATTGCTGGTAATCCTGGCGCACTGTTGGGGCACTGAAGTTCGATACCAGGTCGTAGGCGTACTGAGCGGTATCGGCATCATAACTCTCGCGCAGGCGAACATACTCCCACAATGAGGCGTTAACGACGGCCTCCTCTTGAGTTGCAGGCAATCGCGAGACAGACACCTCGCTGTCAACGGTGCCGTCCGGCCGTATCCATAGATATACGGGCACAAGCCTGCTCAACGGCACCATTGTGGCTATAGCGAACGCTTGAGCAACATTTCCCAAAATCGCGATAGCTGCGACAGCTGCAATGAGTTTGGAGAGACGTCGCGCCGATTTCGCTCGCGCGGTTTGAAAGGCTTCTACTTCCTTATAGTGCTCGGCAAGGCTTTCGCGCGCCACTAGCATGGCATATTCAGGCCCCGTCATAGCGTCCACCCGAATTGCCGAGCTGAAGATCTGACGGAGTAGGCTGCCATCGCCCCACATTCAGCGGGAAGATCGGGCCTTTGCAGCTCGCTAATGTGTCGTTTGTCTGGCAGCCGCTCAAAGCGACAACTAGGCACAGCAGGCAATACTTCATAGAATTCTCCATTGAGGCGAATTTTTGCGCGACCTAGCCTCGCTCAACCTGAGCGAAGCGACGGTACAAGCTGCTGGCAGATTGGGTTGCGCCGCTCCAGTAACTGCCTCCAATGTTGCCGGCGATCGCCGGCAAAGCGACAATGAGCGCATCCCCTGTCAGAAAAAACATATCGAGTTCGTAAAGACCAATGATCTTGGCCGCGGTCGTACCGGCGAAGGTGATTACACCAAGCATAAGGGTGAGCGCAGTCGCTTCGGTTAGGATGACGATCGTTGCCACGAGGTTTAAGAGGAGAAGCAAGAGACCGTAGGTGATAAGTTGCCCGATCCACTTAGCTGCGATGTCCCGCGTGCGATCAAAAATATATCCGACGAGGATCAGAGGCCCGATCGCGAGAAGCACTTTCGTGAGAATTCCAACGGCGTCGTAAACTCCGAAGGCAGACCAGAGCGTGCCGTAAAGGACCCACTGTGCCCCTTGGAAAGCAAGGATGTCCTGGTCGTTCATCGGACCGATTTCGGATGCGATTTTCTGAAAAACGGCCTGGGTCACGGCGAACATTGTATCCAACTGTGCCGGAACAGTCTGCAGAGGCAAGCCGGTTACACTAAACTGCTGAACAAAGTTTGGGACCGTCTTTTCGAAGATGGAAACCACATAGTCTTGGTAGTTAGCCTGCCCAACAATTAGAGCAACAACGATGGTGACCGTGATCACCCGAGTGATACCGCTACGGGTATCGACTTCGCCGCGTATGACTAAAATACCCTGAACAATAATCCAAAGAGTGACACAGGCGATCAATGGCGCACTCACCGCCTCCTGGATAGTCTCAAGCATCGAGTCCAAGCCTGTCGTGAAGGCTACATCGAAGATCGTATGAATGGCCGTAAACGGCGCCGGAATCGTGAAATTCATCGATTGGACCTGAACTTGACTGGTTTGTCGCATAATGTTGGATAAAATGAGCTCGCATTCGGCGAGGATGCGGGCGGATGAACAAATCGCCCAGCCTTAGGGGAGGGCACCAAAGATGACAGCGGTCTTTTGATGCTCCTTGCGTTGAGCGGCCGCCTCTTCCGCCTCGTGAAGGCCGGCCTGCGCGGTAGTCATCGTTAATAGGCTTGTCGCCTGTACATTTTGAATCATTGCGTCATGGATCTGCTTGAGAAGCAAACCATTGGTCACGGTTGCCTGCATGATATTGCGAGATCGGGAAAGCTGAGCAGACGTATCAGCATTCGCCGTCAAGCGTTTGTCCATCGTTTCCAGATTGTCAGCCGCAATGCCAGCGCTGTTTGCGGAACCGGTGATCTGCGATCGCAACAGGTCCGCTTCAGCATCACTACCCACGACTGCACGATCTGTATCGCTGGTGATCGCACGTGCCGTGGTCGACATTGGCATTCGCGGCGAAAACATTTCATTGTCTAGGTCCTTCGTCGAAGGATACTGATTTTTCTGGTTGAGCGAAGTCAGTAGTCCAGTAACGCCGTAGGCCGACGTCAACATCGTAACCATCGCTATAGTCTGAGTGAGATTCTCCGCAGTCGCGAGCGCAGTCGCGAGCGTCTCAGCCTCCGTTGCCGGGTCGCTAACAACAAACTGCGCCCGCGCGGGCTGAATATATAGAAAGCTGCAGGTCAAAACTGTTGCAATAAGTTGCGTCGTCTTCATCGTTTCCTACCTTATCAATCTTCTGCCTCGTGGTGACGGGCCATGAATTCGCTGAGCCAGCCAGATGAGTTGCCTTCTTGTGCCTCGCGTAGTCGAGTTGCAAAGCGCACCGTGTTGGCACGCCCCGAAAGCACGGCGACATATTCACGCATATCCCGCAGATCAAATTCGCAGATGACGCTTCCACTTTCTCGTTTAAGAAGAAACTTACGGCTGCCGACCGTCATGTCTTCACGGATCGCCTGAAATTCCTTTTCGGTACATTTCAGTCCATCGACATAAGCCGATCGATCTGCGGTTGGTGATGGATAGAAAATCTTCGTCATACATTGCGCAACCAAGCTGGCTCCTAGCGGCGATTCCAGAACATGCTCTGGTTGCTGCGTTGCCAGTATTAGCATCCCGTTGTTTTTTCGAACGGTCAGGAGGAATTTGTCGACGACAGTCGAAAATTTAGGGTTTAACAAATAGGCGCGAAACTCATCGCAGCTCATCACAAAACGGCGGCCGTCGATCATGGCTCCAATCCGATGCAGGAGATATGCTGCAGCGGGAGCGCATACTTCCTCGTATTCGAGAAGATGCGTCATGTCGAAGCCGGTAATCGACGGATCTAACTTTACTTCGTCAACTTCGCCGTCAAATGCCCAGCCAAGCGCATGGCCCCGGCACCAGCGTTGGAGCCGCGCTCCTGCGCCTTCGGCGGGCCCATGCAACAAAAATTCACGTAACCCCGCGATTGAACGCATTTGTGGATCAAACGAGAGCTGACGATGGATACCACGGACCAGACGGCGGTTCTCTTCCGGAGAAATCCCACCCCGACCATCACTCTCGATGAGAGCCACGATCCATTCGCGCAGAAAATCGTGTGAGGCTGCTGTGTTTTCTAGGCCACGCAACGGCGCCAACCCGCTGGGTGTGCCTCTGTGAAGTGCCAAATATGTTCCTCCTGTGGCGCGAACCAGCAATTCGCCACCCCGGTCCTTGTCAAAGAACACGACCGTACCTGCACGGTCGACCATGCTCTGTTCGAGCATGGCTAGAACAAACATCATGAGCGTCGTCTTACCCCTCCCGATAGGCCCGAATATTGCCGTCATGCCAACATCGTGCTCATGCGGGATATAGTCGAAAGGCGTTCCGCCATTGGTACGAAATCGGGCAATCGCGTTGCCCCAGTGGCCTGAGCTGGCGCCCTCTGGAAAGTTTTCGAAAGAGACAAACCCTGCGAAATTGCGTGAAGTGATTGCGCCAGGGCGTGTGCGCCACTTAAAATTCCCCGGCAATTGGGACCAATAGGCCGCTTCCATACCAATACCTTCTTGGACAACCACGGCACCTGCATCCGCCATTCGTGTCCGAGCCCGCGCGCCCCTGTCCCCAAGACTATTGAGATCGTCTGCATAGACGCAAAGGCTCAAATGATGTGAGCCCATAACGAATTCGTTGCTCGCAAGTGCGTCCTCAGCCTCGGATAATTTGCCGATTTGAGTCACGGCTTTATCGCCGGAACTCAGCATCTGGCTCGATTTGAGGCTAAGTTTCGCGTGCGCTTGCGGGCGAGTCAGGAACGAAAAACTCTGCGTGAGAACAAGTGGAAAATCGAGGGATAGCAGCGCGTTGAGCATGCCCGGCCGTGTTTTTGCAGGGTATTCGCGAAACGAATAGATGGATCCAACGTAACTGTCTTTTGGCGTTCTGATCTCGAGTCCTCGCTTGCCGCAAATGACTCTGTCGGTATAAATCGAAGCGCCGAGTGAGCCGCTGACGACCGGAACCGGTGTGAACCGACCAGTCATGATCAACCGTAGCGCTTCGCCAATTTCGGTGAAGAGCACACCCTGCTTCTCGCGGATGCCAAGACGATGCAGGCCATACGCTTTAAGAGAGCCAGCGACAACATGCCAAAGATCTTCCATGTTCCTGATCTGGCCCGTGAGATCGTTTTCCCTTTTTCCGCTTAGCTTGGTGAACCTCCTCTTTACCTTCCCTAAAGCCGCCTGTGGGTAGACAATCAACGTAAGGAAGTGTTCATTGCGGAGGAGTTGGCCGGAGAGCACGCGCTGTTCAAAAGCTTCGTTCAGGCTAGCGGCGAAAACACTACGGAAGTGTCGCGGCGCCGATGATGGCACGTCGGCATGACGTACGAGGTGAGCATATATTGACACATGATCATCAGCGATATTGCGCAACAGCGTGTTGAACGCACGACAACGCGCATTGCGCATTTCAGTTTCCTCAAGCTCGAATGCAACGCCATCAATTCTCGCAATGGTCATGATCGATCCGTCTTCAAGAAGGACGATATGGTCGCTGAGGTGGCCAATATAAGGGAGATAGATCTCACCGGATCTTTCGGTCGTTCCACTCGCGCCGAGCATCACACCATTCCTCTCCCTCGTGGGGGAACCCTAATTGGATTTGGGCTAACAGTAGCGCCCCCCCAAACTGCACTATCAATGCTTCTTCCCGCGGTCCGCAAAAATAGCAGGACGACGCTCGCCGCATTGTAGTCTCGCTCCACGATGAGCCGGGCTGCAAACCATAACGGCACGAGAACGACTTCGTAGAGCGGGTTCTGAACGATAACGATGACAAAGCCGGCGAACATCATGAATAACCCTGCCAATGTCAGTGGCACCCCAAGAAACAATGCGGGCCGTGTGGCTGCGAGGTAAAGGGTCGATTCTTCCAAACGATCAGCCATCAACTACCGCCAGTGAGCGTTTGGCCGAGGAAGCTCGCCCCAAACATGATAACAATGCCGCCGACGACGCCGGCAACCAGCCCAAGCGAAGCCCGCCCGAACATCCAGGAGATCCCGATAGCGACAATGCCGAGAACAGCGAGTGACTGGCCGAACGGACCAAGGATAAACGTGCATATATTGTTAACCATTGTGGCGGGGTCAGTGCCGCCACCCGCAGATTGCGCTGCGGCGGGTCCGGATGAGGAAATGCTCCATGCAATTGCACCGCACAAGCTTGGGGCGCAGCTCGATATCACGCGCATCATCGCATTCGAGAGCGAGAGGCGATTTAGATGTAAACGGTATCTCTCAAAGCATCGCATCAATGCGCACCTCCTTAGTATAAGTCGAATAAGACTTGATTGTCGTCTGCGGATTTGCCGTTGTCCTGGTGTGGCGGTGGCGGAGCGATTAAACCGCCAGCGCCATCCTCCTGTGAGCGGCGCTGATATGACCCCCAAACATCCCACGTCTCTTCGGATTTTAGCGCCTCGTGATCGTCTTTTGGAGGCTCGATTAACGCGGGCACCAGCGATTGAGCAGCTGTTTCAACTTTTCGCACGTAGCCGTTTGCAAAACCGCCGATGAAATTACCGGTGTTGTAAGCGGAGATCGCCCGACGAAGCGCAAATTGCTTCTCGTCAATCGTTTCGCCGCCTGCATAACGACTTTTCAGCATGTTTGCAGCGGCAGATAATGATGTGCACGCCTGGAGCGCACCGTCAGGTGTCAGACCGAGCATAGAAAAATTTCGAGAGTTTATTTGCATGAGGCCAACATCCAGCGAATGCCGTGCATCGAGACGGTGCCTGACGACTTGGGTTGCTTGGCTGTGATCTTGCCAGTGAAGCGTTTCGCCGGTCGTGTTGTCATGAATCGCTAAAGGATCAAAGCGACTCTCCACCTTAGCTATCGCCGCAAGCGTAGATGTCGCAACTGATGGGGCACACTTGCGAGCAACATGGTCAAACTCAGCAGATGAGAGTGGCGTGGCAAGGCTCGACGAACAGAAGGAGACCATCAAGGCAAGAGAAAGCGACCCCGATCTCTTAAGCATACCTTATCTCCTTAGCTCGCAACTAACACCGCCTCTCCCGTTGGAAGAAGTGCGTTGTTTTATGTTGAAGATTATCGGGAGGGTCGGTTACTCGAAAATTTTCAATTGCTTCTTTATGATTTCAATTGAAGCGAGAAACCTCGCCCGGCGTCTTGGAACGCAACATGGACCGAGAACCGCGCATCCATGACTAAGCAACCGGATCGACCTATTCAGGCCGCAGTTGGTCAGGTCAGGCTCAGAACGAAAATGCTCGGCGAGGTTACGCTGTCTGTAAACCCATTCGATGAACGGGAAGCTTCCTTCCGATTGCTCTTGGCAGGAATATTGGCCCATGCCTGCTTGCGCTTTGCAAATGCTCTTATCGCGTTGGTATCATATGCCTTGTCCGCCAGCAGAAACGCACTCTAAGCGATTATTTGTAAAAATGTTTCGGTCATGCGGCGGTCATGGGCTTGACCCGCTGTCAGCGCAAGACGGATCGGTCAACCGTCGGCATCGACAACAGCGTGAATCTTGGTGGTCAAACCGCCACGGGAACGTCCCATACAGCCATCGTCTTGATCCCGCTGTTTCCCGTCGCCGCATGTTGGTGGACGCGGACACAGGAACTGTCAATCATGACGACATTCTATCGAAAGCCTTGGAAATCACACTCAGAATATGATCCCAGACGTCTGCCTCACGCCATCGTACAAAGCGATTGTAGCAGGTTGTACAGGAACCGTATCGATCAGGAACGTCTGCCCAGGGCGGGCCCGTCCGGAAGCGCCACAAGATGACATTGATCACCCGCGTCAACGCGCGGCACGCGACGCGGCTTATTTGGGAACAAAGGACTGAACAACAGTCCATTCGAAATCGGTGACATCAAAGCGGGGACGGGTTATCAGTGGCCTCCAAGTCAAGCCTCAATGAATCAAAATCAGACCGATTTGCAAACCTGATTTATGAGTGTGCGGCCTAAATGATGAAATCGTCCTTCTAGATCGCCTCCGTGGTGTAGCAACACCTCGCAGTATCGCCGTGCTGACCTTGGCCAGGGAATTGACTGGCAAGGGTGCTTTCACATGACCGCTCTTTTGGCCGCGATAGATGATTTCGTTGCTGCTTTGGGCACGTAGAAGGAGAGAAGTCATATCGGAGAAATTCCTCCTGGCGCGAGAGCCTGCTCTATCGCGACGGCATCCCACTGTCGGGAACAGACCGGATCATTCACGAGGCGAAAGTCGTCAACACATGCGTTATAGGCATCTTCCCTTGAAGGATGATCTTGTTGCTGCCAATCTGGAGGTGCGGCAGCCGCAGGCAGATGCGATCTCAGCGCAACTTGCGGCAAAACATCTCACTCACCTGAAAACCACTAGCGAGTCTCGCGATCAGACGAAGGCCTTTTACTTAACGACACAATATCCGATGTCTGCATCACAGGCGTCGCTATCCCAGTCAATACTAAAGCGGTGCAGGAACTAAAGATTACTGATGACTTAGGCGTGCCACGAGGCCTGAGACGACGCGCGTAGACAGTTTTTTGAAATCATTATCAAAGTGATGGCCTCCGCTGAAGCCTATCACCTCTGCGCCGGTCTGTCGGAGAGATGGGCAAGCATTATTACGGTCTTCGCGCCCGTACATGCATTGGACGATTGCAGGGTCAATGGATCTGAGATCATCCAGAGGATTGCCGCCCTTACCTTCCGTTTCGAGTTGGAGCCAGCCCCTAAATGAGACGACATAGTCGACTTGATGTGACAATGCCAAGAGAGAGATTTGCTTAACCCGATTTTTTTGCTCAAGCGTAAGCCTATTGAAGCTTGCTGGCATGACGTCCGCGCCGAAAGAATATCCTACAAGTAAAACATTCTGCACACCGAAATGCTTGGTGTAGACATCGATTATGTGACCAAGATCCTTAGCAGTTTCGCTTGGAGACCGCTCCGACCAGAAATACCGAAGTGAACTGACGCCAATGACAGGAATCCCTTCCGTCTGCAGATAGGTACCAATCGCCTCATCGATATTTTGCCATCCAGCGTCTCCGGAATAAATGATCGCCACCGTGTTCTTGGCTGGCTTGGCATTGAACACCCGAAGAGGAAGCCTCACTCCAGTTTCGCCCCCGTTTGACCACATGAAACCGTTGGCGCGGTCATTCGCATATGCAGCGTCTGCCGCGGGAAAGAGTGTGAATACGAGTATCAATACCAATTTTATCGCCATTTCGATACCTTATCAGCGGAGATCTCGATAATTTCGGACTAATGTTTCAAGTGGATATCAACTGCGTCGCAATTTGTTACAAAAGACACGTAAGCCCGCGGTGAAGGTTTGCGGAGAACTTTTGCTGAGATCTCGAATCGAAAGAAGCACTTAAAGTTCTGCAACAAGCGCGCCTGATGCACGTCACCACGCTGATGACGGAATGGGCGATATTCCTGATGGGGTGGCTCTGTTTACCACTGCGCTGTCGTTGGTTGGATTATCGGGAGAGTTCCCATCCTGGCAGTTGCCGACCACAATGGAAGTAGCCTTCTGCATTGAGGGAGGCGCGAACGCCTGCCCTTTCTGGCGAACTCATCTTATAGGCTGACCAACGCTCGAAGTTTACTTCTTGAGACTTCATGCTCGTGCTGAAGAAGACGAGAATCGCAGTGGATGTTAATGGGTGGCGGCATAAGGTGTTCGTCAGATGGCTCTCGTGTTCGATCAACGACGAGGTAATCTCTGTCCACGCTTACGACACCGTGCCCAATTCCCGCGTCGGCATTTGGCAGCAATCTGACCTGTACAATAGCCGACGTCCACCCCGATTTTTGACCGCACCGGTTCAGGCCTACTTCAATCTGCTGGCACCAATGATGGTGGTGTCATAGTTGGTGCGCAAATCCTTTCAACCAAACGACCGGACCTGATCGGACAAATCAAGCCGCCTCGCCCGGCTTGATCCATTGAACCTATGCCGTTCGATCTTTCATGTAGTTCCCCTGTCGCGCTCCACCGAACCGAAATCTGATTGCCCAGTCCTGATACGTCGCAACTCTACGTCTTGATTTTGGTTAGGATTGCATGCGCCATAGTTCTGGACGATATCGGCTTCGGCAGATAAAGGTCCCTGGTCGCATTCTCCCTTGAAAGGGGCATTTTGAGATCATTTCCGCCAATGATGATGGAGGCGGTCTTGAGCACTAAATCCACGGAATTAGGACTTTGATCTTCAGGAAGAGACGCTTGGTCGACCATGACCAGATCGGCTTCATTGCCTTTTGAAATCCAATCGCGAATTTCACTAAAGGTACGAAAACCGACCGGCTCATATCCCAGAGCGGCGATCTTGTCTTCATACGCCTCCCGCAGGAGGTCATCGGGCTCAACAAGTGCCACAATCTCCCCGTTTCCACGCGGTGCCTTATTGCGGCCGAAAAAGCTGTCGGGATTGACGGGCTCCTTAGAAGACGGAGGGAGATAAATGTCAAAGCGCGTCCCATGCCCAACAGTTGAACTAACGTCGATGTAACCTGCAAACGCGCTGATATGACCATGCACAGAAGCAAGGCCGAGACCCGTTCCACCGTTGCGAGCACGTGTCGTAAAGAAGGGTTCAAAAATGTAGGGTAGCACAGCCTCTGAAATGCCTCCACCATTGTCGCTGACAGATAGTAGAACATAGTCGCCAGGTGGCATAACACCATGCGCCAGAATTTTCTTAGCTGGTAAATAAGCTTGGCCGACGAAGATGTCGATTTGACCATTTGCAGTCATGGCTTGGGAAGCATTCTTGCAGAGGTTAATTAGTACCTGTTGAAGTTCAAGCGGGCTTCCTTCGATCACGCTCTGCATTTGATCAAATCTGAAACTAAGCTCGATGGTTGGGGGAAGAGCCATACGTAGCAAGGGAGCGATTTCGGTCACAAGCTCTGAGACACTAAATGGCTTGATCACGCGCTCTTGTTTTCGGCTCAGCGTCAAGATCTGATCGATAATGAGCATGGCTCTGTCGCCTGACGAAATGATATAGTCAATGTATCTTCGGGTGACAGATGTTCGAGACACCGAGTTTTGCGCCAATTCTGCGTGCCCGAGGATTGACCCCAAAATGTTATTAAATTCATGTGCTATTCCGCCGGCAAGTGTACCAACTGCCTCAAGGCGTTGCGCATGCTCCAATCGTCTGGCCAAAACGTCGCATTCGGTCTGCTTACGCCGAACATCGATATAGTGACAGAGGCAGGCGGTGGCGAGTTCAAGAAGCTGAATTTCGCCTTGGCAAGGTCGAGGGCGATAGCTTTGGTAACCCAGTGAACAAACCGCAATTAGTTTATCTGTGGATTTGTGAGCCAGTAGTATCGAAAGACCTGGAATTTCGGGAGGCAAATGTACGATTTTTTGCGTCGATACGATGCGGAATACCGTCGCCCGTTCGTTCGCTTTGGTACGAGAGACTATTTCGCGTAGCACCCTGTCGTCCCACACGGGTTTTGGGTGCTTCGCACCGAATGTTTCGACAGCCCACCTACGGTCATGGTCCACTAGAGCTAACGCGCACGTATCGGCATCAAAGAAGCGCTGAATAATACCAAGTGCAGCTTGCGCGGACGACGTAGTGGCCGCCTCACCTTCAAAACATACTCCGATCTCTTTGATTAGCTCTTCGTAATCTAAACGCCGCGCTAACCAATCGGTTTTTTTGCGTAGCCTATAGACTAAGGTGATGATGTACAGGCAAAGACCCACTGAAGCGGACCCAAGAAAGATACGTGCGCTCCGCTCCTCCACATTTTTCAAGCTATAGACCTCCAAACACTCACGCTGCAACATTTCCGCAATTTCTGCGGTGTCAGACGTCTGAATCATGTTCACCAGATCGTTCACCTGTGGCAAAAGCGATAAGATAATGGGACCTTCACGCGAAAGTATGCGCACGGGAGCTTCATCGAGACCGCGTTGTTTTTGGAGCCTCTCTAGTTCAAGGCTGATCTCGAATGAAATAGCCGGGCTTGGTTGCCGAAGAAATTGGAGCATCATGCTAGCCAATTCTGTTGGTTTTTCTAAAGTCTGATCGCTTGAGGCCTTTCCTGGAAGATTGCTTAAAGCACGAGTGAAACTGGCCAGCGAATCTTGCAGGCGGACATTTTGCGCACCAAAGGCGGCGACCGCCGCGTCAGCCGAATTTAGAGACACTTCTAGCCGGCGTAGCAGTTGAGCAGCATTGCTCTCACTTACAATATGAGATTGCCTAAATAATTGCTTCAAATCTTCCAGATTCTTCCGCAGAGCTCCCAGCCTGGAGATAATGGGGCGGTAGTTCGCCACGGTGCCCGTGTGAGCGCGGAGTACATCGCGCTGCAGTGAGGCGCTGTCAGCGTTAATCGATCGTATTTGGCTAAGGATTGCCTGGGTAGTCCCATTGTCCTGCCAGGACGCAACCGCCATGAACGCGAAAATCATTGCGGCAACGATAAGGGCTAATATAGACCAAGGCTTCGCGCCTGTCTTAAAATCCTGCCGCGTCGGTGAATACCTTCCGTTCATCGCACTTACTTCCTCGTGCCAACGCTTGTTCCACGCCAATGGCGTTAGGCTGCACGAGAGGATTTGTAAATGGCTTTGAAAGCGGGAATATCTATTCAATTTGTTTCAAGTGAAACAGAGAAGAATTGAACACACAAGCGGCTGATGGGACGTCGATGAAACGCGACGTTGTTATTCGTGCCGTAAGGCGATGGAGTCGACTTTGCAAGGTCAGGCAAAGATCCGGCCGTAAATGGGGCGTCAGAGGTGCGGCTAAAGAACTATCGCGCGTGCGCTTTTTCACGAACGCGATACTTGTCTGTGGCTGAAAAACCAGGCTCATAACGCATTTTGCAGAGGTTGCCGCCGCCAAATCTCGGATGACTTCCAAGGGTCTCGGTAACATCCTCGCCAAGCTATGACAGTTTGGCGGATTCGCAGCAGGCACAGTTCGTAGGGGTGGCGATAACGACACGCTCACGCGACAGATGAACCGGGAAGAGTTTGCGTGATGGGCGCTTGCGCTCGAAAGCTTTGACGGCTGTAGGAGATCGTCGCGAAACGATATCCGTATGCAGTATGTCGGTCGTTGGCCGCCACGACCGTATAATACGAACAGTGCCCACACCTCGGGTCAGGCATCAGTGCTTTCTGCAAGATCAACGACAGACCGGGGAAGCCTTTGCGCATGTCGGTGGAGCCCGTTGCCTGCCAGACCTTCACACCAGCAGGGACCATGATCATCGCAGCCCCAGCACGCAATCGAGAATACGGCCAAGTGCTTCCGTGTCGATGTTGCTATCCACGCGGACACGTCGGTCCCGACCCAACTTGATTATTACATCGCTATGCTTCCGACTGACTGACATTGATACCGTCCGCGCAGGCAATCTCAGAGATAACTGCGCCCGGCTCAAAGCAGGCAGCGACGAGGCGCTCTTTGTCTTCGCGTGGCCAGCGCCGGCGGCATTTAACAGACGTGATGACTTAAATCCTATGCTTCGTCGTAGGACTATCCCTGATGCTACCACCAGGACGAATCGACATTCATCGCAGCCAGATCACTGCAGGAACGATATATACGAAGCCTTCGAAGTAAGTGGTTCTGCGGTCGTGCTTCGTTGCGAATCGCTAAACTTCTATCTCACCAAACTCGCTCGTTTGGGTGGCAACCTTGCTAGAACTTCAGATCCTCCTCCGGGAAATACGGTCGTCTGGCGTGGACTCAGCCGGCTGACAGATATTCGCCTCAGAACCGAAATGGCAGCGACGCTCAAATGTGGGTAATTGCAAGCGTCACCTTGGGCTTGCATCGGATCAGATTGGACGCAAAAATCACTGTGGAGTACGAAAACTCAACCCGTGGTCGATCGCGCACTTGTAGGCCAAGCTGGTACCTTTTCGCTCATATGTTGGCATGTTGAATGTAACCATCGTGAAATCGGCGTCACCGTTTGACCGAATCTGATAACGAATAAATTGAGTTATGGGTTTACCGTCACGGTCAATGGTGAAGTGCTGATCTGCAAACGCAAGGGTGCCGTCAGTTGTTATTCGATACGCATCTATGCGCATGCCTCCTTGCGTTTTCGTCGCCGGAGTATCGGCCACCCCGGGAGCACACAAACTTAAATCAACCGTGACGTTCACCGGCTTTCCGGCAGTGAGCGCTAGTTCAATTTCAGACAACGTCCCTAATGTATGAATATTGTCGGCTGCATAAACCGGCGCAGCCAAAAATACGCCGACAAGGATTGTACTGATACGTTTCATAAGCGACTCCTTTTTGAGTGAATCCGAAAGCACCACATTCCGCAACTATTGAACCGCAGCGGTATCGGTCGGCAGCAAAAGCAAAATACGGGAGATATACGCGACGTAGACAATGGACTTCAACCGAGGTTCGACAATTGATTTGAGATATAGTAAGCGTGCGCATCAAGTAATCGGTGACGCATTTTTATGAGTTGCGCCTTAACGTGATAACTCCTGAGCGAAAGTGGCTTCGATCATCTTAGTGTCACAGGTAGATTAATGGGCCCGCGGAAGCCGAAGCCGCGCCACTGCACTAATTCAGGGTGGGGCAATATCATATCCGGAAATCGATCGAACAGTATGGGCAGCATGATCGCGCCGACGGTTTGCCGCGAGATTTGCGCGCCTGGGCAGTGATGCGGGCCGGAGCCAAAGGACTGATGCGCATTCTTCGGGCGAAAGACATTGAAGCTTTCTCCATCCTCAAAGACATCTTCATCACGATTGGCGGAGGCCTGAATAGTCATCACAATGTCGCCCTTCGGAACGATAAAGCCACGAATTTCCGTGTCCTCCCGCACGAGACGCGAACTCGCTTGAATCGGAGCAACCCAGCGCAGCCCTTCCTCGAAGGCCTGCCCCCAGCATTGCTGTCTCTTGACCTCCTCGAGTTGCTCCGGATTGGTCAGCAATCCATAGAGGATCGTGCCGAGAGCGTCACGAGGCTCGTTGACCCCTCCGCCGATGGCGATCTTGATGTTGGCATAGATCTGGCTTAGGGGTATAGGATCAGGTGCATTCAACATGATCGCAAAAGCCGAGGGGTTCGGCGCGGATCGGTGTTTTTCGACCAAGTCGTTGAAGAGGCAGTTCATCTCCGTATTGGCCTCGTCCGATCGCTCAAAGAGCTCGGGTCGCCATCCGAAGTTGCCGGCTCCGTCAATAAGCCGTTGCGACCAGCGGATCATCTCGACATCTGATGCCTCACAAATTCCTAGAATATGTGCCAGTATGCGAGCAGCAACCGGACCACAGATCTCTGCAAAAAGATCCACGGTGTCTCCGCGCGGAAGGCGATCTAGATACTCGTTCACGATGTCACGATAGATCGGCACCCAATGCTCCGCGATCGCTTTGGGTGCGAATGCTCTAGTCATGGCCATTCGTTCCCGAGCGTGTTCAACTCCATCCTTACGCATCAAAGTATGAGCCTGAAGCGCCGGCTTCATCGGCGTGTTGGGATCATCAGAACTAAAGCGTGAAGGATCATCCTTCACCATCTTAGTATCGCAGGCCTTCGTTAGAAACGTCCGTCTGACCGAGGCGACGTGTACCACCGGGTTTTGCACGCGCATTCTGCGATAAATCGGATAGGGATCGAGTGTTAGGTCATCGATGGTCGTCACGTCGTCCACTGGCGCACATGGCATTGGAAATCTCCAAGTGATGCTTGATATTGATACGCGCCTCTCTTCCACCCGAGCGGCGCGGATTGACTTCACCGGTCGACGCTCAATTTGACCGTCATGCCGGTGGCGCGCCGGATGCCTCCGTGACCCATCATCCGTGGCCAGTCACCTACCACCGTAAGATTCGGCGCGCGGCGCAAAAGTGTTCCAAGTCCTTCTTGCAATTCAATCCGAGCCAACGTCTCGCCGAGGCAACGATGAACTCCCGCGCCAAACCCGAGGTGCCAACGCATTTGTTGACGCCCAACATCAAAAAGATGAGGGTTCTCGTAGTGTTTTTCGTCTCGCAGGCCAGACATGACACTGAGCGCGAGGAGGCTTCCCTTTGGCAACACGTATCCATCCAGATCGATATCCTCGAGGGCCAACCGCGGAAAAGAGCCAACTGGCGGCTCGAATCGGAGCCCTTCCTCCACGGCGGCTGCGACATAGGATTGATTGCCAGTTAAAGAAGACCAGAGCGCGGGATTTTGGAGCACAAGAGCCGTCACCATAACCATTGCAGTGCGCGTTGTATCGCTCCCAGCGAGTATGATAAGCATGAGTTGCATGATCTCCTCAATGGGCGAAAGCGTTCCGGCTTCCCGTACCGCCTTCAAGTAGCGCGAGAGAAAATCATCCCTCATCCGACGGCCACTATCCGCGATCACGCCCCGAACGTAATCCTGAAGCTCGATAGCGGAAGCTTCAATCTCCTCGAATTCCTCATCTCGCCACGACGGGCTCAAGCAGCGGGAAACCTTATAAACAAGTCGTGTGAAAAACGGCGTGTCCTCAGACGGCAAGCCAAGGACACTTGCGATCGTCAGCGCAGGCAATTGCGACGCGTACATTTCAGTAAAATTGAAATCGTCAACTTTTTGTAGTTCGTCCCACAAACGCTCCGTTATCTTCGCAATCTCCGGGCGTAACGCTTCAACCATGCGGAATGAGAACGCCTTTGAAAGGCCTGAGCGCCGCTTCCCATGCGTTTCACCGTTCGAAAACAACATGCTGTGACCTATAAAGTCAAAAACGGCACCAGCTTTGACGCCTCGATTCAGCATGAGCTCAGTTTCTATTTGCCGGGTGCGTGGATCGGTGCCCAGCAGAAAGATATGGTCTGCGCGGAGAACGAGAAAGACGCCATCTTCTCTCCGAAGAAACGGGCGCTTCGGTCGCCATTCTGCAAAAATACTGTGACCTTCAGAATCAAGTCTGCTTATAGGAACGGCGTCGGGATCGATTTCATTTGACTTCGCGACATTTAGAAACTTCTGGTCGGCCATAGAGACATCGGAAGAGCTGTTCGCAATCATTGCAATATACCTTCACCAAAGACGACGCGAGAGACGACGTAAATGGCAATAAGACTTAAAGGCTTAGCCTATGCGACTGCTCTCGCCCCACGGTAGCAACAAAAAATAGTCTTACACATTAGAATCGGGTTTCATCTGTAACGAACGAATCAAATCGTCATTGCCGAGCTATCGGTGACGCGTCACCATCGCGCACCTCATTGGCGGTATTTACTATGGCGATCAAAAATTTTCTGCGACGGGCATAGATCGGCGGAAGCACGATGTCGACTTGTCGGACGTATCGCACTGAACACTGATAGCTTTCATGATCGGCGTCCCGAATCCGGAGTTTCATCCGACAAAACCGGCCGGTGCACTTTTGATCAAACTCTTCCAGAGGAATGTTCGCGAGTTCGTTGCTCCAACTCCGATGCTTCTCTGGCACGAGCTCGATTGACAGCTTGTTGACGCTGCAGTCCCAGTTGAACTATCGCTTCTGGTGGAAGCAATAGTTCGGTGTTTCCAGCCAAACGCTGACAAAGCTCGCTGAAAGTCCCATTTTCATTTCTGACTAAAATTCTATCGGCAGAAATAGTCGTTGGTATCCGGCGTCCGTTGTCCAACAAAGGGAATTTCTCGCCGGCGATAAAGGTTGCACCATTTCCCGCGTCAACCAAAACTATAGGCAGTTTACCAGTCTTCGTGGACGCGAGACTATGGGGTAGCTGACCCTCGTTCATTGTCTTGGTGAAGAGATTATGCTGCTCCGATCCCAGGCGCGTTTTTAACGAGCTAGATGTTTCGTAGCCAGTGCCGTCTTCCGTGCGGATCAATACATTCAACTTACGCCGGTCACGAGTGATGTTTGGAAATCTGACTCGATCGAAGACCATCCGATTATACTGTTCGATTGGTCTATAGACGTGCTTTGAGACCTCAACGAGAAACTTAGGACGCCGATACTTGACAGACTGTGCCTGCTGTTCAGAGATATTGACGACGTCAGCACTCGGCACCACGCCTCGTGGGTTTGTGCTGATGTTCAATCGCTTGGTTGTAGAACTCTCCCCAGCAGTGCGAGCGTAAAATGTCGAAACATCGCGAGAACGTACATCGCCTTCGTCATTCGATTTTCCGACGGCGGATTCAAACCGTGCCGTGATCGCCTCCTGAAGAGAATGATGGACAGACGTTATCCTTTCGCAAAACAGCTCTTCAAACGCATCTTCTCGGAATTCACCGTTCTTACTCTTGCGATTAACCACAAAAGAAATGTCGCGCTTTAAATTCCATGAAAACTTGTTCGAAAACTCTCGCATATATTCGGGACGTGTTTCGAACGAACTGAGATCACTGTGTTCTCTCAGCCTTGTTGCGATGTCACTTTGATATGAAGCGATTGGCAGGCGGGCGGAATCTGGATGTTGGGCGAATGCGACGCTTCGACAGAGCCTCTCCCAAACGCTGTTAACCCAGTGCTGCTGTCTCTCGTCCAGCGGGCGATTTCGATGATCCATCAATGCCCTTAACGCGCCTGGCTCCCGGCCCCAAATCGATTCTCCGTTATTTGCTAGAGCTTGTTCATTGTCGTAACACGTTTCACCGTCCCTGCGTACAATTGCAATTCTATCAAATGTTTTGTAATTTTCGACCTCGAGCGCTACACGTGGCCAAATTGAATAATAATGATCGTGAGTTTCGACATCTGGCAATACGGTTGAGGCAATAAACGAGTTCGCCAGTGCCCTTTCAAAGCGATCGTGAATAGCTGTAAAGCTCGTTATCCTGTCCGTCGCGATAATATTTAGTTCTGTTCTGTATCCATTGGAGCGCGCCTTATCTAAGAGCGACGCGTAATGATTTGGCGGATAGCAAGACTCCAGTATAATATTATATCTATTAGTGATACTGCGATCAAATAATTGATGATACCATTCTGTCACTGCCGTCGAATTCGCTCGCTCTAACGCATGCGAGCCCTGCAGAAGGGCTGCATTGTTACCAGGAATGTATGCATTAAGATCATCAGCTATTATTCGCTGGGTGCTTTCACCGCCCGTTCTACTCTTGATTTGGCGAACTAAGGTGCTCTTTCCGGCACCCTGCTGGCCGCATACAACGGTGAAAGTTGGCTTTGCAACAGACGGCCCCCGCGCACCGATTGCCGGAATGATCTGGGTCTCGAAAATGTCGTGCTTATCTTGTAACGAGAGGGAAAGCGCTCGAGCAACTCCTGGATCATCTCTCATTGACGCGTAAATCCTCAAATTTGACGAGCCACGGATCAACGAACATTCTTACGAAGTGATTTAGCTCATCGATCAGGTTCACTGCCTTTATTGCGTTACCATCAAGTCGTTCCAATCGCTGTGAAAATTCGATGCGTTTAGTATCCGCTAAGGTGTATTGTGCCCCGAGCTCCTCAAAATGCTCATAGCCGCTATATCTGAAGGTGATCAGCCGTGAAGTGAGTGCCCCCACGAGATCATGAGCGTCGTTTATGATCTCAAACGCTGGCTTATCCCGGTAGTGTTTTGGAAGCCCCAGTTCTACGCCTAGTCGGCAGTCAAGATCCGGAAACATGATTTCTTCCTCGTTAAAAGTCGATCGGCGAAAGATACGGCCGCAATGAGAACCTTTGATTGCGACCAAGATTTTTACGTTACATTTGCAGTATACGCGGCTATATTCTGCACCATACTGCAGGCTATTCCCAGTACGACGGCGATCTCGCGGGTGCTCGCCCCGTTTCCGGCAAACCGAAGCATTTGTCTTAATTGTCTCATGGTCAGCCTTCTCATTGCACGCATCAAAATGTCCTCATTCGTCCGGAGGTAATTGATGCCAAGTTGCTGACCAAGGGGTATCATCGGTGCCGGAAATTGGTCGGCTTCAAATCGGAATGGTGGCCGGTCTTCTGTCGGATTGAGGGCCGGTTTCACGCCGGAATCCGCAGTCCAGCGGATTTGATGGCGAGGTTGTTCACTATCCTATGCCGTGACTGCTTTTCCATGGTCAGCGATAAAGCGCTGGAGACCGGATTTTTCCCGCCGGCCGATAACCAGACCGTGTGATGGATAGGGCTGTCCGAAATCATCGCGCCATAGCCATTCAGGATGTGCGTTCATCAAATTGCGGATGGTGGGATTGATCCGTCGAAGCGGCCATTCTGTTTTCTCGGCCAAACTGGGTGAATCATGCTCCGGATTTTATAACATCAGCTTTGCAAGCTTGACGGCATCTGCATCCGTACTCCACCCCATCACCTGAGCATCGAATGTCTCAAAGAGAAGCTGCGTCGCTCGAATATTTCTTGATCCAATAATATCACGCTCATTTATGAAGCCGTTGATCACTAGATCGGAAGTGGTGGCATCCATTTCCTCAACAGACATAACAGGTATGTATTCTGCAGGGTCTTCAATATCGAGGAATTTATCACCAAGCCCCTCTTGGTCGGCATACGCAATCGCCACGAAAACATGCAGCTCTGCATCTGTCAGAGTTTTCGGTCGAGGAGCTAAGATCGCGTGATGCTCGTCCAAACGTACAAACACCTCAAGTCATCTGAGCGCGCCAACGAGCGATGTGAGGCCATCAATCGCATCGCCGAGCTGATTGAGGATTGCCGTACTTGCGATAACCTTTTTATACGCCTTATTCAGCGTCCCCGCCTGGGCGCGAAGTTGTGCGGTAATTGTGTAGCGTGAAGCCGCCTCCTCCATCGCTTTTTTCCTCGCCAGGAAGTAGTGAGACTGCAAGACGCGGATTGAATTGGCAAACTCTGCTTTCTCGCTGTCATTGGACAATGACTTAGTCGCAATCAGAACTTTGATTGAGTCGGCAATAAGGATCGCAAGCCTCGCGGCGTTGACGCCGGCATCAGCCTTCCAGAGCGACGGTTTTAGTTTATCGAACCACTCCTGAATCGCACTTGGCTGTTTAATATCGTCGAGCGGAAACTTCGAGAACATCTCCTGTGCCTCTTGCGCTGCGGCGTCAAACTCTTCACTGGGCGTCATTCTACAGCATCCTTTTTCGTGACTTCGATAAGTGCCGCACTGTCCTTTGCCAATGCGCTGAGGCGCTTTATCGTCAGTCCGATATCGCCCGAACCGGTCGTTAGCGCGTGGTGCGTGTCGTGGATTGACTGAAGGAGATCAGAAATCGGAGTGGCGGCATCGCCTAAAGCGTATCGCGCCTTAACATCTGAGCGTGCATTCATGTAGGCTTCGTAGAGGGCTGCTCTGTTGACACGCGGATCCCGTCGCAGGACCGCAAGTTGCTGGTCGCGAAGCCCGGCATAGGCTGTAGCTTGAACCCACAGATCCGTTTGAAGGGGGCCAAGGTCATTTTTGAGAAGATCGACTAGGTTTTTTACCACAGGATCCGTCTTACGAACGACATCCAGCACCTGCCTAACGTAAGTGTCTGAGACCGCAGACGCGGCCGCGCGGCCCACAACTTTGATCGCTGGCGCGACCATCGGCGAGCCGCCCATCGCGGTGGCCAAAGCCGCCACCGAATTCGTCAGCTTTTCAGCCGACGCCTCAAGTTGATCGACAGTTCCCTGATCGGCGGCTTTGCCGACCGCGTTGGCATAGTTTTGCAGATCGCTAATCGCCGCAAGGCGTATTTGAAGCTGATCCGCATCCAGTCTGTTAGTCAGCTTTGACTGTGGCAACTCTACAAGAGCATATCTGCCGCCGCGAATATATTGTATCGCCTGCAGTTGCTCGTCCTGGTCTGTGGCCACCTGATTGCTTGCTGAGACGGCGGCAGCAACCGTTTTCGCACTGCTCGATGTGGCGGCGGCAAAACCATCCAGGTCGCTTTTGCTTGGTAGAACAGCGCAACCAGCGCAAATTGACGTCAGCGTAACAAGTAGTATTCGCATTTTTTATTTCCCCCTGGCACCATAATGAAGTGTTAATCAAATAACTCTCGGTTGCAAGGAAGAATTTTACGTTTCTTATTCTTATACGCGTCGATAAAGGAATGCTTGTCCGCGTCAACCACCGAAGCGGTATGGTCAGTACAAGTCTTGATGGGAGCCCGAAACCGTAATATTTCGATCAAGCACTTTGGCTTCACCGGGTCAGTCAGTTCGTATCCCAATCTCTACGCCCCGGTGAATGGCTTCGTGGAGTTCGGACCACAGGCTCGGGTATGGAGAAGAAATTCCTTGAGATCGACCTCGCTGCTTTCAAGAGGGGCGAAATCCCGAGGGGGCTAGCGCCAACCTGGTCGCGGCGGTGGACGAAACCCTAAGACGGCGGTTCTCCCTCGAGCATCGAAGGGCGAGCCATCCGCCCCTGCTTCGATTGAGACGACCTTCGCTCTCGATCAGCTGGTTGTTGGATCGCCCGAGCACATCGAGCGCTTCGAACGCATCGTGCGGGCTGCGGTTTTGGACATCTTCGTACTGTCGACGTTCATCGTCAGCCAGTCAGATGAAAGAGGAAGAGTGCACCGGGCGCGCATATACACGGCGCTGGAAGACGCATATCGGGGTGGCGTGCGGTGCCATTTATTTTTTGGCACTTCCCTGGATAAAGCGAGGCACGCATTGGCGCTGGAGGAACTTCATGAGAGACTTTGGGCAGTAAGACTTAGCCGCGGCTTCCTCCTGGTCCATCGCGACAGCGTTGGAAGTCATGCAAAATCCCTTGCTGCCGACGACGTATAGGGTGGAACAGTCGTTGTGATTGGATCATGCAACTGTTTGTCCTCACCCTTCTCCGCCGTGGAGGTTTCAATCGAACTCCGCGACCGATGGCCGTCGCGGCTGGCCTAGACATCCTCAAAGGGATAGCGGTTTCCCTCGCCAGCGCGAGCCGATCGGTGGAAATTCTTCAATTCCTTGCATCTGAAGCCAGACGGGTAAGACCCCGCTGACCACCGGGTCTGATCAGGCACCAACAACCAAGGCACGGTTGACTGTGCTCCACGCGCAAGACCATGGACCACTTCTGCGAAAGGCAGCCCACAGCGCAAATGAAAGCTTTGTCTGCATCACGAACAGAATGGGCGCCAACGTCGTCCCTGGATTATTGAACCCGGCCGAGGTCGCAGGAGGTCGACTGAAGGACGTCCGGATTTATTATTCACGACAATCCGGTCCAACGAAGCGCAAGCACATGGCCGCTCACCGTAAAAGGCTGGAGGGAACCGTAGATGTCATATCTGCGCGCGAACCACAGGTTCATGCTAAGGTTTCTCATATGGGACTCCAACGACGTGGTCGTCAGTACGATGAATTGGGGGTCCCAATCCGGGTCTGAAGACGATCCGCTGGATGAGGTGGGGCTGTACCTGGAGGCACCCGGCATCGCGACCTACTTGCTGGGACTTTTCGACGAAAACCTGAAGAAGGTTCTGGATGGGGTTGAGCCCGTCGGTAGCGGAGAACTCCCCCAGAGAATGGGAATGGGTGACTTTAACTGCGTAGCCGATGACGCGTCGTGGACGATCCAGCCTACCCTCGGATATTCCGGTCACAGTCGCGGTTGCGCCTTCGATGTGTGCAATTGTTCAAACGCATATTGGGCCCTGATTAACCACTTCGGGCTAACTGTGGTTTCGCGAAGTCGTTCAAGTCGGGAAGTCATGATACCAGCACCCTCCTTTAGCTCACATCCTTTCGTCGTTGTCAGTACAGGGCTCGATTTTCAGACCTTGGTTGAACACGGCTACCGAGCCCCAATTGCTTTTCGCACGAAAGATCACCTTCGCAACTGGGCAAAAGACCACCAGCTCACGGAGCTCTCAACGCGCTTCAAAAGAGCGAAGGATTTTGAGAGGGAGCGGGTTCTGGTTTTACGAGGACAGGTTCAAACACCAGCTGGTTATTTGAGCTATTCTCAAATTTGG
Organism: Rhizobium skierniewicense Ch11; assembly: GCF_023757665.1. Taxonomy (NCBI): domain Bacteria; kingdom Pseudomonadati; phylum Pseudomonadota; class Alphaproteobacteria; order Hyphomicrobiales; family Rhizobiaceae; genus Rhizobium; species Rhizobium skierniewicense. The sequence continues at coordinate 114,446 of NZ_RXPG01000002.1, forward strand.
GCTCACATTGACTTTCACAGCTATCGTGCGGCGTGTCAGCGCTATGTCGAAATGACTTACGGCACAGGAGTGAACTTGTCGAAGCACGATGTCGACCACGCTGTGTCCAGCAAACACCTTCGGAAGTATTGGCCACAGGCTTGGGTAAATGTCCTCTACGCGGAGAGCGGGATCAATCGCTCAATTGGAGCGCTGATGGAGAAATCACTTCCGCCCCCTCCAGGTGACGAAATTTTATTCAATCTTGAGTGTCTTCTAAAACTTTTTTATAAAAAGTCGCGTGAAAAAATGACGCTTGGCGATGTCAGGAAATATTATCGATCAGCTTGTAGCGCATTCATTGTTGAAGCCGATGTTGGAGACGACGCAACATTGCTCAACGCAATCCTCGCGAGGACTGTCCTAAATACTATCGCTAGTGAATATGTCTGCGGTTTCGCAGCCTTTGATGACGTCTTCGTTGTCGCGGTTTAGGAGCTTCCTCTGGTGCCATCTGAGGACTGATCATGGTGGTATTTACCGGTGCGAAGCGGAAAAACAAAGAACCTCTCAGTCGATCAGCTAGTCAACGCTGGGGTCGCCGCTGACCGCCTCGTCCGGCGTGCGGCCGGAATCGCAAAGCGTCGAGCGACGAGTAGTTGGATGAGAAGGCCGCAGCCGCTTTGTCCGGTCTGGCGCCCGATGAGCCGTCAATCCGGACGATGGAGCGGACGGGCATCCATTGCCGGACGAAGGGCCGTCGTCCGGCAGGTGCTCAAAAAGCCACCCCTCGCCGCATGCCGCCTGAACGCCGTCCTCAAGTCCAAATAAGACCATCTTAATGCCGCCGGTAAAGCACCCGAGGTCGCCATCACAGTTATTAGGCGAGCCATGCCTTCGCTTCTACGTCGTTCAGCCGGGGGGCATGATCAGGGTGAGCATGATCGCAGCGCGATCTGCGCCGTGGTCGGAACCGGCGAAGAGCTAGACTTTTCTTTCCCAAGCTGCCCCTCGTAGCGCTCTTTCCGTGACCTCGTTCGACATGCAGATCCTCCCGTCGTCGACATAGCGCACAAAGTTTGCCTAAGTGGCTGGTTCTTCTTGCGGCTTGAACGCGATGGCAATCGTGGGCGCCTGGGGGTTCACGCAATGGGCGGACCAGTTACCAAACAATCCTTTCCTCGCCGTTGGATGGTGGGTTACGTGCGCGACGGCAGCTATTCTCGGCTCCTTGGCCATTGCGGTGTTACTAACGCTGTCCCATAAAGTCCATTGAGCGGACGTTGCCTGTCTGGAGGAACTGACGACAGCATTGCTGGGGATTGAGGAAGCATGGAAATCTACTGCCGCGGGACGGCTCGGATCAGACATAGCGCGACTGGCGAAATCCACGAGATCGAAAGCGACGAGCTTGATTGGGACGCCGTTGGGGGCGATGAGCGACAGATGGGATCGGAAATCCACTATGAGGCCGTCATCGATCACCCGGAGCTAGGGGAGCTGACTTGGGGTCTAACCCACATGCCGATATACGAATGCTTCTGCGGCTGGGTCGGGGTGTGAGATTGAAAGGGCATCGTGTCCTCTGCCTTAATGATAGGGGGCACCGCATTCAGGCATGTGGCGGTGGGGATGATGATGGCGGCAGTGATCAGCAAGATATTGCTCATGGGCCCCCTCCCTGCCTATCGCCGTCGCAGGACTTACTTCGGGGCAGTTTGCATGGCTTCGCTCCTCGAAAAGCTGTTGGAGCGCTTGGGAGGCAGCGATCGCTTTTGGGAATCCCGCCGGCACGGTCACGACTTAAATGATTTCCTTAAGTTCGTCCTCTGACACGCCGATGTTGAGCGCATAGCCGGCATGAACCCTCATGAACGCTGTTTCACCAATGGCAGCGAAGGCCGCTACCGCGGCAAGTTGGCGTGTCCAAGGTCACCCAAAGGGCCGGGTGGGTGCACTCCACCCTCCAATAGAATTTGATATCGGTTGCATCCAGGTTCGCCAACGTGGTGAACTCGACGAAGAGGTTGGTAATGTTTTGATACTATGAGACTTCGCGTCACAACCATGCATGATCGTGCATATCCGGGGGCGTGGCACGTCATTCAAATCTTAGCAACAGATTTTAGGGTCGAGAAATAGCGCATGAGTGAAAGACGAACTTCATCTTCAGCCATCAAGCGACTTTTCGCCCTAAGTGGCGGTAGGTGCGCGTTCCCAGGTTGTCACACCGACCTGATGCCGGATTCGGGTGGCACGATTGCTGAAGTTGCGCATATCGAAGCCCACTCCCCTGGCGGGCCGCGTTTCAATCCCGCTCAAGAGTCCGAAGATCGGCAAAGTCTCGACAATCTCCTTCTCCTTTGCCCCAGCCATCATGCACTAATTGACCGCGACACGTCGACGTACACCGCGGCCGTTCTCAAAGGTATGAAGATTCAGCACGAGGCTTACATTCACCAGCGCATCGCCGGTTCATTTCCGCTAAACCACCTCGAACCCATAGCGGCGACCCAACTCGCGAGGCAAGTCGATGCATCGGCTGCAGACTTTGCAATCGTGACCGCCCTACCTCAGGAACTTGCAGCCGTACTTGAGTACTTTCCCACTCTTCAGAAAGTGATTATCGGCGAGTCGCGGACTTACTATCAAGGCATTGTTGTCGCTCATGACGGAACGACGAAATATCGCGTTGTTGTGGCCCTTCTTCAGAGAATGGGCAATGTCCAAGCCGCCGCGGAGACTGCAGAGCTAATTCGGCATTGGATGCCAAGATATGTCGTTATGTGCGGAATCGCAGGCGGTTTGCACCCCGGTAAACAGCGCCTCGGCGATGTCGTCATCAGCACAGACGTTGTATATTACGAACTTGGGAAGGTCCGAGAAAACGGACTCGAGCGTAGACCGGTCTCCTACATGTCTGACCCCCTGCTAATCGACAGGGCTATGCACATGCACTTGGGAAGCGCTTGGCGAGCCCGACTGCCGCAGAGACCTGACAACTGTGCCTCGAGTGCGACGGTGCCTGCAGTCCACTTTGCGCCAGTCGCATCGGGTGATAAAGTCATAGCATCAGAGGCCGACGTAAAAAGCCTCATTTTGCTTCATCCCAAGCTTGCCGCCGTTGAAATGGAGGGTGGAGGTGTCGCAGCCAGCGCTATGGCAGCCGCTCGCCGAATCGGCTTCTTTATGGTGCGCTCGATTTGCGATTTTGCAGACGACAGCAAAAACGATAACTGGCAAAAATATGCGGCTCATGCGGCTGCGAGCTTCCTCAGCGATTTTCTCTCGACACGGCCTGTCGCACCGACCGAGGGTCCATGGGCACCAAGCACACTCAAGGACGACGGAATCGATCCTAAATGGGTGCGCGAAGTGTTCTTTCCAAAGATGTGCAAAACCATGAATATGGAAGAGCTCTGCAATTTTTGCTTCGTACTACAGGTGGATACCGATGATCTCACAGGTTCGAATAAAACGGCGAAGATAAGAGACCTTCTCCTCCGTGCAGAACGCCGCGGTCGACTTCAGGAGATTGTGAAGGCGTACGAAGAGTTCGTGAAAGAGGAGTGGTAGAACAACGTACCGCTAGCGCGATCTGTGGCCTTCTCGGCCACGGCGGTCAGCCAAAACACACGCTTCTGGCTTTCCGCTGCATCTTCCACGCGGAACTGAGCCGGTAAGGTAGATAAGGCTCAATTCCGCACGGAGACCAACACCTATGGCAAACGACTGCACAGATCGTATAGCCCCTAGTAGCGAAGAATTGGTGGATGGTTACAATCACTGCTTGCGCCTACCTATCACCGGTGATTTTATAGCGCAACAATACTTGTAGGATGTGGAATTGCTGGCGAAGATGGCTGAAACAAACAACAATGGTTTAATGCAATCCTATCTGCAGCAACAACATAAATTACGAGGGATAATCTCACAATTTAAGTCAAAAGAATTCGTTGAACAGAGGCGCTTTTCGCCAAGTTTACGTTTCAGGCAAGCGCTCAACGAACTTTATATAAGCTCGAAGATAAAATTGACTCACAGCCAGTACGCAGGCTTTATCGCTTGGGCTAACGAGATGTTAGCTAGCCAACTCTCTGAATTAGATAGAATTCCTATCCGCTATGACAATTTAAGCGGGGTCATTCCGAAAGAAGCGGTCGACCTAAGTACAGAGCTGCGGTGGATTACTGCGCGGTTGCACGGAGAAAAAGAGAAGATTTCAAGGTTCCTGTTTCTCAAAGAGGCCGTAGAAGGTGCAGCGATCGGAGGAGACTACACAACAGCGCTTAATCTACTTGAAATTATTTTTGATACTTACGGTGCGACCATGTGGTCCGTGCAATTGCGAATTGCACTTGAGCAAGTTGTAGGTGGCTTGGAACAACAGAAAAAGTATGCTGCGCAAGTGCGATCGATCTATAAGCAGGGATTACTTGCATATGTAACCTATCACACGAGCGTTCGAAATGAGGAAAGGACGACAATCTCAAAATACTTTGATGAGATTGAGCGGCGGATCTCAAACCACGCATACTACGATGACGCTACTCAGACCTATATGCGTTATCGGCTAAAAAACGAACTTCCTGCTACTGATGCCGGTATCGCTGACGTTTTACGAACTGAGCAGAGTCATGGCATTATTGACATTTACGAAACATTCATCGCGGTGCTACAAGAACTCGTAAAGTGGGAAGGACGCGACGAGCTTCATCAGATTCTGATTGAGTGCGTAAGTAATCTAGGTGTTTCAGATTATCGGCTACAAAAAATTCAGTCAATTTTTGTTCCCCAGGACATCAACACCCTTCTACCTCGCAGCCAAAAAATTTCTGATTTTCTTTTTTCGGGATCAGGTGTGCAAGCCTTTAGGGCAGCCCGGAAGAGCTTACCAAGCGATCCTTGGCAGGTAATATATGCAGGTTTCGCGCATGCCAGTTCACAACGCCCTCCCCGTAGTTCACTGAACCCAAAGACCTTGCACAGGTGGCTTGCTGCTGCCTTAGCTGCATCAGAGCAATCAAATGATTATGCCGCACAAGCAGCAAAGCTATGCATTAATTTTCGAGGGCTCTCTTTCATGGTTGGCGTCGGCGAGTACTTAGCACAACTCCGCCGCGACAAGCCTGACAGTGCCTGGAAACATTGGGTGATAGGTTTGAATAGCCCAACTCATGGTATTGAGGATCTTGTAAATCCAAAGATTACCGGATTGGCTGCGTTTCCCGAAACTCCTACTAAAAAATTCTGGTCCATTTGCCTAACTGGTCAGAGTGCTATTGAACTCGACAGCCCGAGTTTAGTCCTTGGCCGATCACTCTATCAGCTGGCGCATGCCAATCCTGAAAGCGCCTGTGAAATATTGGCTGGCGTAGAAGATCCGCCACTTGCTATTCGCGCGCTATGTCAACTTGCCCGCCTCCACGCGCTGCATGCATTTGGTTTTCGACATAAGAAGATCGAGCTTATCGCGTCTGAAAGTGTTAAAAATTTATCTTGCTTCAACTTATTCCCAGTTGCCGAAAGCCTTCGTGACTGCGCTTGGGAGGATTTCAAATCCGTTGAATCTCCATTAGCCGCTCCGATCGCGCTTCACTTGCTTTGGTCTCGAACTGAGGAGAGCCAAACGGCATCGCAATTGCGGTTCGCCACGGGTCTGGCACTTCGTAAGCTCGGAGTGAACAGACCCAGTGCGCTCCTAGATCGCGCCGATCTACTTGATGATCGAGAGCTTGTGTACTTTTTAAAACATGTATGTGTTCCAGAAATACTTGATGTCACCAGGTTGTTTTCAAGCTCGAAGGAAGTTTTAGAGGAACGACGCAACATCTTCTTAGCGCTTAGTGATCTACGGCCCGAAAGCGCTGACGACTACACAGCTGAAGCGATGTTGATCTCGCATAATCTGATGGTTGATGAAGGTCGTTGGATAGTTGATCGAACCAGAATACATGTTGAGGATGAAGCATTCGTTCGGTGGGCGTCACGTGAACTACAAGAAGATTACGAGCGATATCGCGACCTCGAGCCGGTTAGTGTTGACGCCCCGCAAACGTTCGATGACGTCCTGCGGGAGTTGGACGGGGCCGCGTTGAGCCGACATTCATTCTCGCCGGACAACGAAGCAGACGCAGTTTTGATGAGCGTCATCCGCCGCGCAGGGGATGAATTCCTGACAAATGCAACTTTTGGGCTCGATTTCTACCTAGCAAAAAATGTTAGACATCATTCATTTATCGGATTGATAAGGGGACCACTCGAAGTCAGTGGGCTGATAACTACTCGAGAGACTGAAACCAGCGAGTATCATCCTAACAGGTATTGGTTAGAGTCATTTAAAACGTTAGAGACTGCAGACCGCACACGGATGGAGCTGGCTTTTCGAAATTTTTCCGCTCACTTCGATGACATTTTGCTCGACGCGAAAGATAGATTTTTCCATGTGAGGACAGCGGAGTATCCTTCAGGAATGCTCGCCATTCCTTACAGTGATGCACTTTATTCCGTTGTAAGGGTTTGGCTCACCCTTGACCTCGACATCACCACGTTTTTCCGTTTCCTAATTACTGTTTTTTGGATATCGCTGGAGCAATCACTTCAAGCTGTCAGACAGCTAATCTCTGTTGTTCTGAAAGGCGCTCTCGTTGCAGAGTTCGATAAATTGCGCTCTTCTGTTAAAGAAATAGCAGAGTTTGACCCTGGATTTCTCGAATTTGACGCAGAAGCTGGAAAAAGATCTGCCGAAGTTCAAGGAAAGCTTGATGAGGCCTCGCAGTGGTTTGTGCACACTGGAGCCTTGGCTAGTCAGCACCTTTTTACACTCGAGCAAATACTGGAAGTTGGTCTCGAGGCGACCCTTACTACTCAAAGGGGATACTCGCCGCGTATTAACAAGTCAACAACCGGAAGTCTGTCCCTGGACGCCGCAAACTTAGTTTTTGTCCATGACGTCCTGTTCGTCGGACTAGGTAATACCAAGAAGCACTCTGGCTTGCCCTCACCTAAAATAGATATAGCAGCAAAGTGGAGCGATGAGGCTCACACGCTGTCGATTGAGATTATTAGTGATTGTAAAGCGAGCGTGCGGCCAGAGAAAGCGAAGCGAGCCGCGGAGGTCCGACAGATGGTCTCCGGCGGAACTTACTCACGTCAAACTCGAAAGGACGATGGAAGTGGATTTGCGAAACTCGCGGCAATTGTAACTCAGTCAGACCGGGGCAGGATCGAATTTGGTTTTGGGAATGATGGACGCTTCCGCCTAGAGGTAACTTACGCCGTGGTGTTACAAACAAAAGATAGCGCGAATGGTTAAGAAACCAACAATTTTGCTTGTTGAGGATGAGGCTCCAAAACGTGATCACATTGTGAGACTTCTCCATGAACTTAATCCTCAACTCGCTATCGTAACGGCACGATCAGTTAACTCGGCTCTAGATGTGGTGGAAACAACTGAAGTCGACTTAATGCTTCTCGATATGTCCCTTCCAACCTTCGATGCTGGTGACCGTGAAAGCGGTGGAAGGCCGCAAGGCTTTGGAGGCGCCGAGATTTTGAGAATGATGCAGATGGCGGAGCTATCGTGTCCTGTAGTTATCATTACGGGTTATGAGGGTTTTGCAAAAGACGGAGGCCTGACAGTTGATCTCGACCAACTACGGCGTGAGTGGATAGCCGAGTTCGAAGGGATTGTCAGCTCTGTGTTGCATTACAACTCAACCTACGATGAATGGAAGACAACGCTTTCTAGCACACTTCAGAAACTCGGCCTGAGAGAGGACTAGATATGCAGATCCTAATCGTCGATGACCAGCCTAAGCGCTACGATATTTTTATCGCGGAACTTAAAGCAATGGGTATAGATCGTGGCTCAGTGGATATTGTAACTTCGTGCAATGACGCAAGAGCTCGATTGATGGGTCAAGAATATGACTTACTACTGTTAGATATCCTGGTTCCCCTTCATCCGGAAGATTCGGAAAATCCTCAAAACGCCATTGATCTTCTTTTTGAGATTCGACAAAACGACTTAACGTCTAAAGCCCCATATATTCTTGGTATTACAGCGGATAGAGCCGCTGCGGGATCAGCTCTTGCACAATTTGAAGACTGGTGTTGGACAGTCTTAAATTACTCTCGCTCCACCGACGAATGGATGCATCGCGCCCTCAACTGCGTGACATTCATTCGTGGACGAGGCAAAAAGCCAGAGAATTCTAACCTCGGAACGGAGGTCGTCATTATATGTGCTTTGGAAGACCCTGAACTCTCGGAAGTACTGAAACTTCCGTGGAATTGGCAGACATCTCGTCCGCTAGACGACACCATATTCATTCACGATGGAAAATTCGTGGTTGACGACAAGAGCTACAATGTATGTGCCGTATGTCTTCCCCGTATGGGCATGGTGGCGAGCGCTATAGCGGCAAACACACTAATTAGTACTCTAAGACCAAAACTTATCGCTATGACAGGCATCTGCGCTGGGGTGCGCGGAAAAGTGAAGTTGGGAGACGTTCTTTTTGCAGATCCTGCATGGGATTTCCAAAGCGGTAAGTGGGACGGCGAGACAGGGCGCTTTTTGTTTCGACCTCACCATATTCCAGCTCCGGCGAAAGTTCGGAACCATATTCTGCAGCTTCGGGGAGACAGTTCTGCACTTGAGGCAATCAGGCTCGAGTTTGAAGGTACGAAACCGGACACGAGCCGGATAGTGCTCGGTCCGCTTGCTTCTGGGTCCGCAGTGCTATCCGATGGAAGAATTATTCAAGGCGTCAAAGGACAGCATCAAGAATTAATTGGAGTTGAGATGGAAATTTATGGAATCTATGCGGCCGCCCACGCCGCTTCCTCACCACAACCAACCTTTCTTGCAGTCAAAGGTGTCTGTGATTTCGCTGATCCAGATAAGGCTGATGGTTATCAACGGTATGCAGCTTACTCAAGTGCACAAGTTCTCCGTCTGTTGTTAGAGCGTTACGGAAATCGTTTGATTTGAGTGTACTTGTTTCAATACTGCGTAGCTGGATAATTTTCCCTTTCGAATCGCGTGCAGAGTCCATACAGCGCACTGAGTTTCAAAGAAATGGGTGTCATCAAGCGTGCAATGCGCCAGCACGCGAGTGACGAGATTGGAGAATCCTCTTCGCCTGTTTCATACTTTGTTGAAACAACACCAACACATTGGGAATGTTCTGACTATGTATCGCAAGGATAAAACGATCCAAGCCGACGTGTTTACCACGGCAAGCGCTTATTATTCTACTGTTCGCCAAGGCTATCGAGAGAAAGCAGATCACAACAAGCTGGAGTCTCAACTTTGCTTCTCCGTTATCATCGCCTCTACGTTGACTGCACCACTTTTCGTTACGCTTGGGACAGGAGACCTTTGGGCGAAAGGCGTTCCGTCAGCATTATCAGTTTTGGCGGGTGGACTGACCAGCTGGCTCCAACTTCGAAAGCCACAGCGTCTTTGGATGATTTATCGCCGAGCTCAACGCGAACTCGAGGAGCACAAAGCCAATTTCGATTTTCGCGATGGCGAGTTTGCCGATTGCGCTGATGCAGACCAGTTACTCGCCAGGAAAGTCACAAGCGTTAGTCGGTGGGTACATGACGCATGGGAAGGGCTGGTCCCAGAACAAGAATCTTTGGCTAACTCTAAAAGCTTTGAGAATAGCAAATCTGAATGAGCCTCTGCGAACTCAGATCATACAAACAGAGCACGTTCAAAGAGTCAGACGACGGTGGAGGCAGCCATTGACAACCTATATGGTGATTGACGGGAACGAAGAGTAAGACGAAGTCTTCCAGCAGCGGCACAATTCGGCCAAGCTAAGGCTTCTGTACTGTTGATTTCCACTGAGAGCTGACCCGGCGTTTCCACCGAGAATTGACCCGCCTTTAGGTATCGTTCGCGTTGTTGGTCGGGGTCAAGCTCCTGCGTTTCTCCTTTGATGTTTTGGGCTGATGGGCCGAGCTGTTCTTGAAGCGGAAGCTGTCGTTTCCGGTTTCGAGGATGTGGCAGTGGTGGGTGAGCCTGTCGAGCAGCGCGGTGGTCATCTTTGCGTCGCCGAAGACGCTCGCCCATTCACTGAAGCTGAGGTTGGTGGTGATGATGACGCTGGTGCGCTCGTACAGCCTGCTCAGCAGATGGAAGAGCAGCGCCCCTCCAGAGGCGCTGAATGGCAGGTATCCCAGCTCGTCGAGAATGACGAGATCGGAGTGAACGAGCCGATTGGCGATCTGTCCCGACTTGCCTTGCGCCTTCTCTTGCTCAAGCGCGTTGACCAGTTCGACCGTCGAGAAGAACCTCACTCGCTTGTGGTGATGCTCAATGGCCTGAATGCCGAGCGCGGTGGCAATGTGCGTCTTGCCCGTGCCAGGTCCGCCGACCAGGACGATATTGTTGGCGTCATCGAGGAAGTCACAGCGATGGAGTTGCTGCACGAGAGCCTCGTTGATCTCGCTGCTGGTAAAGTCGAAGCCGTTCAGATCACGGTAGGCCGGAAAGCGTGCTGTCTTGAGTTGATAGGCCGTTGATCGAACCTCGCGCTCCGCCGTCTCTGCCTTGAGAAGCTGCGACAGGATCGGAAGGGCAGCCTCGAACGCGGGTGACCCCTGCTCAGTAAGCTCTCCGACTGCCTGGGCCATGCCATGCATCTTCAACTGCCGCAGCATGATGACGATCGCGCCGCTTGCTGGATTATGACGCATGGCGAGCCTCCGTCTTTCTCAAGGTATCGTATCGTTCAACATTGGCCTTGGGTTCATTGGTGAGCGTCAGTGCCTGAGGGGCATCGAGGGTCGGCGGCGTGAAGGATTTACCGTCAACGAGCCGATGCAGCAGGTTCAGCACATGCGTCTTGGTCGGAACGCCAGACTTCAGCGCCATGTCGACGGCCGACAGCACGGCTTGTTCGTCGTGCTGAAGGACGAGGGCCAGGATATCGACCATCTCTCGATCGCCACCCGGCTTCTTGAGCAGGTATTGCTGCAAGGTCCGGAATGCATCGGGGAGCTCAATGAACGGTGCGCCGTTGCGAAGAGCACCGGGCTTACGCTGCACCACCGCTAGATAGTGACGCCAGTCATAGATGGTCTGTCCTGGACGATCATGGGAACGATCGATGACGCGACGGTGCTCGCAGACGATCTGGCCTTCTGCGGCAACCACGATCCGATCCGGATAGACCCGGAGGCTCACCGGTCGATTGGCGAAGGATGCCGGAACGCTGTAGCGATTACGCTCCAGATGCACGAGGCAGGTAGGCGTGACCCGTTTCGTATATTCGACGAACCCGTCGAACGGCCTGGAGAGCGGCATGAGAGCCGGAACTTCCTCTGCCCAGATGTCGGCAATAGTGCCACGCAACTGACCGTGGGGTGTCTTGGCCCAGAACTCCTTGCAACGCTCCTCGAGCCAATCGTTCAGGGCCTCGAGTGATGGAAAGCGCGGGATCGGCTGAAAGAAGCGATGACGTGCATCCTGCACGTTCTTCTCGACCTGTCCCTTCTCCCAGCCGGAAGCCGGATTGCAGAACTCGGGTTCGAACACATAATGGCTGGCCATCGCCATGAAGCGGACGTTGACGTCGCGCTCTTTGCCACGACCGACCTTGTCGATCGCCGTGCGCATGTTGTCGTAGATGCCGCGACCAGGAATGCCACCGAAGACACGGAAGGCATGGTTGTGGGCATCGAACAGCATCTCGTGCGTCTGCAGGAGGTATGCCCGGACGATGAAGGCCCTGGAGTAGCTCAGCTTCGTGTGGGCGATCTGCAGCTTGGTGCGCTCATTGCCGATGATCGCCCAGTCCTCCGACCAGTCGAACTGGAAGGCCTCGCCTGGTTCGAACGCCAGGGGCACAAAAGTCCCGCGGCCCGTCGTCTGCAATTCCCTCTGACGATCATCGCGCCATTCCCGCGCAAATGCCGCCACACGATTGTAGGACCCCTCATAGCCGAGGCTGACAAGATCAGCGTGTAGCTGCTTCATCGTCCGCTTCTGCTTGCGGCCTTTCTTCGACTCCGTCTTCAGCCAGGCCGATAGCCGATCTGCGAACGGATCAAGTTTGCTCGGCCTCTCCGGCACGTTGAACTTCGGCTCTACGCCGCCGGCTCGCAGATATTTGCGGATGGTATTCCGGGATAAGCCAGTCCTGCGGCAAATCTCCCGGATCGATAAATGCTCTCTAAAATGCCAGCGTCGGATCACGCTCAGTAACGCCATGTCGATCACTCCAGGGCCCCCGCTGAAAACATGCGAGGGACGGTTGAAACATGGGTCAATTCTCAATGGAAATATCAGGCTGCGCCGGGTCAGCTCTCAGTGGAAATCAACACTTCTGTACCTCTCGGCTCCTTTACAATCGTCCGTAAGATCGAAGTCAGAATTCGGCCATCTTGAACAGCCGGCCAGCTTGCCCGCTATCGTCCAGTCGGAGGACTATCTCGTCATCTGCGAAGGCAACGAGCTTACCCTTGGAATCGCGCGGTAGATCAGACGCGATGACTGTCATGATATACTGAAGCTTTCGGTGGCTGACCTGCTCACGGACAAGCTCGAGGAAGGCAAGCTTCTTTCGATCGTCGAGAGCTTCAAACATTCCATCGTGATACACGAAATGAAAGAACGGAATGTCCTCGTAAACGCGCAGGAGCGCTAGGTCGAACAGGGCGCAGATCAACTTCTTATAGCTGGTACCCTCACCTTGGCTGGAGGCAACGCCTTTTTGCCCGGCAAGACCCAGGCTGATCTTGTAGTCAAGATTGTTGTTAGAATTGATGTGAAAGAAGAAAATGCCTTCGTGGTTAAGCACTTTTTGACAGTATTCGTTGAAAATCCTGGCGAAGCGTTCATAGATCACCGTCGGCTTTTCAAGCATAGCCTTGATCTCGTCTACGACCCGGCCACGGTCACGCTCTGCCTCGCGGACCTGCCTTGCGGTTTCCGCCACAGCCTCAAGCTTTTTGCGTTGCTCGCCAAGATATACAAGCTGCGCCTTCTGGTGCGTGACGTCCTTCTGCAAAGCCTTGAACTTTTCGAAGGTGTCCGTCGAGCGAAGAACCTTCAGACGCTCAACTCGCCGAGCATCAAGCAACGTCTTTTGACCTTCGGCCGCCGATAACGCGACCTCAAGCTCCTTGCGGCGCTTACGCAAAGCGGCATTTCGCTCTTGGGTGACCTTCTTCTTAAATTCCACGAGCTCGCCATACTGCTTTTTGAGCTGCGTCGGAAAATGAAGTTTTGCTTCATCGAAGATCGATTGAACTTCGCCCAGGTCGAACTTGTCCTTATGGCTGAGAGAGGTGTCGATCTGGCCAATATCGTATCGTGCATCGTAGATCTGCTGATTGAGCGAGGCGATCTCTTCCTCAATGGTGTCGACGAGCTCGCGCATGATCCGACGTTCTTCATCGTCGAAGCGGAACGCGTCGAGCTGCCCCTCCAAATCCTCAACATGCTGATGGAGGATGCCGAGTTCCGCCGTCAGTTTGGGAAGGTCCTCTTCTTTGAACTGGACCTCAGACTGCTGTTCAGACTGCTTTTCCTGGAGTTTTGCAATGCGTTCGTCCAGCTCGTATTTTCGGGTGATCGGATTCTGATTGAAGCCAAAAAGATGAGCGACAAACGGTTTCCAATGAAGATCACGCCCGGCTTGGAACTTCTGCAGCTGCAGTTCATCACTCCAGTCGCCCTGAGAGCGCAGGAAGTAGGTGATTGCCTTTCTGTAGTCGTAAGGTTGAAGAGCACGCAGATCGAGCCATGCGTCGAGAAGCTTGATCGCTTCATCGATCGGCAAATCTGGATGATCCCAGACATCGTCGGCAGCACCATCAAAATTTTGATCGGGATCTTCATGAAGGGAAAGGGCGACGCGTGTGGGTGCAGCAACGCTACGTTTAATCGTGGCATACCCACCACCATTCAAGGCAATCTCGAGATAAAAGACAAAATCGGCGAAACGGTCCCGATGTTTGTAGAGAAAGCTGTCCTGCGACCATCCCTTCAACATAAGGAAATCAATCAGCTGCAGGAGCGTCGTCTTACCGAGATTATGCGAATCTTTCTTTCGATCCTTAGGATGCTTGACCTCGCCGAGCACGATATTGAGCCGATCGGCATTGGCTCCATGATTGAACCCGATCGGTGAAAGAATATCAGGAAGGTTCGAGTAAAGGCGACTGATTTGCATTGTCAGTCAGCCTTGTATTCGAGAGTGTCGTTCTTGATGTGGTACTCTGCCTTGCCCAGCAAAAACAGCAGGTCGAGAGCGGGGAGGAAGGAAAGTTCGCCGTCCGGGCCAACCCGCCGGATGACAACACCGCGCAGCTTCTCGAACTCGCAAACGCCACGCTTTTGCAGCTCCTTTAGGACAAGCGAGAACACGCGTAGCAGCGAAGTATCAAGGTTCAGGTGCTTCTTAGGCGTCAGCATGGACGACATCTTCGTTTTCCTCCAGCTGCTTGATCCCGATATCGCAATTGAAATACATATAGTGCAGCAGGATCGAAATCAGGCGTCGCTTGCCCTTCAAAACGTCCCGTTTCTGCTGAATTTGCTCATACATGAACAGGAAGATGTCATCGAACGCTCCGAACTGGGCGCGCTTTGCGATGATCTTCTGCTTCAACTCGTCGGCGGCGTCGTGATACAGCGCTGCGAACTCGTCATTCCTCGGATTTTGGAGGAATTGGGCCACTCGCTCGAAATGCGGCATGGATTGTGCGACGATGACTTGGCTATAATACTCGTCCGAAACCCCGTTGAGCTTGTTTTTAAACGGCATTTTCAACTTCTCAAAGTCGAATGCACTCTCAAAGGCGCTTTGCCCGTCATCCGTGGTGTAGGAATGGAGTGCGCCGATTACCTCAGCCAGATCGTCTGGATTGAAGCGAAAGGGCGAAGGATCGAGCAGATTCGGCAGTGTTTCGCGAATATCAGGATAATCGTCGAGTGCTAGATGAAGGCGCTCGACCCCAATGATGTGGGCGGAAGTTACACCAAGCGCCTTGAGATCTTTCATATATTTCTCATCCGCGCCGCCCGTATATTTTCGGTTGGCGAAAACGAGGTAGTGATCGCAGATGCCCTCGCCATTGAGGCGCTTGACCTTCTCGTGTTCCTTCGCAAGCAGCCCTGCGAAATCGAGATCGGAGCAGGATTTGTTTGGCGCAGCAACATGCTTGGCCTGCAAGACGAAATGCCCAGACAGCGGTGAAGCAGTGCTTGGAAAGCTGTTGGCGGTCCCGTGGAACTTTCCGTCACGGCCGCCGTCCCGTCCCCGGGCAAAGGGTGTTATACCCTCGCCGAGCCAACGCACGCAAATGCGGACGACGAGTCTTTCGAACTCGTCCTCATTTAGCTCGTGCAGTCTGTAATCGCGAGGCAGCATAGGACCAGTTTTGCAAACAAAAGTTGAACATAACTCTAACGTTTTTGGACTACCCGAGCGCAATTGCGTTTGCAACGCCCGAGGTCCCACATTTGATGGGATTCGGACGTACAAAACGGGCTGGCCCACTAGATCACTCCCCATGCCCGAAACCTCCCCCCCCCGTCATCTCACGCAAGCCCGACTCCTCGACGATCCGCAGCGCCGCCCGCGGCGTGACGCCAAGGTCCTTGGCAATCATCCCGGCCGACACCAATGGTTTTGCCATCACCAGTTTGATCAGCTCTGGTAGTTTTGACGACGTCCGTTTTCCCGCCAGTTTGCGCTCCATCATGATTTTCGCCAAACCGGTCGTGCTCCTTCAGCCCAAGCGCTGCGGCCGCCAGCAAACCATGAGCAATGGACAGCAGTCGCG
Organism: Rhizobium skierniewicense Ch11; assembly: GCF_023757665.1. NCBI lineage: Bacteria > Pseudomonadati > Pseudomonadota > Alphaproteobacteria > Hyphomicrobiales > Rhizobiaceae > Rhizobium > Rhizobium skierniewicense. The sequence goes on from NZ_RXPG01000002.1 coordinate 130,238, forward strand.
TTTCCCGGTCGCGATGCCGACGCCGATCCACGGGAATGGTTTTCAGGCCAAGATTGATGGCGGCGAGATGGGAGCCGCTGGTGATGCCGGCTTCCCGAAGGATCGACGCAGACAACAGGCGGCCGAGCCAGGACGCGTGCTGCAGCACGGACAGTTCGTTCCAGGCATCGAGGGCGACGATGGCCTGCAGTATCGCCGGCAGGGTTTCGGCCTGGCGCAACACGCCGCGCCATTCGTCGAGCCGGGCATCCTCGTCCCAATCGAGATCGTAAACCAACGCATCTTTTTCGGCAGCACGGTTATCGCCGGCACGCCTGGGACGCCTCGCGTGCTCTATCGCCGCCTCCGATCGGGCCAGCAGCGCATCGATAGCGGCATAGTCGACGCCGGGGAGATTCTCCGCCTGATCACCATCATCCCCCTCCCCTTCCTCATCGATCGGGACCGCGGGCCGCATGACGCTGGCGGTTCTTGCCGCCTCATCGCCGGTTGAGGCGTTCTCCGATGTCTGCCGGAGCGTGCGAATGCCTTCCGGCGATAGTGCCCAGTCGGGCGACTGTCCGGAAATCCGTCGACGGGTGCGCAGCACGTCGCGGGCGATTGTCAGCTCATGGGTGGGTGTGCGGATATCGCGGGTCGCATCGTGAAGGACGAGGTCTTCGAGATGGACGAGTTCGCCGTCAATCCAGAGGGAAGCACAGGCGTCGGCGAAGTTTTGGCGTTCGATCCAGCCGGCGCCGACCGGTGAACGGGCGATCCGCTCGTCCAAACGCGTCAGAGCAGTTCCCGCGTCGAAAGCCGGCCGCATCAGGGCTGACATGCTAATTTTTGCAAGATCGTAAGCCATTGAAATCATGGTAAATGATTTTCTATAGGAACTCTATAGGAATATCGCAGTTCATCACATGGTATGGTTGTGGGTTGTTGGTATAACCATCGTTAATTACTCCTTATCGATGGTAGATACTATATATAAAACCTACAGGAAATTTAATATATAATTATATAGCTCTTGAATATATTAAGTTCTAATGGATATCCATCACCATAAATACTATATCAAACAGTGAGCGCTCGGTTAAGGTCGCTATGCTCGAAGGCGCTGGCCATTCGGGTGATTTCGCTGCCGCGCGCACCGACGGCCTTGGCTGTATCGCGCCAGGTCGCGGTGACGGTCGCTACGTCTCTGATGATGCCGCGGGCCTGAGCTAGGGTGAGTGCGAAATACTCCGATGCAGCCTCCAGAAGATCGAGTGAGCAGGTACTCTCATCAAGATCTATATTGGTGCTCAATACCCGCGCCTTGACGTCGGTCGGAACGGGATTGAGATCGTAGGCCGGTGACAACGACCACCCCGCCTTGCCCGACCATAAAAAACCGTGATTACGCAGGTGATCATCGACATTGGAGATTAGCACATTGAAGACCACGCGCCGATAGAGAGCGTGCGCGTCTTCCTTGCCCCGCGCGCCGTGCTCAGCAATAGCATCTACAATTTCCGGATAGCTGCCGCGCTCCCCGTCCCTGGCACCCATCATCGCCATCGCTGATAGAAACGGAATGCGGATGGCACCGTTGCGGTCGAAGCGTCGAGACAACATGACGGCTTTGCCCGCGACCTCGACGAGCTGATGTTGCGGCGTTGCAATACCGGCTTTCTCAGCCAGCCTGAGTGCGACCTCCTCCCAGGTCTCGATGCTGTATTCGTCGGTTTCCTTCGGGAACTTGGCTATGGACAGATGGCCATGTTGATCGACGACAGAGGCTTTCGGTCGGGCACCACCGAGCGAGGATCCGGGTGCAAAAATGAGCTGAAGGTCTTCGTCGGTCTCCTCATCGCGCAGGATGCGTTCGGTGATCTGCACAAGCCGGCCGAGTTCGATTATGGCCGGGACCCCGGTCTGGATGGGCGCCTGAAACACCTCATCTCCGACCCAGCGGAACCGGAGTGCGCCAAGCCGGGTCTCGTCTGCGACACCTAGCAGGTAGTCGCTCTCGGAAAGGGTGCGGACGGCCCGCCCCTCACGCTCTGCGCTACGACGTTCGGCACGTTGCATCAACCGCCGACCCCACGTATCCGGAGCCGAGTCGCCGATGGACCCGAAGGTCGCAAACCCTGCCGGTGGCGCGAAGGCACCACGGGTCAGCGAAAGCGCAGGTTCGAGCGAAAAACGATCAGCGTCTTTCAGCCAAGCGTCATCATACTCGAACATGATTGTTTCTGAGCCTCGAATGCGATTGCTTCTTGCCAGCCCAACGCGCCGCGTACATGCGGCGAGATCGATAAGAACTTCAAAATCAGCCATCGGAAGAAGATCCTGATACGCGCTTTAAACGGACACGCTTTGGCAGATCAGCACTGGCAAGCGCTTGCCCGACACTGTCGTTACCAATATCAGCAACCTTGCTCAGCCCCTCGAGCAGTCCCAAAGCCTGAAGGACCCCGGCATAGATACCGATGCTGACATTCGAATCGCCCGCCTCGATCTTTTGTAACGTCGAGCGAGAGGTAAAGGCTCGCTCTGCCACAACAGCCATCGGCAACTTACGGCGTCGGCGCGCGTCGTGAATGTCCGCGCCGAGCTTTCGCAAAGAACGCCGTACAGCTGCAGACGGCTGATGAGGAGTGGGCATTTGTCACCTTCGTACGGCAATACATTGCTTTATGTAGCACGAAGATGACAAAGTAGCTAGCATAAGTCGATGAAGCATATTGTTTAGCAACGCCTCTTGTACGGCTGGAGCGATAACGGGGTTCATGGCTCTTCACTCATGCGTTGTTTTGCGCCTCCCGAATGCTGCGGCGCCATCCGCTGAGCTGTCGGTCCCTAATAGGTTCATTGCTTCTCAAGCATGATCAGCGCGCTCTCGATCGCAGCCCCGGAGGCCGTATTGTCGAAAATGCACCAACTGTTTGGGGCGAGCAAGTTCGAAAACGCTTCTATCTCGTCTTCCGTGTAACTTGAATAATAGATCTTTGGCTTACCGTGTAGACGGACATAACGCGGAGGCTCGGCGAAATCGTCCGCCGGCCAAACCGTGGCGGGGTCTGCAAGAACCCTGTCGATTGCGTATGTCTTTAGCAGATCTTTTGCTTCGACCGATGCCCAGCTTTTATGCCGCACCTCTATAACGATCTGCCCCGGATCGGCCTCCCGCATCACCTGCAATGTTCGATCCAGTTGCTCTGGGTCGAACGCTAACGACGGTAGCAACTGACAAAGCATCGGGCCGCCTTTGTGACCAAGAGGAGCGATGTCTTCAAGGAAGGTGGCGAGCGGTTCCTCAATATCCTTCGTTGCTCGGGTATGCGTGATGTCCTTGGGGATCTTGACCGAGAACTTAAAATTGTCGGGCACGGCCTCAGCCCACAGCGCAAAGGTGGAGGATTTATGCCATCGGTAGAATTTCGAATTAATTTCTACGCCACTGAACACGGACGCATATCTGGCCAACCCACTTCCCTCTGCGGCAAAGCGAGCGCCCACCATTTTCGGGATAGACCAGGCTGCAGTTGCTATGACTGGCATATTCGATCTCTCCATCCCGCGGTCGCACTTTGTCGGCATTGGAGGATCAAAAAGCGGCAACTGAGTTCCGCACTCGGCTTCAAAAGCACACCGAACCAAGACGCGGAAGGAACGTTTAGAGAACAAATTCAGGAGAACGTTATGACTGATAATCCTAAAACCGACACCACGTCCAACACCCAAAAGGATCCGGACGACTGGGTAAGCGGCGATGAGCCAGTGACCGGCGCGCAGGGGTCCTATCTCAAGACCCTGTCGGAACAGGCACCCAAGCCTGACACCTACGCCGAGGACCTGACAAAGGCGGAAGCATCAAAGCGTATCGATGAAATCAAGCAATCGCTCAATCTGGAATGAGGCACGGTCGCGCCACCGAACCAAGCTGTTAAACGCCGTTGGCATCACTCCATAAGGCTCTCATCTGCTTCCGCGATTTGAGATGCCGCACTTTCGCTTTGTATGGCGTATCTGCTGAGCAATCCCGCGTCCTCCAGCGCTTCGATGTTTGGGAGATCACGCAACGTCTCCATATCGAAGGCTGACAGGAAGTACTTCGTCGTCACGTAGGTGTAGGGCGCACCGGGCGTCGGACTGCGTGGTCCGGAACCTATGAGGCCCGCGCCCCGAAGACTGCCGATGGTATCGCGGCTTACTTCCTTGCCAAAAATCTTACTGAGCTCTCCACGGGTGATTGGCTGGAAGTATCCCACAGCCATCAACACCATCGCATCGAACTCTGACAGCACCGCCGCTCCTCCCCGCGTCGGTGCATAAGACGCCCGGATCGTTTCGGCAAAGCGTGGCCGCGTGCGATGCTGCCATCCTCCAGCGACCGACACCAATTCATAGGGACGATCTAACAATTCCTCGACGAGATCGTCGATCAGCAGATCAATGCTGCAGTCCCTACCGACTACCCGCGCCAGCGTCTCGCGGGAAACCGGCTCGGCCGAGGCAAAGATCACCGCCTCGACCCGCATCATCCATTCCCGCCAGCGCAGTTCTGGCGGTAGATCTTCCAGCTCGCGATCGTACAGAATATCCTGTCGATCTTGCGCTGGACGACGGCCTGATTTCGGTGAGCTCGCTTCCATGGTCACAGGCCATAAATCCGAAACGATGATCGGCCCGACAGCTCACGCACCGCCTCAAAACTCTCGAGGCGCTCGAACAGTCGGGTTGCCGCCCATCGCGACAGATTGCCTCCGAGTGCCGAGATCGACACGGAATCTTCCGTCAGCAATCTACGAATGACGGGCTCGGCCCCCTTCGTACGCAATTTCGGCGCGACAGTGAGCAACCGTGCGGCCCGTCGGTCGACCTCGGCGGCAGATCGCAGGGCTGTGTCAGCGCCACTCACCAGCGCCAGGCAAATTGCCTTCTGGTACGCCGGCTCGCCGGGATGGACGCGGCCTCTGCCACCAATCGAGCGGAATGCTGGACCGTAGCGTTCCGGCAACAGCAAAGGTACGGGTTTCAGCCAACTCAGCTTATGCGCGAGCACAGCCTCACCCAGCACTAGCCCCAGCACCTCTGCATCCGGGCGAACAGCAGAGATCGCCGATATAAGGTCCGCCACAGCAAAGGGTGCCGCTCGCCCGGACTGGATGGCGGTATCGGTCAAATCCGGGATCGCCGCAAGGCCATCGTCCCACCGAAGTGCTAACAGGTCAGCGATTTGCTTGACGAAAGAGGTGTTGATGGCCCCGGACCGGCGCGCCAGCTTTCGTGTGGCGAGAAACAGCCTTCCAGCGGGGCCTGGATCGTCTCCCGCAGAGGTCAACAAGACGGCGTCGCGAAGCGCGTCTTCCTCTTCGCTTCGGCCGAGCATTTTGGCAGCGACAGCGGCGGACTTGAGTGCATGGCGATCGCGCCAGCAGTCGAGCCATGGCGGGGATAAGCGGATGAGATCATCGAGTGATTTCAGAGCGATACCGGCAGAGAAGGCTACATCTGAGTCGGTCAGATCCTGTCCGCGTGCCACGACCCAACGCGGCAGGCGGGGCGACCATGTTGAGGCGGGTTCTGTGATGATAGGTAACGAGTCCATGCCGAGGAGAGTAAACCAAGAGAGCGGTTTAATCCAGCCATATCGGATAAAACCGCACAGCATGTCGGCGTATTATTATGTCCGATAATCTTGCATTATCGGACATAATGCTCATTATAGAGAAATGGCCCAAATCATCGAGCAAAACAACGAAATTCACGTCGAGGAGACCTCAGCGCCATCTCTCAGCATGGCGCCCGGGTTTGATGTTTCCGCGCCGGAGGTGTCTGGCGATAGCCCCCTCCCCTCTCTCGTCGGCGAGGATCAGACGCCAGCTCATCTCGCAGGTCTTGCTGATCGCGCCCGGGGTTATGTCGAAGCCGCCAGTTCCGCCAATACCCGCAAGGCTTATGCATCGGACTGGAAGCATTTTGCGGCCTGGTGTCGGCGGTCCAATCTGGCTCCGCTCCCGCCACACCCGCAAACCGTTGGGCTCTATATTACCGCCTGCGCCTCCGGTACGGCTGAACGGGGTGCAAAAGCGAACTCAGTCTCGACCATCGAACGCCGCCTCTCCTCGCTCTCTTGGAACTATGCCCAGCGTGGCCTCTCGCTCGATCGCAAAGACCGGCATATCGCCACCGTGATGGCCGGCATTCGCAATAGCCACGCCAAGCCACCGGTCCAGAAGGAAGCGGTCATGGCTGAAGATATCATCGCTATGGTCGAGACGCTCGATCGCGGTTCGCTGCGCGGCCTGCGCGACCGCGCCATGTTGCTGGTCGGCTTTGCCGGTGGTCTTCGTCGCTCCGAGCTCGTTGGCCTTGATCTGAAGGCAGACCAGACCGAAGATGGGCGCGGCTGGATCGAAATCCTCGACAAGGGAATGCTCGTCACCTTGCGCGGCAAAGCCGGATGGCGAGAGGTTGAGGTGGGTCGCGGCTCGTCTGATACGACCTGCCCGGTCGCCGCGATCGAGATGTGGATCAAGTTCGCCAAGCTTGCGCACGGTCCCCTCTTCCGTCGCGTGACGGGACAAGGCAAAGCAGTTGGGCCAGAACGGCTGAATGACAAGGAAGTGGCTCGGCTAGTGAAGCGGGCCGCGATGGCGGCCGGCGTTCGCGGTGATCTCAGCGAGATCGAGCGTGCGTTTAAGTTCTCCGGTCACTCCCTTCGTGCTGGCCTCGCTTCTTCTGCCGAAGTCGATGAGCGGTACGTCCAGAAGCAACTGGGGCACGCGTCCGCAGAGATGACCCGCCGATATCAGAGACGACGTGATCGCTTCCGCGTGAATTTGACCAAGGCATCAGGGCTTTAGCCGGCCCCCTCCCTCCCCCGCATGAGGTCGTAAGCGGAAATTTTTGGTATGGGAATTTTAGCTTAGCGCTTCAAATGAAGTCGGGAGCTAAAAGCCACATCCGTCAAGAACCTGATCGATCGCGCCCGACGTTCCGGGTTGATCACTGACGTCGACATCTCGGCGGCTGATTAGCGAGGGGATTACCATGATCTCGGCTTTCTCAGGTTTTTGTGCAGCGATTCCGAAACGTGGAGGCGGCTGTCATCCTCGACCTCCTCAACAGTTCGCGGCTTCCCAACGCCGGTTGCATTCTTCTGATCGTCCAGCTTCGCCCGGCGCAACGCCATGACCATCGGCCAGGTCGAAAACTTCCCATCCTTGGCCCGTTCCGTCAGGCTGCGCAGATAGCCCCCGGCGTTATTGATCTGACCGGCCCGCTGATAGATCGAAGCCAGCGTGATCGCCGCGTGTTGCTCGCCCATGGTTTCGCGGGCCTCCTGCCAGGCGCTCGGACTAATCCCCAGCATCGGCCGGGCAAGCTCAGCCGTCGCCAGCAAATCGCGCCAATGTCGGATTGTCCCTCCCTGAGCCAGTTCCTGCATCTCGGGGCAGGCATCCAGCACGATTCCCAATGGCAGCTCGCGTTGCGGCGAACTCCGCCCGTTTTTGGTTTCCGCAACGCTGCCGCCCGCTTCTTTTTCCTTTCTAGTACCGTATTCAGATTCAAATTTAGAGTCTGGCTTTGAATTCTGTATGTGACGACCGAAATGGGACTCATTGGCGTTCAGAATCACTGATTTCGTAAACAATTCCAATACGTCACGGATCTCAGTGCAGAGTTCCTCGAGCTCCAAGGCAATACTCTCGGTAATCTGGCGAGACGCGGAACGTGGCAGCCGGCCGATGATCCCCTGATAGGTCTGTGAAAATCTTCCCCAATTTCCCGGTACGCTCTCGTCGATGCCCGCGTCGATCATTTTCACGATGTCTCGGCGAAGAAGGGTCAAACGCTCCTTCGCCACTCGGAAGGCCGTCTTTTCAACTTGTACCTCCTGAGCCATATCTCGGAATTCTTCGGACCGCGCCACGATCGGCGACAGATCGAAGCCATAGGCCTGCTTGATCTCTCCTCCCCTTCCTTTGCGAGCGAACCGTTTGCCGTTGGGGCTGTCGCGACGAATGATGAGCCCGCAGTCGACCAGTACGGCAAGATGCCGGCGCAGTGTCGTGGCGGGCATGCCGTTGGCGCGAGCCATCAGTTGCTCGTTAGAAGGCCATACGACCAGTTCGGCGCCACCAGTCAAGGTGATCTCTGGGTGAAATGTCAACAGCGCGTTAAGGATCGAGAGTGAGCGGTCGGTGGCTCCGATCAGTTCCCGCGATTCACGGATGTGCTGGAAAACCTGCCATTTGTTGGCAATAACGTCTGATGCGACCGCTCTTGCTGCCATCTGACTTGCAAGATGGCCGAGCGTCATCGGCCGCCGCCCAAAGGGCGTCGTTGAGATATGCGTCTGCATTTCCTCTTACCTTTTGCTAGGCAATAGAAATCCGCCCGTCGAAATGACGCTTTCCCTTACGGGTCCCTTGACTACGATTCCTGGAAATGCGATTCTCTTAGCTGCTAGACTACAGAGGAGGTCTACTGGAACGCTGTTTCGGGGGCCTTTTTCTTTTGCTGTGAGAGCCAATCCATCTTAATCAAGCAAAGCTTTGAATTGGATGAAACCTTGGCTATTGGTCGAGCTTTCCTCCTCCGGTTGTTTCAAGGAATTGGGCATACAGGCTATCCAACTTGTCAGCGACATATTCGCCAAAGGTTGGCACCAATTTCTCGTCGAAAATCAGCGCCGTTCGTCCGACTTCTTGCCGAATCGTCGCGGCCTTTTTCCCCTTTGGCGTGCTCCAGGCCCTTACTTTTTTTAGAACCTTAGCGGTAGCGGGCGGCTTTGAAACAGCGTTGAAAATGAGGGTAAAGCGGGCGTCGCTATCGGAGTGCTTAAAGTGCTCTAAACTAAGCACCGCTTCGATTGCTTCCCTTGCCTTGGGCTTCCCAAGCTCCTCGGCGAGTGCGACCCAACGCGATCGACCAGCTTTCGACGCTGGACCAATTTGTGTAGCGAGGTTCAGCGGTATTCCCCTCGCTACAGTTATGTAGCGGCTGAGGTCGGCTTTGTCAGTGGAAAGCGCGGCGATGATGGTGGCCCGATCAAATCCTGCATCTTCAAGGCGCAGGGCGAAGAGAGCCTTCTCAATGAATGATAGGTCAGCACGGTCAAGATTTTCGCGGCCTTGAGCCACGACCAGTTCACGGTCCGTGAGATTTCGGACAATTGCAGAAACCTCTCTCCGCAGATTTACCGCTGCGCGCAGCCGACGCCTTCCATATACGATTTGATATCGACCGGCAGCCTCAGGATGCGGCCTGACGAGAATCGGCACCTGCTGTCCATCTTGCGAAATGCTCGCCTCAAGCAGCTCGAACTTCGGATCCACGTCCGCGGGCAGCCGATCCGCGATCGGCGAGCCGTCGATCATGGATGGATCCAGGGACACGACCGCTTCGCCCGCAGCCAGTTGCTCCTGCAGCCGAGCTGCAGCTTTTACTGCCTCGGACATTTCTTGCAAAGACGAACCCATGGCCGAAATCGCTCCGGTACGGACACGAACGGCTGACTTGTCGACTGATGTTCTATCGGTCGCAGGCTGCTTCTTTAGGAACAACGTATCGATTGCGTCTTTGCGACTCATGACATCATCCTCTTGGGCTTGCCGTCGTGCCGTCGCATTTTTGATTGCAAAAGCTCTTGGTTGGGAGCTCCCAACAGATCTGTGAGGAACGCGAATGCTACCATCAGACCCGCCCCCACGCCATCTTGATCAAAGCCTCAATCTCCGAGTTCACCGCATCTAAAGATTCCATCGCCCGGTCGTAGGTTGATCGAGTAAGATTTTTTCGCCCTATCTCGTAGAGTGTCTGCTTGGTCAAACCGGCATCAGACACCGCTGCCGACTTGACCATGGGATTTGTAAGGACGTGATCTTCGAACATGTTGCGGAGCAGTGCCGTCACTTTCGTCTGCGGCGCGTTCTGAGGCTCATAGCGCGTCAAGAGGTAGCGTATGAAATCGTACTGGAGGTTTCCGCCCGCCTCTTTCACCACGCCCAGAAGGTCGCGTGTCATAAGGAGAAACTGGCTCATAGACGCGATGTCCAGCATCTGAGGATGTACGGTGATTACCATTGATGTCGCAGCACACAACCCGCTGAGCGTCAGAAAACCAAGCTGAGGGGGGCAGTCAATAACGACCACATCGTAATCGTCGGCGACGTCGTCAAAGGCTTGGGCAACACGAGTGAAGAACAATCCGTCCCGCGTACCTCTATCAGACAAGGCTTTCGGCGTTGCATGCTCAAACTCCATGAGCTCGAGATTCCCAGGAACCAGATGAAGACCGTCAAAATACGTCGGTCGGATAACATCTCGCAACGGACGGCGTGTCTCGTCATACCGAATAGCAGCATAGAGCGTTTCGTTCGCACGGATATCAGATTCTGGTAGAACGCCGAGGAGTGCTGAAAGACTAGCCTGCGGATCGAGATCAACGGTGAGAACCCTATATCCTTGCAACGCCAGATACTGTGAAAGATGAGCGGACGTCGTCGTCTTCCCAGAACCACCTTTGAAGTTGGTTACAGCAATAACTTGCAAATGCTCAGAACCGCGGCGATGAGGCACAAAATCAATGCTTTCACGACCTCGCGTCGATCCGGCAAGCATTCCCCTGATTTCGTTTATCTGACTGAGGGTGTAAAAGCGCCGCCCGTTACTGGCGAGCTCAGGTTGCGGCCCTTCGCCTGCCAGTGTCATCTTCCGAAGGGTTGAGTCAGATATTTTCATTAAGCGTGCGGCTTCACCCGACGTGAACTTACGCAAGCTCTTGTGCGAGGCCGGCGGAAAAAGAGCCTCGCTCATCGCGTGAAGCTGAGAGCTGAGCTGCTCAGCATGCCCACCAATGGTAACCTCTGCCGACGGGCGATCATTTCGGAGTATGGCAGCGGCTTTGCTCACGGTGTAATCTCTTGTCACGGTTAGGAGGCACGTATTGCCGTTTATCCGTGACGATTACCCAGTGCGGGTGAGGTTGCAAGGCGCTTTTGGTTACTCCTAGGTTAAACGCATTTCAATAGAAATCACATTAAAAGCCGATCCTTTAAAGCCTATCTGTTAATTAGACCGATCCCCTTTGTCGGTGCTACGCGGCGCGAAGTGCAGATTTGCAAGCAGGGACACGCGTCGTGTCATGATTTCTATTCGCATGACCTGTTCATGCGGAGATCATGATGGGGATACTGACAGTCTCACCGAACAGTATCAAGCTCGTCGGATCTTCCTCAAACAGATGACCGCCTTCGCCCGCACCCCGAAGCCATGGAGCAGTGTCAGCGCAGATCGGTGCAGCAGGCCTCCAGCTACTACGATAGCGCTACACAGCGAACTACTAGGCAGCCCCAGGCTTTAGATTAGCTTCTGGCGGAGCCCCTCTACTCGGCGGTGACCCTCACCCTTCGCTTGGTCAGGCCGACAAGTGGCAATAAGTCAGCGGCGCCATCGTCGATGTTTGTTTGCAGAACCCCACTAGGGCTTCTGCGCCCGAACAGTCCCTTCACCAATCCTCTAGTTAACCCCTTCAAGGTATACTGCTCGATTCGCTGGCGCGCTCTGATGTTGCCCAAATGGCAATGTTTACGAGACAGCTCTATTAGATTCTCTTCCTCGACGAAGACTGTTCCATGGCTTCTGCTCCTCTTCTGCCAGAAAGTTGCCAGCCGGAAACTTTTAACGGGAGAGGGGATATTATAGTAATATCAGTCGCTTCACGCTCTCATCGTTGAAAACCAGACACCTCGCCAAAGCTTTGAATGGAACGGGGGAGCCGTGAATTCGACAACACTCGTCTTTGCCGTTTCGAGTTCAGCCATTTTCGAGCCACCTTCTGTCAATGGTCATTCACGCAGACTGCTTTCCAGCTTCCCCGCTTAACCGGAGCAGTGCCATCACCATCGGCCCCAGGGAAAACTGCCCTCGCGCTGCCCGGTTGGTGAGATCACGCAGATAGCCACCGGCGGATTTGATATGCCCCGCCCTCTCCAGGATACAGGCGACTGCCACCGCTGTATTTTCAGGTCCCATTGTTTCGCAGGCCTCCTGATAAGCCGACGGGCTGACGCCCAGCATCGATCTCACCACAACCGCGGCCGACATGAGATCCCGCCAGCCACCCACAGTGCCGGCCGGACCATAATCGATGATCTGCGGGCATGCCTTCAACACAACACCCAGAGGGAAGGCCTTCAACGTCTCAGTTTGAGATCCGCGTCTCTTGTTCGGCTTTTCTCCCTGCTCTTTTTCAGAGCTAGGTTCAAGTTCATGGAAGGATTCGGATTTTGAATTCTGTAAGTGCTGCTCAATTTGAGCATCATTGGTGCTATTAAATTTTGAATTCGACTGCAAATCCAACAGATTAAGGATCTCCTCGCGCAGGAGTTCGAGTTCATCAAGGATATTGGCGATGTCAGCGGTGGTCGGGTGGCGTGGAATGCGGGAAACGAGGTCGATGTACATAGCCTCGATGGCGAACCAGTCGCCGTCAGCCCCCTCCTCTATCGCTGCAGTGATGAGCTTACGGACATCCCGGCGGCAGATTGTCAGGTTCTCTTTCGCCTTGCGGAACGCTGAGCGCGCTGCGACGACTTTCTGCGCGATGACAGCAAGCTCTTCAGACCGGGCAAGGATTGGCGAGAGGTCGAAACCAAACGCACTCTCAATCTCGCCGGCGCCATTCTTTCTCGCATAGCGCTTTCCGTTGGCACTATCCTTGCGGACAATCAGGCCTGCATCGACCAGAAGCGCTAGATGACGACGCAGCGTAGCGCCCGCCATGCCGTGAGCCCGAAGGATCAATTGAGCGTTTGACGGAAACACGACGAGCTGCGCGTCTTGGCGCAATTCGTTTTCCGGATAGAAGCTCAGAAGAGCGTCGAGCACAGCGAGGCTGTTCGACTGCAGGCCGAGCTCTTCTCTCGCTTCCGAGGCATCACGGAAGACTTTCCATTTCTCAACGGTTTTGCCAGCCTTGATCTCGTTTGTGGCCACTTGCCGTTTAACCAAGGCAAGCGTCATCGGCCGCCGCCCGAAGGGCGTCGTTACATGTCTAGTCTCCATCTCTCTCACCTTTCAAAAGGCAAAGAAAAGGCTACGCCGGGACGGCGTTGACTCTTGACTGGGATTCCGGAAAATGCGATTCTCTAAGCGACCAAACTGAGAGAGGCCTTCTGGAACACCGTTTCGGAGGGCTTTTTCTTTGCGCTATCGTTCCTTTCCTGGTTCCGTTTCGCCTTACTGCTTCGACCTTTTGAACGAAGCGTAGATTTCTGGGAGCGCCGACATCAGGTAGTCCGCAAATTCCGGAGCGGCCTTTTTGTCGATCATTAACGTCAGGGTACGCTTGTCTTGCTTGTAACGAGCGGCCTTCGTGCCGTCCTCAGCTTTCCAAACTTCTACCTCAGTCTTCACTGCCTTTGGCTTCTTAGGGGTGACAGCTTCGAATACCCGAGCGAAACGCTCGTCAGAATTCAATCTTCTCACCTCATCGTCATTGAGCAATGTACGGGCAGTTTCCGATGCGCCAGCTTGTCCCAGACGGGCTGACAATTCGTACCAACGGTCCCGACCTGTTTTAGGGGCAGCTCCAATCAAGCGAATAATATCTGCTGGAAGTTGCTTCGCAGCTTGGATCAAGCGGGAAAGATTGCTTTTATCAACGGCGAGGGCCGCCATGATGACTGGCCGCTGAAATCCACCAGCTTCAAGCTCTGCGGCGTATAGGGCGCGCTCGATAAACGAAAGATCTTGCCGGGCACTGTTTTCTTGGCCTTGGGCCAGAACCAACTCGTCATCCGACAGGGTGCGAACGGCGGCCTTAACTTGGATACCGGCAGCCTTCACTGCTCTCAGTCGGCGGCGTCCGTAGGCAATCTGGTAACGACCTTCAACAGACGGGTGAGGGCGCACGAGAATAGGGACCTGTTGACCGTGCTCCCTTATATTTCGAGCGAACTCTTCGAACTGCTCGGGAGATTCTTCCAACCGGTCGGCCACAAGCGGCGCGTCAATGAGATCCGGATCGAGTTCCATAAGGGACTGAGACTTTAAAAGCTCGATGGAACGCGAAACAGCACCGATCGCACCACGCGGAGAATACTGCGGAGTGGCGGCGTCCTGGGTGGCAATATCCTCAGAGTTTCCGGCTGGCAACTTTGGTCCAGCGAGATCTGATAACAGGTGTTTTCTAGCCATTAGTAGCCCCCTCGGGCGTCGAGATTGCCGCCCCACAATAAGCGGTTTCCCGAAAGTTTCCGGCTGACAACTTCTGCGCTTCTACGCGAGATGCGAGCGTCCTCATTTGCGCCCCCATGCGCTTTGAATGAGCTGTGCGATTTCAGTGTTTACATTGTCCAGCGACTCCATCGCTCTGTCGTAGGTCGCGCGCGTAAACTGGTCACGGCTGACTTCATAGAGGGTCTGCTTTGTAATCCCCGCGTCGGAGATAGCTGTGCTTTTCAACATTGGATGATTTAGGACATGGTCGCCGAACATTGTCCTCATAAACGACACCATCTGGTTCTGAGGACCATCACCTGGCTCGTAGCGAGTGACAAGGTACCGCATCCAGTCGTAATTCATGCTTCCGCCTGCATCGGCGACGACGCTTAGCAATTCCGACGTCATCAAAAGAAACTGGCACATCGACATGACGTCCAGCATTTGCGGATGAACCGTGACGAGAACGGCGGTCGCTGCACAGAGAGCGGAAATGGTGAGAAAGCCAAGCTGTGGAGGGCAATCCACGACGACGACATCGTAGTCGTCCGCGACTGAAGCAATCGCATCGTCCATGCGCGTGAAAAAGATGTTCTTCCGATCGTTCGAGCCCAAGACCTTTGCTGTATCGTGTTCGAACTCCATCAGCTCAAGGTTTCCTGGCACCAGGTCGAGGTTGGCGAAGTAGGTCTTCTTGATCACGTCTTTCAACGGGCGACGCTCAGCGTCATAGCGCATCGCACCGTATAGCGTCTCATTGTCCTTGACGTCGAACTCCGGCTGGAACCCGTGTAGTGCCGACATACTGGCCTGTGGATCAAGATCGATGGCAAGAACACGATAGCCGTTCAGGGCGAGATATTGCGCCAAGTGCGCAGCTGTCGTGGTCTTGCCACTGCCACCTTTGAAATTGACAACGGTGATGACCTGCAGATGCTCTTTACCTGAACGTTTGGGGGAATAACGCCGATCGTTTTTTCCGGTTAGATCAAGATATTCTCGAAGGGCCTGAATCGTTTCGACGCTATAGGAGCGACGATTGTTGTTTCCAATTTCGGGCTGAGGGCCTTTCCCTTCGATCGAGAGGTGACGAAGGTATCCGTCATTGACACCGATAAGCTTCGCAGCCTCCGTCGAGGAGAAGGAACGCAAGGTTTTCCGCGCCTCTGGCGGATACAACTTTACACGATGTTCGTGCAGCGCACCGGAGAGGTCTCGCGCGTGGGCCGCGATCAGTTTATGAATAGCCTTTTGAAGCTGAGCCGGATTTTCCACGACTTCCTCTCGTACACACGGTAATTTTCGTAAACACACCTATTTATCGTGGATAGCACAACCGATTCCAGCACGGTTTGCAAGATATTTAAAGTTAATCAATAGTTAACACGTTTTCGTTGTGTCAGAGACCTATCCCGATTCTTTGATTTGAATCTGTCACTTACACCTGTTTGCGCAAGTCGATCTCGTTGGGACGACATGCAGATTTGCACATGAATCTCCTCCGCCTAGCTCACCACACGCTCACACTCTAAGAGCCGGACCAGCGACTCGCTAGAATCACCTTAGGTGCAGATCTGCACATAGGCACACGCGTCGCGGCGTGATTTCCTTTCACACGACCTGTTCATGCGGAGATCATCATGCGGATATTGACCGTCGCGCCCGAGAAATACGACCGCCATCGCGACTTCCTGAGACAGATGCACCGTCTTCGCGCGACGGTATTTGGCGGACGTCTCGCCTGGGACGTCTCCATCACCGTGGGAGAGGAGCGTGACCAGTACGATGATTGCAGCCCGACTTATCTTCTGGCAATTGCCGACGGTGGAAAGGTCGCAGGTTGCGTTCGTCTTCTTCCAGCTTCTGGCCCGACCATGCTGGAGCAAACCTTTCCCCAGCTTCTCGATACGGGTTCGCTTGGGGGGCATTCAGGCATGATCGAGAGTTCGCGCTTCTGCGTCGATACCTCACTTGTCTTACAGAGGGAGGGGAGCACACTGAATCTTGCGACGCTCACCTTGTTCGCCGGTATCATCGAATGGTCGATCGCGAGCGGCTACAGTGAAATCGTCACGGCCACCGATCTCCGCTTCGAGCGCATCCTGAAGCGCGCCGGTTGGCCGATGACGCGACTTGGCGAACCCGTCGCGATCGGCAACACCGTCGCCATCGCCGGACGTTTGCCTGCCGACCGAATGAGCTTCGAACGGGTCTGCCCGCCGGGATACCGTTCAATCATCGCAGACGACGACGGCCGACCGTTCAGGAGCGCAGCGTGACCCAGCTTCGCTCCCATCCGCGCCTTGTCCGCAAACTCCAGGACGCGCTCGGCGACCAGCTTTGCGTCGCCCTTGATGACGCGACGGTCGTCGAGATCATGCTCAATCCCGATGGTCGACTGTTTATCGAGCGGCTCGGTCATGGGGTCGAATCAGCCGGCGCAATGACGCCTGCCGCCGCCGAAGTCGTGATCGGCAGTGTCGCTCATGCCCTGCAGTCGGAGGCAGACGGCGAGCGACCGATTATCTCTGGCGAACTGCCGATCGGCGGACACCGTTTCGAGGGCCTGTTGCCACCGATCGTATCCGGGCCGGCATTCACGATCCGGCGGAGGGCGTCGCGCCTCATACCGCTCGACGATTATGTGACGTCGAAAGTGATGACCGAGCGCCAGGCTTCCGCCATCCGCAGCGCGATCGATTCCCGCATGAACATTGTCATCTCAGGCGGGACGGGCTCCGGCAAGACGACGCTCGCCAATGCGATCATTGGCGAGATCGTCGCGTCCGCTCCGAACGATCGCATGGTCATTCTCGAAGACACCACCGAAATCCAGTGCGCCGCCGAGAACGCTGTCTCACTGCATACCAGCGATACGGTCGACATGGCGCGGCTCCTCAAAAGCACGATGCGACTGCGTCCCGACCGCATCATTGTCGGGGAGGTCCGGGATGGCGCGGCACTCACACTGCTGAAGGCCTGGAACACCGGCCATCCCGGCGGAGTCACAACGATCCATTCCAACACGGCGATGTCGGCCCTACGGCGACTGGAGCAACTGACGGCGGAAGCCAGCCAGCAGCCAATGCAGGAAGTGATCGGCGAGGCCGTCGATCTTGTCGTCTCCATCGAACGCACGGGGAAGGGGAGGCGGGTCCGCGAGGTCATCCATATCGAAGGATACCGCAACAGCCACTACCAGACCGAACATTACGCCCAGATCGACGAGGACAGCCATGTCGCGTAAGACCCATCTCATTCTCACAGTCACAGCATTGGCCCTCGTTTCGTTCGGCTCAATGGATGCGGCACTGGCATCTTCCGGTGGCGGCAGTCTGCCATGGGAATCCCCACTCCAGCAGATCCAGCAGTCGATTACCGGTCCCGTCGCCGGCTTCATCGCGCTTGCGGCCGTCGCCATCGCTGGTGCGATGCTGATCTTCGGCGGCGAACTGAACGACTTTGCCCGACGGCTTTGCTACGTCGCGCTGGTCGGTGGCGTGTTGCTCGGCGCCACGCAGATCGTCGCCCTGTTCGGCGCGACAGGGGCGTCGATCGGCGAGCTTCATTCGCAGGCTAACCGGTTCGATTATTCACCCTCCGCCACGCTCATTGAAAGAGGGGAGGGGGATCGTGGCTGAATCTGGCTCGGCTCTCGTGCGGTCGCGGGTTCATCGGGCGCTATCACGTCCGAACCTGCTGATGGGCGCCGATCGTGAGTTGGTGTTGCTGACGGCGCTGGCCGCCATCATCCTGATCTTCGTGGTGCTGACCTGGTATGCAGCACTGTTCGGGATCGCGATCTGGCTGGTCGCGGTTGCAGCGCTTCGCATGATGGCCAAGGCCGATCCGCTGATGCGGCGCGTCTATGTCCGCCACATCTCCTACAAGACATTCTACCGCGCGACATCGTCGCCGTGGCGCAAATTCTGAAGGGGTCGAGATGGTCGTCCTCAAATCCTTCCGTCATTCCGGGCCATCCTTCGCCGATCTCGTGCCCTATGCTGGTCTGGTCGATAACGGCGTCATCCTGCTGAAGGACGGCTCGCTGATGGCCGGCTGGTACTTTGCCGGCCCTGACAGCGAAAGCTCGACGGACGCCGAGCGCAACGATGTCTCTCGCCAGATCAATGCGATCCTGTCGCGGCTTGGCTCCGGCTGGATGATTCAGGTCGAGGCCGTCCGGGTGCCGACCGCGGATTACCCGCAACGGCCCGACTGCCATTTTCCTGATCTCGTCACCCGCGCTATCGATGCGGAACGACGGGCACATTTCCAGAAGGAAAGAGGGCATTTCGAGAGCCGGCATGCCTTGATCCTGACCTGGCGGCCGCCGGAGCCACGCCGCTCTGGCCTGACCCGCTATATCTATTCGGACACCGCCAGCCGGTCCGCAACTCACGCCGACAAGGCGCTGGACAGCTTTCTCTCCTCAATCCGGGAGGTTGAGCAGTATCTCGCCAATGTCGTATCCATCCGCCGGATGATGACACGCGAGACGTCGGAGCGCGGTGGCTTTCGTGTTGCCCGATATGACGAGCTCTTCCAGTTCATCCGCTTTTGCGTCACCGGTGAGAACCATCCGGTTCGCCTGCCGGAAATCCCCATGTATCTCGACTGGCTGGTGACGGCGGAACTCCAGCACGGGCTGACGCCGCTCATCGAGAATCGCTTTCTTGGCGTCGTCGCGATCGACGGCCTGCCTGCGGAAAGCTGGCCCGGCATTCTCAACGCGCTCGATCTGATGCCGCTGACCTATCGCTGGTCGTCCCGCTTCGTTTTCCTCGATGCTGAGGAAGCAAGGGCGCGCCTTGAGCGCACCCGCAAGAAGTGGCAGCAGAAGGTACGGCCGTTCTTCGACCAGCTGTTCCAGACGCAATCACGCTCGGTCGATCAGGACGCCATGCTGATGGTGGCGGAAACTGAGGACGCCATTGCCGAAGCCTCCTCGCAGCTTGTCGCCTATGGCTACTACACGCCGGTCATCGTGATCTTTGAAGAAGATGCGATCCGCCTCCAGGAAAAGTGCGAGGCGATCCGCCGTCTGATCCAGGCCGAAGGTTTTGGTGCGAGGATCGAAACGTTGAACGCCACGGATGCGTTTCTTGGCAGCCTGCCCGGCGTCTCTTATGCCAATATCCGCGAGCCGCTGGTCAACACCCGCAATCTTGCCGACCTCATTCCGCTGAACTCTATCTGGTCCGGAAGTCCGAACGCGCCTTGCCCATTCTATCCGCCGACCTCGCCACCCTTGATGCAGGTGGCATCCGGCTCGACACCATTCCGGCTGAACCTGCATGTGGACGATGTCGGACATACGCTGATCTTCGGCCCAACCGGTTCCGGCAAATCGACGCTGCTGGCGCTGATTGCCGCGCAGTTCCGACGTTATGCCGATGCCCAGGTGTTCGCCTTCGACAAGGGCGGCTCGATGCTGCCGCTGACGCTCGGCCTCAACGGCGATCACTATCAGATCGGCGATATCGGCCCGTCGGCTGGTCGTGCGGTGAGGGCGCTTGCCTTTTGCCCGCTCGCCGAACTGTCGAGCGACGGTGACCGAGCCTGGGCCTCCGAGTGGATCGAGATACTGGTGGCGCTGCAAGGTGTGACAATCACCCCGGACTATCGCAACGCCATCTCCAGGCAGTTGGCGCTGATGGCGGAATCCCGCGGCCGCTCGCTGTCGGACTTCGTTTCCGGCGTGCAGATGCGCGAGATCAAGGACGCGCTGCATCACTATACCGTCGATGGTCCGATGGGCCAGTTGCTCGACGCCGAAGAGGACGGTCTGGCGCTTGGCGCGTTCCAGTGCTTCGAGATCGAGGAGTTGATAAACATGGGCGAGCGCAATCTCGTTCCCGTTCTCACCTATCTGTTCCGCCGTATCGAAAAACGCCTGACCGGTGCGCCCAGCCTGATCATCCTCGATGAGGCCTGGCTGATGCTGGGCCATCCGGTGTTTCGCGACAAGATCCGGGAATGGCTGAAAGTGCTGCGCAAGGCCAACTGCGCCGTGGTGCTCGCCACACAGTCGATCTCGGATGCCGAGCGCTCCGGCATCATCGATGTCCTGAAAGAGTCGTGCCCAACGAAAATCTGCCTGCCGAACGGGGCGGCCCGCGAGCCCGGCACGCGAGAATTCTACGAGCGCATCGGCTTCAACGAGCGGCAGATCGAGATCGTCGCAACCGCCATTCCGAAGCGGGACTATTATGTCGTCTCGCCCGAAGGCCGCCGCCTGTTCGACATGGCGCTCGGACCGGTAGCGCTCTCCTTCGTCGGAGCATCCGGGAAGGAAGACCTGAAACGGATCCGCTCCCTGCATTCCGAACACGGGGCAAATTGGCCTCTTCATTGGCTCCAGCAAAGGGGGATCGCCCATGCCGATAAGCTCTTCCCGGTTGAATAGGATATTGCGCGTCGCACTCAGTGCGGTCGCTACGTTCTCCTGGACTCTCCCTGTTCCCGTCCATGCCGGTGGCGTGACCGGTCAGGCGACCGAATGGACGCAGCTCGCCAACAACGCCGAACTCATCTCGTTGGTCGGCAAATCGGCGGACCAAGTCAACAACCAAATCACGCAGATCTCACAGCTGGCCGAGCAGATCCAGAACCAACTCAAGATCTACCAGAACATGTTGCAGAACACGGCGCAGCTGCCCAACCATATCTGGGGCCAGGTCGAAAGCGACCTGCAGAACCTGCAAAACGTCGTTACCCAGGGGCAGGGCGTCGCCTTCTCGATGGGCAACATCGATGATGTGCTGAAGCAGCGCTTCCAGAGTTTTTCCGAGATGAAGGGTAACCTGCCGGATGGCGCGAGCTTTTCCTCGACCTACCAGACCTGGTCCGACACCAATCGCGACACGATCGCCGGGACGCTGAAGGCCGCGAACCTGACGGCAGAGCAGTTCTCCAGCGAGGAAAGCACGATGTCGTCTCTGCGCTCCATGTCGAAATCATCGGACGGCCAGATGAAGGCGCTGCAGGTCGGCCACCAGATTGCCGCCCAGCAGGTAGCGCAGATGCAAAAGCTTCGCGGTCTCGTTTCCCAGCAGATGACCATGATGGGCACCTGGTTCCAGTCGGAGCAGGCGCAAAAGGATCTCGCCCAAGCGCGCCGGGAAAAATTCTTCAGCGGAAGCGAGCATGACATCCGCGGTGGACAAACGATGGAGCCTCGGTGGTGAGCCCGCGTCTGATCATAATCCTCGTGGTGGCAGTAATCCTGGCTGCTGGTGGCACCGTGAGCTGGAGGCTGATCCAGCCCCAGCCCACCTCGGTATCCGGTTCAGGTGCAGGCGCAACCGGTCCCTCTTCCAATGCACAAAAGCGCCAACATCGCGAACAGTTCTTTGGCGGTGATACCACCCGCGATATTCGCGGCGGCCAGGAGATGAAGCCACGATGGTAGCGGCGCCTCCTTCCCGCAAGTTTGAACTTGCTTTGATAGTGATCGGCGTTGCGCTGATCGCAACCACCCCCGCCCTCGCGCAACAGGGTCAGGTACTGACCACCCTAGAAAACTCCGTCGTCATCGCTGCCAAGGGCTGGGAAACGACCGTGATGAACGCGGCGCGGTCGCTGTTCTGGATCCTCGCCGGGATTGAGGTCGGGATTGCCGCTGTGTGGCTGGCGATCAATGCAGCCTCGCTCGACAGCTGGTTCGCGGAACTCGTCAAGCGCATCATGTTCATCGGTCTCTTCGCCTTTGTCCTCAACGAAGGGCCAGCGTTCGCCAAGGCCGTGGTCGACAGCCTCTATCAGATCGGCGCCGGCGGCGGTTCAGCCTCACCGGCCAATATCTTTGATGCCGGAATCCGCGTTGCGACGAAAATGTCGGAGCTGGCGACGTTCGGCATCTTCGAGGACAATGCACTGGCGATCGCCGCCGTCTTCGCCATGGTCGTCGTCGTCGTGTCCTTCTCGCTCGTTGCGGCAATCTTCGTCGCCGTCATGGTGGAGATGTATGTCGGTCTGCTTGCCGGCATGATCATGCTCGGGCTTGGCGGCTCATCCTACACCAAGGATTTTGCCGTCAAATATCTGGTCTATGCCTTCTCGGTCGGCATGAAACTGATGGCGCTGGTGATGATCGCCAAGATCGGCTCCGATATTTTGCTCGGTCTTGCCGAAGCGCCGACGGCGACCTCCGAACAGTTCATCACGACGCTTGCCATTGCGGGTATCTCCGTCGTGGTGTTCGTCATCGCCATGTATGTGCCGCCCATCCTGCAAGGCGCAGTCCAGGGCGCATCGGTGGGCGGCGGCATGGAAGCCATTCGTCACGGTGGGCAAGCTGCCTCTGCCGCACTCGGCGCCGGGTTCCTCACGATCGGCGCGGCCAACCGGGGCTTTGAGGCAGCAAGTGCGGCTAGGGCAGGGGGAGCGTCACTGGCAGGTGCCGCCATGCGCGGGTTGGAAGCCGGCATTGGGGGAGCGGCCGGCGCAGTTGGCTCGGCTGCTAAGGACAAGGCCATCGGCTCGCCCGGCGCCTATGCCGGTTCGATGCTCGGCCTCGCCAACGCCAAGCTCGACCAGCAATCCGGCCGGCCCGGTACACCGCCGCCACCACCGCCGATCAATGACAAGAAATAAGAGGCTGACAGCGCATGGCTGGAACCACTCCACCAGACAACCCCTATATCGCTGCGCGCAACGAATGGAACGAACGCTACGGCTCATACGTAAAAGCGGCCGCCGCCTGGCGCATCGTCGGCATCACCGGCATGACCGTGGCCGTCATCGGTTTCGGCTATGCCCTCTATCAGAGCACGCAGGTGAAGCTGATCCCCTATATCGTCGAGGTCGACAAGCTCGGGACAGCCGTCAATGCCGGCTTTCCGCAACAGATCGAATATGCTGATCCGCGCGTGGTGCGCGCCACGCTCGGCAGTTTCGTCTCGAACTTCCGCTCCGTCACGCCCGACGCCGTCGTCCAGAAACAATATATCGACCGGACCTACGGGCTGCTGCGGACATCCGATCCGGCTACCGAAAAAGTCAATGCCTGGTTCCGCTCGAACTCGCCGTTCGAAAAGGCGAAGACCGCGACCGTGGCCATCGAGGTCAACAATATCGTCGCGCTATCGAACCAGAGTTATCAGGTTGACTGGACCGAATTCGAGCGCGATCGGCGAGGCAAGGAAACGGCGACACGCCGCTTCCGCGGCATCGCCACTGTGACGCTGACGCCGCCCCAGGATGAGGGCGTCATCCGTCTCAATCCAATCGGTCTCTATCTCCGCGACTTCGACTGGACAGCACAGCTTTGAAAGGCATGGCCCGAGCATGAATATCAGACACAGAAGACAACGGGCTGCCATGGCCATCGGCCTCCTGGTTTTGGCGATCGCCCCCTTTACCGTCCTCGGCCCGCTGACTGCGCTTGCCGCAGATGGTGTCACCGCCAACGAGGCGAAAGGCATTGGGCTGTCGACCCAATGGCGCGGGTCGAAAGGCCTGGTCACCAAAGGCGCCGATGGCAAGGTGATCTTTCTTTACGGCGAGATCCAGCCATCGGTCGTCTGCTCACCGTTGCAGGTCTGCGATATCGAACTTCAGGGCGGCGAGGTGGTGCGCGATGTGCTGGTCGGCGATACGGTGCGCTGGAAGGTCGAGACGGCGACCTCGGGTGCTGCCGGTGGTCAGGCGATCCATCTGATCGTCAAACCCTCAGAGCCCGGTCTTGTCACCTCAATGGTGGTGACCACATCCCGGCGGACATATCATATCCAGCTCAAGTCGCATCCAACGCAATATATGGCCCGCGTCGGCTTCGAATATCCCGAGGATGTTTCCTCGAAACTTGCCGACGTCAACGCGCGGCTTGAAGCAAGTACGATCCCCGGCGCCGGGGTACCAGCGGAGCACTTAAGCTTTTCCTATTCCATATCGGGCAGTGTCGGCTGGCGGCCGACACGGGTCTATTCGGACGGATTGAAAACCTACATCCAGTTCCCGCGGTCGATCTCGGGTCAGGACGCGCCGGTTCTCTTTGTCGTTTCCGGCGGCCAGAACCGTATCGTCAACTACCGCATGAAAAACAATGTGATGGTGGTGGATTACAATATCGACCGCGCCGTGCTCGTCTCGGGCGTCGGCTGGAAACAACAAAAGGTGACGATCAGCAGGGGAGGGCGGTGATGAAGATTCTTGCCTTCATTCGACGCCCCCTGAACCGTATACCCGGCCTTGCTGCCGCCTGCATCCTCGCCATCCTCCTTTCCGGGTGCCAATCGATCGACACAGAAGGTCTTGTCACCAGCAACGCGCCGCCCGAAATCTTGAGCCCGGCGGCGAGCGCCATTGCAGGCGACATGGTCAGCCGCCTTGCCGAACAGATCGGGCCGGGCAAGGCAACCGTTGCCCTGAAGGCGGATACCTCACCCTTCGGGCAGGCACTGGAGGCGGCCCTGAAGGGATGGGGCTATGCCGTCGTCACCGACCAGAAGACGGATAGCGGAACGACCGTCGTCCCACTTGCCTATGTGATCATGCCATTCGAGGGCCAAGTGCTGGCGCGCCTCTCGACCAACAGCGTCGAACTCGGCCGCGCTTACACGGTGACGTCGACCGGAGCGACGCCGATGAGCGCGCTTTCGCTGCTGCGGCGCGGGTGAGGGAGAAGATCATGGTGCAATCCCTCAAACTCGGCGGCGCGCAGAACAGTCAGGCGGCATCGGGCATCCGCCGGATCAATCGCCTGCCGATCGTCGTCGTCATCGTGCTGGCACTCGCCTTCCTCGGCATCATCTTTTATGGGCTCGCGTCGCGCGGGCTTTATTTTGGGAAGGATGCCGGCCCGGACACCAGTTCCGGCGATCCCGCCTCGACCTTTGCCGATCAGATCAAGCGCGGCGTCACCGACGGTATTATCGGCGAACCGCAGCAGCAGACGACGTTTCAGCCGACACCTGTCGAGACGAAGCAGGTGGACGAAAACGTCAGCAATCCGCTCACCCCGACGCCGGAGCAGCGGCAGGAACAGCGTCGCGGACAGGAACTGGAGCCGGAGGCGGTTTGGCGGGCGCGTCTCGAGCGCGAGCAACAGGAGCAATATCTCAGGGAGAGACAGCGCCAGCGCATGGCAAGGCTCCAGGCGAACGATGCTGCCTATGACGCGCCGCTCACCATCGATCGCGGCAAGCTGGAGGCACGTACGGCAACAGACGATACTTCGGCCGCCAATACATCGACTGCGATCTCGACGACGGCAGGCGCTTCCGATCTCTATGCCGCCGCCTTGCGTGCCGGCCTCGGCGGCCAGAACATTGATCCCAATGGGCAGAAGAGCAAGGAGGATTTCTTCAACACGGACCTCAAGGACCTCGGCTATCTGCCGAACCGTGTTGTCCCGCAGCAGTCACTCTATGAGCTCAAACGGGGCTCGGTTATCCCGGCGACCTTGATTACTGGTATTAATTCCGACCTGCCCGGCCGCATCACTGCTCAGGTCAGCCAGAACGTCTATGACAGCGCGACCGGACATCGCCTGCTGATCCCGCAGGGCACGAAGCTATTCGGCCGCTACGACAGCAAGGTCTCGTTTGGCCAGAGCCGCATTCTCGTCGTTTGGTCCGATATTATCTTCCCTGATGGATCGACACTGCAGATCGGCGGCATGGCAGGGACCGATGCTGAAGGCTATGGCGGCTTCAAGGACAAGGTGAACAATCACTATCTGAAAACCTTCGGCTCGGCGGTGATGATTGCGCTGATCGGGACCGGGATCGACATGTCCGTGCCACAGAGTTCGACGCTCGCAACGCAAGACACGGCGTCAGATGCAGCGAGGCGGAATTTCGCGGAGACCTTCGGGCGGGTTGCTGATCGGACCATACAGAAAAACATGGATGTGCAGCCGACACTGGAAATCCGGCCTGGCTACAAATTCAATGTCCTTGTCGATCAGGATATCGTGTTTCCAGGAGCATATCGGTAGTTGGTGTGGGCATCGTCTTCGGGGTCTAGATCGCCGTCAAGCCTCGCCTGACAACCAGACGGTGATCCCGCGTGCGATCATGTTGCAGTCAACAAAGATTCTTGACACCTTCACCCGAATCTGAGACCGCTCTCAGAACAATTCAAATCTTCACTTGGGCAGCATCCCGCGCCCTTTCCAGTTAAGGATAACCTCCTCATGAAGCCAGTGTTGCTTGCCGGCGAATCATTCCACACAACCTTTCTTTCATCGAAAGGGCTGGAAGTGCGAGCCTCCGCCCGCTATTCGAACGGCGCGGTGAGGTTTGTCGAAGCCCTCACGAACAACGGAATAACGGTTGTTCAAATCGGAGGAGAACGCTGCGAAGCGGAGTTCCCGAAAACTTTCTCTGAGCTCGAAAAATATGCCGCCGTTATAATTTCCGATGTTGGGGCGCTTTCGCTGCTATACACTCCCGAAACACGCATCGGCAAAAGATCGGTCAATCGCCTGGAACTGCTCCGCGAGTGGGCTGCGCGTGGTGGCGGCCTAATGATGGCTGGAGGATACACCTCCTATCAAGGCATCGACGGCTCGGCTATGTTTCACGGTACCCCGATTGAAGAGGCTCTTCCCGTTACGCTCCACGCCGGCCCTGACGGACTGGAGGCGCCAGAAGGTCTCGACCCGATTATTGAGAAAGGCGAACACCCTATTCTTTCCGGGGTACCAGCAAGCATTCCCTATGTTCTCGGGCTCAACCGCGTTCAGCTTCGGTCGGATGATGGCTCGATAAATTTGGTCCATTGCGAAAGCCGTGGGCAGAAACTTCCGCTGCTGTCGGTCCGCCAATATGAATCAGGAAGAACACTGGCTTGGACGACCGACATTGCACCGCATTGGCTTTCCGATGAATTCATGCGTTGGGACGGTTACGACGCGCTGATGGTCAACATGGTTCGTTGGCTCGCGCAGGAGATTTAGACTGGGCGGCAAAAATGATGGGCAGGCAGTAACAGGTTTCTCTGCCGACTACGCCAGTGGGGCTCATGAATGCTGCATGAGGCGGCGGGGCTATTCTGTTTGAGAATAGAGCTGCCTGGTTCAGCCGGGATCCTGTTCCAGCACTTCCTTTAACATTCCAACGAAGGTTTGCGCTGCCAGCGAGAGAGGCCGGCGCTTGGGGATAATCATGCCGACTGAGACTGGAATGCGCGGCTCGAACTGACGCACCACGATATGGTCCAGCTCGTTGGCATCCCACACAGAGAAATGATCAACGAGGGCCACGCCCCGGCCACGCTCCACAAGGCGGCGAATGAGCTGGCTCTGGTTCGAGATCAGGGTATTTGATGGCTTGACGCCCTCGTCGGACAGAGAGCGGAAGATCGCTGCGCCGAACGGTACCGACCGTGGGTACGTCACAAATGGCTGGTCGGCAATGTCGCTCGACAGAACGATCCGGTGTTTCGCAAGCGGATGGTCCGGCGGCATGATGCAGACCATGGATGAGGTTTTAAGCGTCTGAGTCATCAAGTCGGATTCGTGCTCGGGATGGTGTACCAGACCGAAATCGTAATTCCCGCGACTGACATAGGTGTGGATCTTGTCGGAATCGAGCAGGTCCACCTGTACCTGAATTCCAGGATAGAGATCGTTGAAACGCTCGATCGCCATGGGGATGAGGGCGGTGCTGAAAGCCGACAAAATACCTATGTTGACATAGCCCTGCGTCATCGCCGTCAGATCAAGCGACAGGTTTTCGAACACGGTCAGCTCGTCCATGAGACGTGCTGCGTGTGAAAAAAGCAGTTCCGCCTCGGGAGTGGGTCGAAGCCGTCCAGCGCTCCGCTCGAAAAGTCGTACACCCGCGAAATCCTCAAGCTGTTTCAGCGACTTGCTGGCGTTGGGCTGAGTGGTGTGAAGTACGAGCGCCGCCTCCGTCACCGAGCCGGTTTTCATGAAGGCGGCAAGAGTGTCGAGATGTCTGAGTTTGATCCGTCTCATATCGCTCTCCTCGCATATTCCATTTTGGAATGGAAAGCTTGAATAATTGAATTTTACTAGATGCGATAGGTGTTTTTAGATCGTGGTCATGAGAGGCAAGGCAGCGGCATGAAGCCAAGGCCACAGCGCAAAGACCAGAGCATCATGGGCAATATCAGGGTCGGCATTGATGT
Source organism: Rhizobium skierniewicense Ch11 (assembly GCF_023757665.1). Taxonomy (NCBI): domain Bacteria; kingdom Pseudomonadati; phylum Pseudomonadota; class Alphaproteobacteria; order Hyphomicrobiales; family Rhizobiaceae; genus Rhizobium; species Rhizobium skierniewicense. The sequence goes on from NZ_RXPG01000002.1 coordinate 158,546, forward strand.
CGGCGGAACCTTCACAGACTTTACGGTCCTCGACGACGAAACGGGCGGCATGCGTCACTTCAAAGTGTCCTCGACACCGCATGATCCGTCGGAAGCGATCGAGATCGGCATTACCGGTTTCGGCAAACGTGGGCTTCAATCGTCCGACGTGGTGCATTTCGGTCATGGCACCACGGTCGCGACAAACATGGTTATCGAGCGTCGCGGCGGCAAAACCGGCCTGTTGACAACCGAAGGTTTTCGCGACGTGCTTGAGATCGGCCGCCAGACCCGCCCGGACCTTTTCGACATGAGCGTTCGCAAGCCCGATCCGCTGGTCGTGCGCCCGCTGCGTCTTGAAGTCGCCGAACGTCTCGGTCCTGCCGGCGAGGTCATCGTGCCCCTTGACGATGCCGGTGTTGAAGCGGCCGCCAAACGGTTCAAGGAAGAGGGCGTAGAGGCGGTCGCGATCGGCTTCCTCCACTCTTACCGCAACCCAGCTCACGAACAACGCGCCGCCGAGATCATTCGCCAGCACCTTCCGGATGTCTTCATCTCTCTTTCAAGCGATGTTCTGCCGGAGTTCCGGGAGTATGAGCGCATCTCCACCACGGTCATGAACGCTTATCTCATGCCGCGCATGGACGGCTATCTCGAACGGTTCATGGCCCGGTCGCGCAAGGCGGGCGTGAAAGCCAAGCCTTATACCATCCATTCCAACGGTGGCCTGATGTCCACCGAGACTGCCCGCAATTATCCGGTCCGTACCTGCCTTTCCGGTCCGGCCGCGGGCGTCGTCGGTGCATCGCTGGTGGGCAAGGCAGCCTCATTCCCCAACATCATCACCTATGACGTCGGCGGCACCTCGACCGACGTCGCGCTGATCGCCAATGGCAAGCCGGCCTATTCCACCGACCGCGATGTTGCTGGTTACTCTATCCGCTGCCCGATGGTCGACGTGCATGTGATCGGCGCTGGCGGCGGCTCGATCGCCTGGCTCGATGATGCCGGCGGCCTGAAAGTCGGCCCGCAGAGCGCGGCTGCCGTGCCGGGACCTGCCGCATATGGTAAGGGGGGCACGGACGCGACGATCTCGGATGCCAATATCGTCCTGCAGCGGCTCAACCCAGTCGCACTTCTCGACGGTGCCATGCCGGTCGATCGCGAGGCGGCTCTCAGGGCCATCGGTGCAGTCGCAACGCAGATCGGGCGGTCGGTCGAAGACACGGCCTGGGGCATCATCCGCATCGCGGTCGCCAATATGGCCCGCGCGATCCGCGCGGTTTCGATGGATAAGGGGCATGACCTCAAATCCTTCGCGCTGATGGCATTCGGCGGTGCTGGCCCGCTCCATTCCTCACTCGTGGCCGCGGAAACTGGCCTGAAAACCGTCATCATCCCGGAATCTCCCGGCACGATGTGCGCCCGCGGCGTGCTTCTGTCGGATGTAACGCGCGACTTCGTCTCGACGCAGATCAAGTGGGCACAGGGCGAGGCTTGGCTCGATATCGCATCGGCTCTCCAGGGCCTGGAGCTGCAGGCGAAAGAATGGCTGGAAGCAGAAACCATCCCTGACGAGAAGCGTGCGCTCCAGCATATTGCCGAAGCCCGTTATGCTGGACAGAACCACGAAATCCGCGTCGAGGGCATTCTGTCCACTGCGGAAGATTTCACCACTCGTTTCGCCGAAGCCCATCGTGTCGTTTATGGGTACGCGCTGGAAAACCATCCGGTAGAGATCGTCAACCTGCGCGTCCAGGCGATTGGCCATGCCGGCCGGCCGCTCCAGACAGTCGACGGCGCCGCAGGCTCCATGAAGGACGCCATCGTCGGTGAGCGCGAGGTCTATATCGATCCGCAGGCGGGATGGCAGACTGTGCCGGTCTATAAACGTCCGGCCATGCCGCAGGGCGAGACTTTCACAGGTCCGGCGATCGTCGAGGAACTCACCTCCACGACCTACATCCTCCCAGGCCAGTCCGGCGTCGTCGATGCCTATGGCAACATCATTCTTAGCTTTGTGAAGGACCGTGCGTGATGCAGCAGCACGTCAAACCACCGCGCGAATTCGACACCATCGAAATGGAGGTCTACTCCAATCGGTTCATGTCGATTACGGATGAAATGGGCTTGAGCCTCGTGCGCTCATCCTTCTCGACCAATATCAAGGAGCGCAAGGACTGCTCCGTCGGCCTCTTCGACGGCCGTGGCCGCCTCATCGTCCAGGCCTCGCATATCCCGGTGCATCTGGGCTCCCTGCAGGGAGGCGTCGCGGCGGTTCTCGAAAACTACAGGCTCGAGGATATCAAGCCGGGTGACGCATTCATCTGCAACGACCCCTATCTTGCCGGTGGTTCGCACACGCCGGATATCTCGATCCTGACACCCGTCTTCTACCAAGGCCGGCTCTGCTTCTTCGCCGCCAATCTCGGCCACCATTCGGATGTCGGCGGCGGTGTTCCGGGCTCCTGCGATCCGAGCCAGACGAGCATCTTCGCTGAGGGCATCCGTATTCCGGTGCTGAAAATCGCTCGTGAGGGCGTGTTGGACGAGCAGATCGTCAGGTTGATCAGCACCAACAGCCGCGACCCGCTGGAGCGCATTCTGGACCTGAAGGTACAGATCGCCACCAACGAGATCGGCGAGCGCAAGTTAGTAGCGCTCGCCGATCAGTTCGGCATTGCCACGATCGAGAAAGCGATCGACGATCTGATCGCTTATTCGGAAAGCCGCCTGCGCAAGCGAATCCAGGAAATGCCGGATGGGATCTATACCGGTGAGGCGTTCATCGACGGCGACGGGGTCGGTTTCGATCCCTGCCGCATCCAGGTTGCCATCAAGGTGGAAGGCGACGGCATCACCTTCGATTTCACCGACACGGACGTTCAGGCGCGGGGCGCGGTCAACATCCCGAAGACCGCCCTCGACGCCACCTGCTACTACACGATCAAGGCGTTGCTCGATCCGTCTCTGCCGCCGAACGAAGGCATGGCCCTTCCGGTCTCGATCATCGCGGAAGAGGGCACTCTGGTTCGCCCGAAATTCCCGGCCGCGGTCGGCATCCGCTCGACGAGCTGCCAGCGTGTCGTGCGCGCCATCTTCCAGGCATTCGCCGATCTCCTGCCGAAGGAAAAGGTCTTTGCCTCTTCCGCCGACATGAACGCGACGATGATCTTTTTTGGTCCGCACAAGACACGCGAAGGCAACTTCGTATATCTCGAAACTGTCGGCGGTGGTGCCGGTGCCAGCCTCGAGCACGACGGCATGAACGGCATTCAGGTCCACATTACAAACACTTCCAACCTGCCTGCCGAAGCGCTCGAAATCGAATATCCACTGATGGTCCGTCGCTACGCGCTTGCCACCGGCTCCGGCGGCGAAGGTCAGCAAACCGGCGGCATGGGCATCGTCCGGGAAGTGGTCGCCATGACCGACGGCGTGCGGGCAAACGCGTCCTGCGAAGGTCTTCGCACCCCCGCGGACGGCGTGTTCGGCGGCGGCCAGGGAGAGGTCGCTCGGCTGAAGTTCGCGACGGCCGATGGCGCCGTCAAGGAATACGACATCTCGATCACCAACATCCTCATGAACCGCGGGGACAGCCTGTTCCTGCAGACACCGGGCGGCGGCGGCTTCGGCAGCGCGTCCTGAATTCACACGGAGAATGAACATTATGGCTCTCGAAAACCTGACGCCGAGCGACGAACAGATCAAGTCCGCTCCCAACCCGAATTACTTGGAAGGGGACTATCTGAAGGGCGTCCTTGAAATGGCGTTCCGGGATGGCAATCCGGTCGCGGAAAAGCTGGTGAAGGACGTTTTTTCCGCGCGCCAGATCGAATCCGTTTATCTTGTAGGCTCAGGCGGTTCGAACTCCTACATCGAACCGGTCAAATACATCCTCGACAAGTATTGCGACCTGCGCATCGAGCGCATCAACTCCACCGAGCTCGAAACGCGCCGTCCCAAGCCTGTCAATGAGACGGCGGTGGTGCTGATCACCTCGCATAACGGCGAAACCGAAGACGCGCTGGTTGCCGCACGCTGGGCGAAGACGACAGGCGCAGTCACGGTCGCGCTGACTTCGGGAACCGAAAGCGGATTGGCCAAGATTTGCGATTATCTGCTGCCCTACAGCAAGGAACTGCCGGGCATGCCGAAGACGCTGGTGGCATATCTCTTCGCCGCGCATCTACTTCAGCATCTCGGCAATCCGGTCGGCGCGCAGCTCGTCCGCGATCTCGAAGCGATGCCTGCCAGGCTGCACGAAATCAAGGATGCCGAGCGCGAGCGCGGCATGGAACTCGCCCGCCGTTACAAGGACGAGAACATCTACTACGTGCTATCCAGCGGCATTCTTTCGGCGCTCAATTACCAGTATTCGATCTGTATCTTTAACGAGATGCTGTGGCTCGATGCTTCCGACATCCATTCGGGCGAATTCCGTCATGGCCCCTACGAGGTGGCGGATGCCGACATGGCCTACGTCTTCCTGATGGACAATGGCGAGAACCGCAAGATCGACCAGCGAGCGTTGAAATTCACTCGCCGCGTGACCGACAAGATCATCACGTTCGATGCCGGCCGCTACGAAGACGTTTCGCCGCTCCTCTCGCCTTTCGTGATCGGCGTCACCTGGTACTGGTTTGCCCACACGCTTTCGGTGCTGCGCGAGCATCCGCTCAGCGTTCGTCGCTACATGTGGAAAGTCGATTACTGATGACGAAGATGTCCGTCCATGTCGTGCTCGATCCCGATGCGAGAATCCGCATCAGTAAAGCAATGCATCGGCGGACGTCTCATCCAAATCAAACCGCATGACAGAAAAGGCGGTCGGGGAAAGATGAAAGAAGAGAAAAAATATTCAAGCCTCAAGGTCCTCGGGCTCGGCGCCGAAGCGGCTTTTCTTGGAACGTTCGGCACGGACGCCGCCGGAAGGCATGTTCGCGCCACACTTCAAGGCCTTGCGATACAGACGTCATTCTGCCGGATTGTCGAACGTGAGAACGGGCATGCGGACGTCCACGTCGTTGACGGAAATCGTGAATTCATTTTCTCAAACAAGGGCGGTGTCGCGCGTGAAAACCCTTTCACGCCGTGTGATACTGACCTCAACTATGTGTCCCATTTCGACCTCGTGCATACGAGCTGTTACAGCTACCTGAATGCACATCTCGGAGCATTGAATGGCGCCAGCGCTCTGCTCTCGTATGACTTTTCCTATCGCTGGCAGGTGGATGAGCTGATCGGCACCTTGACGCCGCATCTCGATTTTGCAGCAATCTCTGCCGGCGATGTAGGCCGCGAACGCGGAATTGCAGCTCTTCGCGAAGCCGTTTCCAACGGATGCAGCCTAGCCTTGGCTACCTTCGGGCCGGACGGCGCCACGGCCTACAATGGCGAGGCATTCGTTTCGGTTCTGCCAAAGCCTGCCGCTATCGTTGATACACTTGGCGCTGGCGACGCCTTCATCACGGCAACACTTCTTTCTTTACTCGCGTCCGGCTGGACGCGAGGCGTCCGACCTTCTGCGGATGCCATCTCGATTGCGATGAACAAAGGCAGCCAGTTTGCAGCCGAGATCTGCGGGATCGAGGGAGCATTCGGTCATGCCGCTCCCATCGCAACCAACGAACACGTGTGAGAGGAGGTCGGATGCTCGAAGTCAAGAACCTCTCAATCGCTTTCAAGACCGGTACGGGGCTGAGGTCGGCCGTACGCAATATGGATTTCACCATCCGACCGGGCGAAATCCTCGGCCTGGTGGGCGAGAGCGGCAGCGGAAAGACCATCACATCGCTCGCAGTCATGGGCCTTCTGCCACCGAACGCGGCGGTCACCGGTGGCGAGGTTCTGGTCGACGGCGTCGATATCCTGAAACTGTCGTCGGCAGAGCTGCGCAGGCTGCGTGGCAGCCATATTGCTATGATCTTCCAGGATCCAATAGCGTCGCTCGATCCGATCTTCACCTGCGGCGACCAAATCGTTGAGGCGATTCTTTTGCATGAGCCGATCGGTCGCGGGAATGCGCGCCGCAAGGCCCGCGAACTTCTGGAAAAAGTGCTAATCCCCGATCCCGATCGCGCCATGCGCTCCTATCCTCACGAGCTGTCCGGCGGTCAGTGCCAGCGCATCATGATCGCGATGGCTGTCGCTTGCCGGCCACACATCATTATCGCCGACGAGCCGACAACAGCGCTCGACGTAACGGTCCAAAAGCAGGTGCTCGAACTACTTCGCGAATTGAATGCAGATGTAGGCGCTGCCATCCTGTTGATCACGCATGATCTCGGTGTCATCTACGAAGTGGCTGACCGTGTCGTCGTCATGTATGCAGGCGACAAGATGGAGGAGGCGACGACCGCCGATCTCTTCTCCAGGCCTCAAAGCGACTATTCCCGGGCGCTGATCGATTCTATGCCGTCGCTTGGTGGCGATGCCGAACGGCTGCCAGTGATCGAGCGCGACTCAACGGGCAAGGCGCGCAGTGTCCGGCCGGAACCGCGTCGCCGTCCTGCATCTTCTGGACCAATCCCGATCGAGGCTGACCGCCCCCTTCTTGAAATCCGTGATCTCTGCAAGTCCTATTGGCTGAAACCTTCGCCTCTTGCCATGCCCGTCGAGATGCGTGCCGTCGATCGAGTGAGCCTATCGGTCGCGCCGCGAACGACGCTTGGCCTCGTCGGGGAATCCGGCTGCGGAAAGAGCACACTCTCCCGCGCCGTTATCCGGCTCTTTAAGCCTGATTCCGGGAAGATCCTGTTCAAGGGAAAAGACATAGCAGGGCTTTCTGACAGGGACATGCTGCCGTTCCGGCGCGAGATCGCCATGGTATTCCAGAACCCGTACGGTTCGCTTAACCCGCGCCAGACGGTCGCCCAATTGGTGGAGGCGCCAATGGTGATATTCGCCAACGGTGATGCGTCGGAGCGTCAAGCGCGAGTTCGGACGTTGCTCGAAGCCGTTGGCTTGCCTGCAACCGCTGCTCAAAAGTACCCCCATGAATTCTCTGGCGGCCAGCGGCAGAGAATTGCCATCGCGCGTGCGCTTGCTCTCAACCCATCGCTCGTAATCTGCGACGAAGCTGTCTCCGCGCTCGACGTATCCGTCCAGGCCCAGGTGCTCAATCTCCTCAAAGATCTGCAGGCAGAATTCGACCTGACCTATCTCTTCATCTCCCACGATCTTTCTGTCGTGAAATATGTCAGCGATACAGTCGCGGTGATGCGGAAAGGCAGGATCGTCGAATCCGGCGAGACGTCCGCAGTCTTCAGTGATCCCCAGGATGCCTACACCCGCATGTTGCTCGAGGCCGTACCAACTGTCGGTTCGACACTCGGTGGAAAGGAGGGCGCATGAGTGCCTCGGTCGGAGCTCTGCTCCTGGTCGCACGAAAGTTGCTGACGGCTTTCATTCAGCTTCTTGTCGTCGCCACCCTCATTTTCTCCGTCATGTACATCATGCCCGGCGACCCTGTGCTCCTGCTGCTCGGCGCTGATAGCAACCCGTCGCCAGAGGCGATCGCCTCGATGCGAGCTCAGCTTGGCCTCGACCAGCCGGTCATATCGCAGTATTTCGTTTGGCTGCGGAATGCGCTGCATCTCGATTTCGGCAAATCGCTGACAAATGGATATCCGGTCGCCAACTATGTGATGCAGAATCTGCCGCGCACGCTGGAACTCGCCTTCGCGGCGATCATCATTGCAGCGCTAATCGGCGTTCCAATTGGCATTGCAGCAGCCCTGAAGCGCGGAAGCACGCGCGACACGGTGCTGACTTCGATCGCAACGATCGGCATTTCGGTGCCCGTTTACATCGTTGGCACGCTTCTGGTGTTGTTCTTCAGCGTCAAGCTCGGCTGGCTTCCGGCTAGCGGTTACACGGATATCTCGCGAAACGTACTTGAACATTTTCGTAAGTTGGCCTTGCCGGCCTTCGCCCTGGGCTTTGGCCTCGCCGCGTCGATTGCCCGTATGACGCGTTCTTCGGTGCTGGAAATTCTCGGCCGCGACTTCGTGCGAGCGTTGCGCGCCAAGGGCATGCCGGAGCGGCGGATCATCTGGCAGCACGTTTTGCGAAATGCAGCGATTCCGATCGTCACGATCATCGGCCTGCAGCTCGGCAACCTGATGGGCGGAACGGTTCTTGTCGAGGCCATGTTCAATTGGCCGGGGCTGAGCACGCTTCTTGTTGGAGCGGTGTCGGCCCGCAACTATCCGCTTGTTCAGGGTTCGATGCTCGCCATCGCCGCTGCCTTCATACTGATCAACCTGATCGTGGAACTGCTCTACAGTTTGCTCGATCCCCGCATACGGAGGAAAAGCTCTTGATCCCCGAGGCAATTCTCCGCGCCACCCGCAGCGAGCCGGCCTTCCTTGCCAGTATTCTGCTTCTCGTTGTTGTCATGTTCATTGGCATCTTCGGCAACTGGCTTGCGCCGCAAGACCCGTTCCTTCTCAATCCAGAGAGCGTCAATCAAGGCAGTTCGGTGGCTCATTGGTTGGGCACCGACGAATTTGGCCGCGATCTCTTGAGCCGCCTTCTCATCGGTGTCCAACCGACGCTGATGGTCGCGCTTGGCGCTACGTTGATCGCCGGATTTTTTGGGACCTTCATCGGCATCGCTGGCGCTTATGGCCGGCCCCTGACCGCCTTTCTGATCATGCGCGGCGTCGATATCATGCTGAGCTTTCCGCCGATCCTGCTCGCGCTGCTTGCGGTCGGTTTCTGGAAAAGCGGCGTCCTGAGCCTCGCCGTGGTGATCGGTGTCCTCTACATTCCACATTTCGCCCGCGTTGCACATGCCGCAACCCTCCAGGTCTCACGGATGGCGTTCATGGAGGCGGAGCACGCGATGGGCGCCTCCACCCGGCGGGTAGTCTTGACCGCGATCTTGCCAAACATCCTGTCTCCGTTGGTCGTGCAGGCAACTTTGACCGTAGCAGCCGCCATCCTGTTGGAATCCGGCCTAAGCTTCCTCGGCCTTGGCATCGTGCCTCCTGAGCCCTCCTGGGGCCAGATGATTGGGACGGCGCGCGGTTACCTTAGCCAGAACCCGATGTACGTCATCTGGCCTTCCCTTCTTCTCGCAATGACGGTTCTCGCCATCAATGTGGTCGGCGACCGGCTGCGCGACATTCTCGATCCACGACTCAGGGAGGAGTAACGGACATGGAAATCTCGCATCAACCAAGACAAGTAAAAAAGGGGTACAGCATGAAAGGGAAGATATTCGGGGTCGCTTTGGCCCTTGCATCGGGCGTCTTCGCTCAACAGGCGTTTGCCGCAGATGGCGGTTCGCTGTATTTCGGCCTATCCGGCGAACCGTCGACGCTTGAAAGCACGATCAATGCCGGCGCGCCGGCGCGCACGATAAGGCTAGCAATCCATCGCGGCCTCTTCAACTATGGTCCGGATGGAAAGCTCTCGTCCGAACTGGCGGAAAGCTATGACGTCTCCCCGGATGCGCTGACCTATACGTTCAAGCTCCGAGACGCAAAGTTTCACGACGGTTCTCCGGTCACGTCAGCGGATGTCAAGGCGTCCATCGAGCGCGTGACTGCCAAGGACAGCAAGGCGACCTATAGAAATGAGCTCGGCGTCATCCAGTCGATTGAGACGCCGGATCCCAAGACAGTTAAGCTTGTGCTCTCGAAGCCCTTTGTGCCGCTGGTCCATTACCTGGCTCTTCCGGAATCTGCGATTATTCCGGCCGCCTGGATCAAGGCGCATGGCAGCGATCCGAATGCCGCGCCAATTGGCGCCGGTCCTTTCAAGTTCGTCAACTGGGAACGCGGTCGTGAACTGACCGTTGAGAAGTTCGACAGTTATTACAAGAAGGGCAAGCCGCATCTCGATGACGTCCACTACGTCTTCTACGGTGACGAGAATACACGTGTGAACGCGCTGAAATCCGGCGACGTCGACATCATCGACTATGTTCCGTGGAAGGATGCCGCATCGATCGAGGGAAGCTCCGACTTGAAGCTGGCGAGCACCACCGGCCCGTTTATGATGCTTCAGTTCAATACCAAGTTCGAGCCGTTCTCCAAGCCGGAAGTGCGCCAAGCAATTTCCTATGCAATCGACCGTGCCACGGTGATCAACACCGCCTTCAACGGTCGCGGCACACCACTCTATGGCATCGCAATTCCGGAAGGCTACATGGGCTATTCCAAGGATAAGGCAAACTTCTTCAAATACGACCCCGCCAAGGCGAAAGAGATGTTGGCAAAGGCGGGCTATCCGAACGGTTTCGAAGCTAGGCTGCTTTCCACATCGCAGTACGGCTTCCACAACAACACGGCGATTGCGGTTCAGGCCGAACTCGCAAAGATCGGGATCAAGACCAAGCTTGACCTGCCGGACTGGTCCGGCCGCATCGCCAAGAACAACGCGGGGGACTACGATTTCCTTGTCGCCGGCACTGCAGGCGATATCGCCGATCCAGATTGGCTAAGTAACTTCTTCTACGGTGGCCAACAACTTGTGCGGCTCAATAATTCGGCCTATTTCGACGACGAGGTTATCAACAATCTGCTCGATAAAGGCCGCGTTACACTTGACCCCGTCGAGCGTGAGAAAATCTACAGCCAGTTCGTCGATCGTGCGCTCGAACAGTCGCCGTTCGTTTACCTGATGTGGCGTGACCAGAGTTTTGGTCTCAACAAGAAGGTTAAGGGCTTCACCAACATTCCTGGCTTCCTGACATTCCAATCAGGGTTCACCGTCGAGAACGTCGAAGTCGAATAAAATTGATGCCAAATGGAGCGACCGCCCCCCTGTCCTTGGAGCGCGGTCACTCCATCATTTTGTCGATTATTGCAAATCGCGCAAGCATCGATCGTCCCAATCAGACATATGGCGGTGCTGCAACGGACTTCCGGATTATCAGATGGGTTGAGAGAACGCGGCAGCGTGGTGACTCGCTCGGGTCGGTAATTCGTTGCAGAAGAACCTGGGCACTCTCAAAGCCCAATTCGTAGACCGGTTGAGACACGACCGTGATTGGCGGACTGGTAACACTCGTCCAGTCGGCATCGTGAAACGCGATGAGTGAAACGTCGTCAGGAATGTTCATCCCAAGCTGATGCAACGTCTTGAAGACCTGCAACGCCACCAGATTGTCGGAAGCTATGATAGCGGTTGGCCGTTGTTTACCTTGGAGGAGGTCGGCTATGATAGCTTCGCCCTTCCCACGGCGGCCCACACTCAGGCGAATGTACTGCTCAGGACTTTCAATGCCCGCCGCACGGCTTGCCTCGAGGACGCCCTCAATTCGCTCCATGACGGTGCTGAGATGGATTTGATGCAGTCCGCGATAGACAGGATCGTCTGAAACTGTAGCTGAGATATAGGCAATCCTGCGGTGCCCTGCATCAATGAGAGTACGAGTAGCGGTCAAAGCAGCCTGGCGATCGTCAGCGACGACGGCATCTACACTGAGACCCTGAACGGTCCTGTCGAGAAGCACAAGCGGCCTGCCGGACTGTTGTACTTCATGCAAATGTTCAACATCCTTGAAGGACGACGGCGCCACGATCAGACCGTCTACCCGCTTGCCGAGCAACACACGCACCGCAGCCTTTTCCCGCGTCAGATCCTCTCCCGAATTGGAAAGGACCACATCGAACCCCGCGCTGGCGGCCGCGTCGCTAATGCCGCGCACGGCCAGACCGAAATACGGGTTCTCAATGTCTCCGACGATGACGCCGATCGTGTTCGATTTACCCGTCGTCATACTGCGCGCAAGTTCATTCGGCTGGTAACCGAGCTTCTTCGCAGCTTCGAGAACCTTGTCTTTAACTTCCGTACTCACGGTGCTGTAGTTGCCGAGAACCCGGGCTGCCGTCGCTTTGGAGACGCCCGCGCTCCGCGCCACGTCAGAAACAGTTACAAGCCGTTTCGAAATCACTTTTCCCGCCATGCTCTCACACATAAGCAAAATGCCAATGAGCGTCAAGAATCGCGCATTGACAAATGAAACCGGTCTCAAGACTCAGTTGAAGGAACATGCGGATGGCAGCCTTGTCCTCTAGCCAACACGTCACCGTAATAGGTGGTGGCATTTTCGGCGTATCTTCAGCAGTGCATCTTGCGCGGCTTGGCGTTCGAGTAACGCTCGTGACCGAGGCGAGCTTTGCGAGCCAAGCTTCCGGGCGCTCGCTATCTTGGCTCAATTCGGCGCGGTTCCGGTCCGCGGACTATCACCGTTTGCGGATCATCGGCATGGACCGTTACCGTACTCTTGCAAGCCGCAACGAAGGCGCTCCGTGGCTGCGCTTCGAAGGCGGTTTGACGTGGGATGCGGACGATGCGTCGAACCGCATTGCCGAAGCCTTCGCATATGAACAGTCGATCGGTTACGACTGCCAGCTTCTCGATCCAGCCGATGTGGCCAAGGTCACGCCCGGCATCGATGCCGGCGCGATCTCGCGTCAGGGTGCTATCTTCAATCCGGGGGAGGGCTGGGTCGATCTGCCTTCGCTGATCGAACTGATGTTACAGGAATTTCAGACGCTCGGTGGTAAGGTGATCACTGATGCTGGCAAGGCGAGTGTTGATGTGAAGGGCGGCCGTGCAACGGGTGTATCCACGGCCAGTGGCCTGCTTGTCGAAGCAGATGCAATTCTGGTTGCGACTGGCTCGGCGGTGCCCAGCATGGTGAAGGACGCCGGGCATTTTATCGCGGATGGCACGCCGACCACGCTTCTCGTTAAATCTAAGCCTTTCAGTCATGCCGTTCGTGCCGTGCTCAATACGCCGAATGTCGCGCTGCGACCTACGCCTGACGGCTCTATCGTTTGCGATTCTGCATGGTCGGAAGCTGCGCTCAACCGCAATTCCAATGGCAGCTACGAAATAAAACAGGACATGATCGACCGTCTCCTGTCCGAAGCTTCGCGCGTTCTAGAAGGCAATCCGAAGCTGGAGCTTGAAAGCTACCATTGTGGACCCAAGCCAGTGCCGGGAGACGGTGAGGCGGTCATCGGCGCTCTGGAGGGCATTCCGGGCTATTTCGTCGCCTTCAGCCATAGCGGAGCGACGCTCGGCCTGATTACCGGTGAGCTGATTGCCCGTGAGATCGTGACAGGGCAGTCAAGTCCGCTACTGGCAAAATTTCGCCCGTCCCGTTTCACGGATCAGGATCGGGCGCTGCCTTCCTGAGGGCAAAGGATTAGACCAATGGATGGCGGCAAAGGAGGTGCTCCAGGCATGAACGATACGGACGTTGCTGTCGAGCTTTCAGGCGTCGACAAATGGTTCTCCATCCTGCAGGTTCTGTACGACATCAACCTTACAGTCAGTCGCAGGGAAAAGGTGGTGGTCTGTGGGCCTTCGGGCTCCGGCAAGTCGACCATGATCCGGTGCATCAATCATCTGGAAAAGCATCAGAAGGGCCGCATCGTCGTCAATGGCATTGAGCTGACGGAAAACAGGCGTAATATCGATCGCGTCCGGCAGGATGTCGGCATGGTTTTTCAGAACTTCAATCTTTATCCGCACCTGACCGTGCTCGAAAACTGCACGCTGGCGCCACGCTGGGTGAAGGGCGTTTCCAGAAAAGATGCGGAGGCCGTCGCCCGCTCCTATCTGGAACGGGTGCGCATTCCTGACAAGGCCGACTTTTACCCAAGCCAGCTTTCCGGCGGCCAGCAGCAGCGCGCAGCAATCGCCCGCTCGCTCTGCATGAATCCGAAGATCATGCTTTTCGATGAGCCGACATCCGCGCTCGACCCTGAACTTGTTCGCGAGGTGCTGGACACGATGGCGCAGCTTGCTAACGACGGCATGACCATGGTGTGCGTGACCCATGAAATGGGCTTTGCGCGCCAGGTCGCGGATCGGGTCGTCTTCATGGACGCGGGCCGGATCGTCGAAGTCGCATCCCCGGAAGAATTTTTCAGCGCTCCGAAGGAAAGCCGAACAAGAGCTTTCTTGAAGCAAATTCTGCACTAGCCGTGTCGGCAACAGGTTTTTCCCCATCCGAGGAAAGGTGCGGCAAAAATACAAGAACGAGAAACGTTCGATCAACAACGATGAAACAAAGGGAACCGCAGCTATGACCAAATCAATCAGTATGATTTCGCGCACGGCAACAGCTCTAGGGACCATTGCCGCCCTAATGCTTGCCTCAGCACCTGCCTCCGCCCAAACTCTGCCCAAGGCCATCAAGGACGCCGGCATAATCCGCATCGGCGTAAAATGCGACTCGCCGCCGTTCGGCGCATCCGGCACCGATGGCAAGCCGGCCGGCATCGAGATCGATATTGCCAAGCAAATCGGAATTGCCGCTTTCGGTTCAGCCAACAAGGCGGAATTGAGCTGCGTCGCGACGGATGCCCGTATCCCGTCGCTGACCGGCGGCAAGATCGACCTCATCATCGCGACACTCGGCAAAACGCCGTCGCGCGAGCAGGTCATCGATTATTCCAACATCTATTATTGGGGCAGCAGCCGCGTCATCGTCCCGAAGGAAAGCAAGGTCCAGAAGCTGGCCGATCTTGATGGCAAATCCATGCTCATCATCAAGGGCGGTTCGCAGCTGAAATGGCTCAAGGAGCGCATACCGACGCTCGAATTTATTCAACTCAACACCAATGCCGATAATCTTCAGGCCCTTCAGCAGGGACGCGCCGACGGTTATGTCGGGGATGCCATCACCATCGCGACGCTTGCCAGCAGCTATCCCCAGTTCCGCGCGCTCGAAGAGCCTGTTGACCTCGGCTTCAACGGCGTCGGCATCCGCAAGGGAGAAGATGAGCTGAAGGCATTCGTCAACGGCGTGCTGAAGAAGCTGAAGGATGAAAAGTTCTACTCGAAGACCGTTCCGACCTACGTCAAGGATCCGGTCGTCGCCGCTGAAATGATCAAGTCCTTCGAGTCGGATCCGCCCGCCACGAAGTGAACGCCTGATGAGGTCCCGGCAGCCATCGCGGCCGGGGCCGACGCTCACCGTTAACGCGAATACGGATGGTGGCTATGGATTTTGCTTATATTCTCGAAGCCTTGCCGGATCTGATGTCCGGCCTCAGGATGACGCTGCTCGTCAGTTTCATCGCGATCCTGCTGTCTTGCATCATCGGCGTGATCGGCTCGATCATGAGGACAAGTGGCGTGAAGGCACTGGAATATACCGTCACCGCCTATGTGGAGTTCATACGCGGCACGCCATTCCTCGTTCAAATCTTCTTTGTATTCTATGGTCTACCCAGCCTCGGCTTGCGTTTCAGCATATTCTGGTCCGGCGTGATCGCGCTCACGGCTTGGGCCAGTGCATTCCAGATCGAGAATTTCCGCGCAGGTTTGGCGGCGGTAGACAGGGGAATGCAGGATGCATCGGCATCGCTTGGCCTTAAACGATGGCACTACGGCGTTTTCATCGTGCTGCCGCTGGCCGCGCGCGCCGCGCTGCCATCTTCGATGAATACGATCGTCGCTACGATCAAGAACTCCGCTTATCTGCAGGCAATCGGCCTCGTGGAACTCACCTTCGTCGCCGTCGACAGGATCGCCTATGATTTCCGGGCGATTGAGATGTTTGCCTCGATCTGCGTGATCTACCTGCTTTGCGTCTTTACCGCATCCGGCGTCGGTTCCATGGTCGAACGCCGCCTCAACAGACCCTTTGGCGGGTGGTAAGAAATGCTGCTTCTCGAATTCAAGTCCTTCCTGCTTGACGGTATTCTCAACACCCTGCTTCTCTCCGGTGTCATGATTTTGGGCGGCACCTTCTTCGCCGTCATCTTCGCGACCGGACTTTCCGTGAAGACCGGATGGGTCAGTCGCCCGATTTACGGTCTGGTGGAGTGCCTTCGAGACATCCCGCTGATGGTTACCGTACTGATGGTCTACTTCGTGCTTCCACATGCAGGGCTTTCGTTGAACCCGTTCTGGTCGAGCGCTCTGAGTGTTTCCGTTTGGGGCGGCGCGAACGGGGCGCACATCATCCGTGCCGGATTGCTCTCCGTGCCCATAGGACAGCGAGAGGCGGCATTGTCTTCCGGCTTACGCAGTTGGAAAGGGCTACTCCTCGTCGTATTACCACAGGCTATGCCCATCATTCTGCCGCCCTATGTCAGCCTCGTTACAGGTCTGGTACAGGCGAGTTCTCTAGGATCAGTACTTGGTGTGAACGAACTGCTTCGCTCGGCCCAGATCCTCATCGAGCAGACCACCATCTCACGTGGAGGTAGCCCCGCCTATCTCGTTTATGGCGCCATTCTCGTTGTCTATTTCGCGCTTTGCTGGAGTATCTCTGCTCTCGGAGCCCGACTTGAGCGACATTTTGCCCGCCCATATCGAAGAGACAGGGACCGGAAGGCGCAAACAGTGGAGGCCACGCCTGTAATTCAGACGACGACATAATCATGGCCGAAACGACAACGTTGCTTAAGATTAAACCTATACACGCAGATGCGTAATGCAGGGCTGATTATTTGCTCGCCTTCCGGGGTCGTTTTACCTTACCCGATGGCTGCTGCGCTGAAGCGGTGCTCACAGAGTCCCGCACGACCAGAGTCGCCTGGAGCAGCGTCTCCCGACTTGTTTCAGTTGTCTCTCCAGTTAACCGAGCGATAAGATCCTCGGTGGCGGCAGCTGCCAATTCTCTGATCGGTTGCGAGACGACGGTCAGAGGAGGTGTTACCGCCGCCGTCCAATCAGCATCATCAAAAGAAATGAGCGAGACTTCATCCGGGATAACCAATCGTAAATTTCTGAAAACGTTCAACAAAACAAGCGCCACAGAACTATCTGTGGCAAGAACCGCGCTGGGACGGTCCGGTGTATCAAAGAGCCTACGGACCTTCTCAGCCAACTTCTCAATGTCCCAACCGCCGAGAACCACCAGGTTGGGGTCAATCTCGATGTTTGCATCGTGCAAAGCGGCACGATAACCGTCGATGCGCTCACGAACGGACGAAATCAGGTATTCTTTCTCTCCGTGAGACGGAGCGTTTGAGACGAGCGCAATGCGTTGGTGCCCCTTTGCAATTAGCGATGCAACCGCTTGGTGGGCCGCCCCATAGTTGTCGATTGCAAACGTATCTGCATTGAGGACGGGCACGCGGCGATCAAGCAAAACCAGCGGGCAACCGCCGTCCCTGGCACGCTTTAGATGATCGACATCGATGCTGGACGTCGGCGATACGATAAGACCATCGACTCGCTTGGATAGCAAAACACGCACCGCCTCACGTTCAAGCGCGATATCTTCATCAGTCGTCGCTAGAATGACAGCGAAACCCTTGGCACTGGCGGTGTCAGTAATGGCTCTGATCGCGCGGGCGAAGTAGAGATTCTCGATATCGGCAATGACGACACCGATCGTCTTGCTACGCCCTGTCGCCATGCTTCGGGCCAGTTGATTGGGCTGATAAGCCAGTTTCTTCGCTGCGGCGAATACCTTCTTGCGCGTGTCGGCTCCAACATAGCCGTAACTACCCAGGACGCGCGCAGCAGTGGCTCGAGAGACACCTGCAACCCGTGCCACATCATCGATTGTCGGCTGGCTGCCTACGCGTTCATTTTCTTTCATTTCATGGTCGCCTCGAAGGTCAGGAAGATCGTCTCGTATCAGACCAAGACACCTTAAACAAATCTCTTGACAGCGGCCAGCAAAATATGGGAGCGGTATCACATGAGAGCGGTATCACACATCGCCGCCATATGAGGAGCATCATGACAAACTATCCAAACCTTGTTTCGCCCGACGTCGATTTCCGCCGCATCACAGAGGCGGCGGTCGCGCAGCGTGAACGTATCGCTAGCGTGGCACAGACAGCAGCCAAGAACATGAGCAACCTGTTCCTTGTTGGTTGCGGTGGCTCCTACAACGATTTCTCGGCAGCATCATACCTTGCAGATCGTGCTGCTGAATTCCCGACGTTCATTTTCAACAGCGAGGAGTTTAATCGCCGTCGCCCTGCATTGCTCGGTCCAAAGTCGGTTGTCCTGGTCGCCTCCCATAACGGCACGACTGGAGAGACGATCGAAGCCGCCCGCTGGGCGCGCGCCGCCGGCGCTCACGTTATTGGCTTCACAAAGAACGAGACCACCAACCTTGCTGCTGAATGCGATGAGGTCTTCACCTATAACAGCGACCGCACGATCCTTGCTCCGAAGCAGGTTCTGATCGGCCTGATGGTCACGGCGCTGTTGAAGGCCGCTGGTTCTAAACTCGATTTCACGACAATCGACCAGGCTTATGCCGCTGTGCCGGCCGCTTTCGAGAAGGCAATCCAAGAAGCAGAGGCTCATCTGCATGAAATCGCCAAAACCTTTGGTCCCGAGCCATTCACCTATGTCCTCTCCGCTGGACCAAATCAAGGTGCGGGCTACGGGTTTGCGATGTGCTACCTGATGGAAATGCAGTGGAAGCATGCATCCTGGTTCAATGCGAACGAATTTCTCCACGGTGCTTTCGAAGTCGTTCAGCCTGATACGCCAGTCCTGCTGTTCAAGGGCGAAGACGACACCCGTGCTGTGATCGATCGTGTTGAAACGTTCCTCAACAAGAACACCAAGCGCTGCCTTGTCGTCGACTCTAAAGACTACACCTTGCCGGGTGTACCCGCGTCAATGCGCGGTGAGATTTCTCCACTGCTTCTGTCCACGCTCTCGAAGCGCCTCGCCGAGCATTATCAAGCTGTCACCGGGCACCTGCTGACAGACCGCCGCTACATGTTCAAAACAACCTACTGAGGCAGCGACATGCGTATTTGTGGCGTCGGCGACAATGTGGTCGACCGATATTATAATCAAAAGCTGATGTTTCCCGGTGGCAATGCGGTGAATTTCGCCGTCCATGCCGCGCGCAGCGGAATGGATGCTGCCTACCTTGGAGTTATCGGGACGGACTCGGATGGTGATCTGATCCGGTCGAGCCTCCAGGCCGAAGGCGTAGATCTGACACATCTGCGTGTCAAGGACGGCCCCAATGCCTTTGCGACCGTTCACATGGATGACGACGGCAACAATCGGAAATGGGGCCTTTGCGAAAAGGGCGTGTCGATGCTCCAGCTCGATAGTGCTGAACTTGAGTACCTCGCAGGTTTTGATCTGGCTCATACGGGTGAGACGAGTCGCTTAGACGGCCAGCTTCCCGAAATCCGCGAAAGGGTTGCGATCTCCTTCGATTTTTCGGATCGTGATCTGGATTATGCGGCGAGCGTATTGCCCTACGTGAAGGTTGCGGCCTTCTCGCGCTCGGGTGCGAGCGAGACTGAAATCGCCCGGGTCCTCGATATCGCCCATTCTGCCGGAGTCGAGCTCGTAACAATTACGCAGGGAGCTAAAGGGGCGACCGTATCCTATAAGGGTGAAGCCCTTTTCGTACCCGCAGTGCCCGTGGATGCCGTCGACACCCTCGGGGCAGGCGATGCATTTGTCGCCAGATTGGCATGCCGCGTATTGAACGGCGTTCCACTCGTAGAAGCCGGTAAAGACGCAGCCCAATACTCTGCGCTAATCTGCGGGACGCGCGGTGCCTTTGGTCACGCCCGTCCTATCACCCGCGATATTCCTTTGTGAGAGCGCCATGACAGAAAACCCAGCAGACTCCAAACTGACATTTCCGAACGAAGCCGACTACACCAGGCGCATAGAGCGCGCCAGAACCGCAATGAAGGAGAACGGCATTGACGTTCTCGCATTGTCGAGCTTCGACAACCATCGCTTCTTTACCGGGCTCGACGGCATCGCATCCGTGAGGCCGATCTGGTTCGTCTTCCCTCAGGATGGCAACCCGGCGTTCATTTCTCCACGCATCGAAGCACCTGAAATTCGCTCGCAGTGTACCGTTCCGGTCGCCGTCGAATGGGTTGAGTGGGAAGAGCCAGCCAAGACGCCAATGTCCTTTTCGGCTGCTCTGGCAAAGCATATCGAGGCGGTCGCCCCAACAGCACGCAAGATTGGCGTAGATTTTGACGCCACCTCCGCGCGCAGCCTGGATCTGGTTCGCGATGCTCTCGGTCGCGATCGAATCGTCGATATTACTGACATCATCCGCGAGGTGCGCCGACGTAAGGATCAGGCAACGATTGACGTTGTTCGCCGTAGCGCCGATATCGCAGCACACCAGTTCCTGGCAAGCCGAGATGCAGTAAGGCCTGGCGTTCCGGAGTGGAAAGTTGCGCTCGCATCGCGCACGGCCGCGATGGAACGCGCAGCGGAATGGTGGAATGGCGACGAAGACCATTCGCCGCTTCTGCAGGGCATCCACGTCATGGGCTGCGGTAGCATCCGTTCCGGTCGTGCACACGCTGTTGCTGCGGGTCGCCCAATGCGCGAAGGCGAGGTCGTACAGCTTTGCTATTGCGGCCGCCCCTTCTTTGGCCACGGAATATGTTTCGATCGACCGCTGAAGGTGGGGTCAGAAGAAGTCTCGGATGATCTTCGCAAGATTGTCGATGTCGCACGCAAAGCGCAAGAAGCCGCGCTGGCGAAAGTTCGTGCCGGCGTTACGACTGGCGAGGTCCACGCCGCTGCGGTCGCGGTTATCGAGGGCCATGGATACGGCGGCGCTATGCAGCATCGCACTGGGCGCGGTATCGGCCTGTCAGATCCCGAATTCCCTGAGATCAAGGCCAACGATCCGACGGTTCTCGAAGCCGGCATGTTGCTGGGCATCGAGCCTGGTGTTTACGTCGATGGCGTTGGCGGCGCCCGTTTTGGGGACACCATCCTTGTAACGGAGACGGGCTACGAGCCGCTCACGCCTCTTGAATTGGGCAGGGACATCTAATGACAGACCAGTCGCTCCCCGCCGTTTCCTTCCATCGTGTCACCCGGCGCTATGGGCCGGTCACTGCGGTGAGCGGCGTCACCCTCGACATCGCAAAGGGCGAATTCTTCGCACTGCTCGGCTCAAGTGGTTCCGGCAAAACTACGCTTCTCATGTTGCTTGCGGGTTTCGACCAACCGAGCGAAGGCAAGGTGCTGATGTCCGGCACTTCCGTGACGGAGGTGCCGCCGCACCGCCGCAGCATCGGCGTGGTATTTCAAAACTACGCCTTGTTCCCGCATATGACCGCAGCCGAGAATGTCGCCTACCCGCTCAAGATGCGCGGCGTCGGACGAAGTGAACGAGACGAGCGCGTAAAAGCGGCGCTCAGTCTCGTCAACCTGACAGATCGCGGGGCTTCATATCCTATACAGATGTCTGGAGGACAACAGCAGCGTGTGGCACTTGCTCGCTCACTGGTCTTCGGCCCTGATATTTTGCTCATGGATGAACCGCTCGGAGCTCTCGACCGGAGACTTCGTGACCAGATGCAGCACGAGCTGAAGCGCATCCAGCACGAACTCGGCATCACCGTCATCTATGTTACCCACGACCAGTCGGAAGCCATGGCGATGGCTGACCGGATTGGAATCATGTCGGGCGGTGAACTACTTCAGGTAGCCGATCCTGAGACCATTTACGCAGCGCCTTCCAATCATTTTGTTGCACGGTTCATCGGCGATTGCTCGATCCTCCGGGTTACAAACCTGGACGAGGGCCGAGGATACGAGATCGCAGGGGGGCGCCAGTTGCTGCCGTCCCCGGCTAAGACGCCTTTCGATATTGTGGTCCGACCGGAAAGCGTTTCTATCCGCTCAGTCGCCGAAGCAAATTCGGACGAAGGCTTCGCGGTTCCAGCAACAATTCGCGACATCACCTATCTCGGATCCGGGTGGCGCGTAGCACTGCAAATTTCTGACGGGCAATCGCTGCTTGCCAACGTCATGCGAGGAGACCTTTTGGCCGGAAGCCTTGAGCCCGGAAAAAGCGTAATCGCGCGCTGGGCTCCAGCGTCCGTCGCCGTTCTTCCGACTGAAGGATGACCCTAAAGCGGAATGTTAGAGGAGAAGAAACTGTGGGAACGATCAAACAAAAAACTGGGATTTGGCTTGCAGCTGCGGCCGTCTTTCTTCTTGCTGGCGCAGCATCCGCTGCCGAAGTGGTAGTTGCTTCATACGGTGGCACTTTTCAGGATGCTCAGACAAAGGCTTTTTTCGAGCCTTACAACAAAGCATCGGGTGTAAAGGTCACTGCCACGACAGGTTCAGCCTACGCGAAGGTCAAGGCTATGGTTGAGAGCGGTAATGTGACGTGGGATGTCGTGTCCGCTGAAAGTTCGGCACATGCGAACGAGGCCAAGGACAGCCTTCTCGAACCGCTCGACTACAACGTAATCAAGGCCGACGGTGTCCCCGCCGAACTCCGCACCAAGTACGGCATCGGCTATATCACATTCGGCATGAACCTTTCCTGGGACAAGGCGAAGTTTGCGAATGGCGTTACGCCGGCGCAGTTTTTCGATCCCTCGGTGAAAGCTCGTCGTGCTGTTCCGCTAGAGCCCGAATACACGATTGAATTTGCCCTGCTCGCCGACGGCGTCAAGGCTGCCGATCTCTACCCGTTGGACGTCGACCGAGCACTCAAGGTGATCGACCGTGTCAAAGAGCAGATCGTTGCCTACAAGGGTGCCGCTGACACCCAGGCGCTGATCCAGCAGGGTGAAATCGATCTGGCCTACATCCCGAACGGCCGAGTGAATAACGCGATCAAGGCCGGGGCAAACTGGGCTTACGGTTGGGACGCGTCCGTCTCCGATACGGAATGGTGGGTCGTCGTGAAAGGTGCTCCGCACAAGGATGAAGCGATGAAATTCATCAATTTTGCTGTTCAGCCCGAGAACCAGGCGGAGCTGACACGAAACATCCCCTACGGTCCAACCAATGTCGAAGCGCTTAAGCTTCTCGATCCTGCGGTCGCAAAAGACCTCCCAAGCTACCCGGAGAATGCGAAGCTTGGCGCAATCCTCGATTCAAAGTGGTGGAACGACAATCGTGATGCAGTGAAGGCTCGCTGGTCCACATACATAATGAACTGATCGGTTTAAGGCAGGAGCAAACGACGATGACGCGAAATTTTTCAAGAGACTGGGAGCGACTCTTCCTACTTGCTCCGGTGTTTATCCTCCTCCTCGTCGCATTCGCACTGCCACTGCTTTACATCGTGCCCTCTGCGTTCGGCGGAAATGCCGCCGGGCGTTTTCTCAAGATTTTCGAAAGTCCGGTATACCTGAAAATCATTTGGACGACGGTGCGGATCAGCCTTGAAGCGACTGCGATAACACTCGTTGTCTCCTTTCCGCTGGCGTGGCTCCTGAGCCGGGCGACGGGATTTAAGGCGATGTTTCTCGGATTGCTGGTCCTTGTTCCGTTTTTGAGCAGCGTTCTGGTTCGAACCTTCGCGTGGCTGGCAATCCTAGGCCAGCGTGGGCTTATCAACGGGACGCTGCTTAGTCTTGGTCTTATTTCGGAACCCTTGCCGCTCCTCTTCAGCGAACCTGCGGTCATCCTCGCTTTGGTTCACTCTTCAATTCCTATGATGGCATTCGCCCTTGTAACAGTGCTTCGTCGCATCGACGGCCGCGTCCTGCTGGCAGCCAACACTCTTGGCGCGAACCCGCTCCGGGCTTGGTTTGGCATCGTCATCCCACTCTCGATACGTGGAATCCAATCAGGCGTCATCATCATCTTCCTCTTCACCATCGCCAGCTTCATTGCGCCGGCCTTCCTTGGCAATCAACGCCAGCAAATGCTCGCGCAAGTAATCCAGTCGGAGATCGAGACTGGTGCAGACTGGCCATTCGCCGCAGCACTTGGCATCACACTCGCGTTGATCGCGACAATCGTCGTCGCCCTGTTGAGCTGGGGTTTGAGCTTCTTCTCTCGTTGGCAAAGGCCAGGCTCGTCGCCTGCGAACCGATCGCAGCCGTCAGCGGGGCACGCGGACATGGATCTTCTACGTCGTCCTGTGGCATTACCCTCTGCTCGGTTTCAGTTTTCGACACTGTTGTCGAACGGCGCACGCTTGTTTGAACCAGTTTATCTTACATTGATTTCAATCTTCATTCTCCTGCCGCTCGTTGTTCTCTTTCCGGTATCGTTCAGCTCGGCCGACGTACTCATCTTTCCGCCTCCTGGCTATTCGTTGCGCTGGTTCGAGACCATCTTCAGCAGTTCAGAATGGACTAGCGCGGCAGTTACGAGCCTACGTATTGGTGTAGCCACTTGCTTGCTCAGCCTGGTGCTTGCCACGTTCGCCGTGCTCGGATTCGGTCGGCAGAAGTTTATACTTCAGGGGGTGTTAGAAGCCTTGGTGCAAGCTCCCCTCAGCGTCCCGGCCGTCGTATTCGCGCTTGGCGCATATCTTGCTTTCGCACGGGTTGGGCTTGTGGATACGGAAATAGGTATCATCATAGCACACACGGTGCTGATCTTCCCCGTCGTTTATCTTATAGCATCGGCGACTTATAGCTCGATCGATCCAAGGCTTTCGCTCGCGGCGGCAAGCCTCGGAGCAAACCCTTGGAGCGTTTTTCGTACGATCGTCTTCCCATTGTTGCTACCTGGTCTTGCAATCGGCGCACTGATTGCCGTTCTCCTTTCATTTGATGAATCGGTGGCATCGATCTTTCTTAGTGACCTTTCGGTCAAGACACTGCCGAGAAAATTGTGGGAAGGGATCCGCTTCAACACAAGTCCAGAATCCGCCGCCGTTTCCGCGGTTCTCCTAGGCGTGACGTGCGCCTTTATCGTCGTCGGCATCGTGGTCATGCTGTGGCGCAAGAGAGTCGCTGGCGCTCCGACCATGATTGGAGTTTTGGACACCTCCGCGGAAGAAACTTAGGCTTCCCAAGCCGATGTGGCTGCCGTCGGAATTCGCCGGCGGTAGCCGCTAGCAGCGGAGGCGGCATGATCGGGCCATCGGGAAATGTGGGGTCTGTCTGGCCTGCGGAGTGACCGACATGCGGAGTGGCATTGATGGTCTATCGGCGCGATCTTTGGTTTCCGCGAAAAGCGCGCTGATCGGGTCAAACTTCTTTGGTGGGACGGTCAGACGTTCTGCCTGTTCAACAAATATCTGGGTTCATAGTAGACCTCTTTCCTCGCCAGTTGATGTTCTTGTCGTGGGTTGCATTTGTCGTTGAGCAGGCGTGCGATCTTCGAGCCGACTGCGTTGCTTTTGCGGCAAGTTTGTTGATTGCCATTGAGAACTGACCCGGAGGGGGTGTGGATAAAAAGTTGGACAGCTTTACAAGTTAGGGCCAAGACTTCTTCGATATTCGATCGGGCTGAGTGATCCCAGGGATATCTTAATACGCCTCTCATTGTACCAGCGGATATAAGCGTCTATCTCGGCAACGAACTGTTCGATTCTAATAGCCTTCCAGTCTCGGGGATAGAAGAGCTCTGTTTTCATCCGGCAGAAGAAGACCTCACAAGCAAAGTTATCTTGTGAGCAGTCCTTCGGGGCATTGAGCGAATTAGGTTTGCTTCGCTAATCCGCATTAGCCAGCCGACCCAGCGATAATGAGCTCCGCGAGCGGAATGGACGATTGGTCGTTCCTCGCCGTCTGTCATGGTCTCAATGGCTGCATCAAGCATAGTATTCCCCCGCGTCTGGTTGCGATCCAATCGACCAACTGATGACCGTTCCGTCGAAGTAGTCGATGATGCGCGCAAGGTAGACGTTCCCGGCTGGGATATTGAACCCGGTGATATCTGTCAGCCACTTCAGGTTCGGCGCTTTTGCATGGAAATCGCGATTGATTAGGTTCTCGGTGCCGGACTTATTTTTCCCCAGGTATGATCCGAAACGCCGTCGGCGCGGTCTGGCAACGACCAGTTGCTCCTCCAACCCATCAGTGAAAATTAACGCGTATGATTTGAAACTACATTGCACCGAACGTGAAGCGGCTGGAAAACGCTATCTCATAATCGATATTACGTCGACAGGAAGTGTAGCCGCAAAGTTGAAGTGTCCTGATTCTTCAAAGTTGGAATGTCACTCTCCCCGGGCCTTAACGATGCCTGGGAGATTGCAGATGGGATTGATAGCGATGAGCGAGCGCGATCTGCAACGGATCGAGATTTTGTCGAAGGTGGTTGCCGGCCGGATGACCACGGTATCGGCGGCGCATGTGCTTGATCTGAGCGAGCGCCAGGTGCGCCGGCTGCTGGAGCGCATGCGGACTGGCGGGGCGGCTTCGATCCGGCACAAGGCAATCGGTCGGCCGTCGAACAACCGGATCAGCGCCGGGGTTCGCGATTATGCAATGACGCTGGTTCGCGAACGCTATGCGGATTTCGGGCCGACATTGGCGACGGAGAAGCTGGCCGAGCGCAATGGACTGCGTGTATCGCGCGAGACGGTGCGCAGCTGGATGACTGATGCCGGCCCCTGGCTGTCGCGCAAGCAGCGCCGGACGTTTCATCAGCCGCGGTTACGGCGAGAAGCCTATGGCGAACTGGTGCAGATCGACGGCTCGGAGCATCGCTGGTTCGAGGATCGCGGACCGTCTTGCTCGCTGCTGG
Organism: Rhizobium skierniewicense Ch11; assembly: GCF_023757665.1. Lineage (NCBI taxonomy): Bacteria > Pseudomonadati > Pseudomonadota > Alphaproteobacteria > Hyphomicrobiales > Rhizobiaceae > Rhizobium > Rhizobium skierniewicense. The sequence goes on from NZ_RXPG01000002.1 coordinate 184,895, forward strand.
TATTTGTCGACGATGCGACCGGCAGGTTGATGCAGCTGCGCTTCGTGCGCTCCGAAAAAGTGCCTTCAGCTATTTCGAGGCATTGGAGCTGTATCTCAAGCGTCATGGCGCGCCGGTTGCCTTCTATTCGGACAAGCATTCAGTGTTCCGGGTGGCGAAGAAGGATGCCAGGGGTGGTCAGGGCATGACCCAGTTCGGGCGTGCGCTCTGCGAGCTAAACATCGAGATTCTCTGTGCAAATTCGAGCCAGGCCAAGGGTCGGGTCGAGCGGATGAACCGGACGCTGCAGGATCGCCTGGTCAAGGAGCTCAGGCTTTCTGGCATCGACAGCATGCAGGCGGGCAATGCGTTCTTGCCGGGCTTCATAGAGGACTACAACGCGCGTTTTGCAATCGTCCCTGCCCGTCCCGACGATCTGCATCGGCCGCTGAATCTGGCGCCGGATCGGTTGACTGAGATCCTGTGCAAGCGCGAGCAGCGCTATGTCGGATCGCAGCTGACGTTTTCGTTCGAGCGCAAGCGGATCATGCTGGAGGAGACCGCGGTGACGCGTGGCCTGGTTGGCCGTTATGTCGAGACCTATGCCTATGCGGACGGTCGGCTGGATGTGCGATGGAAGGGACATTCCCTGCCCTATCAGGTGTTCGACAAGGACCAGCGGGTAACGCATGCGGCGATCACCGAGAACAGGCGGCTCGGTGATGTCCTGGCATATATCAAGGAGCGTCAGGACGAGCGCCCGGCGCCTGACGTGAAGAACAACAGCGATAAGAATGGATACATCAAACGCGCTCGTGGACCTGGTCGTCGGAAAGACTTCACGACCGATCCGGTTGTGATTGCGCGGCGAAAGAAAGCACTGTCGCAACAGCCGGCTGCGGAGTGAGGCGTCTCAAAGCTAAAGCCGAAGAGGTGTGTCAATCACCCGCCCCGATCTGATCTTGCAAGCGGGATCAGCCGCTCAGATCGGGGCTGGTCGGTGTTGCGTGTGGTGACATGCGGACATTTCTACTTTGCAAACCCGCGGACATTCCAACTTCCCATCCACAGGAAGAGCATAGACAAATTTTCGCATCAACGAACATTTGCACGGACACGACACCGTCATATATCCTGCCACTCAGCGCCAATCAGGGAAGGACACAAGCGCTTGTGAAATGGATACGTAAATAAATTAATCGGCTACAGCATGCCATTCCAAAAGTAATACGTCAGTGCTTGCGTTCAGAACCAATATGACAAAGCAAAGCGTTCAAACTTCAGCTATAGGCTGCTTTCACGCCGCTTTCGTAAACTTTTTTGCACTCGTTTAAAAAAGATCCATAGACTTTAGAGAGTGGCGGTAGAATACGTGGCCCACAATCCATAGCCTTTTACTACACCTATAAATAGACCTTAACCAATTTATGCAATCAAATCCAACTCAAGCAAACAAACTTGCCTTCTTACAAATACCTCTTATATTTGTTAATATCCCTCAAAGACATGGCTCTATCTTCAAACCGTTTAAGCGAAGAGAGTTTTACTGCAACCGAAAACAGTTTCTCCTCACCTAGAGTGGACTACCGCAACCGCGTCGCTAGTCTCCAAGCCGAGATGAAAAAGATTAAGCTGGAAATTATTTTGTTGCACGGCTCGGCTAGCCATCGTTTTTTTTCAGGATTGGACGGCCTCCCAGACGTAAGGCCAGTCTTCCTTATTGTACTTCCAGATTCAGAGCCAGTGTTTGTCTCGCCTCGTATCGAAGCAGTTGTGATACGCAAGAAATGTACCGAGAAGGTCATTGCAGAATGGGGGGACTGGGAAGAACCTGGATTATTCAGGTCATTTGAAGATGCTATCGCCGATCGAATCAAAAAAGCGGCGCCACAAGCAGCAACAATTGGTATCGACTGTGATACAATCACTGCCCTAAATCTCGATCTCCTCGTTAAAAAATTTCATCCTATAGGTATCTCGGATGTCTCAGACTTAGTCGGAGATATTCGCCGCTTCAATGATGCAGCGGCCATGAACCGGTTGTCGCAAGCTGCCGAAGTTGCCGTACATAAATTTCGGGCAATCTTGGATGCGATCACACCAGGTATCGCTGAGTGGCAGGCGGCTCTCCAAGGCTACTGCGCTGCAACAGAGTGCGTGGCCAAGTTTTTGAAGGGAGATGTGAACTACTCACCCCTCGGTTCCAGCTTCACTGTTATGGGTAGCGGGCCCGAGCGCTCAGCGCATGCGCATTCTGTAGCTGCTGGACGCATTATGAGGGAAGGCGACCTAGTCCAAATTTGTTGCTGCACGCCGACATTTCTTGGGCAAGAAATTTGCTTTGACCGACCCGTAGTCGTTGGCACACTGGAATTGCCGCAAGCTGTAAAAAAAATCTTGAAAGCAGCGCGTGAGGCCTCGGCGGCGGCTTGGGCATCAGTCCGTCCGGGTGTGACGGCGGGAGAAGTGCACAACGCCGCATTGGATGTTATTGTCCGATATGGCTATGAGGAAGGAATGCAGCATGGCACTGGGCGGTCAATTGGTTCTGGCGGCGTTGGATTTCGTATCAAAGCCGGGGACCCAACAGTACTTAAGGAAGGTGACATGATTGCTATTGAGCCGGGAGTCTATGAATACGGTGTTGGCGGAGCACGCTATGGTGACACGGGGATCGTAGTGGATAAAGGATGCAAGATAATCACACCATTTCAGTTGGCTAGGGACTGACACCGCCCCAATATTGCTCAGTAATACTACTGAGACCTTTATTATCCCTGCGCGTTTTGTAGAATATCACAAGGATTTACCTTGACCTTTCAAAATAATAAAACACTGCAATTTATTGTTATATTTTAAATAAATTTTTATGTTTGTAATTTTCAATACTACAGTGATATTTTGAAATTAAAATTATTGAATTCGTAAAATACTGAAATTCAAGACAATATCATATAATAATTGAAACTTCGCAATTACATAGGCAGGAATACATAATCAGAAATACACACAATATTGCTTGCAGCCCAACGCAAATCACATAATGCGCAATTATTTCACAAACATAGTAGAAGCTCATCAGTTGAATGCAATGTTGGGACGCTCAATTTCTTCGCGGATGAGTTTTGCGATATGCTCAGGCCCAACCGTATCAGTCAAAGAACTCATGTTGGTAGCGGAAACAGCTAGGCATATATCAATTGCTCCTACACGATGGTCCAATCCGATATGATTGATAATCTGTGTTAGGCTCCCACATGCATGATTGGTCACATTGTAGCCAACAAAGGAATTAAACCCACGCTGGCGAGACATTGAGTTGAGATTAACGATGCGGCCAGAACCAGATTCAATCAGATAAGGCATGCATAGCTTTGTCATGATTAGAGGGGCCACGCAGTTGATATCCCATTGCTTTTGAAGCATCTCGACATTGATCTCTTTCTCGAGGTCAACATGATCGACACAGCCAGCATTGTTGACTAATCCATCGATCTTGTTGAATTTCGCGACGGTCGTGCTCACCCAATCTTTCATTGAGCTGTGATCCAGTGCATCAAAACATGCATAGTGAAGAGCTTCGTTCTGGTCGCCAAAAACTGCTTCCAGATCTTGTACGTTGCGGGCACCCAAACTCACTCGATAGCCGTGCCTAATAAGTTCTTGCGCGATGGCCTTGCCGATGCCGCGAGTTGCGCCAGTGACCATAACTACACGACTTTGGATTACACGCACAGACCAGTTTCCGGCATCCAGACTGAAATGTAGAACACGCCCATTGTCGGTATGCTCATCAGTTATAGCAACCCCGAGCAGTGCCGCGACAACCCTCAGCACACCTCCATGGGCGACGAGAAGCACGTTTTCTTTACGTGCATGCTTGAGAGCCTTGGCGACATGGATTGAGAAGATTTCAGTAGGTTCACAATCGGGATAGTCGTCCTCAAACATCTGAAGCGGACCAAAGCCGCCTTCGTGTTCACCAAAATCCCGCTCTTGAAGATCATCTTCAATCTGAAAGGTGGGACAACCCGGATTAGCGATGAAGGCAGTCTGAAGTGCACGTAAAAGTGGTGAACAGACAACCTTGCTTATTGGAAGGGTCCGAAGAACATTGCCGGCCAACAGAGCCTGGCGTACCCCTTTTTCATTAAGACCAATGTTCGTTCCCGAACCTTGCACGCCCCAGTGCTTCTCGCCGTTAACGACCATCTCCTTCTCGTTGAGGTCGGTCGTGCCATGTCGGATGAAGTAAAAACTTTTGATTCCACTTGGGGGCTCTGCAGAGCCAAGGTAGGCCTGAGAAATTGGCATTTTCACGTGTGAAGATATGATTTTTTTGAGAACTAGATAAGATTGATGAATATAGTTGTTTTGGTTTTTGTTGTTGCCGTCCTTGTTTATACTAATTATTTTTCAATCAGCACGTGAGCCATGACGTAAGTATCTCAGTTAACTGATATTTTTCTACCATTTTTGTCGTTGATTTCGGCGTGTGGGACATACTATCCGGGCCTACATGTTGCTCGTATTCTCCTTCCATCTTACTTTTCCTTGATCCGCAGCCATTAGTGACTTTTGAATAGATGCTCTGACACGCCAAGCCTCGCTAGTCAAAAGTGAACTAAACCAACGTGTTACAGCAAGAAAAAAATGCGTGTGACGCTCAATGTGACGTCTTTCGCGTTTCTAAAAAGGATAAATAGCCTCGCTGTCTATTATACTCCCACAAATCAACAACATATTACACGAGCATTTGTTTTGCATAATTCATCTCGATGGACATGCTCTACACACCCCTGTCGATCGAACCAGCCAAGATCGCTGAGGAACTTGACCCTACGATCAAACAGCTTGGAAATGTCGCAGAAGCCGGGCGGCGCCTCGCCGCCAATGGACTGAGGCAGGTGTTCTTCGTATCTGCTGGTGCTGGGTTGGCAATCGGAAAAAGCTTGAATGCGTATACTGACGAGGTTGCGCAAAACCTCTGCTTCATTAGCCACGCCGCTTCGAGATTCGTGGACCTACTGAAAGCCAACACATCAATCGCTGATGCCGCAGACACTTTAATTATCCTGTCATCAAAGTCCGGGAAAACTCCAGAAACTGTAGAAGCGGCGAAGCGCCTGAAGGACAAGCCTTGTAAAACAGTGGTCTTCACGAAGTCTCAAGATACCCCGCTCGCCTCACATGGTCACAGTGCATTTTTCACCGGGGAAACAACCCAGGCTTTCCATGCTACCCACATGCTAATGGCGTCATTTACTGGCGGTATTTTGGAAATCAAGGAAAGTTGGAGCTTTATGCCAGCCCTGGCATCATCCCTGAAAGCGCTACCGGTGGCATTGTTCCATGCTGCAAGGAAGTGTGTGTTGGCTGGAGAGGCATTTGCTGAAGACTTCAAGAGTGATACCCCCCTTTATTTCATAGCCTCAGGATCTGACCTACTCGTCCCGCACGCTTACGGGCTTTGCGTTCTGCAGGAGAGGTTCGGGTTCGACGTGCATGTTGTTGGGGCCACTGACTTTTTCCACAGTGTCGTGGAGACAGTGCGTCCTGGTACGAAGGCGCGGTATATTCTCACCGTCCCAGGAGGAGGGAGCCGGGGTAGCATGCTCGATGTCAAGACTTTTTTTGAGGAAGCAGCCAAAAACTATCCGGTAAGCTTTCACGTGCTTGATACCAAGGACTTCGACGCTTCGGGCATAGACCCAGAAATCCTGAAGATCGTTGGCCCTCTCATTGCCGAAGCTTGCCTGAAACCTTGGACTCCCATGTTGGCAAAGGCAACCAAACAAACAATGAATGATCCGCTCCTGCATATGGGGCGGTTCCAGTATTTCAACTGCCATTTGGGCTGAGTTGAAGACATGCTCCTGCCAGAAATCGCGTGATCTTACGCAATATTGAATAATCTCTGCCTATGTCATAAATGTGTGTGGCTTTATCTGTGTTTGTGTTGTTTCAGAAATTCATGTAACGTTTGTTTTTCTTATGTACTGTTAAATAAATTATCGGTGGCTCTACGAATACTTCGTATCGTTGATATTTCTAATCACAATATGCGTAGTGACCCGATAAATAATTTAAGCGTCGTTGATAAAAATCCTAAACTAATTGGGACATATATTTTATATGCCGTGATTTTCATAATTTAGTAAACTTAAAGTTCAAAATATTAAGTTCTGGTTCATTTAATACTTCTGATTACATTTCAGATATCACAAACTTATTATTGAAACTGACAAAATCGAAAGCGTAACCAGCGTCATTCTCAAACAAAATACATTCCCTACTGCTCTGATCAAAGAGAAAACAATTTTGAAAAGGATCTGCGTTTTTCCTGAATCTTTTTCATGAAGCGCTTCCAAGCTTTATGACGAACACTCGGCTCCAAATTTCCGGAAAGCAGTGGTTGGCAAGAATAATCGTGCATTGGAGTCATATTTGAAGGACGCACGGGGTGGACAAATCCGTATCTCATGCCCTCTACACGCCAAGCATCAGGTGTTCTCGATTCTCGAACGGTCATTGGAATTTTGCCTCTCCATGAAGCAGTCTCACCACGTTCCAAACAGGAATCCTCCCCCGCGCAATTCCAGTCGCATGACAATCCGTCGGCCAGCTTTCCAATGAATAACGCTTTGCCAAACGCAAGAATGTCGTGGCGGAACTCCACACCTCCCTCTCTCCAAAAAAATTGAACAGTTTGGCCTCCGAGGTGAAACCGCGGCCCATCCCGGAAAGAGGTAGTGGGAAGGATGGCCACAAAATGACTCAAATCGCCCTCACCGGAGTCGTCCCCAAAACAATTTTCACGGCGTAAACACTTGAACAAATGTCGTACTGTTTTGATTGAGACTTCTGACTGGTATGGAGCCAATGTACATGCAAGCACATTTGTCTTACCAAATCGGCAGACATCCCCAGATTGCACATAGCTCAGTACGGCGTCCCTTGAGGAATAGATGTAAATCGGCTTCGCGTTGCTACAGATCACCTCCGGATAAACGGGGGACTGAATCTCCAGCGGATGCGGAAATGGAAAACGGAGATACATCGCGGCGATCTCGCTCTTCAGTTCGCCCTCTTTAAATTTGCTCACCCAATATTTTACCCAGATCTCCTGATAAAGGAGGAGATTATCTCGAATATAAATACGATATAGCGAGCAAATACACCCGATTATGAAGCACATTTCTCGACAATCGCCAATGGATAGGAGATTAAAAGGCTCAAAGTTCGGCCTTGAAGGAACCATTATGTCGAGAAATACACGATTTACTTTGTGCTAATCACATTTTTTTCTATCGGCTTATTACATTTATAGACATTTGCACGTAAATGGTTTGATTTTATGAGCACAATACAGTGGCTTATTTGACTTTTTTGCAACATCTGGTGCATGCGTGTAGTATTCTTGTAGCCTGTTACGAAATATTGGATTATGTGTCTTGAGACAGTAATACGATTAAGCCGAATCAGAACAATACTCATCATTAAAACTAATTCAATATTTTACAGACTATTTATTCAAACATAAAAACAACGTTCACAGCAGAAAGACAGAAAATAAACAAGTCTATGATATTACATAGGCATGCATTAAGAATATTATAGCGCAAACCCCATATACTCTGATAAGATGCTTTCGATCGGGATACTGATTTTGAGTCAACCTTCTGGCTTTATTCTCGGGAATGCCGCCTTGGCTCTCCCATGTAGGGCTGCAGATATCTCTTCTTAACTGATGCAACAACACAGCCGCCCCCGAGGGCGATTTTTCGCATGGGTTGCCTTGTTAACTGGTCTTTCCGTACCCGCGGGAGGAAAAGCCAAACCAACCGCTATGACTTCACACCAAAAGCGGTGTCCGGGTTGCAGGGCGAAGTACTTATGAACATAACCATTGTGGACCTCAAACACAGGACAGGGCAACTCCAGAAATGACCTGCTTGGGAAAAAAGCAATATAAGCTTCTAAAGCATCCTCAAAAAGGCAGGAACCTGGGGATATCTGATTATGCCTATAGCGTAGGCTCTGGTACGTAACACCCTCAGCATACGGCGCTACGGAACATGCCACAAGGCCAATCGTTGCATGAACGGAGATGAGGGAATTTCTCGTATATTGTATAATCTTCTCGCGAGGACCATAAACGAAAAGGAGAGGATGATCGGTAAAGATTGTGTCAAACCGCTCCAGCCTCGGCCCGTGCAGACAGGGACTTTTTGCAAATCGCGCTAGGATTATGCCAACAGCATCGTCCGGATCGTCATGACGCCTCAGCGAGTCAACCCAAGATTTTTGGGCGCTGGCTAGGGTTTTCTCCACAAATTCACGATATACTGCCTCCGCTCCGATTAGAGCGGACTTTGCAAGGGCATGATCGCTTACATCACGCAAATCGATCATTTGGAAAACGGGACGTGTATAGCCCATACTTGTGGTATTTTTTCTACAAAGGTAGAGAACTTAATTTCTTAAGGCTCCTGAGAATGAAGCGTACTTATAGTGGTAAAGGTGAGCCACATGATTGCTGCCAATAATTGGTACGGCTCGGGATTGTTGTGAGTTATTGTCACTTGAATATCTAACAGGGCTCGTTCCCAAACAATTGAACAAATGGGGGTCCGGCGCCGCATTAATCATTCAGGTGAATAATTAAAGTTCTACGTGGGAATATCGAGGCGTTCGGTTCACCCCAAGTCAAAAGGACAAGACCAATAATTTGAAAATTGCAAGGATATACACGCACCGCTTGTCTCCCCGACCCTACACATAATTGAGTGCTTGACTTTGCGTAACGCGTCTCCGCGTGAAAATTACGGCGTGGATCCCACACGCATTATTTCGCTTCTTAAACATACAAAAAGTCGTGGCGGCAGGGACCCACAGAAGAAAAGTTTGGCACAAATGTCAAAAGCGAGCCGAAAGCTTTCACGCTTGTCGGGAAGTGGCCTCCAAATATTGACTAAAAATCGATGTGAAAAGTCTCATTTAATCGGCAATTGCCGGGGGTGCGGATGCTACACCACGCTGGCAAATTACGCTAAAGAGGATGATAATAGCGAACGTAATGTGTAAGATGAAAGCGAGGATACTGGACATTATCAGATCAATTTTCAATTCCACATTTTCACCAGTTTTACTGTCCTCGTGTTTGAATTTTACCAATTTATTTCTCAATGTCGAAATCGGGGAGGCCCTTCTTTCTTAATTCTTGCAATTTAACAATTTAAAATCTTTACTTATCTACGATGGGATAATTTTTAGATTTTTATAATAAAGACGCAACATTTTTACAAAATATTTCTGTAGGAATTTCGATTAACTTCACCTGCAAATATCTAAAATGGCGTACTCAAATATTATTAATTCGATTATTATTAAGGAGGCAACATTACAACATTTAAGTAAAAACGGTACAGTCACGAAATGACGTAAATAAGCTAGATAACAAGAGATTCATTGCTGAGGGGTGGCGCTTGATGGTACTGCGACCTAGATTTGAGTTTGTCATCGCGTGTTACGGGAGCGACCCGACCGCGACGACAGGATATCTGACCTCGACCGCGCAGCGCGAGTGTTTGACAAACTCGTGATCCTCAGCCGTGAACAGGTTGCTCTTGAACAGCGCAAAGTAGGTTGTGAAGTGGTTTGCAGTCACGAAGTCTAACTCCAACTGCCAGGGGGCCACGTTAGACACCCCCCACGTCGCTTTTTCATCCATCAGGAGAGAACCGTTTTGCTCATTGAAATTTGTGAGCAATTCGCTCGGCCCGTATAGAAAGTATAACTCGCTTGTCTCAACAACTTCGCTGGTATCCGGAATTTGAAATTCGCTACTCCAAGTGCCCTTAAGCAAATTTTTCTGATGATCTATTAAATTTTTTACGCTTCCGGCGGGCTTGCCCCTTAAGTCTATCCAAGAATGACTCATTGCTCGATGTTTCGATGGCGAGTGTGAGGGCAGAGGTTATAATACTTATAGGAGTCCGCTCAAAATGCCGAAAGAGTGAATTGAGAAATTAGGAGGCAATTTCCATATATTGAGGCGTTACCTACTCAACAGTGGAATTAGTGGACCTAAAGCACATTTTCACCCGTCAAAAGACTAGTGAATAATTCAGTGGATGCGACTTTGGACCGACTTTGTCGGTGGTTGGTGTTTTTTCCAAATTTGTTAGGTAGTGTTTTACATCATCCGTGGGCCAATCGCGAAATGAGCGCCTAAAGTTCCGCCTAAATCTCCTTTAGTTATTCGCGGCGATAAAGTCATATAGCATAAATATCCATTTTCAAAGATTAGAAATTCAATTTAGAAACCGCATTAAAAAAGTCGAAAGGAGTGAAGCGTTGATTTTTCAATCCGTGATAACGGGTCGAAAGGAAAAACTTTACAAGACAATCAAAACAAAATGGATTGGCACAAAGTCTCAATTACTGGATTATCCCTTAAGAGAACATATCTCTAATAATTCGGAAAACAGGTCAATCTTAGATAAATTAAGCGAATATTCCAAATTTGCTAGATTCTTATGCCGCGCACCTAGAACTCCAGGTAGGGTATGTGAATTTCTCAGATTTGGGCTCGGATTAATTATTGTAAAACTGTACGGCACCCAGTCTAGCGGGTACGAATAACTGAAAATGAACCGATTAGCGGAAAAATAAAACATCAAGTAACTCTTTATGATTAATACCTAAATGATATTTTACACCTCGATATATCCTGCCACCTTTTCTCAAAGTCCTAGCAAAAAAGGGCTAGATTTGGGCAGACGTTTCGGGCCTTCGGTCGCTATTCCCGCTAACTGCGGACCGGCGACTGGCGTCGTGGTCTGGCGGTGCCTGCAGCAATAGCCTGTTACCTGTTTCTCGTATCCAATTTCCGATTGTAAGTAGCGCTACATGAGTAGATGAAGGAGAGAGGCGACAATTGCAAATGCTAAGGCCGCATCGATATGGCTAATACAACGAAGGCTCGTGAGCGGAGCCCCGTGAACTTTCCCACGCAACAAGATTCTGCGCAAAGTTTCGGCTTCTTTCAGGAAGGTGCTGATGGCCCGACTCTTCAAGCAGTCATCTAGTTCATCAACGAAAATCTTTGTTCGTTCGGCGTCGAGCCGTAGACTACTGCCAAGCCGACGCAGCAGATCAAGAAGCCCATCGATAATGTGACAAAGGAAATCAATTCGAGCGCGTAGCCTGTCCCTGAGATCGGCAGCGTGATGCCCAGATCGCCACGGGCAGCCAACACGTGGGGATGATAGGTAGGCCGATAATAATCCGTCAGATGCTTGATCGCTCCAAGAAAGACAAAGTGACCCCTTGCTTCTCCGTACTTACTTGCTGAGTAACGCAACACTCCTGGCGGGCTTCAGCCCCTCGAAGTCTGGAAGAATTCACGTCGACGGACATGTTCCACACATTCGAACCTTTTCGCCAAAGTAGTGCTAGAACAGGTCAGCTTACCAAACAGCTTTGTGCCATCAAGGCGTCATGAAAGTTCCAAAATTCAGTTGCGAAACGATCCACGATTATAGAGGTAGCACCGTTCACTGAACGGACTTCGAGGAACCCCGCATCGATAAATATCGAGAATGGCCGCAGCACGATCCTGTCTTTGAATTCGATGGCTGCGGCAGGATCGATTATTGCGATCCCCGCGCCCTCGCGGACCAGACTGAATGCCGCATGCGACAAGTTCACTTCGAGGAAAGGGACGACGGGGGATACCGCCAATGGCCACCTCGACCCGCATGGCGAACAGTGTGCCTGTTTCCTGTTTTATGATCCGTTTGCCAGCCAAATCCTGAGGGGTAATCCGCTCGAGACCGGCCAGCCTGTGTCCCATCCGTATAGCGACGATTGCGGCAAGCGAGCGGGTTTCCAAAAGAAAGCCGGGGCGATCTGAGGGGCCATCCGCGTAGCCTATGTCGGCCCGACCGGAAACGACAGCTTCCATCACCATGTCTTTGTTTCAGATGACACTGCAGCCGTCGAACGCGTAAGCCACCGCGTTCTGGTGATGTATCTTGGCGAGATTGTCGAGATAGAACCGCGGCAGGCAATTTTCGAGAACGTACAATACCCTAAACCAAACGCCTTCTATCTGCCGTCCCGGTTGCTGACCCGGCACGCCGTTATTAGATTCGCCCGGCCTCGAATGACGAGCTCAAAAGTCCGATCCGTCCGGCGGACTTGAAGCCACCGGTCTGGCAATATAGCGAGGTCTTGCTAGGTCATTGCGGTCATGATCTGCGACATGAATGGGAAGCCCGGCAAATCGCAGCCTAGCAAGCAATTCGGGGTGCCTCCAAAAGGCGGCGCACTCTTATCGGCTCAGCCCATTCGTTTGCGAGCATGGTTCAGCATCTGAGAGGCAGGAGAGAGAGAGAGAGAGAGAGAGAGAGAGAG
>NZ_RXPG01000020.1:0-5576 GCF_023757665.1 Rhizobium skierniewicense Ch11
TTGCGTGGTGAACCTGGCCCATAGTGCATCCTTCCATTCACTGGAAAATATCGCACCATCAAATGCCGGGATCAAACAATTTCAGACCAGCGAGATAGGCCTCACTGGCGGATCGTTCTTGTTCACGGCGGTGGCGCGGCATGACGAGCATCGTGAATCCAAACACCTATCGCCGCCGCCGGCAGGGCAGAATGCGGTGATTAATCATGTTCGAAAAGCCGCACTTGGCGCGGAAAAGCGAAAACGATTTGTTGAGAATGTACGATTCATGTTGAAAAATCCGCGCTAAGAGCGGATAGTTACGCATGGTTCACGATCAACGGTCCGCGCTGTCAACTCATATTGCACGCCTGCTCTCTGCGGGCCAAGTAGTCTTTACGCGCCAGCAGGCCGAACAGGCGCTGGGCGTCGAACGCGGCGCCTTCCTCGATGCCGCCGAGCGCCTTCAACGCCGCAAGGCTCTGATCAGGCCCCGGCAGGGGCTCTATGTTGCGGTGCCCCCACAGTTTGCCTCCTGGGGCGCGCCTCCGCCATCATGGTACATCGACGCCCTGATGCGCCACGAGCTGCAGCCCTACTATGTCGGCTTGTTGAAGGCGGCGGAGCTTCACGGCGCCACGCACCAGGCCGTGATGGAATTCCAGATCGTCACGCCCAAACGCATGCCGAAGATCAAGGCGGGCCGTAATCTGATCGTCTTCTATTACCGCAAGGACATTGCAGCTGTGGAGGTGGGCATTGAGGACCGCAAAACGGATACAGGCAGAATGAAGATATCATCCCCCGCGCTTACGGCGCTCGACCTCCTGCGCTATCCACAGGCGGCGGGGGGGATCGATAACGTCGCGACGGTCCTTATGAATCTAGTCGAAAAAATCGATCCTTCCCAGTTGGCCGCATTGTCCGATGCGACTGAGCGGCCTGTCGTTCAACGTCTCGGTTATCTGCTGGAGCGGCTGGGACACAAGACTCTGTCCGATCCGATGCATTCGGCGCTGATGGCGCGCGGTGCGACACCGTGGACGGAGCTGGACCGACATGAGACGCGCGATCCTGATTTCACACCCACGCCGCAGGAGCGCGACGACCGCTGGCACGTGATCGTGCGCCGCGCGCCGGAGGTCGATGAATGATCCCCGCTCAGAATATTGTTGCCTGGGGCAGCGTTGTGCCATGGGCGGACCAGCGTCAGGTCGAGCAGGATCTCATCATCAGCCGCGCTCTCATCGACATCTTCAATGACGATCTCCTTTCCGCCGAACTGCGCTTTCGCGGCGGTACGGCGCTGAACAAGTTGCATTTCCCCGAGCCGCTTCGTTACTCGGAAGATATAGATCTCGTCCGAACGACCGCAGGCCCGATCGGCCCAATCTTGGATCGGCTGCGGGAAATTCTCGAACCTTGGCTTGGCCGGGCGCAATTCGACCAGAGCCCGGTCGCCCCTAATTTCGCTTTCGTGTAGAGGCGGAAGACGGAAGCGGCGTGCCTATTCGTCTCAAGGTCGAAATCAACACGCGCGAAATCGAAACCTACGATCCGCCTCAAGCTCTACCGCTTCGGATAGAAAATCCCTGGTTTGCCGGCGAGGCCGCGATTCCGACCTTCTCCCGGGAGGAAATGCTGGCCACGAAGCTTCGGGCTCTCCTGCAGCGCGACAAGGGTCGTGATCTCTACGATCTCTCCCATGCCCTTGATGTGTTCGAAGGTCTTGACGCTGATCTGGTTGCAGAGCTGTTCGGCCGCTATCTGCAATTTGCAGGCCAATCGATTTCCCGCGCCCAGGCCGAAGAACGAATGTTCGCAAAGCTGGCGAATCCGCGGCTGCTAACCGATATGCGGCCATTGCTTCCGCTCGCACAGGTGGAGTCGTTGTCAGAGGACGCTACCAAGGAGGCTTTCGAGCGCGTATTTGAAGGGCTGGTTGTCAAGATCGCTGGTGATACCCGGGTTCGCACTGGCGAGATGAAAGAGCGGTTTGGGCTTGGCGGACCGGCCATTCAAAAAGCCCCATAGCCTCGACCGGAAGAACGTGGGCGTCCCCTTCGAGACGGGCTGCTGGCTGTGCTGAAGCCCCTGGTAGGCCTTCCCCATTCGGGTGGCCATCCCTGACGTCTCGACAAGGGTTTGCACACCCGCGAAAATCTACATCCCGGACCCGCAAATCGACCCTATCAAGGTAAAGAGCTGGAACTTCAATTTTAGCCCTGCACACGGCATATCAGTGCCCACGCAACCCAAACTCGGCGATAATTGCAGGCCTGGTCGCCAAGAGACGTTCGAGATGGCTTTCCGGCCACATTTCAATGCGCGGAGCGGCACCGTTTGCATTATGCTGTTCGATCCACGTTACGGCATCCGCGGTGAATCTGCCGCTGGTCGCTACAACCAGCACGTCGACCCGCGGGTTGGTCCACAGCGCCATCTGTTCTTTCGTTGCCGCTACGTCGGGAAGTCCTACACTACGACTCGTCCAGTGCTTACACTGGATAATTACGCGAAGCCGTTGCGTACCCGAAAGCTCGTCCTGGATTAGCCGTGTCACCGAAAGGTCACGGCCCCGATCGGCTGCCCTCGTCTGCATAAGCCATTCCGGATTTTCGTAACGTGGCGTGTCGCTGATAAGCGTGAAAATCAAACGTTCAAAAGCTTCGTCATCGATCTCCCACCAAGCGAGTGCTGTCGTGATTGGCCCTGTCGGTCGCGCCGCGACCAGGATCGACAGGTCCTCAACTTGCACCGGAACGGCCTCGTTCACACCGTACAAGCCCTTGCGCAGCGTGGTCTTTACGTTAGGCCAATCCATCGATTCTATATCATGGAGGTCGCCGACATGACCAAAATGGATGTGCCGCAGCATGTCAGACCAGCGTGCCGGCTTCCTAACGCTGGAGCCGAGTAACACCTCGATCTGATCCATATGCTCACGCATGACGCTCCATAGTCCTCCATCAAGCCGCTCCTGAGGATCCTCGTCCGGTCCCACCGCCGCTCGAACCGCGCGAATGTCAGCATCGATCTGATCGATCAAGCCAAAAAGCGCGTCGCGGATGAGCTCCTTTCGCATATTGTTGAGCCGAAAGCGGTACTCTCGCAGCTCGCGCCCGGGCTCTTCGATCCAGCGCTCGACGGAAACCTGTGCGCTCGGCTCATCGATCTCCATCGCGTCGAGCCTGCTTTGGGCAAGGCCATCAATATCCAGAAGCGTTGCCGTCGGCTTCCAACCTCCAATTTTCGGAAGGCTCTGGAGGAGAAGATCGAATGAGCGTCCCCGGTCCTCGTATTCGACGTTCTCACCGAACACGACTCCGGTTGGGATCATCGCGGCCATCTCATCCCAAAGCCGTTCCAACTTCACGAGATTGGCTTCCGCCCACTCGAACTGCTCAAGCGCCTCCATGATAGGATTATTTTGTGTATTCGCTGCTGACACTCACTCCTCCATCGCTACAATATAGCATCCATAGTATATGACATCAGGTGCGTATAATGAGGAGAGGACGCTTCGCAGCTCGGGTGGCACGTTACTTCATCGAAATAGGATTACCCGCATCTTTGCGGAAATTTGCCAAGCAGTCGCGCCGCAGCGACGGGCCAACGCCAATCGATGTACAAACGTGAGCTCCCAGGAACCGCCCAAAGTCTTTTGGTCATGGCAAAGCGACTTCTCGTCGGCGACATGCAGAACATTTGTTCGCGCCGCGCTAGTGGAAGCGATCGAACAGATCAACGCCGAAATGGACGTCAACGACGCCGACCGACCAGAGGTCGACCACGACACAAAGGGCGAGCGTGGCATGGTGGACATCGCCTCCACCATCCTGACCAAAATCGCCAATGCCGCCGTATTCGTCGCCGATCTGACCCCGATCGCGCAATCATCGGCAGGAAAATGGCTCCCGAATCCCAACGTCATGATTGAACTCGGCTGGGCGATGCAGAAGCCTGGTTGGGAGCGTGTGATCGGGGTGCTCAACACGGCGTCGGGCGCTGAGATCGAAGACCTCCCGTTCGACATTCGTCAAAGGCGAGTCATCACCTATGTTCTCGCCGATGGTGCTGACGCCACCACGCGAAAAAGCGTCAACAAAAAACTTGTCAGAGAGCTGAAAGGCGCGCTCGAAGTAACCTCTCCGAGAGGGCCGAACAAATCGCCGTGGACAAGGTGATAGTTGGTGCGCCCGCCAATCCGCAGAATCCGTCGATCTGGGCTTCAGCCAAAGAAACGCTCACACACAACGACGCATTCGGTCGGCCAGGCCGCACAAAGATCCAGCTTCCCGACGTCCCGCGCTCCTACATGAGGATCATCCCAGCTGGCTGGAATACACACCCTCCATCGGTCGCGGACATAGCAACGCTTCACAACGGAATGAGAGTTGAAGCGCCCCACGACGGGGCAGCATCCGGCGATTTCGGTGCGACGGAAGAGGGCTTCGTCAGATATTGGCTCACCGGTGAATACGGACAGCCCTCATCGACGTCCAATGTTACCATGTTTTTTGAGGACACTGGCGAGTTTTGGTTGCTCCACGGTAGCGTCATAGCCCCGACTAAGAACTACGCGCTTCTCAAGGACCACCTCATGCTCGGACAGTGGTCGCAAGTCTTGCGTCGATCGATGCAGGTGATGGATCGCTACGGGGCGCTTGGTGCGCGACGGGTAGAGGCAGGCCTCTACAGTGTCCGCGACCTTCGCTGGTTTGCTGAGTGGGAGATGGATCGAATCCAGTCACGCCGCAATGACGTGATGACGATGCGACAGAGCCGTGATTGGGACGGCAGCGCCCAAATTACGTTTCTGACGGATGCCTACAATCGCGTGCGCGGCCTTTTCGCGCTACCTCGCCTCTCCGAAGCGCAGGTTTCCGAAATTCTTGCAAATTTCGACGCAGAGCGTTTCCGATTGAATGATTGAGCCCGCGAGACCAGCAATCCACTGTCTCCAGTGGCCGCCGGCAATTTGCTTCGCGTTTATCGACACGGCTGCGAGCGAACGGATCAACGACCGCGCGGATGCGAAAGAATCGAGATGAGCACCCGCGCGATGTAGAAAAGAGGACAACGTGGAAGAACCAGAAGAGAGCCGCGGGAGTACATCGTCTTTCCTGAAGAGGCCATCAAATATCTGCCCGAAGAATGGCAGTAGCAGCTTTATGCACTCAAAGAGGAAGGCCAAGGCGTTCTGGAGACAGCAGATGACAATCTGAGGATCTTGATCGTCTCGTCCATGCGTTCCCGACTATGGCGAGCCTTCGCTACATCCAGCATCGGCTGTCCTCCAACAAGTTCGAAGCGACGATGGATTGGGCGCTCGAAAACGACATGCTGACGTTGGCGTTCGTGACGACTTACTCTCGCCTCATTGACGGTGGCATAGCAGCGGCGTTTCTCGCAGCGCGTTACCGCCCGAGCTTCGTCCGGTGCATGACAAAATCATAGAGCTTCGCAATAAGCGCTATGCCCACAATGCTGGCCACGACTTGATAACCGGCAACCTAGTGACGTTGCCCCCAAGTTTTATCCAGTTTTGAGTTCGCTCCAGCGGTTTTGGGTTGCTGTATTCGGGGCGGTAGCGG